>CAVYAJ010000024.1:0-74421 GCA_963766155.1 uncultured Actinomycetes bacterium | reverse complement strand
CCGGGCTACACGATCCCGACGGAGCTGCGCAGACAGGGGCACAAGACGGGCACGGTCTGGAATGGCAAAAGCTTAATCCCCGAAGGGCTACGGCTACCGGCGCTTTCAGGCGCACAGATCGGCCGGTTCGCCCGCGCGGTGGACAACGCGGGGATCTCACGCGTGACCGGCGCGATCGTCGGCGACGAGTCACTTCTTCGACAAGCTCCGAGTCGGCCCCGGCCAGAAGGCGTCCTTCTACAAGGACGAGTGTCCCGCCCTCTCGGCGCTCATCGTGAACCGCGCCCACTTCAGGGGCTACATCACGAGCCGGCCCCGCCCTCGCAGCGGCAAAGATGCTGCGGTCGAAGCTCGTCGAGCGCGGCATCAAAGTCGGAGGGCACGCGAAGCTCGGGCGCGCGGATCCGAGCTCCACCGTCATGGCCACGCAGCGTCCCCCGCTCTCCGCTGGCTCGTGCGCACGATGGACCACCAGAGCGACAACTTCTACGCGGAGATGCTGACGAAGCTGGTCGGCGCGCTCGAGGCCGATGAGGGCTCGACCTCCGCGGGCGCGACGGTCGTTAAGAAGGAGCTGCGCTCGCGCGACGTCCCGATGCGCGGGGTCGTCATCTCGGACGGCTCGGGACTCTCCGCCTACGACCGCCTGACGGCGCGGGCGGCAGCGAAGCTTCTCCGCTCGGCGCTTTCGGACTCGCAGATCTCGAACGCGTTCGTGGACTCCCTGCCGACGGCGGGCGTCAACGGCACCCTCGTCGACCGCATGACGAGCGGGCCGGCGTACCGGAACGTGTACGCAAAGACGGGCACGACCGACTCCGCGTCCGCGCTTTCGGGTTTCGTGAGGACCCGGTACGTCTTCGCGATCCTGATGAACGGGAACCCGATTCCCTGGTGGTACGCCCGCGAGGCGCAGGACCGCTTCGCTCAGGTCCTAGCCGGCCAATAGGCGCTCTAGAGCAGCTTCGTCGAGCTGCTCCACGCCCGCCTTCTGGGCCTTTGTCAGCTTCGACGCGCCTGGGTCCTCGCCGACGATCAGCGCCGTCGTCTTCGCTGAGACCGAGTTCGTGACCTTCGCGCCGGCGGCCTCGAGTTCCGCGGCCGCCTGCTCGCGCGACCAGCGCTCGAGCGTCCCCGTGATCACGTAGGTCTTGCCGGTGAGCGGGCCTTCCTTGGGCTTGTCCTCCTCGCCCAGCTCGAAGCGGAGACCGAGTGAGCGGAGCTCCTCGACGAGCGCCCGGTTCTGCTCGTCCTCGAACCACTCGACGATGATCTCGGCGCGGTCGGGGCCGAAGCCGTCCACCTCCTCCACTTCCTCCTGCGAGGCGGCGAGGAGCCGGTCGACGTCGCCGAAGTGGCGCGCGAGGCTCTGGGCGAGCACCCACCCGAGCTTCGGAATGTTGAGCCCGAGGAGAACGCGCGAGAAAGGGACGTTCTTCGACGCCTCGATGGCGTCGATCGCCGCGGTTGCAGAGATCTCGGCGAAGCCTTCGAGCTCGAGCAGCTGCTCCTTCGACAGGCGGTAGAGGTCCGGGAGCGACCGGACCAGCTCCTTCTGCCAGAGGAGGCGAACGGTCTGCTCGCCGACGCCCTCGATGTCGGCCGGCCCTTCGACCCAGTTGATCAGCGTCTCGAGCCCTCGGGAAGGGCACGCGCGGTTCGGGCAGCGGTGCATCACCTCGCCCTCGGGCTTGACGATCTCCGCGCCGCAGAGCGGGCACTTCTCCGGCATTCGGAACTGCTTCGTGCCCTTCCGGTGCGGGCCGGCCGGCCCGACGATCTGCGGGATGACGTCGCCGGCACGCTGGACGATGACGTCGTCGCCCTCGCGGATCTCCTTGCGGTTGATGTCCTCCTCGTTGTGGAGGGTGGCGCGCGACACCGTCACGCCTCCCACCTCGACCGGCTCCATCATCGCCCAGGGGTTCAGCGCGCCGGTTCGGCCGACCCGGATGAGGATCTTGTTCAGCCGCGTCACCGCGGTCAGCGGCGCCCATTTGTAGGCGCGCGCCCAGCGCGGCCTCTGGTGGAGGGCGCCGAGGCGCTCCTGCTGGGCAAACGAGTCGACCTTGACCACGAGCCCGTCGATCTCGTAGTCGAGGTCGACGCGCCGTTTTTCCCACTCGCGGCACGCCTTCGCCACGGACTCGATGGAGTCGTGCAGCTCCGCGTACGGATTCGTGCGGAAGCCATGCTCGCGCAGCCACTGGAGCGAGTCCCAGTGCCCTTCCGTCGGGAGCCCCTCCCGCCGGCCGAGACCGTGGATCCAGATCGAGAGCGGGCGCTCGGCGGTGATGGCGGAATCCTTCTGCCGCAGCGAGCCGGCCGCCGCGTTTCGGGGTTCGGCGTCGGCTTCTTCCCCTCGGCGATCAGCCGCTCGTTGAGATCGTTGAAGCCGGAGAGCGGGAGGTAGACCTCCCCGCGAGCCTCGAGCAGCGACGGCGCCGACTCCCCGTCCTCGAGCTGCATCCGCATCGAGATCGCCTTGATCGTCTTCAGGTTCGGCGTCACGTCCTCGCCGCGGAAGCCGTCGCCTCGCGTCGTGCCGCGCAGGAAGGCGCCGTCCTCATAGAGGAGGTTGATGGAGAGGCCGTCGATTTTCGGCTCTGTGACATAGCGCACCTCGTCGGTCCCCAGGCGCTTGACGACATCCGCGTGCCACTTCTCGAGCTGCTCGTCGGTCGTGACCTTCTCGAGCGAACCCATCGGCGTCGGGTGCTCGACCTTCTCGAACTTGTCCGAGGGCGGTGCGCCGACGCGCTGCGTCGGGCTGTCCGGCGTCTGCAGGTCGGGGTGCTCGCGCTCGAGCGCGAGAAGCTCGTCCCAGAGGCGATCGAATTCGGCGTCCGAGATCTCCGGCTCGTCGAGGACGTGGTAGCGGTAGAGGTGGTAATCGACCCGGTCGCGGAGCTCCGCGATCCGGGCCTCGTCCGTCTTTGTCTTCGTCCTCGTCCTAGAGGACATCGAGGAGCTCCTCCGGGGAGTGCACGACCGCGTCGGCACCCGTTTCGCGCAGGCGCTCGACGGGGTGGATCTTCCCCCAGGAGACCGCAACGGTGAAGACGCCGGCTGCCTTGCCGGCGCCCATGTCGAATGGCGAATCGCCGACGAACGCCGCCTCTCCGGGCTCGCTGCCCAGGCGATAGAGCGCGGTCAGAACCGGCTCGGGATGCGGCTTGTGGTGTTCCGTCTGCTCCGAGGTGACGACCGCGTCGAAGTAGCGCTCGAGCGGCAGGATGGCGAAGGCGAGATCCACAGTCTTGCGCCTCTTCGCCGTGACGATGCCGAGCTGCCGGCCTTCGGCCCTTAGTCGATCGAGCACGCGCTCGATGCCTTCGAAGGCGACGAGGTCGTCGTGGAGCGGCTCGTTGTGCGCGCGGTAGACGCGGACGAGCTCGTCGGCCCGCTCCTCGTCGAAAGCCCGCATCTGCTCGTAGATGTTGGACCCGCCGACCGCGGCCGCAAGCACCTCGTCCGGGATCTCGCGCTCGAGGACCGTCTGGGTGGCGTGGCGGAACGAGGAGAGGATGATCTCCCCCGAGTCGATCAGCGTTCCGTCGAGATCGAAGAGGACGGTCGGATAGCGCATGCCTAGTACTGAACCTTCTCTAGAGAGAGGCCCCAGGGCGGGGCGGTGGTCCCGGCTTCGTCACGTGGATGTCCTTCGAGCAGACGCTTGAAGGCCGCCGGATCCACTTCCAGCATCGTACCGACCAGGGTTCTGACCATGTGTCGCAGAAAGCTGTCGGCGGTGATCCGGAACTCGAGCACGTCGCCGTCGCGGCGCCACTTCGCCTGTTCGACGACGCGGACGAACACGTCGTGCTGGGTTTCCGTCGGCGTGAAAGCGCGGAAGTCGTGCTCGCCCAGGAGGGCGGCCGCGCTCTCGGCAAGCGCGTCCTCGTCCACGGGGCGCGGCCACCAGAGCGAGCGACGTCGCTCGAATGGGGACGAGGTCTCGCGTCGCCAGATCCGGTAGACGTAGGAGCGCCCGCGCGCGGAGAAGCGGGCATGAAAGCCGTCCTCAGCCTCCTCGGCAACCACGACGGCGACATCGCCTGGGAGCACGCCGTTCAGGGCGACAGGCGCGCGCTCCGGCGGCGGGCCGGTGGTGCCGCTGAAGCTCGCCACCTGGGCGAGCGCATGGACTCCCGCGTCGGTCCGCCCGGCAACAGCGAGGCCCGTCCAGCCGGGAAAGACCTGGTCGAGTGCGGTTCGGAGCTCGCCCTCCACGGTTCGCTGTCCCGGCTGGATCGCCCAGCCCGCGAAGTCGGTTCCGTCGTATTCGAGCGTCAGCTTGAAGGTCGCCACGCCTCAATCTTTGCGGACGCCCCGTCGTCCTAGAAAGCGTGCGCGCCTTCCTCGTGGTGGCGGTGGCCGCGAACATGCTCGCCACAGCCTGCTTCTCCGGAAACGACAACGAGCCCGCGACCAGTTCCGCCCCGGTACGCGGGAACCGCCGGGCAAGTGGCGCGGGCAGTGACAGCGGAGGGCCTGCATGCCCACCTCATCGCCCTGCAGCGCATCGCCGACGAGAACGGGGGAACGCGGGCCTCGGGAACCCCCGGGTACGACGCCTCGGTCGAGTACGTCGTCGAGCAGCTGCGCCAAGCGGGCTACGAGCCGCACCTGGAGCCCGTTCGTTACACGGACTCGCACGAGCTCGCCCCGCCCGAGCTCGCCCGCGCCTCCCCGGACCCGCTCACCTACCGGTACCCCGACGATTTCGTCTCTCTTCGCTACTCCGGTAGCGGCGAGGTCGAGGCTCCCCTCGAGGCGATCGATGCCCATTCCGAGACGAGCGGCTGCGATTCCGCGGACTTCGACGACTTCGACACCGGCGCGATCGCGCTCATCCGGCGCGGGGGCTGCTTTTTCTCCGAGAAGGTGCGAAATGCGATCGGGGCGGGAGCAGCCGCGGTCATCGTCTTCAACGACGGATCGCCCGGGCACGAAGGGCCGATCGAGGCGACGCTCCTCCGCCCAGTCGAGGTACCCGCACTCTCGCTCGCGAACGAGCTCGGTGAGACGCTTGCCCAGCAGGCGGACGCCGGGCCCGTCCGGATGCGCGTACACACGAGCGTCGAGGTGGGCCAGACCGAGGCCGCAAACGTGCTCGCGGACCTGTCCGGCGCGACCAAGGGGGCGCCGCTCCTTCTGGGTGCCCACCTCGACTCGATCGAGAGCGGGCCCGGGATCAACGACAACGGCTCAGGCGTCGCGACCCTGCTCGAGCTCGCCGTACAGGCGCGAAAGCTCGACTTCCGCCCACAGCGCCCCGTGCGCTTCGCGTTCTGGGCGGGCGAGGAGGCCGGCGAGTTCGGCTCGCAGGGAGTACGTGAAGAGCCTGGAGAACCCGATCGACGACATCGCCTCCGTCGTGAACCTCGACATGGTCGGCTCGCCGAATCCCGAGCCCTACGTCTACGAAGGCGACGGCACGATCCAGGAGGCCCTCAGCGACGCGGTGCGCGACGAAGGGCTCGATCCGACTCCGGTCGACCTCGAGGGGCGGTCCGACCACGCGCCGTTCCAGGAAGCGGGCGTCCCGACCGGAGGCCTCTTCACGGGAGCCGACGAGCCGGCGCCTGACGGGAAGCCGCACGACAGCTGCTACCACCGCGCCTGCGACACGGTCGACAACGTCGACCTCGAGATTCTCGAGAAGATGGCGGACGCTCTCGCAAGCGCCGTCTTCGGCACCTTGACAGCCTCCGCTTCGTAAGCTACTACTTACCGTAAGCAATGGCTTACGGAGATGCTATGACAGCGCTGGCCGATCCCACAAGGCGGACCGTCTTCGAGCGCCTTCGCGAAGGCCCTCGCTCCGTCGGCGAGATCGCGCTCGGCCTGCCCGTCTCCCGTCCAGCCGTTTCGCAGCACCTCCGCGTCCTCAAGCATGCCGGCCTCGTCCGCGAGCGCCGCCAGGGGACGCGCAACTTCTACAGCGTCGACGGTGACGCGCTCGCCGAACTGCGCGAGTACTTCGAGAGCTTCTGGGAGGACGCGCTCGCGGCCTTCAAGGAAGCCGCAGAGAAAGGAGAGTCGGATGAGTCAGCAGACGAGTGAGGCGGTGATCAGGAAGTCGGTGGTTGTCCGGCGGCTCGGTCGAGGAGGCTTTCGAGCTCTTCACTACCGACATCGCGACGTGGTGGCCCCTCCGTACCCACGCGGTCGACACTGAGCAGTCGGACAGCGTGGTCATGGAGGGTCACGCCGGCGGGCGACTCTACGAGCGCACGCCTTCCGGCGAGGAGCACCTCTGGGGCACGATCGTCGCCTGGGAGCCGCCGAGCCGCATCGTCTACTCGTGGCACCCGGGCCGCGGCGCGGAGACGGCCCAGGAGGTCGAGGTCACCTTCGATCCCGAAGGCGACGGCACGCGCGTCGGCATCCGACACTCCGGCTGGGAAAAGCTCGGCGACCGGATGGAAGAGGCCGTGGCGAGCTACGACGAGGGCTGGGACGCCGTCATCGGCCGGTACGTCGGACGCAGCGAACAGCTAGGGCTAGGACGCCGTTGCGGCGACCGGCGCGGCCGGAATCCCCGCGGCGCGCGGCACGTAGTCCACGAGCTCGAGGTAGACCATGAGGGCCGCGTCTCCCTGGCGCGGCCCGATCTTCACGATGCGCGTGTAGCCGCCGGGCCGCTCCGCGAAGCGCGGCGCGATCTCGGCGAAGAGGATGTGCGCGATCTCCTTGGAGCGGAGGAACGCGACAGCCTGCCGGTGAGCGGCCACGTCGCCGCGTTTGCCGAGCGTGATCATCTGCTCGACGATCGGGCGGACCTCCTTGGCCTTCGCCTCGGTGGTCTTGATGCGCCCGTGCTCGATCAGCGCCGCGGCGAGGTTGGCGTAGAGCGCCTTCCTGTGCGCCGCGTCGCGACCGAGCTTCCTACCGGACTTCTGGTGCCTCAGCGCTCTTCGTCCCTGAGCGTCAGCCCGTGGGCCTGGAGGGTCTCGCGGACTTCCTCGATCGACTTCTTGCCGAAGTTCGGGATCGCGGCGAGCTCGCTCTCCGTCTTGGTGACGAGGTCGCCGATCGTCTCGATGCCGACGCGCTTGAGGCAGTTGTAGCTCCGCACGCCGAGCTCGAGCTCCTCGATCGGGAAGTTCTCCATCCCGTGCGCCTGCGGCGCCTCGACGCCTGCCTCCTCGCCGACGGTCTCGCCGAAGCCCTCCATGCGCTCGAGGTCGGTGAAGATGGCGAGCTGGCGGATCAGGATCTCGGCGCCCTGGCCGATCGCGTCGCGCGGGGCGAGCGAGCCGTCCGTGGTGACGTCGAGGGTCAGCTTGTCGTAGTCGGTGCGCTGACCGACACGGGCCGCCTCGACCTCGTAGGAGACGCGGCGGACCGGCGAGAAGATGGAGTCGACCGGGATGACGCCGATCGTGTGCTCCGGCCCGCGGTTCAGCTCGGCCGGGACGTAGCCGCGGCCGCGGCCGATCGTGAGCGTGATCTCGAGCCGCCCCTTGTCGGAGAGGTTCGCGACCTCGAGCTCCGGGTTCAGGATCTCGAGATCGGCGGGAGCCTCGATGTCGGCGGCGGTGACGGCGCCCGGGCCCTTCTTGTCGAGGCGCACCTCGATCTCGGGCGAGTCGCCGTGCAGGAGACAGATCAGGTTCTTCAGGTTGAGGATGATGTCTGTGACGTCCTCACGAACGCCCTTGAGCGTCGTGAACTCGTGCGCGACGCCTTCGATCTTCACCGAGGTGACGGCGGCACCCTCGAGGGACGAGAGAAGCACGCGGCGCAGGGAGTTGCCGAACGTGTACCCGAAGCCACGGTCGAGAGGCTCGATGACGAAGACGCCGCGGTCCTCGTTGACCTCTTCGTGCGTGATCCTCGGCACCTGGAATTCCATGAGAGAAGTTCGTGTAGCCATGCCTTCCTTTGTTCCGGATTACTTGCTGTAAAGCTCGACGATGAGCTGCTCCTGGACGGGCGTGTCGATGTCCGTCCTCTCGGGCAGCTTCAGGACCTTGCCGGTGAGGTTGTCGTGGTCCGCCTGGAGCCATGACGCGACCGACGCGGTCAGGTCTGTTGCGTCCCGGACGACCTGCTCGACCGGGCTTCCGGCCTTCAGGGAGACCACGTCGTTGGGCCTCACCTGAAAGCTCGGGATGTTCACGCGGCGGCCGTTCACCTGGAAGTGGCCGTGGCGGATGATCTGGCGCGCCTGGGCCCGCGAGGCCGCGAAGCCGAGGCGGTAGACGACGTTGTCGAGGCGCGTCTCGAGCATGCGCAGGAGCGCCTCGCCCGTGATGCCCTGGGCCTTGGCGGCCTTCTCGTAGTAGTTGCGGAACTGCTTCTCGAGAATGCCGTAGTAGCGGCGGGCCTTCTGCTTCTCGCGGAGCTGCAGGAGGTACTCCGACTGCTTGATGCGGCCGCGGCCGTGCTCACCCGGCGGGTAGCTGCGGCGCTCGACGGCGCACTTCTCGGTCAGGCAGCGCTCGCCCTTCAGGAAGAGCTTCATGCCTTCCCGGCGGCACTGCTTGCACTTGGGGCCGAGTGAGCGGGCCATCAGACGCGCCTCCGCTTCTTGGGGCGGACGCCGTTGTGGGCCTGCGGGGAGACGTCGCGGACGCCGAGGATCTCGAGGCCGGCGGCCTGGAGCGAGCGGATCGCCGTCTCGCGGCCCGAGCCCGGGCCCTTGACGAAGACCTCGACCTTCTGCAGGCCGTGCTCCATGCCCTTCTTCGCGCACGAGTCGGCGGTCACCTGGGCGGCGAACGGCGTCGACTTGCGGGAGCCCTTGAATCCGGCGGAGCCGGCGCTCTCCCAGGCGATGACGTTGCCCTCCTTGTCCGTGAGCGTGACGATCGTGTTGTTGAAGGACGTCTTGATGTGCGCCTGGCCGATGGCGATGTTCTTCTTGACGCGGCGGCGCGCGCGGCCCTTCGTGGCCTGTTTGCGAGGAGGTGCCATCTACGTCTTGCGTCGGGGCCTTCTTGCCCCGCCCCACTGTCTTCTTCGGGCCCTTGCGCGTGCGCGCGTTCGTCTTCGTGCGCTGGCCGTTCACCGGCAGGCCGCGCCGGTGACGGAATCCGCGGTAGGTACCGATCTCCTGGAGCCGCTTGATCGCCTGCGAGCGCTCACGGCGAAGGTCGCCCTCCACCTGGAGATTGCCGTCGATGTAGTTGCGAAGCTTGGTGATCTCTGGATCGGTGAGGTCGCGCACCTTCTCGTCGGCCGAGAGCCCGAGCTCGGCGCAGACCTTGCGCGCGGTCGCCGGGCCGATGCCGTAGATGTACGTCAATCCGACCTCGAGGCGCTTCTCGCGCGGAAGATTAACTCCTGCAATTCGTGCCAATTCGTTCCTTCCTCAGCCCTGTCGCTGCTTGTGCCTTGGGTTGGTGCAAATGACCAGCACCTTGCCGTGCCGCTTGATCACGCGGCAGCGGTCACACATTGGTTTGACGGATGCTCTGACTTTCATGAGAAGGTGCGGCAAGCCACGGCTAAGACACGGCCCGGCCGCGACTGTCAATCGTACCAGAAGGCGTCCAGAACCGGCCTTAAACGCGGACGCCCGCGGCGGTCAGAATGCGAGGCCCGTCGTCGGTCACCGCGACCGTGTGCTCGAAGTGCGCGGCGAGCGAGTCGTCGCGCGTGTAGATCGACCAGCGGTCGTCGCCGGTGTAGACCCCGGCCTGGCCGGCGGTGATCATCGGCTCGATGGCGAGCGTCATCCCCGGCTGGAGGAGCGGGCCGCGGCCCGGCTCGCCGAAGTTCGGAATCTGGGGCTCTTCGTGCATGGACCGCCCCACCCCGTGGCCGACGAGCTCGCGGACGACGGCGAAGCCGGCGTCCTCGGTCGTTCGCTGGATGGCCGCGGAGATGTCGCCGATGCGGTTGCCCGCACGCGCCTGCTCGATCCCGGCCTCGAGGGCAGCCTGGCCGGCCTCGAGGAGGCGCTGCGAGCTCTCGGGCACCTCGCCGACGGCGAAGGTGTAGGCCGAGTCCGCGACGTACCCGTCGAGCGTCACGCCGACGTCCACCGAGAGCAGGTCGCCCTCGTCGATCCGGTAGGAGCCCGGGATTCCGTGCACGACCATCGAGTTCGGCGAGGTGCAGATGGAGGCGGGAAAGCCACGGTAGCCCTTGAACGTGGGCACGCCGCCCTGGGCGCGGATGTACTCCTCGGCGACCTGGTCGAGCTCCTGCGTGGTCATGCCCGGGCGGACGGCTTCGCCCAGGAGCGCGAGTGTGTCGGCGACGACGCGCCCGGCACGGGCCATCGTCTCGATCTCGGCGGCGGACTTGCGTTCGATCACTGGTGCGTGGAGGCGGTCTCGAGGACTTCCTGTACCTCGGCGAAGACGGCGTCGATGGGTCGCTCGGCGTGGATACCTACGAGTATGCCTTTCGAGCGGTAGTACTCGACGACCGGCTCGGTCCGCTTGTGGAAGACCTCGAGGCGGTGCCTGATGATCTCGGGAGTGTCGTCCGTGCGCCCCTCCTGGAGAGCGCGCACGTGGAGCCGCTCGACGGCGAGCTCGTCGGGAACCTGGAAATAGAGGACGGCCGTGAGCTCGCGGTCGATCTCCTCGAGCACGCGGTCGAGCGCCTCCGCCTGTGCGACCGTCCGCGGGAACCCGTCGAGGATGAACCCTTCGGCGGTGTCCGGGACGCTCAGGCGCTCGCGGATGAGCTCGATCATCTGGTCGTCGGGGACGAGGTCGCCGGCGTCGTAGATCGGCTTGATGCGCACGCCCATCTCCGTCTTGCCTTCCATCGCCTCGCGGAGCATGTCCCCGGTCGCGATGTGCGGGATCCCGGCTTCGGCCGAGATGCGCTTCGCCTGGGTGCCCTTGCCGGCCCCCGGAGGCCCGAGGATGACGATGTCGAGCGCCAAGGAGGTCCCTACTTCAAGAATCCCTCGTAATGGCGCATCATCATCTGCGACTCCATCTGGCGCATGGTGTCGAGCGCGACGCCCACCACGATGAGGATCGACGTGCCGCCGAGGGCCCGCGAGGTCGCCTGAGAGAAGCCGCCGTACAGGATGATGAGCGTCGGCAGCGTGGCGACGAGGGCGAGGTAGAGCGACCCGGGGAGAGTCAGCCGCGTGAGGACGCGGTCGAGGTACTGCGCCGTGGGCGGGCCCGGCCGGATGCCCGGGATGTAGCCGCCGTATTTGCGCAGGTTGTCCGCCTGGTCGATCGGGTTGAACTGAACGGCCGTGTAGAAGTAGGTGAAGATCACGATCAAGAGCGCCTGCAGCAGCAGGTAGGTCCAGTCCGTCGGCGTGAAGTGCTCGTTGATGAAGCTCTGCGTCTTCGGGAAGAACTGCGCGACCGTCGGCGGGAACGCCATGATCGCCGCCGCGAAGATGATCGGGATGACGCCGGCCATGTTCACGCGGAGCGGCATGTAGGTCGAGCCGCCCGAGGTCATCCGCCGGCCCACCATCCGCTTCGCGTACTGGATCGGGATCCGGCGCTGGCCCTCCTGCACGAACACGACCGCGACGATGACGCTGAGCGCGATCACCGGGAACATCACGCGCTCATACGGGCCGCCCTCGTACCAGGCGCGGATGCCGGCGGGGAGGCTCGAGAGGATGGACGCGAAGATGAGGAGCGAGATGCCGTTCCCGATCCCGCGCTTCGTGATCAGCTCGCCCATCCACATGAGGAGCGTGGTCGCCGCGGTCAGCGAGACGACGATGAGGACGAAGCGCCCCGCGTTCAGCTGGAAGTCGGGGATCTGGCGATTGAAGAGGTACGAGTACCCCGCGGCCTGGAGCGCAGCGAGCACGACGGTCAGGTAGCGCGTGTACTGGTTGATCTTGGCGTACCCGGCCTCACCCTCCTTCTGCAGCTGCTCGAGCCGCGGGATCACCACGGTCATCAGCTGGAGGATGATCGACGCCGTGACGTAGGGCATGATCCCGAGCGCGAAGAGGGCGAACTGCCCGAGCGCGCCGCCCGAGAAGATGTTCAGGAGGCCGAGGATCGTGCCTCCCTGGCCCGAGAAGTACGAGTCGATGGCGTCCGAGTTGACGCCCGGCACCGGGATCCAGCTCCCCAGCCGGTAGAAGCCGAGGATCATGGCCGTGAAGAGCACGCGGTGGCGGAGCTCCGGGACCCGCCAGGCGTTCGTCAGCCAGGAGAACATCTATTCCTCCGAATCGGCACTCGCCGATTCGTCGGACGAAACCTCCTCGGCCTCGTCCGCGGGCGCCTCCTGCGCCTCCGCAGCTTCCTCGGTCTCGGTCTCGGGCTCGGCGTCTTCCGCGACCGGCTTCGCCTTGCGCGTCTTGCGCTTCTTCTCGACCGGCTCGCGGAGAGCGGTCGCGGTCCCGCCGGCGGACTCGATCTTCTCCCGGGCCGTCTTCGAGAAGAGGTGGGCGGTGACGGTCAGCTTCTTCTTCAGCTCGCCCTCGCCGAGGATCTTCACGTCGATGCGCGTGTTCTTGATGAGGCCCTTCTCGATCAGAGCTTCGAGCGAGACGTCGGCGCCGTCATCGAAGACGCGCTCGAGGTCGCGCACGTTGACCGCGACGGTGTGCGTGCGGTGCGGGCCGACGGGCATCGCGTCCTTCGAATACGGGCCGCGCTTCTTGCCGAGCCGCATGTAGATCGGCATCTGGCCGCCCTCGAAGCCCGGGCGCATCGTGTGCGAACCGGCGCGTGACTTCTGGCCCTTGATCCCGCGGCCGGAATACCGGCCTTTGCCCGAGCCCATGCCGCGGCCGACGCGCTTGCGCGCCTTGCGCTTCTGCGCGGGCTTCAGCGTCGAGAGGTTGAGCTCTTCTTCGGGCGCGGGCATTTAGGACTCCTCGATCCGCACCAGGTGGCGGACCTTTCGGAGCATACCGAGGGTCTCCGGGTTGTCCTCGCGCTCGACGGAGCGGCCGATCTTGCCCAGGCCGAGCGCCCGGAGGGTGCCCCGGTGCTTCTGCGTCTGGCCGATCTGGCTACGCGTCTGGGTGATCGTCAGCTTCGCCATCTGGGGTGGTCTCGGTTGTCTCGGTCTCGGTCGGTGCCGGAGCCGCCTCGGGCTCCTCGGTCTTCTTGCGGGGGAAGAGGATTTCGTGGACGGCCTTGCCGCGGATCGCGGCGACCTCTTCGGGCCGGCGCAGGCTCTTCAGCCCGTTCACCGTCGCCTTGAGGAGGTTCACGGGGTTCGGGTTGCCGAGGCTCTTCGCGAGGATGTCGCGGATGCCGGCCAGCTCGAGGACGGCGCGGACGCCTCCGCCGGCGATGACGCCGGTTCCCTCGCTTGCCGGGCGCAGGAGCACGCGGGCAGCGTCGGAGCGCCCGAGGATCTCGTGCGTGATCGTCGTCCCGCTCTTCGGCACCTGGAAGAGGTTCTTCTTCGCGTCGTCGACGGCCTTCGAGATGGCGAGCGGGACCTCCCGCGCCTTTCCGTAGCCGACGCCGACGCGGTCGACCTCGTCCCCGATGACGACGAGCGCGGTGAACGAGAACCGCCGGCCGCCCTTGACCACCTTGGCGACGCGGTTGATCTCGACGACCCGCTCCTTCAGCTCACGCGCCTCGTACTCGAGGTTGCGCTCGACCTGGCGTTCAACGCTGCTCAAAACTTTAAGCCCTCCCTCTCTGGCGCCATCTGCAAGCGCTTTGACGCGGCCGTGGTAGAGATAGCCGCCGCGGTCGAAGACGACCGTCTCGACGCCGGCCTTCTTGCCGGCCGCTGCGAGCAGCTTGCCGACCTCGGCCGCCTGCTCGGTCTTCGAACCCTTGAAGGTCTTCTTGAGCTCGCCGTGGCCCGCGGCCGCGAGCGTCTTGCGCTCGACGTCGTCCACGAGCTGCGCGCTGATGCCGCGGTTCGAGCGGAAGACGACGAGGCGCGGCCGCTCGGCGGTGCCGAGAACCTTGTGGCGTACGCGCTTGTGGCGGCGCAGGCGAGCCTGTCTGACGGTCAGGGTCGCCATTACGCGCGCTTCCCGACCTTGCGGCGCACGTACTCGCCCTCGTAGCGGATGCCCTTGCCCTTGTACGGCTCGGGCGGGCGCACGGCGCGGATCTCGGCGGCCACCTGGCCGACCTTCTGCTTGTCGATGCCCTTGACGATGACCTGCGTCGCGACGGGCACCTCGAACGAGATCCCCTGCGGCGGCTTCTTCACGACCGCGTGGGAATAGCCGACGTTGAGCTCCAGGTCGGTCCCGCGCATGGACGCGCGGTAGCCGACGCCCTGGATCTCGAGGGTCTTCGTGAACCCGTTGGTGACCCCCTCGACCATGTTGGCGACGAGGCTTCGGGTGAGCCCGTGGAGCGCGCGGTCCTCGCCGCGCTCGCTCGGGCGCTTGACGAGGAGCTCGCCGTCGCCCTGCTCGACCGTCATCCGCTGGGGAACCATCTGCGTCAGCTCGCCGAGCGGGCCGTTCACCATCACGCGCCCAGGGGAGAGCGACACCGAGACTCCGGCGGGCAACGGGATTGGGCTTTTTCCGATTCGACTCATCTCAGGGTGCTACCAGACGAAACAAACGACTTCGCCGCCGACGCCGAGCTCCTGCGCCGTTCGGCTCGTGACCAGGCCGTTGAGGTGGACATGATCGCCGTGCCCATGCCTCCGAGAACGCGCGGGAGGCGGTCCTTCGTCGCGTAGACGCGCCTGCCCGGCTTCGAGACCCGCTTCACGTCGGTGATGATCCGCTCGCGCTTGGGCCCGAACTTCAGCTCGATCACCAAGGTATCGAAGGACTCCCCCTTGTCGATGCGGTAGTCCTTGATGTAGCCCTCGTCGCGAAGCAGGCGCGCAATCTCCGTCTTCATGTTCGAGGCCGGCATCTCGACGGTCTCGTGCAGCGCCTTGTTCGCGTTCTTCAGGCGGGCGAGCATGTCTGCAACTGGATCGGTCAGCATCTCTCTCCCCCTACCAGCTCGACTTCGTCATGCCGGGAATGACGCCCTCGTGGGCGAGCTCGCGCAGGCAGATCCGGCACAGGCCGAACTTGCGGTAGACCGCGCGCGGGCGGCCGCAGCGGTTGCAGCGGCGTGTACTCCCGCGACTTGTACTTCTGCGGTCTCGCTGCCTTCGCGATCAGACTTTTCTTCGCCAACTGTCCTCCTATGCTTCTGCGCGGAACGGGAGGCCGAGCTCGCGCAGGAGCGCGAAGGCCTCTTCATCCGTGTCCGCCGACGTCGTGATGGTGACGTCGAGGCCGCGCACGGTCTCCACGTCGTCGTAGTCGACCTCCGGGAAGATGATCTGCTCCCGGATCCGATCGAATAGTTGCCCCGGCCGTCGAAGCTCGCCGGGGAGAGGCCGCGGAAGTCCCGGATGCGCGGAAGCGCGATCGAGACGAGGCGGTCGAGGAACTCCCACATGCGGGCGCCGCGGAGAGTCACCTTCGTGCCGATGGGCATGCCCTCGCGGATCTTGAAGCCCGCGATCGACTTCTTCGCGCGGGTGATCTGCGCCCGCTGGCCGGTGATGATGGTCAGCTCGTCGACCGCCCGGTCGAGCGCGCGCGCGTTGATCTTCGCGTCGCCGACGCCCATGTTGACCGTGATCTTCTCGACTCCGCGGGACCCTCATCACCGAGCTGTACGAGAACTGCTCCTTGAGCCGGTCGCGGATCTCTGCGTCGAAGCGGTCCTTCAGGCGTGGCGAGTACCCGTCCTTCTGCGACTTCTTCTTCTTGGTCGTGGTGGCCATTACCGGTCGAGCACCTCCCCGCAGCCCTCGCGCTTGCAGACGCGCACCTTGATGCGGCGGCCCTTCTCGTCCTCGCGGAACTCGTAGCCGACGCGCGAAGCGCGGCCGCAGGTCGGGCAGACGACCATCACCTTGGACACCGCGAGCGGCGCCGCGAGGTCGATGACGCCGCCGGGCTGGATCTGGGTCTGGCCCATCCGGCTCGAGTCCTTCAGCGGGCGCGGTTTGCGGTGCCGCTTGACGAGGTTCAGGTTCTCGACGATCACGCGCTGCTTGACGGGGTCGGCCTCGATGACGCGCCCCTGCTTGCCGCGGTCCTTGCCGGAGAGCACCTGAACCATGTCGCCCTTGCGAATTTTCATTGCGCTTGCCACTTACAACACCTCGGGAGCGAGAGAGACGATCTTCATGAAGTTCTTCTCGCGCAGCTCGCGGGCGACGGGCCCGAAGATGCGCGTGCCGCGCGGGTTGTTGGCCGTGTCGATGATCACGGCCGCGTTCTCGTCGAAGGCGATCGACGTGCCGTCGTTGCGCCCGAACGGCTTTTTCGTGCGCACGACCACCGCGCGGACGACCTCGCCCTTCTTGATCGTGCCCTGCGGCGTCGCCGTCTTCACGGTACCGACGATGACGTCGCCGACCCGCGCGTAGCGGCGCTTGGAGCCGCCCATGACGCGGATGCACAGAAGCTCACGGGCACCCGTGTTGTCGGCGACGCGAAGTCGGGATTCCTGCTGGATCACGGCCGGTCACCGTCCGAGTAAGCCGCGTCCTCGACGGTCGAAACGCGAGCAGCGCAAGAACGCAGGGAGCGCTCGTAGCCGGAGGCTACGGGTGCGACCGAGGACGCCGCGATGCGACGCGTTGCAGGCCGGTCGAGGGCTCGGGTTGTGAGGACGGGGGCCGACATCAAAGCTACTTCGCCTCCTCCAGCACCTCGGCCAGGCGCCAGGACTTGGTCTTCGAGATCGGCCGCGTCTCGACGATGCGCACGACGTCGCCGGCCTTTGCGACGTTCGTCTCGTCGTGCGCGTGGAACTTGTGCGACTGGCGGACGATCTTCTTGTAGACCGGGTGCGGCTTCTGCGTGTCGACGCGGACGACGATGGTCTTGTCCATCGCGCTCGAGACGACGACGCCACGGCGCTCCTTGCGCTTCCCGCGGGCGTGCTCGGGCTTCGGCAACCGCACGATCGCGGCCCGCGTGGCGGGGCGCTCGCGCTTCGGCTTCGAGCGCTGACGGCGCTCCGAGCGCGGCAACCGCTTCTTCTTCGGCTTGCTGGGAGCCGCCGGTGCGGCAGCCTCGGCAGCAGGCTCTTCGCCTTCGGCCTCGGCGACCGGAGCCTCTTCGGCAGCCGGCTCCTCCGCGGGGGCTTCCTCGGCCACCGGCGCCTCGACCGGAGCTTCCTCGGCAGGAGCTTCCTCGGTCACGGGCTCTTCGGCAGGCGCCTCTTCTGCCGCGGGCGCTTCTTCCGCGACGGGCTCTTCGGCGGGCGGAGCTTCCTCGGGGCAGGCTCAGGCTCGGCCTCGGCGACAGGCTCCTCTGCCGGAGCCTCGTCCGCCGCAGGCTCCTCTTCGTCTGCAGGCTCCTCGGCGACCGGCTCCTCGGCGGGCGCCTCTTCTGCGACGGGCTCGGCGACCGGCTCGTCGGCAGGGGCGGTCTCCACCGGGGTCTCCTCGGCGGCGGGCTCCTCGGCAGGAGCTTCCTCGGCGGCGGGCTCCTCTACGGGAGCCTCTTCGGCCTTCGGCTTCTTCTTCGGAGCAGCCTTCTTCTTCGGCTCGGCCTTGGCCTTCGGCTCGGCCTTCTTCTTGGCCGGAGCCTTCTTCTTCGGCTTCTCCTCGGCCTCCGGAGCCTCGGCCTCCACGGTCTCCTCGACCGCGTCCTGAGGCTGCTCTTCTTCTGTCTTCTTTCTCGGTCTTGCCATCTACCTTCTCTCCAACGTCGAATGGCGCTCGGCCTGAACGGTCAGGATCCGGGCGATCTCACGCTTCGCGATGGCGATGCGCGCGGTGTTCTCGAGCGCGCCGGTCGCCATCTGGAAGCGGAGGTTGAACAAGTTCTCTCGGCTGTCGGCGAGGCGCCGGACCAGTTCATCGTCCGAAAGCTCTCTCAGCTCTCTAGCCCTCAAAGAGATCAGCCTCTCTCTTCACGAACTTCGTCTTGACGGGGAGCTTCATCCCGGCGAGGCGCATGGCCTCGCGGGCGAGCGGCTCGGACACACCGGCGAGCTCGAACATGACGCGGCCGGGCTTGACCACGGCCACCCAGTGCTCGGGCGAGCCCTTGCCGGAGCCCATGCGGGTCTCCGCGGGCTTCTGCGTCACCGGCTTGTCGGGGAACACATTGATCCAGACCTTGCCGCCGCGCTTGATGTAGCGGGTCATGGCGATACGAGCCGCCTCGATCTGGCGGTTGGTGACCCAGCCGGCATCGAGCGACTTGAGGCCGTAGTCCCCGAAGTGGACCTGCTGCTGGCCCTTGGCGTAGCCACGACGCCGTCCGCGCTGCTGCTTGCGGAACTTGGTCTTGCGCGGCATCAGCATCAGGACTCAGCCCCTTCGGTGCCCTCGTCCTTCGGCGTTTCGGGGGTCTCCTCGACAGCCGGGGTCTCCTCGACGGGCGGAGCGGTTTCGACAGGCGGCGGAGTCGCCTCGGCCTCGGGGGCCGGCGTCTGCTCCTCGACGGCCTCGGGCGGAGCCTCTTGGGCCTTGGGGCGTTGCTGGTCCGCGGGGCGGCCGCGCCTGCCTCCCGAGCCTCCCGGGCGCTCGCCCGGGCGGCGGCGCTGGCGCACCGGGCCCAGACCCTCGCGGTCCGGGCTGCGCCGTCGGCCGGCCTGCTGGCCCTCGCCGAGACCCTCGGGCTTGCGGCCGCCGCGGCGGCGCGCCTGGTCCTGCTCGCCGAGGCGACCGGACGGGCCGGTGTCGCGGCCCGTGTCGAAGCCCTCGGGCATGATCTCGCCCTTGTTGATCCAGACCTTGACGCCGATGCGGCCGAAGGTCGTCTTCCCCTCGGCGAAGCCGTAGTCGATGTCCGCACGCAGCGTGTGCAGCGGGACGCGGCCCTCGGAATAGGTCTCCGAGCGCGACATCTCCGCACCGCCCAGGCGGCCGCCGCAGGTGATCTTCACGCCCTGCGCGCCGGAGCGGATCGCAGACGCGAGCGAGCGCTTCATCGCACGGCGGAAGCTCACTCGATTCTCGAGCTGCTCGGCGATCGATTGTGCGACGAGCTTCGCGTCGAGCTCGGGGCGCTTGATCTCGTTGATGTTGATGTGGACGTTCTTGTGCGTCATCGCGTGCACCTCACGGCGCAGCGCGTCGACCTCGGCGCCCGACTTCCCGATGACGATGCCGGGGCGCGCGGTGAAGATGTCGATGGTAATGCGCTGCTTGTCCTTCTTAATGAGGATGTCGCCGAGCCCGGCATGACCGAGCTTGCCGCGGATGTGGTCGCGGATCTTGACGTCCTCGATCAGGTACTGGGGGAACTCCTTCGTGCCCGTGTACCAGTTGGACTTCCATTCGTGGATGACACCGACGCGCAGACCGCCGGGATGGACTTTGTGGCCCACTAGCTGTCCTCCGTCTTCTTCTTGGGAGTTGTCTTGGGCTTTTCGGCGCTCGCCTTCGGCTCGGCCTTCTTGCGCGGCGCGCGCTTGGGCTTCGGCTTCTCTTCCGCTTCGGCGGTCTCCGGCCTTCTTCCGCGGTGCCCGCTTCGGCTTGGGCTTCTCCTCTGCCGTCTCGGCGGTCTCCGCAGCCTTCTTGCGCGGAGCGCGCTTGGGCTTGGGCGCTTCCTCCTCCTCGACGGCCTCTGCCTCGGGGTCGGGCTCCGGGACCGGAGCGGCGACCGGGGCCGGCTTCGGGAGCGGAGCCGGGATGGCCTGCTCCTCGGGGAGGGCGAGCGCAATGGTGATGTGGCATGTGCGCTTCTTGATCCGGGCAACGCGGCCGCGCGCGCGTGCGCGCCAGCGCTTGAGCGTTGGGCCGGCGCCCACCGTGGCGGTGAGGACGTAGAGGTCGTCGCCGTCGAGGCCGTGGTTTGCCTCGGCGTTGGCGACAGCGGACGTGAGCACCCTCTCGACGTCGCGCGCGGCGTCGCGCGTCATGAAGGCGAGGATCGTCCTGGCCTCCGGGACGGTGCGACCGCGAATCTGCTCGGCGACGAGCTGCGCCTTGCGCGGCGCAGTGCGGACGTAGCGAGCCTCGGCGCGGACAAAGTGCGTTCTTCGACGGCAGCCATCAGGCGCGCTTGACCTCCGTCTTACGGTCGCCGGAGTGGCCGCGGAAGATGCGGGTCGGGGCGAACTCGCCGAGCTTGTGCCCGACCATCGCCTCGGTCACGAACACGGGGACGTGCTTGCGCCCGTCGTGGACCGCGATCGTGTGCCCGACCATGTCGGGGAAGATCGTGGATGTGCGCGACCACGTGCGAACGACGCGCTTGTCGCCGGACTCGTTCATCTGCCGGACCCTCTGCAACAGCCGCTCTTCGGCGAACGGCCCCTTCTTGCTCGATCTACTCAACTACCGTCTCTCCTTCCCGCGGCGGCGGCCGCGGACGATCAACTTGTCGGATTCCTTGTGCTTTCTGCGGGTGCGCTTCCCGAGCGTCGGGACGCCCCACGGGGTGACCGGATGACGGCCGCCCTTGGACTTCCCCTCGCCGCCACCGTGCGGGTGGTCGACCGGGTTCATCGCCGAGCCGCGCACCGTCGGGCGCTTGCCCAGCCAGCGGCTTCGTCCCGCCTTGCCGCTCGAGATGTTCTCGTGGTCGACGTTCCCCACCTGCCCGACCGTGGCCCGGCAGGAGAGCGGCACGCGCCGCATCTCTCCCGAGGGTAGCCGAAGAACGGCGAAGCCATCGTCCTTCGCGACGAGCTGGATTCCGGAGCCGGCGCTGCGCGCCATCTGGCCGCCCTTGCCGGGCTTGAGCTCGACGTTGTGAACCACCGTGCCGGTCGGGATGCGCTCGAGCGGGAGTGCGTTCCCCGGCCGGATGTCGGCCTCGGGGCCGGACTCGATCGCCTGGCCGACCCGAACGCCCGCGGGCGCGAGGATGTAGGCCTTGGCGCCGTCGGCGTAATGAAGGAGCGCGATTCGAGCCGACCGGTTCGGGTCGTACTCGATCGCAGCCACCTTCGCGGGCACGCCGTCCTTCTTGCGCTTGAAATCGATCTTGCGGTAACGGCGCTTGTGCCCGCCGCCTTGATGGCGTGTCGTGATGCGGCCCTGGTTGTTGCGGCCTCCCGTTCGCTTCGCCGGCTCGAGCAGGCTCTTCTCGGGCGCGGTCTTCGTGACCTCCTCGAAGGTGGACACGGAGCGGAAGCGGCGGCCCGGGCTCGTCGGCTTGTACTTGCGCAGAGCCATTAGACGGCCGCCCCCTCGAAGATCTCGATCTTGTCCCCTTCGCGCAGCTGCACGATGGCCTTCTTCCAGCCCGGCTTCGCGCCCTTGTTGTAGCCGCGCCGCTTGGGCTTCGGCTGCACCTTGACGATGTTCACGCCCTCGACCTTGACGTCGAAGAGCTGCTCGACGGCCTGGCGGATCTGCGTCTTGTGCGCCTTCGAGTGGACGCGGAACGAATACTTGTTGTCCTCGATCAGGCTGTAGCTCTTCTCGGAGACCACAGGGGCGATGAGGATCTCGCGCGGGTCGAGGCTCATGATGCGAGCTCCTTCACGCGCTCGAGGGCCGCCTCGGTCGCGAGGACCGAGTTCGCCCAGACGAGCGCGCCGACCTCGAGCTCGGACGGCTCGAGGACGAGGACGCGGTCGAGGTTCCGGAAGGACTTGGCGACGCCCTCCTCCTCCGGCTGCGCGATGACGACGAGCGGGAGCTCCTTGCCCCACGTGCCGACGAGGTTCGATGCGCTGCGGGTGGAGGGCTCGGAGAACGCCGACGCGTCGACGACTCCGAGGGCCGACTGGCCCGCGTGATAGCTGAGGGCCCCACGGAGCGCGGACTTGCGCGCCTTGCGGTTGACCTTCAGCGCGTAGCTCCGCGGCTGGGGCGCGAAGGCGACGCCGCCGCCCGTCCACTGCGGCGCACGGGTCGTCCCGGCGCGTGCGCGCCCGGTGCCCTTCTGCCGCCACGGCTTCGCGCGCCCGCCGGAGACGAGCCCGCGGCTCTTCGCCGCCTGTGTGCCGGCGCGAGCGGCCGCGCCCTCGGCGCGAACCGCCTCGTGGATGAGGTGTGGCTTCACGTCGACTCCGAAGACCTCGGCCGTGAGCCTCACGTCCTTGGACTTCTTGCCGGTGCCGTCGAGAAGCGGTGCCTTCGGAGCCGCCATCAGCGGTTGTCCTCCCTCACCACGACGATCGCGTTCTTGTGCCCGGGCACCGCGCCCTTGACGAGGAGCAGGTTCAGCTCCGGGTCGCGATCGACGACGGTTAGCCCGACCTGGGTGGCGGTCTTCGCTCCCATCTGGCCGGGCATCTTCTGGCCCTTGAAGACGCGCGAAGGCGTCGCCGAGGCGCCGATCGAGCCTGGCTTGCGGACGTTGTGCGAGCCATGGCTGACGGGGCCGCGATGGAAGCGGTGGCGCTTGATCGTGCCCTGGAAGCCCTTGCCGATCGAGATTCCTGAGATCTTCACCTTTTCTCCTGGCTCGAACGACTCGACCGTCACGGTCTCGCCGGGGGCGAGCTCGTGCGGGCCGCGGATCTCGACGAGCTTCCGGTGCGGGCCGACGTTGTGCTTCTTCAGATGACCGAGCTTCGGCCTGGAGAGCTTCTCCTCGGCGACCTCGTCGAAAGCGAGCTGGACCGCGTCGTACCCGTCCGTGTCCGCGGTGCGGATGGCCACGACCGGGCAGGGCCCGGCCTGGATGACCGTGACGGGGGTGAGCGAGCCGGTCTCCTCGTCGAAGACCTGCGTCATGCCCAGCTTTCTTCCGACGATGCCTTTCATCACAACTTGATTTCGATGTCGACTCCGGCAGGGAGATCCAGACGCATCAGCTGGTCGACGGTCTTGGGGGTCGGCGAGTGGATATCGATCAGGCGCTTGTGCGTGCGCACCTCGAAGTGCTCACGGGAGTCCTTGTCCTTGAACGGACTGCGGAGAACCGTGTAGCGGTTGTTCTCGGTGGGCAGGGGCACCGGTCCGGTGACGGTTGCACCGGACCGCTGCGCCGTTTCGACGATCTGCGCCGCAGACCGGTCGAGCTGCTGATGGTCGTACGCCTTCAGGCGGATGCGGATCTTGGCCTGAGCCATCGAGTTACTTGATCACCTCGGTCACGACGCCGGCACCCACGGTGCGGCCGCCCTCGCGGACGGCGAAGCGCAGGCCCTGGTCCATGGCGACCGGCTGACCCAGGTCGATTTCCATGTTGGTGTTGTCGCCCGGCATGACCATCTCCTGGCCCTCCGGGAGCTTGATCGACCCGGTCACGTCCGTCGTGCGGAAGTAGAACTGGGGCCGGTAGCCGTTGAAGAACGGCGTATGGCGCCCGCCCTCGTCCTTGGACAGGACGTAGACCTCGGCCTTGAACTGCGTGTGCGGCGTGATCGAGCCCGGCTTGGCGAGCACCTGGCCGCGCTCGACCTCTTCGCGCTTGATGCCGCGGAGGAGAGCGCCGATGTTGTCGCCGGCCTGGCCCTGGTCGAGCAGCTTCTGGAACATCTCGACACCGGTCACGACCGTGCTCTGCACCTTCTCCTGGATGCCGACGATCTCGACCGTCTCGTTGACGTTCACGATGCCCTGCTCGACGCGGCCCGTGACGACCGTGCCGCGGCCCGTGATCGTGAAGACGTCCTCGATCGGCATGAGGAACGGCTTGTCGACGTCGCGCTGCGGCTCCGGGATGTAGGAGTCCACAGCCTCCATCAGCTCGAGGATCTTCCCGGTCCACTCGCCGTCGCCCTCGAGCGCCTTCAGCGCCGAGACCGTGATGACGGGGATGTCGTCACCGGGGAACTCGTACTTGGTGAGGAGCTCGCGCACCTCCATCTCGACGAGCTCGAGCAGCTCGGGATCGTCGACCATGTCGGCCTTGTTCAGCGCGACGACGATGTAGGGCACCTCGACCTGGCGGGCGAGGAGGATGTGCTCGCGCGTCTGCGGCATGGGGCCGTCGGCCGCCGAGACGACGAGGATCGCGCCGTCCATCTGGGCGGCGCCCGTGATCATGTTCTTGATGTAGTCGGCGTGACCCGGGCAGTCGACATGCGCGTAGTGACGGTTGGCCGTCTCGTACTCGACGTGCGACGTGTTGATCGTGATGCCGCGGGCCTTCTCCTCGGGGGCGTTGTCGATCGACGCGAAGTCGCGAACGGCCGTGTTCGTCCCCTGCTCGGAGAGCACCTTCGTGATCGCCGCGGTCAGCGTCGTCTTGCCATGGTCGATGTGACCGATGGTGCCGACGTTGAGATGCGGCTTCGTGCGCTCGAACTTCTGCTTTGCCATGTGTCCTCCGTCTTCTCCTTTGCTACGAGCCCTGCGCCTCGGAGACGATCTCGCCCGCGATCGACTGTGGCGCATCCTCGTAGCGGTCGAACTGCATCGTGAAAGTGGCGCGACCCTGCGTCGTAGACCGCAGGTCGGTCGCGTAACCGAACATCGTGGCAAGCGGGACGCGGGCGCGAATCGCTTGCGCATTTCCCCGCGGCTCGAGCCCTTCGACCCGGCCGCGGCGAGAATTGAGGTCTCCCATGACGTCGCCGAGGTACTCCTCCGGAGTCACGACCTCGACGGCCATGATCGGCTCGAGGATCTTCGGCTTCGCCTTCTGCATCGCGTTCTTGAACGCCATCGAGCCCGCGATCTTGAACGCCATCTCGCTCGAGTCGACGTCGTGGAACGAGCCGTCGACGAGCTGAACGCGGATGTCGACGACCGGGAACCCGGCGAGCACACCCGACTCCATCGCCTCCTGGATGCCCAGGTCGACGGAGGAGATGTATTCGCGCGGGATCTTCCCGCCGACGATCTTGTCGATGAACTCGTAGCCGTCGCCCGGATCGGCCGGCTCCATGTTGATGACCGCGTGGCCGTACTGGCCGCGGCCGCCGGTCTGGCGGACGAAGCGTCCCTCGACCTTCTCCACCGCGCGTCCAACGGTCTCGCGGTAGGCGACCTGCGGACGGCCGACGTTCGCGTTCACGTTGAACTCGCGCATGAGCCGGTCGACGATGATCTCCAGGTGGAGCTCGCCCATTCCCGAGATGATCGTCTGGGCCGTTTCCTCGTCCGTGCGGACGCGGAAGGTCGGATCCTCCTCGGATAGACGCCCGAGCGCCTGGGCCAGCTTGTCCTGGTCGGCCTTCGTCTTCGGCTCGATGGCCACCGCGATGACCGGGTCCGGGAACGTCATGGACTCGAGCCGGATCGGCGCGGTCTCCGTGGAGAGCGTGTCGCCGGTGGTCGTGGCCTTCAGGCCGACGGCCGCGACGATCTCGCCGGCGCCGATCTCCTCCCGCTCCTCGCGGTGGTTCGCGTGCATCTGGAGCAGGCGGCCGACGCGCTCGGTCTTGCCCGTGGTGACGTTCAGGACGCGGTCGCCGGCGGCGATCTTGCCGGAGTAGACGCGGAAGTACGTGAGCTTGCCGACGTACGGATCGCTCATGACCTTGAAAGCGAGCGCCGAGAAGGGCTCGTCCTCGGCCGGCCGGCGCGAGAGCTCGTGCTCGGTGCGCGGGTCGATGCCGTGGACGGGCGGGACGTCGAGCGGGCTCGGCAGGTAGTCGACGACGGCGTCGAGGAGCGGCTGCACGCCCTTGTTCTTGAAGGCGGAGCCGCAGAGCACCGGAGTGACGGCGATCACGAGCGTCGCCTTGCGGAGCGCGCGGCGGATCATGTCCGGCGTCACCGAGGTCTCGTCCGTGAGGTACGTCTCGAGGAGCTCCTCGTCGTGCTCGGCGATGGCGTCGATCAGCTGGTGGTGGTACTCCTCGGCCTGCTCGCGGAGCTCGTCGGGGATCTCGATCGTCTTCGGCTCCATGCCGAGGGCGTCGTCCCAGACGACGCCCTGCATCTCGATCACGTCCACGACGCCGCGGAAGTGCTCCTCCTGCCCGATCGGCAGGTGGATCGGCACCGGGTGGGCGCCGAGGCGGTCGACCATGGACTGCACGGCGGCGAAGTAGTCCGCGCCGACGCGGTCCATCTTGTTGATGAAGGCGATGCGGGGGACGCGGTAGCGGTCGGCCTGGCGCCAGACCGTCTCGGACTGCGGCTCGACGCCGGCGACCGAGTCGAAGACGGCGATCGCGCCGTCGAGCACGCGCAGGCTCCGCTCCACCTCGACGGTAAAGTCCACGTGCCCGGGCGTATCGATAATGTTGATACGAAAATCGCGCCAGAAGGCCGTTGTCGCAGCCGACGTGATCGTGATGCCACGCTCCTGCTCCTGCGCCATCCAGTCCATGACCGCTGCGCCCTCGTGGACCTCGCCCATCTTGTGGGTGCGGCCGGTGTAGTAGAGGATCCGCTCCGTCGTCGTGGTCTTGCCGGCGTCGATGTGCGCCATGATCCCGATGTTGCGCACGCGGTCGAGCGCGGTCTTCTGTCCTTGAGTCGTCGTAGTCATGCGGGTTACCACCTGTAGTGCGCGAAAGCCTTGTTGGCCTGCGCCATTCGATAAAGGTCGTCCTTGCGCTTGAACGCGCCGCCCTGCTGGTTCGAGCGCGTCGAGGATCTCGTTGGCGAGCTTCTCCTCCATGTGCTTCTCGCGCCGCTCGCGCGCGTAGGAGACGAGCCAGCGCACGGCGAGCGTGCGGGCGCGCCGCTGCGGCACCTCGATGGGCACCTGGTAGTTCGCGCCGCCGACCCGGCGGGAGCGCACCTCGAGGACCGGCGTGACGGTCTTCACGGCCTGCTCGAGGATCTCGACCGGCGGCTTGCCGGTCTTCTCGCCGACCATGTCGAGCGCCCGGTAGACGATGTGCTCCGCGGTCGACTTCTTGCCGCGGTTCATCACCTTGTTGATCACCTGGGACACGAGCTTCGAGCTGTACACGGGATCCGGATCGGGCTCGCGGGACTGAATCTCTGCACGACGAGGCATGGCTAGCCGCCCCTCTTCGCGCCGTACTTCGAGCGTCCCTGCCTGCGCTCGGAGACGCCCGCGGCGTCGAGCGCGGCACGGATGACCTTGTAGCGGATGCCCGGCATGTCCTTCACGCGGCCTCCACGGATGAGGACGACCGAGTGCTCCTGGAGGTTGTGTCCCTCGCCGGGGATGTAGGTGGTGACCTCCATCCCGTTCGTGAGGCGAACGCGCGCCACCTTGCGGAGAGCGGAGTTCGGCTTCTTGGGCGTCGCCGTGTACACGCGCGTGCAGACCCCCCGCTTCTGCGGGGCGCCGCGGAGCGCGGGAGTCTTGGTCTTCTGACCGGGAGCCCGCCGTCCCTTTCGCACAAGCTGATTCACCGTTGGCAACGCGTGTCTTCCTTCTCTCTCAAGAGGGCCTTATGACGCAACAAAAGGCCGGGCACGGGACAAAAGCCCTGTGCCAAACCCGACCGGCATGGTAGCAACAATCCGCGTTTTTGGCGACGGCCGCGTTAGCCTCGCACCTGTTAGGGGATTATTGTCACCGTGGGCGCGGGCGACGCGACCTCGATTCGGGACAGGTGCACGTGTGCTTCTCATGAGCGACAGCGCAACGTGGGTCGCCGTCGGTCTAGCCATCGGCGCAGCGAGCCTTGCCCTCGTCGCGGCCGTCGTCGTCCTGCTGGTCGTCGTGCGCGGGCGGCGGAGCTCCTATGCCGCGGTCGAGCAGCTCCTCCGCGACTCGCTCGAGCGCACCGAAGGCCTCCATGGAGACCTCGCCGCCGCTCTCGAGGAGAGCGCGCACCGAGACGCACCGGGCCCGTGAGCTCGGCGAGATCGGCGCCACCATCGACCTCGACGCGGTCCTGACGCGGACGCTCGAGGCGACGGGAGCTTTCACGGGTGTCGACGCGGGTCTCATCCGACTCCCCGGACCGGACGGCGGCGATCCGCTCTTCGCGACGCTCGGGATGACCACGGACGAGGCCGCCCGCCAGCCCGTTGCCGGCCCGCCGGGCGGGCAGCCCGCCCGCGCGGTGCGCATCGGCTACACGTACACCCACGACGAGATCCGTGACGAAAGCGACCTGATCCGCGGCGGCGTCTCCATTCCCCTGCGCGACTCCGAAGGCGAGCCGATCGGCACCCTCGCGATGTTCTGGCGCGGCGAGGAGCGCGAGGCGACCGACGCGGAGCTGGCCGCGCTCGAGGAGCTGGCCGGTCGGGCGGGGCCGGCGATCGAGAACGCGCGCCGCTTCCGGGAGGCCCGGCAGCTCGCCGATCTCGACGCCCTGACCACCCTTCACAACCGCCGCTACTTCCACGAGACCCTCGTGCGCGAATGCGCGCGTGCCCACCGCTACGACCGCCAGCTCGCCCTCGTGGTCTTCGACATCGACGACTTCAAGGCGATCAACGACCGCATCGGCCACCTCGCCGGCGACTCCGTCCTCGCCGGGGTCGCGGAGCGGCTTCAGTCCGTGGTCCGGAGTGCCGACATCGCCTGCCGCGTCGGCGGGGACGAGTTCGCGGTCATCCTCCCCGAATCCGGCCTCTCGGACGCCGGGCAGCTCTACCGGCGCGTGGAGTTCGCCGTGAGCGCCCGCCCGATCGGCCCCTTCGAGCGCCTGCATCTCTCGGCCGGCATCGCCCAGCTTCGCCAGGACGACGACGCGACCTCGCTCTTCGAACGCGCCGACGAGGCCCTCTACCAGGCGAAGGAAGCTGGCAAGGGTCGGTTCATGGCCGCCGACGAAGTGGGTTAGGCCTACTAGCTAGGCGCTCTGGGGCGGCGCCGACCAGGACGTCTAGGTCTATCTAGACCAGCCGGCCACGGATGGCCTCCCGGCGCCGGATCGACTCCTTGACCTCCGCGAGGAAGCGGGCGGTGTCCGATTGCAGGTCCGGATTCAAAAAGTGACCGGGAGGAGTCCCGGGGCGGGCTCTCATTTGCGCCCTTTGCAGGGACTTCGTGCTTTTTCGGACCAGCCATTTTCCTCCCCATCTACCTGTGGAACCTGTGGATAACTCGACTTCTGCCTCGGCCGCGCGCTCGAGCCGTAGGGTGCGATGCGGCGAAGGCGCAAGTGTACGAAAGGGCCTGCCGAGCGGGATCCCCTCTTTGGGGGAGGCCCGGCGGGGAACCCGCAAAGAGCGGGAATTTCCGAAAGCTCGTTTCAGAATGACGCCTCGTCGCCGGGGTGCGCTGGGCGGTGGGAGGCGAGAACGCAGGAAGCATCGGTATCGAATTGAGATACCGATGCGACCGAGGACGACGCATCGCGCCGTCCAGTGTGCTCCGGCGACTCAGGTCGTCGTTCTGAGACGGGCGTCGACAAAAACACGAAGGGCGCCGCGTGGGCGCCCTTCGATTTCCGTCATGCTCGCGCTTTAGCTCTCCTCGTCGAGCGGCGAGTCGACCTCGGGGACCTCCTCGGCCTCGAGCGAGTCGCGCCCGGTGCCATTTCCGTCCCCGTCCTCGCCAAAGCCGAGCCCGAGGATGCCGAGGTCCGCGCCGTCACCGTCGGAGATCTCCTCCAGGGCGGCGAGCAGCTGCTCCTCGGTCGGCGGCCGCGTGAGGGCCTCGGCGGGAATGTCTTCGCTCGGCGTGATCTCGACGCGACGGTAGTTCTTCAGGCCCGTCGCCGCGGGGATCAGCTTGCCGATGATGACGTTCTCCTTCAGGCCGAGCAGCCGGTCGATCTTGCCCTCGATCGACGCGTCGGTCAGGACCTTCGTCGTCTCCTGGAAGGAGGCGGCCGAGAGGAACGACTCGGTGGCGAGCGAGGCCTTCGTGATGCCGAGGATGAGCGGCTCGAAGGTCGGCCTGCTCCTTCTTGGCCTTCTTGATGCGAACGTTCTCCCGCTCGAGCACGGGCTTGTCCACGAGCTGGCCCGGGAGCAGATCGGTGTCGCCGGCGTTGTCGACGCGCACCTTCTTCAGCATCTGCCGAACGATCAGCTCGATGTGCTTGTCGTGGATGTCGACGCCCTGCGACTTGTAGACGTTCTGGACTTCGTCGACGAGATAGAGCTCGGTCGGCGTGGAGCCCTTGCCGCCCTTCGAGTGGAGCGCGAGGAGCTCGGCCGGGGCGCGTGAGCCCTCGTGGAGGGCGTCGCCCGGCTCGACCACCTGGCCGCTCGCGACGAGGAGCCTCGTCCGCCGCGGGAGCTGGTACTCCTTCGGCGCATTCGGCTCGCCGTCCTCGTCGAGCCCGTCGGGATGGATGGTGATCTTGGGGCCACGGTCGGTGTCCTCGATCTCCACCCGGCCGCCGACCTCCGCGAGGCGGGCGGCACCCTTCGGGTTGCGCGCCTCGAAGATCTCGACGACGCGCGGGAGACCGTGCGTGATGTCCGCGCCGGCCACGCCGCCGGTGTGGAACGTCCGCATCGTCAGCTGGGTGCCCGGCTCGCCGATCGACTGGGCGGCGATGATGCCCACGGCGTCGCCGATCTCGCACTCCTCGCCCGTGGCGAGGAACGTGCCGTAACAGGCCTGGCACACGCCGAACTCGCTCCGGCACTTCAGCACCGTGCGAACCGGGACCTGGAAGTCCGCGGCCGCCTCACCGAGCTCGTCGTGAAGCTCGCGCAGGCGCGGGACGGTGATCTCGATGTCCTTCTCGAGCAGCACGGTCTTGCCGGGCCGGCCCGAGGCGAGCGGCTTGTGAATCTCCTCCGCGCTGATCCGGCCGGCGAGGGAGCGGTTGAGCCCCTCGGGGACGACCAGCGGAAGCGAGATCGAGTCGTCGGTTCCGCAGTCTTCCTCACGGACGATGACGTCCTGCGAGACGTCGACGAGACGCCGCGTCAGGTAGCCCGAGTCGGCCGTGCGGAGCGCCGTGTCGGCCAGGCCCTTGCGGGCGCCGTGCGTCGAGATGAAGTACTCGAGCACCGACAGGCCCTCCATGAAGTTGGCCTTGATCGGGCGCTCGATGATGTCGCCCTTCGGATTCGCCATGAGACCGCGCATGCCCGCCAGCTGGCGGATCTGCTTGAAGGATCCTCGCGCTCCGGAGTTGGCCATCATGTAGATCGGATTCGTCTTGTAGAGCGCGTCGACCATGGCCTCGGCCACGGTGTCGGTCGCTTCCGTCCACACGTTGACGATCGAGTCCTTGCGCTCTTCCTCAGTGATGAGGCCGCGCTCGTACTGCGCCTCGAGCGCCCGCACGCGACCCTCGTACTCCTCGAGGATCTGCTCCTTGGACTCGGGGATGACGATGTCGTTCTTCGAGATCGTGATCCCGGCCTGCGTCGCGTAGTGGAACCCGAGCTCCTTGATCGTGTCGAGGACGACAGCGATCGAGGAAACGCCGTACAGGTCGACCAGCGCGGAGACGACGTCGTTCATCTCCTTCTTGCCGAGCGTGCGGTTGATGAAGTCGGCCTTCGCCTCGAACCGGTCGCCCAGAGCGTCCTGGAGCGCGCGCATGACCTCCTCGTTGAAGATCACGCGGCCCGGGGTCGTGAGGATGACCTCGTCGTCGCGGCGGTACTCGATCGGATCCTGCAGGCCGACCTGCTTCGCCTCGAGGGCGAGGAAGATGTCGTCCTCCGCGGCGAAACGCTTCGGCCGCGGATCCAACTCCTCCGCCGTGGTCGTGGTGAGGTCGGTCTCGCAGTACGTCAGGTAGTAGCCGCCCAGGATCATGTCCTGCGACGGCGTCGCCAGCGGCTTGCCGTGTGCCGGCGAGAGCACGTTGTTCGCGGAGAGCATGAGGATCCGCGCCTCCGCCTGCGCCTCTGCGGAGAGAGGCAGATGGACGGCCATCTGGTCGCCGTCGAAGTCCGCGTTGAACGCGTGACAGACGAGCGGATGGATCTGGATCGCCTTGCCCTCGACGAGGACGGGCTCGAACGCCTGGATCCCGAGGCGGTGCAGCGTCGGCGCGCGGTTCAGGAGAACCGGGTGCTCGGCGATGACCTCCTCGAGGACGTCCCAGACCTCGGGCGCCATCGAGTCGACGTACTTCTTCGCCGCCTTGATGTTCTGAACGGACTTCCGCTCGACGAGCCGGCTCATGATGAACGGCTTGAAGAGCTCGAGCGCCATCAGCTTCGGCAGGCCGCACTGGTGCAGCTTGAGCGTCGGGCCCGAGACGATCACGGACCGGCCCGAGTAGTCGACGCGCTTGCCGAGCAGGTTCTGGCGGAAGCGGCCCTGCTTGCCCTTGAGCATGTCGGAGAGCGACTTCAGCGCCCGGTTGCCCGGGCCCGTCACCGCGCGACCGCGGCGCCCGTTGTCGAACAGGGCGTCGACGGCCTCCTGCAGCATCCGCTTCTCGTTGTTGACGATGATCTCGGGCGCGCCGAGGTCGAGCAGCCGCTTGAGGCGGTTGTTCCGGTTGATCACGCGCCGGTAGAGGTCGTTCAGGTCGCTCGTGGCGAAGCGGCCGCCGTCGAGCTGAACCATCGGGCGAAGCTCCGGCGGGATGACCGGGATCGCCTCGAGGACCATCCACTCGGGACGGTTCTCCGAGGTGATGAACGCGCTGACGACCTTGAGGCGCTTGATCGCGCGGCTCTGCTTCTGGCCCTTGGACGTGCGAATGGTCTCGCGCAGCGACTTCACCTCTGCCTGCAGGTCGAGGTCGCGCAGGAGCTCGCGGATCGCCTCCGCGCCCATGCCGCCCTTGAAGTAGACGCCGAACCCGTAGGCCGAGCCGAAGCGGTCCTTCAGCTCGCGGAACAGCATCTCGTCGTTGACGATCATCTTCGGCTCGAGGTCGCGGAAGAGCTGCCACGTCTGCTCGAGCCGGTTGACCGCGTCGACGGACGCCTCGCGGGCGTCCTCGCGGCGCGACTCGATGTCGAGGTACATCTCGCGGACCTTGAGCGACCACTGGATCAGCGCGTCCCAGTCGGCCTTGTCCATTCGGCCCTCGGCCCGGAGACACAGGTCGCCGGCGAGCTCGCGGATGTCCTCCGCCGGCTCGCCGCCGGCGAGGGTTTCGAGCAGCTCGAGCAGGAGCCCGTTGCCGAGCTCGCGCGCCTTGTCGAGGTTCTTCTTCTCGACGCCCTTGACCATCTCGGCGTCGTCGCCCTCGACCTCCTCGCCCGCGAGCAGCGCGTCGCGGATCTTGTTCATGTGCTTCGTGACCGCGCCCTTCTTCGAGCCGGTCGCCTTGTCCGCTTCCTTGTGCAGCGGAGCGAGCGCCTCGTTGATCTGCGCGGCCGCGTTCGCGACCTGGTCGAGCTCGCGGTTGGAAAGCTGGCGATCGTCCCGGATCGCCGAGCTCCGCACGAGCTCGCGGATCTTCTTCGAGTCCTCGGTCGTGATCTTCTGCGCGACGTCGGTGAACATCCCGCCGACGAGCTTGCGCGCCTCGTCGAGAGGCGGCAGACCCTGCTCCTCGGCCCAGGACGAGAGGCCGCGGGCCCAGAACTCGTCGTCCTCGTCGAAGTTCCGCTCCTTGCCCTTCGTGAAGTAGTCACGGCGGCGAGAGAGCCTGTCCTCGAGCGCGGCGAGCTGCTCGTCGCGGTCGACGTAGATGCGCTCCGACTCGGCGCGCACCTTGTCCTCGAGGTCGGCGAGGTCGGCGGCCCGCTTCTCGTTGTCGACCGACGTGACGATCGACGCGGCGAAGTAGAGCACCTTCTCGAGCTCCTTCGGAGCGATGTCGAGGAGGTAGCCGATGCGGCTCGGCACGCCCTTGAAGAACCAGATGTGCGAAACGGGCGCAGCCAGGTCGATGTGACCCATGCGCTCGCGCCGCACCTTCTGGCGCGTCACCTCGACGCCGCAGCGCTCGCAGATGATGCCCTTGTAGCGGACGCGCTTGTACTTGCCGCAGTAGCACTCCCAGTCCTTGGTCGGGCCGAAGATGCGCTCGCAGAAGAGCCCGTCCTTCTCGGGCTTCAGCGTCCGGTAGTTGATCGTCTCCGGCTTCGTGATCTCGCCGGAGGACCAGTCTCGAATCTGCTTGCTCGACGCGAGGCCGATGCGGATCGCGTCGAAGTTGTTGATGTCGATCAAGTGTCCCTCTATTCCTCTAGCTCGATGTCCGCCAAATTAGGTGCTTCCTCGAACGGGCCGGCCTCGTCCTCGGCCTCCTCGCTCTTCGACTCGCCGGCGACCACCACCTCGGTCTCGTCGACGTCCCCGAGCTGCTCGTCCGCCGGAAGCGTGAGCTCGCCGTCCTGGTCCACGCGCTCCTGCCCTTCCTCGGTCTCCTCGGCCGTCGGCTGTCGCGCCGCCGCCCGGAGCGAGCCGGGCGAGAGGTCGATGCCGAGCTCCTCCGCGGCGCGGAGCAGCTCGTCGTCCTCCTCGCGCACCTCGACCTCGCCGCCATCCTCGGAGATGACGTTGACGTCGAGCGCTAGGGACTGCATCTCCTTCAGGAGCACCTTGAAGGACTCGGGGATGGACGGCTCGGCGATGTTCTCGCCCTTCACGATCGCCTCGTAGGCCTTCACGCGCCCGACCGTGTCGTCGGACTTGATCGTGAGCATCTCCTGCAGGGTGTACGCGGCGCCGTAGGCCTCGAGCGCCCAGACCTCCATCTCGCCGAAGCGCTGGCCGCCGAACTGAGCCTTGCCGCCCAGCGGCTGCTGCGTCACGAGCGAGTAGGGGCCCGTCGAGCGCGCGTGGATCTTGTCGTCCACGAGGTGCAGGAGCTTCAGGATGTACATGAAGCCGACGGTCACCTTCTGGTCGAAGGGCTCGCCGGTGCGCCCGCTGAAGAGGCGGAGCTTGCCGGAGCAGCGCCGGCCGGGCCGGCGGCTCTCGTCGACGTTGAACTTGATCGGCGAGTCCGGGTTCTGCTTCGCCCAGTCGATGAGCGCCTGGTCGACCTCCTCCTCGGTCGCGCCGTCGAAGACCGACGAGGCAACCGGGGTCGGGCCGTTCGGCTCGCTGTCCTCGGAGAAGACGCCGTGCGCCGCCGCCCAGCCGAGGTGCGTCTCGAGCACCTGGCCGATGTTCATCCGGCTCGGCACGCCGAGCGGGTTCAGGACGACGTCAACCGGCGTTCCGTCCTCGAGGAACGGCATGTCCTCCTCGGCGACGATGCGGGCGATGACGCCCTTGTTGCCGTGGCGGCCGGCGAGCTTGTCGCCCTCGGCGATCTTGCGCTTCTTGGCGACGTAGACGCGGACGAGCTCGTTCACGCCCGGCGACAGGTCGTCGCCTGCCTCGCGCGAGAACGTCTTCACGTCGATGACCTTGCCGCCCTCGCCGTGCGGGACCTTGAGCGAGGTGTCGCGCACCTCGCGAGCCTTCTCCTTGAAGATCGCGCGGATCAGCTTCTCCTCCGCGGTCAGCTCGGTCTCGCCCTTCGGCGTGACCTTGCCGACGAGGAGGTCGCCCGAGCCGACCTCGGCGCCGATGCGGACGACTCCGCGATCGTCGAGGTCCTTCAGGGACTCCTCGGAGCGGTTGGGGATGTCGCGCGTGATCTCCTCGTCGCCCAGCTTCGTCGAGCGGGCGTCGATCTCGTACTCGTGGATGTGGATCGACGAGAGTACGTCGTCCTTCACGAGCCGCTCGGAGATGACGATGGCGTCCTCGAAGTTGTAGCCCTCGAACGGCATGAAGGCGACGCACAGGTTCTTGCCGAGCGCGAGCTCGCCCTCGGAGGTCGAGCTGCCGTCGGCGAGCACGTCGCCCGCCTTCACCTTGTCGCCGAGCCCGACGACCGGCTTCTGGTGGATGAGCGTGCCCTGGTTCGAGCGCATGAACTTCACGAGCTCGTATTCGTCCTTGCCGTCCTTCGATTCGACGGTGATCCCGTCGGCGTCGAGGTCGACGACCGTGCCGGCGTTCTGCGCCATGACGACGTCGCCCGTGTCGACGGCCGCGCGGTACTCGAGGCCGGTGCCGATCAGCGGCGGCTCCGTGATCATGAGCGGGACTGCCTGCCGCTGCATGTTCGCGCCCATGAGCGCGCGGTTCGCGTCGTTGTGCTCGAGGAACGGGATCAGCGCGGTCGCCACGGAGACGATCTGCGCCGGGTTCACGTCCATGTAGGCGACCGTCTTGGGGTCGGCCTGCACGGGCTCGCCGCCCGGGCCACGGCAGAGCACCGTGGAGTTGGCGAACTTGCCGCTCTTCTCGTCCACGGCCTCGTTTGCCTGGGCGATGACGAACTTCTCCTCCTCGCTCGCGTCGAGGTAGACGATCTTGTCGGTGACCTTGCCGCTCTCGACGACGCGGTAGGGCGTCGTCACGAAGCCGAACTCGGACACCGTCGCCATGGAGGCGAGCGAGCCCATGAGGCCGATGTTCGGCCCCTCAGGGGTCTCGATCGGGCACATGCGCCCGTAGTGGGTGGTGTGCACGTCGCGGACCTCGATCGGCGCGCGCTCGCGCGTGAGCCCGCCCGCGCCGAGCGCGGACAGGCGCCGGCGGTGCGTGAGGCCTGCCAGCGAGTTCGTCTGGTCCATGAACTGCGAGAGCTGCGAGGAGCCGAAGAACTCCTTGAGCGCGGCCACGACCGGACGGATGTTGATGATCGTCTGCGGCGTGATGGTGTCGACGTCCTCCGTCGTCATCCGCTCGCGGACGACCCGCTCCATGCGGTAGAGGCCGACCCGGAACGCCTCCTGGATCAGCTCGCCGACCGTGCGCAGTCGCCGGTTGCCGAAGTGCTCGTACTCGTCGAGCTCGCCGCGGATGGGCTCGCGGGAGAGCGTGATCGCGTCGGCCGCGTAGTCCTTCGTCTCCTGGTCGACGCCGAGCTTGATCGGCAGGTCGACGAGGCGCTTGACGAGCGCGACGATGTCCTGCGTCGTGAGGACGCGGATGTCGTCGGCCACGGGGACCTCGAGCCGCTGGTTCAGCTTGTAGCGGCCGACCTTCGTGAGGTCGTAGCGCTTGGGGTCGAAGAAGAGGCCCCGCAGCAGGTTGCGCGCGTTCTCCAGCGTGGGCGGCTCGCCCGGGCGCTGCTTCTTGAACACCTCGACCACGGCCTCTTCCTCACGGGTGGTCGTGTCCTTGTCGAGCGTGTTCGCGATGAAGATGTTCGATGTCGAAGAGCTTGAGGATCTTCTCGTTCGTCGACATGTCGAGCTCGGTGCCCGTCGACGGGTCCTGCGGCGGGAGCGCCCGGAGCAGCGTCGTGATCGGGAGCTTGCGCTTCCGGTCGATACGGGCGTAGACGACGCCCTTCTTGTCGATCTCGAGCTCGAGCCAGGAGCCGCGGCTCGGCATCAGGTTGGCGATGAAGACCTGCTTCGCCGGATCCTTCGGCTCCATCAGGTATGCGCCCGGCGAGCGGACGAGCTGCGTCACGATCACGCGCTCGGTTCCGTTGATGATGAACGTGCCGTGCTCGGTCATCATCGGGAAGTCCCCCATGAAGACCGTCTGCTCTCGGATCTCACCCGTCTCGGTGTTGACGAAGCGGATGCTCATGGAGAGCGGGGCCTGGTAGGTCAGGTCCTTCTCGCGGCACTCCTTGATGGAGAACTGGGGCTCACCGAACCAGTAGTCGCCGAACTCGACGGCGAGCGTTCCGGTGTAGTCCTCGATCGGCGAGATGTCGTCGATCGTTTCCTGGAGACCTTCCTTCAGGAACCACTCGAACGACGCCTTTTGGATGTCGATCAGGTTCGGAAGGTCGATGACGTGCTTGAGACGTGAAAAGCTTTTGCGCGCGCGGCGCGCGGCGACCTTGTTGGTCAAGGAGTGAGGACCTCCCTCTAGGCAGGGGCGAACGTCAAATTGCAGGCAGAAACGGCAAACGGCGGCGCGACCCCTGAGAATAGCAAAAGAGGCGGCTCCTCCGCAAGGTAAATCCTGCGGTGGCCGCCTCGACGAGACCGGACTATAGCGCGCCGGCGCCGAAAAGGCGAGAGAGGCGCCGGGGCGCCTCTCTCGGTGACGAACGTTCGTGCTTCGCGCTAGAGCCTGAGGAAGCGGAGAGCCGCCGCGAGATCGCTCGAGTCGAGCTCGCCGGAGGCGCCGTCCTCGTCTTGTCCCTGGTCGTCCTCACCCTGCTCGTCATCGCCTTGACCCTGCTCGTCGTCGGCGGGCTCGTCCGAGCCGGGGTCGTTGCTTTCGCACTCCTCCGGATCGGTGGCCTCGTCGTCCGAGCTCTCGTCTGCCGCCGCCTCGTCGTCCGCAGCGGTCGTGTCGGTCCCGCTGCCTTCGGCGCCGGTGTCGGTGCCGTCGGTCGCGGGCGGCTCGGCCGTGTCGCAGGTTCCCTGCTCATCGTCTCCACCGGCCGCGTCGGAGAGGTCTTCCCCGTGCGCGCGCCGGGAGACGCATTTGCCGAATGCGTTCGCGTGGTTCGGATTCGTCCCGAACATGGTTGCGAAATCGCGCTCGAGCGTCGTCATCTCGTCACGGAGCGTCTTGCAGTACCAGGCGGGGTTGAGCCCGTCGAGATCGACGGCGCCCGCGGAGTCGTCCTCCGCAGCCGCGTCGGCCCCATGGTGCTTGGGCTTCTTCGCCTTCTTTTCCTTCTTCTCGTGGTGGGCTTTCGAAGCTGCGTGCCCGGAGCCCGCCCACGAGGGTTTGCCTTGCCCGGCCCACGACGGCTTACCGTGCCCGTCGTGACCGGCGTTCTTGGCGAACGCCGCCGGGACTGCTGCCAGCGCCATGACGAGAGCGATGACGAGTGCTTTCAAACCGAGTTTCATCGAAACCGTGCCTCCACGGGAGTGAGTGTTCGTCACACGCTGAGATGCCGGGCCTCGAAGAAACATGCGGTTCCCTTCGAAAGATCCACACGAAGGGGGAGAGCCGCGTCCCCCACGAGGGGTAAGCCGCCCCATAACGCGGAAGGCCGCGTCTCCGCGGCCTTCCATAGCGCCCTGTTGGGCCGACCTACTTGATCTCGACCGCGCCGCCAGCCTCTTCGAGCTGGGACTTGAGCGACTCGGCCTCCTCGCGTGCGACGCCCTCCTTGACCGGGCTCGGCGCCCCGTCCACGAGGTCCTTCGCCTCCTTGAGACCGAGGTTCGTGATCGCGCGGACGACCTTGATCACCTGGATCTTCTTGTCGCCGGCGGCCGTGAGGACGACGTCGAACTCGGACTGCTCCTCGCCCGCAGCAGCACCGTCGCCACCCGCAGCCGCGGCCGCGCCGGGCGCGGCGACAGCAACCGGAGCGGCGGCGGTCACGCCCCACTCGTCCTCGATCTTCTTCTTCAGCTCGACGAGGTCGAGAACGGTCATCTTCCCGAGCTCGTCGAACACCTTGTCGACTCCTGTTGCTGCCATTACTCCTCCTTGGTTTCCGGCTCGGAGGCCTCGGCCTCCTCGCTTGCTGTCTCTTCAGCGGTTTCTGCCTCGTCCTCCGCGCCGGAGGCTTCCTGGCTCCTCGGTTGCAGGCTCTGCGGCCGGTTCCGCACTTGCTTCCTCAGCGGATGGCGCGTCAGCGTCATCCGCGGACTCGAGCTGCTCGATGCGGGCATCGATCAGCCCGACGAGGTCCTGGAGCGGCGCGTTGATCAGAGCCGCGATCGCGCTCAGCGGGGCGACGATCGCGCCCAGCACCTGGCCGCGCAGCACCTCGGCGGGCGGGAGCGACGCGAGGTCGCGCACCTGCTCGGCGCTCATCGGCTTCCCCTGCAGGATGCCGCCGCGCAGGCTCAGGATCTTCGTCTGGCGGGCGGTGTCGTTCAGCGCCTTCGCGACGCCGACCATGTCGCCGTCGCCGACGAAGGCGATCGCGGTCGGGCCGTCGAGGAGCTCGACCAGCTCGGGCACGCCGGCCTCCTCGGCCGCGCGCTTCGTGAGCGTGTTCTTGACGACGGTGAAGCGGGCGCCGTGCTTGAGCACCTCCGTCCGCACGCCGTCGATCTCGGGCATGGTCAGCCCGCGGTAGTCCGCGACGATCAGCGTGTCGGACGCGCGCAGCCGCTCGACGAGGTCTGCGACCACGCGTTCCTTCTCTCTTTTCAGCATCGAATCACCTCCTTGAAAACGAATCGCGCCCGCCTTCCGGGCGGGCACGAGCAGAGGCGATCCTTCGGATCCTCCCTCGTCCGCCTCGGCAGGTCTTACGCCCATGGGGGCTGCCGGCTGTCTCTGGCGACGGGCTGTTTGGATCTTGGCTACGCCGGGACGGCGGCCTCCTCTTCCATCTCCTCGAGGATCCCGCGCGTCTTCTGCGGGTCGACGTGGATTCCGGGGCCCATCGACGTCGTCAGCGTGATCGTGCGGATGTAGCGGCCCTTGGCGGCCGAAGGCTTGGCGCGCACGATCTCGTCGAGGACGGTCACGTAGTTCTCGAGCAAGGCTTTGGCCTCGAAGCTCTTCTTGCCGATCATCAGGTGGACGTTGGCGCCCCGGTCGGTGCGGTACTCGAGCTTCCCGGCCTTCGAGTCGCGCACGGCCTTCCCGATGTCGAACGTGACCGTGCCGGCCTTCGGATTCGGCATGAGGCCGCGCGGCCCGAGGATGCGGCCGAGCTTGCCGACCGTGCCCATCATGTCCGGGGTCGCGATGGCGACGTCGAAGTCGTCGAAGCCGCCCTCGACCTGGGTGGCGAGGTCGGCCGAGCCGACGATGTCCGCTCCGGCCTCCTCGGCCTCCTTGGCCTTCTCCCCTTCGGCGAAGACGGCCACGCGCACGTCGCTCCCCGTGCCGTGCGGGAGCATGAGCGTGCCGCGCAGCTGCTGGTCGGCGTGGCGGACGTTGAGCCCGAGGTGGAAATGCACCTCGACGGTCTCGTCGAACTTCGCGTCCGGCGCATCCTTGAGGAGCTTGACCGCCTCGACCGGCGCGTAGGCGTGCTCGCGGTCGATCGGAGCGAGGGCCTGGCGGTAGCGCTTTCCGTGCTGGCTCATGCCGGCACCTCCACTCCCATCGAGCGCGCGGTGCCCTCGATGATCCGCATCGCCTGGTCGACGTCGCGCGCGTTCAGATCCTCGCAGCTTCGTCTCGGCAATGTTCCGGATCTGGTCGCGCGTCAGCCGGCCGACCTTCTCACGGTTCGGCTCGCCGGAGCCCTTGGGGATGTTCAGGGCCTCCTTGATGAGCACGGCCGCGGGCGGCGTCTTCGTGATGAAGGTGAACGAGCGGTCCTCGTAGACGGTGATCTCGACCGGCGTGATGCGGCCGCCCGCCTGCGCGGTCTGCGCGTTGAAGGCCTTGCAGAACTCCATGATGTTGACGCCGTGCTGGCCGAGCGCAGGGCCGACCGGCGGCGCCGGGTTGGCCTGCCCGCCGGGGATCTGCAGCTTGATGAGTGTCAGTACTTTCTTCGCCATCGCAGTCGTCCAGAGTACCTAGTCGAGCTTCTTCACCTGGTCGAAGGAGAGCTCCACGGGGACCTGGCGCTCGAAGATGTTCACGAGGACCTTGAGCTTCTGCTGGTCCCCGTTGACGTCCACGATCTCGCCGTCGAAGTCCGAGAGCGGGCCGGACGTGACCTTGACCGACTCGCCGAGCTCGAAGTCGGCGAGCGCGCGCGGGCGCTCGGCGCCGGCGGTGGCGGTGTGGAGGATGCGGTCGACCTCGGGCTGCGAGAGCGGCACGGGCTTCGTCCCGGATCCCACGAACCCGGTCACACCGGGGGTGTTCTTCACGACCGTCCAGGCCTCGTCGGACATGTCCATGTTGACGAGGACGTAGCCGGGCAGGACCCGCTTCTCGGTCTGCACCTTCTGCCCGTCCTTCGTCTCCACGACCTGCTCGGTCGGGACGATGACGCGGCGGAAGCGCGGGCTCTGGTTCATGGAGACGATGCGGTGCTCGAGATTGGCCTTGACCTTGTTCTCGTGCCCGGAGTAGGTGTTGATGACGTACCAGCGGAACATTGGGTGTCTGCCTGACTTAGAGGTTAGAGGTTGAGAAGGACGTTCTTGACGAAGTGCGAGAGCGCCAGGTCGGCGATCCAGAGATAGGCGCCGACGACCGCGACGGCGATGATGACGACGATCGTCGCCGAGAAGAGCTGGTGCTTCCCTGGCCACTCGACCTTCTTGAGCTCGGCGATCGACTCCGCGACGAAGCCGCGGAAGCCGCCGCGGCGCTCGCGGCGGGCGCCGGTCTGGCTCTTCGGCTGGCCGGTCGGCTTGATCTCGCGGCGGCGCTGGCGGGGCCGCTCTGCGGGAGCCTGGTAGTTGTCGCGCCGGCGGCGCGTGCGGGGCTGGCGGGCCATGGCGCTATCGGGTCTCCCGATGAAGGGTGTGGGAGCTGCACCAGCGGCAGTACTTCTTCGCCTCGAACCGGTCGGGCGTGTTCCGCTTCGACTTCTGTGTCTGATAGTTGCGCCGCTTGCATTCCGTGCACGCAAGCGTGATCGCTACTCGTACTCCTGTTGCCAATGTTGTTCCTTCGTCTCTTCGGGTCCCCTGAAAGGTAGCGGCGGGAGGACTCGAACCTCCGACACGCGGATTATGATTCCGCTGCTCTAACCAACTGAGCTACGCCGCCCCGCGGTCAGGAGTGTAGCAAGGGTGCGGCCTCAGCCTACTTTCCTTCGACCAGCTCGATCCCTTCGTTTCGGAGGTCTTCGACCCCGCCGTCGGCGACGTGCTCGACGCCGTCGAGACCCGCGCGCTTGAGGAGCGACGCGGCGATCGAGCTGCGGTTTCCGGCCGAGCAGACGACGGCGAGCGGCTTGCCGCCGTTCTCGAGCTCCGCCGGCACGCCGTGTCGGAGCTCGTGGAAGGGGATGTGGATCGAGCCGGGGACGTGGCTCTCCTCCCACTCGTCCTCGTCGCGCACGTCGAGGACGCGTACCTCGCCACTTCGGATCTGCTCCGCGAGGCCCGGCACGTCGACCGCGATCGTCGACCCGGTCTCGAAGCCGGCCTCGCGCCAGGCAGTCGTGCCGCCCGAGAGGAAGCCGGCGATCTTCCGGAAGCCGACCGCCTCGAGCAGGCGGGCCATCCGGCGCGCCTCGTCCTCGCTCGCGGCGTTGAGGAGGACGTCCGCCTCGGGATCGGCGATCCAGGCGGCGCGCGTCCCCACCGAAGAGCGCGTCATCGTCACGTTCACGGAGCCGGGCACGTGCTCGGCATCGAAGTCGCGCGTCGGCCTCCCGTCGAGTAGGAGGACGCCCGCGTCGGCCATCTCCTTCACGCGCGCGGGCGCGAGGGGCTCGACCGCGGCCGCTTCGGTCAGGAGCGGGCCCTTGTTCAGCTCGACGATGCGCTTGAAGTTCGGCGGCTGCGGCGAGAGGTGCCCGGTCAGCTCGCGCACGAAGTCCTGCTCGCTGCCGAGACGGAGGAGCCGGTTGAACCGGCGCTCGAAGCCGATAGTCGTTCCCGGCTTCTCGCTCATGCCGGCGCCGCCGCAGAGCGAGCCGCCGATGTGCCCAGGCCATGCCTCTGCGAAGTCGTCCAGCTCGAGCAGCCGGTTGAGCGAGCCGAAGAGCTCCCGCGCCCCCTCCTCGGGCTCGACGGCGAGGTCGGGGCGAGCGACGTCGCCGACGAAGAGCGAGTCGCCGGTGACGACCAGCCATGGCTCCTCGCCGCGCGCCGCGTCGGAGACCACATAGGCGGTGTGCTCCGGGCGGTGGCCGGGTGTGGCCAGCGCCTCGATGCGTACGCCGCCGACGGCGACCACGTCGCCGTCGGCCATGGGCTCGTGCTCGAACGCGACTCCGGCTCCCGCCGGCACATGAATGACCGCGCCGGTCGCCTTCTGCAGGCGCCCCTTGCCGGAGACGTGATCCGCGTGATTGTGGGTCTCGAGGACGTGCGCGATCCGGAAGCCGTGCTCGTCCGCGAGCGCGAGATAGTCCTCGACGTCCCACTTGGGATCGATGACCGCAGCCTCGCCGCCGTCCGCCACGAGGTAGGAGGCGCAGCCGAGGTCCTCGTGCAGCACTTGGCGGAAGAACACGCCGAGAATGATAGGTGGTAGGTTGCCTAGGCAATGCCTAAGCAGACACTCTCCGCCTCGGAAGCGGCGCGCACGCTCGGGATCAGCCTCGACACCCTGCGCCGGTGGGACCGAGGCGGCCGGATCAAGACCGAGCGCGACGCGGCCAACCGCCGGCGCGTGCCGAAGACCGAGGTCGACCGCCTGCTCGGCCACGAGGACCACCACGAGCTCTCGGCGCGCAACCGCTTTCGCGGGATCGTCCGCGACGTGAAGGTGGACGGCCTGCTCGCGCAGGTCGAGCTCGAGACCACCGAGCCGGCGCGCGTGGTCGCGGTCATCACCCGCGAGGCGGCGGAAGAGCTTGGCTTGGCCCCGGGACAGGACGCGACCGCCGTGGTTAAGGCGACGTCGGTGCTCATCGACACGTGAGACGGCTGCTTCTCGCGCTCGTCGTCGTCCTGCTTGCGGGGGGCTGCGGCAACGGCGGGACCGGCGGCGGAGACTCCAACGAGCAGGCGACCGTCTTCGCCGCCGCGTCCCTCACCGAGGTCTTCCCGCAGATCGATCCCGACGCGACGTACAACTTCGCCGGCTCCGACGAGCTCGCGACGCAGATCACGGAGGGAGCGCCGGCGGACGTCTTCGCCGCCGCGAGCCCGAAGTACCCGCGACCAGCTCTACGCGGACGGGCTCGTGGACAAGCCGGAGTCTTCGCCACCAACAAGCCTCGTCCTCATCGTCCCCAAGGACAACCCGGCCGGCATCCAGTCCGTCGACGACCTGCGCAACCCGCGGCGTGAAGCTCGTCGATCGGCGCCGAGGGAGTGCCGATCGGCGACTACACGCGCACCGTGCTCGAGAACATCGGCTGCAACGCGACGTCCTCGACCAGGTCGTGAGCGAGGAGGACGACGTAAGGGCGTCGTCGGCAAGGTCTCGCTCGGCGAGGCCGACGCCGGCTTCGTCTACGTCACCGACGTGAAGCCGGTGGAGGACAAGGTCGACCGCCATCGAGCTGCCCGACGGAGGCGCAGCCGAGGTGCAGTACGAGATCGCGGTCGTGAAGGACGCGCCGCACCACGACGCCGCGCACCAGTTCGTCGAGCACGTGCTCGAGCGACGACGGTCAGGCCAAGCTGCAGGCGCGCCGGCTTCGGGCCTCCGTGAGACGGCCGTTCGAGGTCGTCCTCGCCGTCGCGACGCGGGCTGATCCTCGCCGTTCCTGCTCCTTCCGATCCTCGCGCTCTTCCTGCGGATCCCGCCCGAGGACTGCTCTCGCAGCTCGCGAGCGAGGTGGCGGTCGACGCGCTCGTCGTCAGCGCTGAAGACGAGCGTGGTCGCGCACGCCGTCGTGCTCCTGCTCGGGACTCCGACCGCCTACCTCGTCGCGACGCGACGTTTCCGCGGGCGCTCGCTCGTGCTCACGCTGATCGAGCTGCCGCTCGTGCTCCCGCCGGCGGTCGCAGGCATCGCGCTCTTCGCGGCGTTCGGGCGTGCGGGGCTGCTCGGCGACACGCTCGACGCCGCGGGGATCTCCATCCCCTTCACGCAGACCGCCGTGGTCATGGCGATCATCTTCGTCTCGAGCCCGTTCTACATCCGGCTCGGCATCGCAGCGTTCGAGGCTCTCGACCCCGCCCTGATCGACGCGTCGCGAACGCTCGGCGCCGGCCCCGGCCGAACGTTCTTCCGAGTAGCTCTCCCCCTCGCCGCCGGCGGTCTCTCCGCCGCCTCGGCGCTCGCATTCGCGCGCGGGCTCGGCGAGTTCGGCGCGACGATCATGTTCGCCGGAAGCCTGCAGGGCGTGACCCAGACGCTGCCGCTCGCCATCTACGCGCAGCTCGACATCGACTTCGACATCGCGCTCGCCCTCGGCGCGTTCCTCGTCGTCGTCAGCGTGGCCGTTCTCCTAACCGTCAAGCTGCTCCCTTCGTGGACACGCTTCACATTGATCTCGCTCGCGCCCTCCGGGCGTTCCGACTAGAGCTCGCGCTCGACGTCGACGGCGTCGTCGCGCTCGCGGGCCCGTCCGGGGCCGGCAAGAGCACCGTGCTGCGGACGATCGCGGGCCTCGGCCGCGCCGGACAAGGGCCGCATCGCGCTCGGCGACGCCGTGTGGTTCGACAGCGGGGCGAAGGTCGACCTGCGGCCGGAGGAGCGATCGGTCGGGCTCGTCTTCCAGGACTACGCGCTCTTCCCCCACATGTCCGTCGCGGACAACGTCGCCTACGGCGGCGGGAAGCGACAGCAGCGAGCTCCTTGCGCGCTTCGGGATCGAGTCGCTCGCCCGCCTCAAGCCCGGAGAGCTCTCGGGCGGAGAGCGCCAGCGCGTCGCGCTCGCCCGGGCGCTTGCGCGCGACCCAGGCGTCCTCCTCCTCGACGAGCCACTCGCCGCGCTCGACACACACACGCGCGCCCGCGTGCGCGGGGAGCTGCGCGGGCTGCTCAAGGGCCTCGGCCTCCCGACCCTCGTCGTGACGCACAGCTTCGAGGATGCGGCCGCGCTCACGGACCGGATCGGCGTGCTCGTCGAAGGGCAGCTCGTCCAGATGGGATCCGCCGCCGACCTCGTGGCCGCGCCGACAACGCCCTTCGTCGCCGACTTCACGGGCGCGAACCTGCTGACCGGCCGCGCCCGGGCGACGGGCGACGGGCTGACCGAGGTCGTGCTCGCCGACGGAAGCGCGATCGTCTCGACGGATCAGCTGACGGGAGAGGTCGGTGCCGTCATCCACCCCTGGGAGGTCGGCATCGCACGGGCGATGCCGCTCGACTCGATGCAGAACCACGTGCGCGGGCCGATCGAGAGCCTCGTCCCGGTCGCGAACCGCATGCGAATCCGCGTCGGGCCGCTCACCGCGGAGATCACCGCCGAGTCCGCGGCGCGCCTCGGCCTCGCGCCGGCGACGAGGTCGTCGCGAGCTTCAAGGCGAGCGGCACGCGGCTCATCCCGCTCGGATCAGAGCTAGGTCTGCGACTTGTCGAAGAGCACGAGCACCGCGAGGTGCTCGTACGCGGAGAAGCGATGGTCGGCCCCGGCGCGGACGAAGACCGCGCCCCCTTCTCGAGCTGGACCGGCTCTCCCTCGACCTCGAGCACGCCCGTCCCTTCGAGCACGACGTAGATCTCGTCCCACTCGTGCGGCTGCTGGCGGTCGGGCTCGGGCGCGACGAGGACGTAGACCCCGACCTCGACCCCCGGCGACTCGTGGACGATCTCGTAGCCGCCGTTCCCGGCGGCGAGCCGCTCTGCCACGTGGCCGACGTCGAAGGAGTGGGAAACGGGTCGTTCCATCAGCGGAGGCGGAAGGGTGGATATTCGTCGCGCATCAGGGATGCATAGGCGACCACGCGGAAGAGCCAGCGATTGATCCCGATCACGAGCTCGAAGATATCGCGGTGGTAGCGGCCGGTGTAGGCGAGATGGACGGCGGCGATGAGGACGAGGATGAAGTCGAGGCCGCCCCAGCGGAACCAGCCGATGCCGACCCCGAGGCCGACGAGGAACACGAGCACGAGGTAGTGCGGGATGGCGAGGAGCCACCACTTCACGAGCGCAAGACCGCGGGAGAGCTGCTCGGGATAGGGGATCTCGAGCCGCGCCGGGTAATCGGGCTCCGGCCCGAGCGAGAAGGGCGGATAGCGGTCTGTGCCGAGGGCGCTGTACGAGTAGAAGCCGACCCGCCACGTCCACCGGAGCACGCCCACGTTGAAGTCGAAGATCGAGCGCGGATAGCGGCCGGTGAAGAGGATCGCGAAGAAGGCGACGATCGTCAGCACGGCGAACGCGAGCCACAGGAAGGCGAGCACGATGTAGTGCGGGATCGCGAGGAGCCATTTCACGAGCCAGAGCCAGCGCGAGAGGGGCTCGTCGAGCGCGCCGTCGAGCTGCACCGGGTACTCGTCCACCGGAGCCGTGATCGGTGCGTGGCTGAACGGCGGTCTCCGTCGCCGGCACTCCGCGCGCGCCGAAGAAGATCATCACGACGCCTGCCGCGAGGACGAGCAGGCCGGCGATGAGGACGCCGATCGCGATCCAGATGAGCCAGCCGACGCGCGCGCCGAAGGTCAGATCCGCGGCGACGATGCGCGAGCCGTCCTCGTTCATGACGACCGCGACCCAGCTGCCTTCGGCGATATCCCATGAGACCGTCGCGTCCGGGCCCGAGTCGGAGACGGCCCAGAAGGATTGCTGGCCGGGCGGCGTGGGCGGCGGGCCGCCGGGCCGGGGCCGCACGGAGAATCCGAACGGGTCGAAGTCGACGTCCGTGACAACGGCGTGGCCGACGCCGCGCAGGTAGGCGTCCACCGCGTCCCTCGGCCCGATGCCGACGAAGATCGGCTTGCTGCGGGTGCTCGAGCCCTCGATCCGTGACCGTCGCGAGGCGGCCCTCGTCGAAGAGCCAGTCGGGCGCGTCGTTCCCGATGTCGAGGTCGTCGGACTCGAGCGCGAACGAGGGAGTGGAGAAGTTGTGCGCCCCGGTCCGGAAATAGCCGTCCGAGTCCCTCTGGGAGTTCGCCCAGAACAGCGCTCCGGCGGCCGCGAGCACCGCGAGCGCAAAGAGCGTGGCCAGGATCCCGAGGACGAGCAGGACGATCCGTCCCGCATCCCAACGGGAACGTGGCGGGCGGAGGCGGCGGGGCTGGTTCGGTCACGGCCTAGGCCGTGAGCTCGCGCTTGGTCTCGCGGTTCTCCGGCCGGAAGATCCCGTACACGATCATGTTGACCAGCCAGATGATGATCACGGACCCGAGGTAGGTCCAGAAGCCGCTGACCTCGAAGGGCGGGACGATCTTGTCCGCGATCCAGAGCGTGAACGCGTTGATGAAGAGCAGGAGAATGCCGAGCGTCAGGATCACCGCCGGGAGGGTGAGGATGATCACGATCGGCCGGATGATCGCGTTCGCGAGGAAGAGGACGAGGCCGGCGACGACGAGCACCCAGACTTTGTCGTCGTAGGTGACGCCGTCGAAGATCGAGCGACGTGACCCAGATCCCGAGCACGTTGCTCGCCCAGCCGAAAACAAGCCAGAACAACACGCGCCTACCCTAACCGCTCGCCGAGTCCCGCTTCCAGGAAAAGGCCGAGCGGGCGATTCGCGGCCGCCCGTCGAGGCAGTCCGCCCAGGCCTTGGCCGCGCGCATGATGGCCGGGTCACCCGCGGTGAGGCTGAGCGTCTCGTTTCCCTCGAACACGAACACGACCTCCTGCGGGGTGACGAAGACCTCGTGAGCGTCGAACGCGGATCCCTCGAGGTCGAACGGCGGCCCCTCGTCCAGGAGCTCCCGGGCCCGGGCTTCCGCGCCAGGCTTCAGCGGAGCGACGACGACCAGCCGGCTCATCCGCGGAGAAGAGCGCGCAGCGCGTAGGGGAGGACGCCTCCGTGACGGAGGTAGTCGCGCTCCCTCGGAGTGTCGGCGCGAAGGCGAGCCTGGAACTCCGTGTCATCGGCGCGCACCGTGACCTCGTCGGCCTCGCCGTTCTCCACCCCCGTGATCGAGAACTCCTCGCGGCCGGTCAGCCCGAGCGACTCGGCGTTCTCCCCGGGCATGTACTGGAGCGGGAGGAGGCCCATCCCGACGAGGTTCGAGCGGTGGATGCGCTCGTAGCTCTCCGCGATCACCGCGCGGACGCCGAGGAGCTTCGGGCCCTTCGCCGCCCAGTCGCGCGACGAGCCCGAGCCGTATTCCTTGCCGGCGAGGAGGATCAGCGGCACACCCTCGGAGCGGTAGCGCTCGGCCGCGTCGAAGATCGTCGTCTCCTCGCCGTCGGGCAGATGCACCGTCCACGTGCCCTCGCTGCCGGGCACGAGCAGGTTGCGCAGGCGCACGTTGGCGAAGGTGCCGCGCACCATCACCTCGTGGTTCCCGCGGCGCGACCCGTAGGAGTTGAAGTTCTTGCGCTCGACGCCGTGATCGGTGAGGTACAGGCCGGCCGGGCTGTCGGGCTTGATCGCGCCGGCGGGCGAGATGTGGTCGGTCGTGACGCTGTCGCCGAGCATGACGAGGCAGCGCGCGCCGCTGAAGTCGTCCACGGTTCCGGGCTCCGGCGACATGCCCTCGAAGTACGGCGGCAGGCGGACGTAGGTGGAGTCCCGCTCCCAGGCGAAGAGCTCGCCCTCCGGGGTGTCGAGCTCACGCCAGCGCTCGTCGCCGGTGAAGACGTCGGCGTACGTGCGCGTGAACATCTCCTGCTCGAGCGCGGAGGCGATCGTCTCCTGCACCTCCTCGGGCTCGGCCACACATCGCGTGAGGAAGACGTCGTTGCCGTCCTCGTCCTGGCCGAGCGGCTCGTTCGTGAGGTCGAGGTCCATCCGGCCGGCGAGGGCGTAGGCGACCACGAGCGGCGGCGAGGCGAGGTAGTTCGCCTTCACCTCCGGATGGATGCGCGCCTCGAAGTTGCGGTTGCCGGAGAGCACCGAGCAGACGACGAGCCCGCCCTCGTCCACCGCGGCCGAGATCTCCTCCGGGAGCGGCCCCGAGTTCCCGATGCAGGTCGTGCAGCCGTAGCCGACGACGTCGAAGCCGAGCTCGTCGAGGTACTGGCTGAGGCCGGCGCGGTCGTAGTACTCGGTCACGACCTTGGAGCCGGGCGCGAGGCTCGACTTCACCCAGGGCCGGCGCTTGAGGCCGCGCTCGACGGCGTTCTTCGCGAGCAGGCCCGCCGCGACCATGACGGTCGGGTTCGAGGTGTTCGTGCAGCTCGTGATCGCCGCGATGACGACGCTTCCGTGCCCCAGCTCGAACTGCGCACCGTCCAGCTCGACCTCCACCGAGGCCGGCTCGACCTCGGCGACCGCGACGAGCCGCCTCGGGCTCGGAGCATGCGCGCGATCGCCACCCGGCACCTGCTCGGTGGTCGGGTCGCTGGCCGGGAAGTCTCCGCGACCGCGCTGTCGTGGTTTCCGTACTCGACGCCGAACGTCTGAGAGCTCCGAGGAAGGAGTCGCGGGCTTCGCGGAGCGGCACGCGGTCCTGCGGACGGCGCGGCCCGGCGAGGCTCGGCTCGACCGAGCCGAGGTCGAGGTCCACGACCTCGCTGTATGACGGCTCGGCGCTTCCTCGTCGTGGAAGAGGCGCTGGGCGCGGCAGTAGCTCTCGACGCGCGCGACGTGCTCCTCGCTTCGACCTGTCATGCGCAGGTAGGCGAGCGTCTCGTCGTCCACCGGGAAGAAGCCGCAGGTCGCGCCGTACTCCGGCGACATGTTCGCGATGGTGGCGCGGTCGGCCAGCGTGAGCCCGGAGAGCCCGGGCCGAAGAACTCGACGAACTTGCCGACGACGCCGAGCTCCCGGAGTGTCTCGGTCACCGTGAGGACGAGGTCGGTCGCGGTCGAGCCCTCGGGCAGGCGGCCGGAGAGCCGGAAGCCGACGACCTGGGGCACCAGCATCGAGAGGGGCTCGCCGAGCATCGCCGCCTCCGCCTCGATCCCGCCCACGCCCCAGCCGAGGACGCCGAGGCTGTTGACCATGGTCGTGTGCGAGTCGGTGCCGACGAGCGTGTCCGGAAAGGCCCAGCCGTTCGCTCCTCGACGACGCGCGCGAGGTACTCCAGGTTGACCTGGTGGACGATGCCCGTGTTCGGCGGGACGACACGCAGGTCGTCGAAGGCCTCCTGGCCCCAGCGCAGGAACGCGTAGCGCTCGCGGTTCCGCTCGAACTCGAGCTCCGTGTTCTTGAAGATCGCGATCTTCGAGCCGAACACGTCCACCTGGACGGAGTGGTCGATGACGAGCTCGGACGGGAGAAGCGGGTTGATCCGCGCCGGCTCACCGCCCAGGTCGCGCATCGCATCGCGCATGGCGGCGAGGTCGACGATCGCCGGGACGCCGGTGAAGTCCTGGAGCAGAACGCGCGCCGGGCGAAATGAGATCTCCCGGTGCGGCTGATCGCCCGGCTGCCATTCGAGGATCGCCCGCACCTCCTGCGGGTCGCCCTCGCCGGCGATCCCGGCACGAACGACGTTCTCGAGGAGTACCCGGAGCGAATACGGCAGGCGCGCGATCTCCTCAGCCGAGGCGACTTCGTCGAGACGCGCGGTACGAGGCTCTGCCATCCCCTTCGATGCTATCGGCGGTTGCCCGCGAGCCGCTCCGCTTCTTCGACCGGGCCGCCGGTGAGAAGCTCCGCGCCCGTTCGCTCCGCGAGCGCGGATGTTCCGCCGGCGCCTCCCAGGGCAACCCGGACGTTGCCGACCAGGCGAGCGATCTCCTCCTCGACGGCCTCCAGGCGGGCCTCCGAGACCGCCGAGACCACGACCCAGTCGGCTCCCATCCGCCGGGCGGCATCGGCGAGCGTCTCCATCGGCGTATCGGGCCCGAGGTAAGCCACTCGCCAGCCCCGGGCGCGAAGCACGATTCCCAACGCGAGCAGACCGAGGTCGTGCTCCTCCCCCGGCGGGCAGGCGAGCACTGCGAGCGGGCCGCTCCCGGAGCCCCATCCTCGTGCAAGACCGAGGAGCCGGCCACGGATCACGCTGCTCGCAAAGTGCTCCTGCGCGACGGATGCTTCGCCGCGCTCCCAGCGCTCGCCGAGCTCGTGCAGATACGGCAGCAGCGCGTCGCGCAAAACGGTCTCGAGCGTGAACGCGGCGAGCATCCGATCGAGGAGCTGCTGGGCGCACGGCTCGTCGTAGGCGTCCAGGGCCGCGCGGAAGTCGCCGAGGAGCCCTGCGATCGAGCTAGTGGCCTGGCCGGGCTCATCCTGCTCCTTCGCGAGCCGGGCGGCCTCCGCTGCGGACAGTCCGCGGGCCAGATGGCTCTGCATCGCCTCGATCCGCCCCACATCCGCGAGTGGGTAGAGCCTGAACCCTCCGCTCGTCCTCTGCGGCGCGAGGAGGCCGTACCGCCTCTCCCAGGCGCGCAGGAGATCCGGCTTGACGCCGGTTCGGCGACTCAGCTCGCCGATGCGGAGAAGCTCCTCGTTCGCCACGCAGGCATTGTACACAAGTTAGACAGACATTTGACAATCCTGTCCAGGGTCTGTACCGTCCCTGGACGAAACCTCGACAGAAAGGAGCGGGAACATGAAAAAGATCGACGTGCTGGCGGGCGTGCTGGTGGTCGTCGGCGCCGTGAACTGGGGTCTCGTGGCGATCGCCGAATTCGACCTCGTCGCGGCACTCTTCGGGCTCGACTTCGGCGAGACAAATGCGGCAACCCGGGTGATCTACGGCCTGGTCGGAATCGCAGCTGTCTACGAGGTCGTCCAATGGCCCGCGATGCGGCGGCGCTGGAGCCGGACTCCCGCCCCCGCCACCGCCTAGGAAAGGAGAAGGAACAGTGCGCAAGCGAATCGCAGTAGCCATCTGCTCGGCCGCGCTCCTCGCCCTCCCGGCCTCGGCGGGCGCGGCGCCAGGCCAGGACATCAGGGCCGCCTGCGGCCTGAGCTTCGGCCAGCTGATCTCGGGCGCGAAGTCGAACGGCACGGCTGCCCACTCCAACTACGCCGGGGGCGCCCACGCGTTCAGCGACCCGGCGATCCTCGCAGCCCACGGCTGCAGCCGATAGCCGGCGAGCGGAACGAGGGCCCGGTTTCTGGGGAGCCGGGCCCTCTCTGCCGGCTAGGAGACGGCGGCGAAGAGATTGGTCAGGAGGGCGTTCCAGCCCTCCTCGTGCATGTCCTTGACGAGCTTGCTTCCGAGTCCGCTGTGCGTGAGCGAGAGTTGCGTCCCCTCTGGCCCTTCGCGCAGGAAGACGTCGACGAGGCTCCCCTCGCTCCCGCGCATCACGCTCGGGTCGTTCTCCCAGGTCCAGGTAAAGCTGAGGCGCTCGGCCGGCACGATCTCCGTGTAGGCGCCGACGACACCGTGCAGGGCGCCGCGGTCGTCCCGCATGGAGAGGTGGTAGCGGCCGCCGACGCGGAGGTCGACGTCGGCCTTCGCTTCCACCCAGCCTCCCACGCCGGTCCACCAGCGCTCGAGAAGAGCGGGATCCGTCCAGGCCGCGTAGACCTCGGCGGGCGGCGCCCGCAGGACTCGCGTCAGCTGGACGACGTTTTCGTCAGAAGTTCCGATGCGGCTCGTAGCTCCCCGGGCGCACCCCGACGGCGATCATCGTCATGCCCTCGGGACCGGCGACCGGGCAGCGTGTCGTCCCGGGATCGAAGCGCAGGAAGGAGCCGGCGCGCACGGGGATCGTCTCACCGTCGACCTCGTAGACGCCCGAGCCTTCGATGATCACGTTGACCTCTTCCTGCCCGGTGTCGACCTCGTTGTGCTCGCGCCCGCGCACGTTGGGCCCGAGCTCGAACCAGTTGATGCCGAAGGCCTGCACGCCGAGCTTGCGCCGGACGAACCGGACGGCGCCGCCAGGGCCTTCGCCCTCGATTTCCTCGACGTTCACGACGCTGTAGCCCACCCGGCTCCTTTGTTCGCTTGCGAGATGACAGTAACGTGAGCGGCGTGGTGACGATGGACGAAGTCCGGGCGTTCGCGGCCGGGTTGCCCCGCTCGAGCGAGGCCTTTGTCCGCGGCCACGTGAAGTTCCGCATCGGCCGGATCGTCTGGCTCGCCTTCTCGAAAGACGGGTCGACCATGGGCTTTGCCTTCCCGAAGGAGTGGCGGCAGGCGCTCGTCGACTCCGACCCCGAGAAGTTCTCGTTTCCGAGCGCGCACGACATGCGCTACCACTGGGTCCACGTCGATCTCGCCGCTATCGACGAGGACGAGATGCGCGACCTCGTCGAGGACGCGTGGGCCTTCTGCGTGCCGAAGTCGGTCGCCGAGGAGTACGCGGCGACGCACGACGTCTCTGACTACCGCTGAAGCCGCGCCGTCGTGATCCCGGCGTTCCAGCCGGGCGCCCGGCCACGCGGCGGTAGTGGCACCTCTTCGACCGGAAGTCCGGCGCGAGCCACAAGCCACGAGACGACGGAGTTCGAATTCCACATGTCTCCGGTGTGGAGCTCATCCCGTCCCCAGACCGGCGTGGGGACAGACGACGTGAGCTCGAGCAGGCGATGCGAGGTCACCGGGTCGTTCGTCAGCCGAACGGGGCTCGCGACCGCCTCGTCGATGTCCGGGATCCGCCCGCCGTACCAGCAGCGAACCTCGTAGCGAAAGAGCCGAAACCCGCGGGCCAGCCGACTGCCGACCGGGCCCTCGGCGACGACGCCGCGCCGTGCGCGCCACGGGTCTGGCGAGGGCGCGACCTCGACGACGAAGACCGCGTCCCCGAGCCGGACCTGGAGACCCGCGTGGTAGATGTCGAGCTGCCTGCGCCGCTCAACCGCCGCGCATAGCGCCTCGTAGATCCTCCCGTTGACGCGGACGACCCGGCTCCCGCTCGGAGCGCCGGCCCCAAGCGGGAGCCAGTAGAGATCCACGCTCGCCGGCTCGAACTCACGACGGAGAGCCGGGGAAATCAGCACGCGCGCGTCAGTCGCGCTTGTCGCGCAGGCCGTACTTGGCAACGGCCCAGGTCGCGAGGAACGCAAAAAACGACACGACGACCGCGGACGGGACGACCGCGCTGTCGGACCCACCGGAGCTCGAGGTCAGAATGTTCGGCCCGTAGATGGCGTCGAACAGCACCGAGAGCCAGATGACGGAGATCGCGAGCGAGACCCAGGTCTCTCGGACGACGATTCTTGTCCAGGGCCTGTCGGACTTTGCCTCATGCGAAATGGTGGTCATCCGCACCTCCTTTCTCCCCCATCCTCTCGCCGGTGGTGCCGAAGCACATCGGGAAAAACAGGCGCACGCGATCGGTAGAAGCCCACAACGCTCTGAGACTTTCCTCGTCGCTGCCCTCGTCAAGACGCAGATCGACGGGACCCTTCCTAGTCCGTTTTCAGCGTCTTGAGGTATGCGACAAGCGCGTTCAGCTGATCGTCCGAGAGAATGCCGCCCCAGTGCGGCATGCTCACGATCGGGGCGCTGCCGAGGACGCTGCCGGTGCGGATGATTTCCTTGATCTTCGCGTCGGTGTCGAACTCGCTGAAGAATTCCGCGCCTGAGAGGGGCGGAATCGCCTTGTCGGGCGACTGCGGGTTCGGGACGCCCCCGAGCCCGTTCGGGCCATGACAGTTGATGCACCCGTACTTGCCGTAGAGCGCCGCACCCGCAACAGGCTCACCTTGGTCGGTCGGGACGAGGGGCGGCTCCGCCCCAGCGACGGCAGGAAGACCCGCCCGAATATAGGCGACGAGGTCGGACACCTGTTGCGTCGAGATGACCTCCCCCCAGACCGGCATGTACGGCTTCGTCGGGTTCGCCGATTCCCCTAGGCCGTGGTTGATGATGTGCTCGAGCTGGCCAACCGTCAGCTCCTGGCCCGCGCCGGTCAGCGCGGGCACGTCGGAGGAGATGTCCCCTTGTCCCTGCTCCCCGTGGCATTGCGCACATGCGAACTGGACGAAATCATGCCCCCCGGCCGCGACTTGCTCGCTCACCGGCTGCGCCGCCGTCGTGCCCGTTGCTGTGCTTGTCACCGGTGCTGCATTGCCCCGCGCCTCGCTCGAGGCAGTCCCCATCTCGTGACCGACGAACCAACCGATCAGACCAGTGACGGCCGCGACCGTGAGGATCACGAGCATGAGAACGCCCTCCCATGTCGCTGGTGAGAGTTGCCTCTTCATCCGCTAGTCCCAGCGGCCTCCACCGCACACCCGGTTCCTCACTCCTCCACGAGCTCGATCGTCCTGGAGACAACGGAGCGCATTCCAACGACACCGATCGGCCGTCCATCCACATCCACCACGGGGAGATGATGACAGCCTTGCTCGACCATCATGAGAGCTGCTTCCGCCGCCGGAGTATCCGTCCGGGCGACTCGAGGGTCTGGCGTCATCCACGCGCGCGCACGTGCTTCCGAGGAGTGCGTCCGTTCAGCGACTGCCCGAAGCACGTCGCGCGAGGTCAAGATCCCAACGAGGCGACCGTAGTCGATCACGAGAGCCGACCCCGCGTCCGCCTCTCTCATCTTCTCGACCACCTCACCCAGCGTGTCCGATGGCTCGGCGGCGACAAATCCGGTCATCACCTCACCCGCGGTAATGGTCGCGGTCTTCATCATCGCTCACTCCTTCTACTGTAGGACTTAACTGTACGCCCCGGCGGTGCGAAGGGGAATCCGGGAATGCGCCGATGTTTCCATCGGGGAAAGTACTGCTCAGGTTGGCGGCGGAAGGCGCTTACCGTGTGCTGTGGCTTGTGCGCACGATCGCGCCCGTGGCGTTGGCCGCTGGCTCGAGGGGGAGGGGACCCGGCGCTGCCGCGCGCAGAGTGGACGCGTGTAGGCGCTCACTCAAGCTGGCACCCGATAGCCGATGGCTAAGCGCTTCCGCTGAGGCGCCCGCGCACTTGGCGGTTGGTCTCAACTCAAATAACTTGGCCCGGTGTTCTTCGCGCGCCAGGGCGAGTGCTCGGCGGATGCCCCGGCCACGCGTCTGGATCGAACCCGGGGCCAGACCGTGCAGGGGCCGGGTTCGCTTGAGTAATCGTCGCGTGGAGATGAGTGACCCGCATCGTCGTAGTTGCATGTGCCGCTGCAGTGCGGAAACGAGAATGTAGTTACAGACAGCCGAGGGCGCCGTCGGAAACCACGCTGGTGAGCGACGTAGCCGGCTGCCCGGCCGCGTCGGTGGCGCGACGTTGGCTGTCATCGCGGACTCGGCCAGGCCATGGCGACGGCCATGTTGGGATGCCCGGTGCGCGAAGAGACGGGAGCCATGGGGCTCAAGCTCAGGGTCGCGCGGAGATCGTGCCGGCGATCCGGGTGGCGCCCGCTCCCTGCCATTGCGCCCCGATGAAACGGCGAGCGCCGTTCGGGAGCGTGCAAACGGCGTCAAAGCCGAAGGATTCGGCTCTCGTGACGGTGCCGGTGCAGCGCGTGCCGCTCGGCAAGTACTCCATCTGAAAGGCCGTGCGCTCGATGTGCCCCGGCTGTACCAGCAGGTCGGCGCGTACGAGCACCCGCTGCGTGCCTGTGCCCTCTCCAACCATCGAGACGATCCCGCGCGTGACGCCTGTCACTTCCGAGATGCGCCCGGTGAGTGGCTCGCTGAAGCTGGCGGCGTTCCAGGGCTTCTTGTGGAAGTGGAACGGGCCCACGCCGAGCGCAACGACCAGCGTGGCAAGAGCCGCACCGACGACTGCAACCCCAGGTGCCGAACGCCCAGCCGACAGTCGGCTTCGCCCGAACCGCCAGGCGGTCGCCGCGCCAACGGCCGCGGTCGAAAGGGCGTACAGCGCCAGGAACCACGGTGCGCTGCGATCGGTACCGCTCGCCGATTCCGTGGACCGTCGCCAAGGCCCAAACCGCGAAGTTCAGATAGTGCGTGCGACGCCAAAAGCGGTAAGGAAGGCGGTCACGGTAGTGATTCGTGATCGCGAGGGCGAGCAAGAGCTCGGCCGCGACGATCCCGAAAGCGACCCACACCGGCCTGTAGCGCGAGACGAAGGGCAGCACTATCGAGGCAAACGAGAACGGCAGCCATGCGTCGATCGCGATTGTGACGACGTGGATGACGAGGAACGTTCCGACAAGCAGTCCCGCGAAGCGGTGGACGTCCTCGAGGGCGTACTTCGGCCAGCGGCGCAGCCGCGCGTTTCGGGCCATTGTCAAGCCGAGTACGACCACGAAGCTGATCAGGACGTACGCCGCGATTCCGGCCGCGCGCGCCGCGTACCAGTCGAGAGGGTTCGATGTCACATGCATGCGTGCTCCGGAACGAATGCGCGCCAAGCCGCATTCGTGACGGTCTCACCATCAAGGGCGACGAAGCGTGCGGGAATCCCGCGCTCGTCGAGCCATCCGGCCCCTCGCCGTCGAGCAAGAATCCCGCCTTCGCGGCGACGTCGGCGGCGAGACAGCTCGCGCCGCATGCGCTGACCTGCTTCCACCGCGCCTGTGAGGGTCGCCCGGTGCGGGGATCGATCAGGGATGCAGGTCGAGACCCCCGCGGCGCCCCCGGCGTCGATCGGTTCCGCTCGTCGCGAGCGCGCCGCGGACGAGCCGCACGAGTTCTCCGTCCGGCAGCGCAACGACTGCGCCGCCGCGTACGGCGATGTCGCCGCCCGCCGAGACGAATCCGGCGCCCGGGAGAAGTGCGACGGCGTCGTCGACGGTCTTGCCTTTCACGACACCGTTGAGGTCGAGCTGCACGCCGTAGGGGAAGAAGACCCGCCGCCCGATCAGCAGCACGGCTCGCCAGTCGCCGACGGGGGCCGCCCGCGGAGCGCGTCCATCGTCCCTCAGCCGTCCGAAGTCCGTGTCGTAGCCGGCCGCTTCGAGCGCAGCGCCTACGGTCGGTACGACGAGGTCGCCGCTCTCGCGCGCGACGTCGAGGGCCAGCCCGAGCATCGAGGCAAACTCCGCGGAAACGTGGAGCGGACGTCCTGCACGCCCGTTGACGGAGCTGAGCTCGCTGTCGTCGCGAAAGCGGCTGAAGATCCGATCGCGCGCAGCAAAAAGCGTCTCCACCGCGTGGCGCGTTTCGGTGTCAGCGCCTCCGATCGCGATCTCACAACCCATCGACGTGAAACGCTGGGTAGTCACGACGAGCTCGTGGTGGCATCGGGAGGGGCTGTCGTGGGCGCGAGGACGCCCGCCTGGAGGAGGTTCTGGCGGACGGCCTGGTAGAGCGGCTGCGGGATCGCGAGGGAACCCGCGCCACGCTTCGGGTGCCCGGCGTACGTCACGCGCGCCAGCGCCATCGTCGCCCCGAAGCCGACCGCGGCGATGGCGAGGATCCATCGCTTCGCCAAGCGCGATCGGCGCCGCGCCGCGATCCGTCGCGACTCAGGCGGGCCCTCGGATCTGACCACGCTGACAGTGAAGCGGCCGCGGCTAAGAAATTGATGAGAGCGGCGGCGGCTTAACCGCAGCTCAATCTTCCGTCAAGAGACCGGCCCGAACTGCGACTGTGGAACTCGGTGTCGAGAAGCGCGCACTGGCCCAGCGGAGCCCAGCCGCGAGTGCGAGTTGAAGAAGAGAGGACCGGTGAGCTCGAACGTTGCGGCTGTGCCGAGCGTCCCATCGATCGCTCCTATCCCTCGGATTCGGCGGCGATGAAACGTGCGGCCGTCGGTCGGTCCACCCGAGACCGGCCGGCTCGATCAGCGCGACTTGTCTGCCCACTCGCGTTCGGCTTCGCGCTCCATTCGCTCGAGGCGCTCGTAGTAGTCGGGGAACTCCTTCATGTGCGCAAGCGCGATCTTGCCGGTGACGATCGGGTCGTCGTGAGTGACGTCGGTCTGCGGATCGTGGCTGCCGTGCTCGAACTCGACGTCCATTCCCATGCGGAACTGCTCGAGGTCGAAGCGGTTCCAGTCGACGCCGATTGCGTCGCCGACGCGCCGCGCCTCCTCGAGCGAGGTTCGACCGCTCTCAGTCATCTCTCTCCTCCTATCGCCAGTCGAAGTATTCGCGGTGGATCTGTCTCTGTGGGACACCCGCGAGCCGCAGTTGGGTCTGGAAGGCGCGAAGCATCCCTTGCGGCCCGCACATGAAAACGGACAGTTTGCGCCGGTCGCCCGTTGCGGCGCTGAGGACGCGGTCGGTGGTTAGGCGGCCGTCCACGCTAGTGTCGATCAGGTGGGCGTGCAGTGACGGGTGGCGGTCGGCGATAGTGCGTATCTCGTCGGCGAAAGGCGGAGTGCCGGCTGCGCTGTAATAGAAGTCGACCGAATGTGGCAACTGACCGTCGAGCGCACGGAGCCAGCTCAGAAACGGTGCCACGCCGGCGCCGCCCGCGATCCAGATTTGCTGGTCGGTTCCCTTCCAGTGGTTGAAGCGTCCGTGCGGGCCTCCGATGACGGCGGGCATGCCGGGCTCGATCAGGTCCTGCAGACGCGCCGTGTAGTCGCCGAGTGCCTTGACAGTGACCCGGAGGACCTCCTCCTTTGGAGCGCTGGCGATTGTGAAGGGATGCCGGTGCCAGCCGTCTTTCGCTTCGAGGTAGACCATCGCGAATTGGCCGGGGACGAAGTCGACGCTGCGGCCGATCGGTCGTAGAGCCACTTCGACCAGACTGCCGTCGATCGCACGGACCGCCTCGACCTGGTAGTCGTGCAGCGACAGGAAGAAACGGGCCAGCAGCTCCCGGTAGACGTAGAACGCAACGCCGACAGCTCCGACTGCGACGTAACTCCATCTCAGGACCGGACTGCGGTGGAACGGTGTCCCGTCCAGTACGCCGTGGACGAAGCCCGCGGTGACGAAGAGTCCTGTCGTGCGATGCACGAGCCGCCAGCGCTCGTATCCGCCGAGGATGCGACGAAGCTCGCGGACACCGGGTCATCGCGCGCCGCCCGTATGACGCCGCGAAACGGCATAGGGACGACCGACTGCCAGCGCGGCAGGATCGCCCAGACGACCAATGTCACGAGGCCGATTGCACCGATCGCGCCCAGAGGTCCGCCGAGTGTGGTGCCGTGTGGGCTGCTCGACAGCAGAATGTGCGGAGCCAGCAGGATCAGTCCGGAGATCGCAACGCGGCGATGCCAGATCGCGGCCCGGTCGATCCCGTCGAACCATTCCTCGACCCATGGAAGCGTGCTGATGAGCACGAGGGCGATCGAGAGCAGGAGGACCGACTCCGCACCCAAGAACTGTCCGACATAGCTTCCGGCCGATTCTCCCGAGGGTCGAGCGACGAGCCACACGAGGGCCCAAACGCAAACGACGAACACGATCGTCGTGGGTCCGACTTCCCGAGCGACGAACCTCCGGTGCACGCGGAAGACCCTACTCCTCGGACGGCGGAGCTATCGGTCCACTGGGCGCCGGGCGCTCCGGGTCTTCGGCCGAAAGGTTGGGGCTTGGTCGTGTGCCATCTCGGCGGAGCTGCAAGGTCATCCCCGTTGGACCAAAACCCTGTTGTGAGGTCAGACCGGGAGATCGACGAGGACGTTCTCCGCGGCGAGATCGACGAGGCGGCCCTCCACGAGATCAACTGGGGGCGCTGACAGCGCGCTAATGCTCCGCAAAGCTCGGAGGGAAGCGCTGAGGACCTCCCGTTTTTACGGATAGCGCAATCGGTGCTGGCCCCGATGTCGCCGCCGTCAAATAGGCCGTAGCATCGAAGGCAGGAAGGAGGCGAACCACATTGACCGGATCGCGGGATCTATTCCTTCGCATCATGGCGGTCGTGCTGCTTCTCACGGGTGCGGTGATGCTCTTCACGGAGCTCAGCGCCGGGCTTGCCTTCGCGGTTATCGCGATTGGTGCCGCCCTCACCGTTATCTCGCTCAACGAGCATCGTCGAGACCGAACCTCCCATTAGAACTGGCCGCGAAGAGACCGAGGCGATCTATGGGCTCCGCGGTGCCGATTGGTGTTCGGGCACACCGTCAACAGGCTAAATGCTGGGCGCTGGCTCCTGGCGCGAGCCGGCGGGCACCCGGCGCTGCCGCGCGCCGAGCCGAAGTCTGACCACTGCGTCGATCCCCCCCATCGTCCCCGGTCGCAGCTCGACTTCACCCCCGTCGGCGGTCACCAGCCGCCGGACGATGGCGAGGCCGAGCCCGGACCCCTCCGACTCGCCACTCGCGCGCCAGAAGCGGTCGAACGCGCGGCTGAGATCCTCGCTGCTCATGCCAGGCCCTTCGTCCGAGACCTTGATTTCGGCCCACTCGTCGACCTGCAGCGCGGAGAGCCTGATCGTCCGTCCTGCCGACGAGACCTCGAGCGCGTTGGCAAGCAGGTTGTCGAGCACGGAGTCGAGCTGGCCGGGCGTCGCGCGCGCCGTCAAGCCCGGCTCGACATGTGAGACAAGAATCACTGCTCGTTCCTCACAGAGGGGCGACCAGAGCTCGATTCGCTCATCCACGACCGCTCCGACGGCCACCTGGACCGGCGCCGACGGGCTGCGATCGGCCCGCGCCAATGCGAGCAGCGCCTCGACGGCGCGTGAAAGCCGTTCGAGCTCCCGCGCAACAAGCTCGAGCGCGGGAAGGCTGTCCGGCCCCACCTCCCGCTCGAGATTTTCGAAGCCGAGGCGGAGCGCCGCGAGCGGTGAACGTAGCTCGTGTGACGCGTCGGCAACGAATTCCTGCTGTGAGCGGAGTAGCTCGTCGAGCCTTGCCACCATCTCGTTGAAGCGGCGTGCCAGCGAACGGATCTCCGGCGGCCCCTCGACCGGGGCGCGAGCCTCGAGGTCGCCGGCGCCGGCAGACGCCGCTGCCCGTTCGAGCTTCGCGAGCGGCCGCACCGTCGAGCGAGCGAACCTGATGGCGACGAGCGAAGCCGCCGCGAGGACCACCGCCGCGATCGCCGCGAGCATCAGCCAGTAGCGATGAACGCGGGCGTCGATCACCGAGGTCGGGTAGGTGATCCTGATCGCGCCGTGAACCGTGCCACCCGACGCGACCGGTACGGCCACGTACAGAAGGTTCGTCCCGAGCGTGTCGGAGTGGCGCGTGCCCGTTGCCACCTCGCCTCGGAGCGCACGCTGGAACTCGGGCCGGGACGCGAAGCTTCCGTGAGCCGGCAACGGGTGGGTTGGTATCGGCAATGCCGATTCCGCGGCTGTCGACCACCACGACTCTTCCCCCGTCGAGCGCTCGTAGCCCTCCAGCACCGTCTTGAGCCGTGCCTGATCCACCGTCCCGGTGTTCTCGAGGGCATCCTCGGCGAGCGTCCCGAGAGCGACCGCGTCCCGCTCCACCTTGGCGGCGAGGTCGTGGCGCTCGTTCCGCGCATAAGAGAAGGCGAGCGGAACCTCGAGCACGACGAGGACGAAGAGCGTGAGGGAGAGATAGCTGAGCAGGAGCCGGCGGCTCATTGCGGGGGCCGGAGACGCAGCCCGACTCCGCGCAGCGTCTCGATCCAGGCGGATCGCCGAGCTTCTTGCGCAGGCCGGCGACGTGAACGTCGATCGTCTTCCCCGCCCCCTGCCAGCTGGTTCCCCAGACCTCCTGGAGGATCCGCTGTCGATCGAAGACCGCACCGGGGTCGCTGGCGAGCAGCGCCAGCAGATCGAATTCCTTGGGGGTGAGGGCCGAACTCACGGCGGCCGAGCGACGCTGAGCGGCTCCGAACGTCGACTTCGAGCTCACCGGCCCTAAACGATCGCCGCCCGTCCATCCTGTTCTCCGCGCGTCGCGTCACTGCACGCATCCGGGCCAAGAGCTCGCGGAACCCGAACGGCTTGACGATGTAGTCGTCGGCGCCGAGCTCGAGGCCGACAACTCGATCGACCTCCTCCCCCCGCGCGGTCACCATGATGATCGGAACATCTGAGCGGGCTCGTAGCTGACCGCAGACCTCGTAGCCGTCCAGGTCGGGCAGTCGCAGGTCGAGCAGGACGAGATCGGGCTCGGGCGCCTCCAAAGCGGCCCGGCCGCTCGCGACCCGGCTGACTTCGTGACCTTCACGCCGAAGCCCCGCTGCCAGCGGCTCGGCGATCGCGTCTTCGTCTTCCACGATCAGAACTCTCACGACTCTCTGGTCCCAGTCTCGGGGATGTGCCTACGCACGCCATCGTGGCCCACGCTGACCGTGGCCGCGGCTTCTCCGCACAAATCTTGGGGTTCTCCGGCGGAATCTTGGCCGTCCGTTCACCCGCCGCTTACCGAGGCGTCCCTACGGTGGAAGTCAACCCGACCTGGAGGCAGCGATATGAAACGCATCCACACACTCTTCATCGCTCTCATGCTCGGAGCTGCGGCGGCGGCAGGCCTGCTGGCGGCGACCCGGACGGTCGACCTGGGCCGGGCCACGTCTCCCAGGCCTGCCTCTGCGCAAGCCATCGCGGCCGCTCCGCAAAGCTCGACCGAACCGAGCATGCGCTCCAAGCTGCACTCGCGAAGCGGCCTCCCAAGCTGCCAAAGGTTCCGCATGCACGGCACGCCGGCCTGGCCAGCGTCAACAACACGACGACGCAGGGCGGGGTCGTATACGTTCGCCCGCAGGCCACAGTCAACACGGCGCCGCAGGCGCACGAGGACGACGACTCCTTCGACGAAGCGGACGAGGGCGCGGATGACTAGCCACGTCGCGAGGCTCTACGCCCTCGCCGGCGCGATCCTCGTCTTTCTCGTGACGTGGGCTGCGGCGGCGGCACATCCGTGGCAACCGGCTCAACGCGCGACGGCGACAGACCCGCGAGTTGCCGCGCTCGTCCTTCGGGAGCAGCGCCTACGGAGCGAGTCGGCGCACGTCCAGCAAATCGTCGACCGACGCTGGGCCCACTACCGGCAGGCCCTGGCCAAACGGAAGAAGGAGATCGCGGCGGCGAAGCAGCAGCAGCAAGCGTGGCTCGCCGCAGCGGCTTCCTCATCTGCCTCGGTAGCTCCGAGCGTCCGTGTCGTCACCCTTCCCCCAGTCACCACGACGAAGACCTCCTGATGGAGCGGCACATCTTCCGCGCGATGGGCACGACGGTCGAGTGCCTCCTGGAATCCGAGGCGGAAGCGGCGTCGGCGTTCGAGGCGGTTGAAACGGAGTTCGAGCGACTCGAAGCGATCCTGTCCCGCTTCCGCCTCGACTCGGAGCTTTCGCAGCTCAACCGAGCGGGTCGGCTCGAAGCCTGTCCCGATCTGGTCGCGGTGACCCGGCTGGCGCTCCAGGCACGCGAGCGAAGTGGTGGACGGTTCGACCCAGCAATTCACGACGCCCTCGTCGCAGCCGGATACGACCGCTCGTTCGAGTTCCTCGTGCGGGAAGGTCCAGCCGGTTTCGAGGAAGCGCCTTTCTGCCGGGGAGACGTCACGATCGACGAGCCCGCTGGCACGATCGAGCTCGACGAGGGTGTCCGCCTCGATTTCGGAGGAATCGGCAAGGGCTACGCGGTCGATCGAGCCTGTGCACTCCTCAGCGCCTCCGGACCGTGCCTGGTCAACGCGGGAGGCGACCTGGCCGTCCGAGGACGGCGGCCCCGTACCGGTTGCTGGCCGATCGGCGTCGAGACGCCGGACGGCACGATCTCGCTCGCGCTCGAGGACGGCGCCCTCGCCACCTCGGGACGGGACGGCAGACGCTGGCGCCGAGGCGGCACGGAGCGACACCATCTCATCGACCCCGCGACCGGAAAACCCTCCGACAGCGATCTGCTCCGAGTCTCGGTCGCCGCTTCGTCGGCGGTCGAGGCGGAGGTGCTGGCGAAGTCGCTCTTCCTGGCGGGCGAGAAGGACGCTGCCTTCGAGGCCGCGAGGCTCGGTCTCGCCGCCGTCCTGGTGACCGAGGACGGTCGCACCGTCATGGCGGGAGTACTCGCGTGACGCACGATCCGACCTTTTGGTTCCTCGCCCGCGCGAGCGGATTGACGGCCTACGTCCTGCTTACCGCATCGGTCCTTGCCGGGCTCGTCCTCAAGTCACGGCCTTTCGGCCGGGCGCTCAAGCCAGCCGCCGTCACGGACGTGCACCGGTTCCTCGCGCTCCTCGGCCTGGGCGCAGTCGTGTTGCACGGAATCACGCTCGTCCTGGACTCGACAGTGCAGATCTCGGTTGCGGCGCTCCTCTTGCCCGGCCTCTCCCCCTACCGTCCGCTCGCTACGGCGGCCGGAGTCCTGGCTGCGGAGCTGATGCTCGTCGTCTACGCGAGCTTCTCGCTGCGACGCCGCATCGGGACTCGGAACTGGCGGCGCCTCCACTGGGCGACCTATGCGATCTTCGGCTTGGCCACCGCGCATGGCCTTCTAGCCGGCTCCGATACGTCCTGGAGCCGCCCGCTCTACGTCGCGGCCGTCGGCTCCGTGATCGCCGCAACCGCGTGGCGGGCACTGGCCCGGCCCGCTGCTTTCCCTGTCAACCAGCAAAAAGGAGCTTGATCCCGATGACCTATCGCATCGTGCTGGAACGTGCGCTCTGCAGCGGATTCGGGTCCTGCGCGGAGACTGCACCTGGCGTCTTTCGCGTAAGCGAGGACGGCGTGGCCGACCTCGTGGTCGCCGAGACCGATGACCCTGCCGCAGTCGAGGCGGCCGGTTCCTGCCCGATGGGGGCGATATCCGTGGTCGACGCGGCCACTGGAGCCCAGGTCGCGTGACACCCGCGCCCGGCAACGTCCTCATCGTCGGAGGTGGGCTCGCCGGCGCCCGCTGCGCCGAAACGCTTCGCGCCGAAGGCTTCGAGGGTCGCGTCGTCCTGGTCGGAGCGGAGGCCGAGCCGCCCTACGAACGGCCAGCTCTCTCCAAGGAGCTCCTCGCCGGCCCTCGCGGGCCGGAGGACCTCGCGCTCAGAGCACCCGGCTGGTGGGCCGAGCGGGAGATCGAGCGGGTGTCGAGCACTCGGATCGGGGCAATCGACCCCCGGGGTCGAACCGCAATCAGTACTGCGGGACGCGAGTTCGCCTGGGATGCCCTGGTCCTTGCCACCGGCGCTCGTGCCCGGCGGTTCCCTGGCCCAACGCCCGCGGGCGTCCACACGCTTCGGTCGCTCGCGGATGCGCTCGCCCTTCGAGCGGAGCTTCGGCCTGGCCGTCGGCTGGTGATCGTCGGCGCCGGCTTCGTCGGAACCGAGGTCGCCTCGACGGCGCTTGCGCTCGACGTCGAGGTCGTCCTCCTGGAGGGAGGCCGAGGGCCGCTCGAGCGCGTCCTTGGACTCGAGGTCGGCGCCCTGCTGGCCCAGCGCTATCGCGCCCAAGGTGTCGATCTGCGACTGAGAGCCATGCTCAGCGGCTTCTCCACCGACGCGCAGGGCCGCGTGCGCGCGGCCGTCCTCGACGACGGCACGAACATCCCGTGCGATGCCGCGCTCGTCGCTCTCGGCGCAACACCCGAGTGCACGCAGGCGCTCGCAGACGGAGACGGAATCAAGACCGACGCCTGCGGGCGGACAAGGCTGCCAGGGATCTACGCCTGCGGCGACGTGGCGAGCTCCTGGCGCCCCTGGATCGGAAAGAGGTTGCGCATCGAGCACTGGACGAACGCTGCCGGCCAAGGGGCTTGCGTCGCCAGGACGATCCTCGGAGGCGAGGCGCCGTACGACGAGCTGCCGTATTTCTGGTCGGATCAGTTCGGGCTCCGCCTGCAGTACGTCGGCCACGCCGAGGAGTGGGCGGCCGTCGACATCGAGGGGGACGAGAACTCCTTCAGGGCGCAGTACCGACGCGCAGACGGACGGCCACTCGCCGCGCTGCTCGCAAATCGGGGGCACGAGATCGGTGCGGCGCGTCGGGCGCTCGCCGCGGTGGAGCTCGCCGCCTAGCATGGGGTCACAGGCACCCCGCTCGGTCAGATGGACGCTTGCTGTTCTCCTCGTCGCAGCCGCAGCGGCGGCCGGCATCGCCTCAAACGTCGTCCTGCTCGGAATCAGTCGGCAGGGGAACTCGGATCCTGTTGGACATTTCAGGCCGCAGCTCGGCCTGGCCACCGCGACGTACGGAACCGAGGCAAAAAGCGTTCCGCCCGTAAAGGCGAGGCCTGCCGAGAAGCGCTCGTGGAGCGCAGGGGGCACGACCAGCCTCAGCGGTTCCGGTGGCGGCCTGACGACCGTTCCCCGAGCACGAGCCGGGCGAAGGCGACGACGACTAGCCGCGGCGGCCCTCCCGTTTGAGCAGCGCTCCGCCGCGCGAGCCGGCGACGACTGGCGCCATGTGCGCGACGCTGTTGGCCTCGTCTCATCCGACGATTGACCAGGTAGCCCGCACTCTCGGAGATGGGCACGCCAAACCGATAGGGTCGGACCGTGCGGCGGGCTCGCACGATCATCAAATGGACAGCCCTTGGGTTTGTCGTAGTGCTGGTTGCGATCCAGTTCGTGCCCTACGGTCGCGACCACTCGAATCCGGCGGGTGGTCGTCAGATCGCGTGGGACAGCCCGCGCACGGAAGAGCTGATGACCGACGCGTGTATGGACTGTCACAGCAACCTGACGAAGTGGCCGTGGTACTCGAACGTCGCACCGATCTCGTGGCTCGTGCAGAAGGACGTTGAAGACGGTCGCGAGGCCCTCAATCTCTCGACCGACGGGGAGGTCGAAGTCGACGAGATGATCGAGGCCATCCGCGAGGGATCGATGCCTCCCTGGCAATACAAGCCAACCCACCCCGGAGCCCGGCTGTCCGACCAGGAGAAGCAAGACCTGATTCGCGGCCTGGAGGCAACGTTCGGCGCAGGAGGTGCCTAGGTTGAGAGAGACCCAGCCGTCGCGCTAGCTCTCGGTCCACGCGGCGGTGGCGGGCATCTCGCGCGCCGGCAAGCCAACTGAGTCCGAAGGACTACTCATTGATACCGCAACGCCTCGGCGGGATAGACCCGTGAGGCGCGGAGCGCCGGCAGAAACGTCGTGGCGAGGGCGACCGCGTAGACGACGAGGAAGACGATGGCGAACGTCGGCCAGGGCACGACAAATTCCATTCCTGCCCAGCTCGGCGTTCTGCGCGAGTCGCTGATGATGTTGTGGCCCACTGCCAGCCCGAGCGCGGTGCCGACGACGATCGACGTGAGCGCGATGAACGACGACTCGAGCAGGAAGCACGCCTGCACCATCCGCTCGCGGAAGCCGATCGCCCGCAGGACGCCGATCTGCTGGCGCCGCTCGACGACCGAGCGCGCGCTGATGACGCCGAGCGCGGCCACGCCGACGATGAGCCCGAGGCCCATGAAGCCCATGATCAGCCGGTCGAAGGTCAGGCTGGCGCGCGATCGCGTCGTCGAGCAGCTTCTGCGACGAGTCGGCCTCCATGCCGTTGGCGAGGAACGCCGACTCGAGCGCCGCGGCCGCGGCCTCGGGATCCACGCCCGGGCGCGACCGCGAAGTAATAGATGGTCGGGCGCGCGCGGTCGCCGAAACGCGGCGCGAGGCGTGGCCTGCGATGTCCAGATGCCCGCCATCTCCGGCGGGCGTGTCCGAGAGGACGCCGATCACCGTCAACTCGCGTCGTTCCCGGTCTGCGGGTCCCGCACGTCGACGCGGACGGGATCGAAGCGCCTTGTCCTCGAGGTAGAAGCCGCGTCAGCCTGGAAGGCCGGACGGCGCCGCGAAGTTCCCAGTTCGCGCGCCGCGGGACGATGAACGGGTCGACGACCGCGAGGTCCGTGCGCGCCATCGCGTGCCAGACGGCAGCAGCCGGTCGTAGCCCCGCGCCCGGGCAGCGAGGCTGTAGGTCGTGTGCGTCAGGAAGGCGTGGTCGAGCACCGTGGACGACGTACGTTCTCCGGCTTTGCCCCGGTGCCGACCTGGCGCGCCTTGACGGGCAGGTCGGACTGGCTCGGCGACGACGGGAAGTCCGCGGCTCGACCCCGCGCGCGTCGGAGCGCGCTCCGCATGTCCTCGATCGGGACTTGCCGGCGAGGCCGTCGCGCGGACGTCGAAGCCGCCGCCGAAGGCCTCGACGTCGTCGATCGCGTGGAGGAACGAACCGGTCGTGATGGCGCCGACGACGATCGTGAAGACGACGAGCGTGAACATGGCGAGCGTGACGCCGGTGCGGAACGGCTCCGCAGGGGATAGGCCATCGCCATGCGCAGGACCGGCGCGAGCGCACGGATCCGTCCGAGCGTCGCGCGCGACCGCGCCGAGCAGGATGTCGGCGTTGTAGACGATCACCCAGGTGGCGCCGATGACGATCATCAGCCCGCCGAGGACGAAGATCGAGAAGTTCACCTTCAGGTCACCGAAGAGCCACCGACTGATCGGCAGCACGAACCAGACGACGAGCGCCGAGCCCGGCGCCGGTGTGCGACCGCCGCTCCGGCACGCCCGAGCGCCGGAGGACGGGCACGAGGCTCGAGGACGACGAGCGAGACGCCGAGCCCGAGCACGACCGCCGTCCTCGGCGCCGACGGCCGAGCGGCCAGCAGCCGCGCCGAGCAGGATCCCCACGACGCCGAGCACCCAGCGGCGCCGGCGGCCCGTCCCGGCGGCGGCTCGGGGAGGTCGCGGATCGCCGAGACGATGTTCATGCGGCTGACGCGCCAGGCGGAGAACGCCACGACGGCGAGCGTCAGCAGGACGCCGATCGCGTAGGCGAGCACGAGGCTGCCGGCTTGACCGAGTACGAGATCGTGGAAGTCGCCGTCGCGGCGAACGCGCTCGCCATCACGAGCACCATGCGTAGGCGACCCGCGACCCCGACGAGGCGCCGACCGCTGCCGCGACCAGGTCGTAGGCGGCTCCCTCGAAGAGGAAGATCTGCACGAGGTGGCCGCGGCGCGTACCGACCGCCCGCGCGATCCCGAGCTCGCCGCGCCGCTCGGCGGCGAGCATCACGAAGATGAGGAAGATGAGGAGGATGCCGGCGGCGATCGAGAACGAGCCGAACGTCGTGAACAAGGACATGAACGCCGCGCCGGCCTGGTCCGCCGCGTCCAGCGCGTCCTCCTTCGTCGTTGTCCGCCTCGAGCCCGAGCTGCGAGAGCGTCGGCTGCAGCCGCTCGACGACCTGGTCGCTGAGCTTCGCGCCGCGTCGCGCCGCCCGGTTGGAGACGAAGACTGCCTTCACCAAGCCCGGCTTGTCGAGCAGGCGCTGCGCCTCCGAGAGCGGCAGCAGCAGCCCGGAATCGTCGTTGCCCCGCCGTCGTAGTCGACGATCGCGCTGCACCGCGCGCCGTGATGCGTTCGGCCCGGCGAGGATGCGGAGCGGTCGCCGGCGCTGCGCGTCGAGCTCGTCGGCAGCATCGTCGTTCAGGTAGACCTCGCCCGGCCGCAGGTCGCGCGAGCGAGACGGTCTCGCCGTCGGCTGCGCGATAGTGCCGAACGCCGCGCAGCTCGCGCGGGTCGGCCGCGAAAAGGGTGACGCGCGGCTCGGTCTGGCGCTGGTGGCGTCCTGGACGGCGACGGTCTCGACGATCGCCGGGCGCGACGCCGTCGACGAGCCCGGAGCCCGCAGCGCGCGCTGCGATCCGGTCGGCGTACTCTGCGGGGAAGTAGCGCGTCGCCGGTGCCGCGCCGAGCCGGTGGCGAGCGCGGCGTCGGCGCCCTCGGCGGCACACGACCTCGTCGGTCTGCCCGAGCGCCTCGATCACCGACGCGCGGACCGTCCGGCTCATCGTGTCGCCGGTCGCGAGCGCGGACGCGATGATCGTCGTCGCCGAGCATCAGCCCGACGACGATCAGCGCTGCACGCCCGGGCGCCGGCGCGATGTTGCGCACCCCGAGGCGCAGGAAGATGCGGTTGCGCAGCGCCAGTGCGCGCACGACGCCGAGCGCCAGTACGAGCGCGACGCCAGCACCGACGGCGAGTGTGTCGACCGGGATGCCCGAAGAGCTTGCTCACGCGCGAGCCTCAGCCGACCCGGCGGCGTATCGGCGACGGAGACCTCGTATGTCTCGCGGCCGGGGCGGCGAGCGGATAGACGTCGACGAACTTCTCGACGCTGCGCGGCGTAGAAGCCGGTCGGCGAGCCCCGCCTCGGCCGGCCTCATCGTCTCGCCAGAGTGTCATGACGAGGGCCTTGCCCTCGGGCGTACGTGAGGACGTAGCAGCCTTCATAGCCCGGCCTGCTCGCGCAGCTCGGGGAGGATGCTCTCCTCGAAGACCTCGACAGCGGCGCCGCATGCTCATCCGCACTGTGTCGATCTCCAGCCAGCGTCACTCGCGCGACCATCTCAGCTCACCTCCAAGCGTTCCTCGTCGACGATCTCGCCGTCGACCATCCGCACGATCCGGTCGGTCGCGCGCCCGACGGCGATGTCGTGCGTGACGATCAGGAAGGTCAGCCCGCGCTCGCGGTTCAGCCGGCGCATGAGCGCGACGATCTCCTCGGCGTTCTCGCTGTCGAGGTCGCCCGTGGGCTCGTCGGCCCAGACGATCGCCGGGTCGTTGACGAGCGCGCGGGCGATCGTCGACGCGCTGGCGCTGCGCCGCCGGAGAGCTCGTCCGGGACGTGCTCGGCCCGCTCGCGCGAGCCCGACCAGCTCGAGCGCGTCGAGCGCCCGGCGGCGCGCCTCCTTCGCGCGGCGACACGCGCGACGAGCAGCGGCAGCTCGACGTTCTCGACCGCGTCAGCACCGGCATCAGGTTGTAGAACTGGAAGACGAAGCCCATGCGCCGCGCGCGGTAGTCGGTGCGCTCGCGATCCGACATCGCCGTCAGGGCGACGCCCTCGATCAGGACCTCGCCGCCGTCGATCGCGTCGAGGCCGGAGAGGCAGTTGAGCAGCGTCGTCTTGCCGAGCCGCTCGGGCCCATGATCGCGACCATCTCGCCGCGCGCGACCGAGAAGCTCGACCCCGCGAAGGGCTTGCACCTCCACCTTGCCGTGTCGTAGGTCTTGTCGACGCCCCGCGCGCCTCGACGATCGCCGCGGTGCCGTCCCGGGGATGTGGGCTGGATGACGGTGCGCGGCGTCTACGACACTCGAAACGCACCGGCAGCCCGGTTGACCAGCTCGAACTGCTGTCCATCGGCGAGCAGCCGACGCTGCGGCAATTCGATATCTCGGATCGCAACCAGGATCGGTTCAGCACCATCCTGACGCTGATTCCCGGTGTCGCAGTTCTCCGTCAACGCCACCGCCGGCCGTCGGCTCGCAGGATATCCGGCACCAACTTCGGGCTGCGCAGCAGCGACAGCCACTTCTATTCGGCCGGGTTCGACTACGTCCCGTCCGACAAGATTTCGCTGGGTGCGACCTACGGCAACGAGAAATACACCGCGCTGCAGGCGTCGAGGACGGCGAACCCGCTGCCGGCCAACACGCCCGATCTGGCTGCTCGACCCGACGCAGCAGTTCAACGATCCGCGCCGCGACTGGACCGACAGCAGCGCCGACAGCGCTCCGCACCATCAACGCGTCGATGGATCTGCTCCGCTGGGCCGAAGCTGAACATCAAGATGATGTACGACAATACCCGCGGACCGAGTCGACCTACAGCTACGGGCTCGGCGCCGGTCACCGTGCTGCCGACACCGGTGCCGCTCACGCCGGTGACCAGCGAGCTGCAGCGTGGAACGCCTGGATACCCGGTACTTCCTGACGCGCCGCTTCGCGGTACGCGGTCGGCCTGGTCTACTGGTACGATCCCTACAAGGTTGACGCTGATACTTCGCGCTTGAGTCCGGTCGCGAGCCTCGCGCAGCCGGCCCCCCCCCCGGCACGCCGACGCTGATGATGCCTCGGCGACCCCTACGCGCCCTAAGCACGGCGAACACGGTCATGGCGCGCATCACGGTTCTCTGGTAAGGGCCAACACCGGCCTTACCTGGTCGCCGGCGGGCGGACGCCCTCCGCCCCGCCCGTCAGGCACTTTCTCCGCCGCGAAAAAATCCCCATCCTGCTGCGCACTTTCCCGCTGGCCGAGCTGCCGTGAATCCGTCAGCCGCGTCGAAAACGCCCGCCAAACACACGAAACTGCCTCGGCATTGCTCTTGCCCTTAAGGCTCGCGCATGTCCTGCTATGTTGCCCACTCAGCAACTGAAAGGCAGCCTGCTCATCCTGACGCTGCGCGCGCATCCCCTGCGCATTGCCCTCGTCGGTCAGCCCAACGTCGGTAAGAGCGTCGTCTTCGGACGCCTGACGGGTCGCTACGTGACCGTTTCGAACTATCCCGGGCACGACGGTGGCTGTCACCAAGGGCCGGGCGTTGGTCGGCGCCGAAGTGTGCGACGTGATCGACACGCCGGGCGTGAACACGCTCGACGGCGCCATCAGCGAAGACGAGCGGATCACACGCGACGTCCGTCACCGGTCACGGACACCGACCTCATCGTTCAGGTGGCCGACGCGCGCAACCTGCGGCGGGCGCTGATGCTGACCGCCAGCTCCCCGCCTGCGGCAAGCCGATGGTGCTGGCGCTGAACATGATTGACGAGGCCCACGAGCGCGGCATCTCCATCGACGCACCCGCGCTCGCGGCCGGCGCTCGGCATCCCCGTCATCGAAATGGTCGCGGTCGAAGGGGAGGGGTTCTCCGAACTGCGCGCGGCCCTGGGCCAGGGCGCGGTGCCGGAGGCGCCCTCCGTCTGACGCCCTCGATGAGCGCGCCGCCTGGGCCAACGACCTCACGCAGCGCGTGCGACGGACGAGCACGATGACCTTCGCGCGGATTCCGGAAGCCGTGGCGCGGGCGACGCGGCGGCCGTTGACCGGCCTGCCGATCCTCGCGGTCGTGCTTTACGCCCTCTACCTGTTCGTGGGTGTGTTCGGCGCGCAAACGCTGGTCAAGCTGTTCGAAGACGGTCTGTTCGGCCGGGCATCAACCCGGCGGCGATCTGGCTGGCC
>CAVYAJ010000023.1:0-31299 GCA_963766155.1 uncultured Actinomycetes bacterium | reverse complement strand
CGTCGAGACCGCGAGCGACGTCTCCCACCCGGTCGACCTGAGGCTCAAGCCGATCCTCACGAAGCGGCTGGACGGTCTCCGCTATCCGGGCAACCGCCTTGTCCTGAAAGGACGCCTGCGCCCGGCCTCGGCAGGGTCGCTGACCCTGAAGGTCGGTGCGCGCGACTGGCACGTCCACGTCGAGCAAGGCGGTCACTACACGGCTTCCTTCCGACCGACCGGCTCGGGCCGCCGCCGGGCGCGCCTCGTCCTCGCGACCGCATGACGGCTACAAGGGCCTCACGGCCCGAAAGCACTACCGCATTCTCGCGCCGGCGCTCTCGACCGGCGCCCACGGGACCGCCGTCCTCGCGCTCGAACGCCGGCTCGCCCAACTTCGCCACCTCGTGCGTGGAGGCCCGAACGGCTACTACGCCTACGACACGTACGAGGCCGTGCTCGCCTTCCAGAAGGTGCACGGGATGGCCCGCACCGGCCGGGTGTCACGCGATGTCTGGCGCGTGCTCGCGCGGGCGAAGGTTCCCAAGGCGCGCGTTCCGAAGGGCAACCACGTCGAGGTCTCGAAGACCTTGCAGGTCCTCTACGAGGTGCGGAAGGGCGAGGTCGTCCGCATCACCCACGTCTCCACCGGGGCGACCGGGAACACGCCCGTCGGCAAGTTCCACGTCTACGGCAAGGTCCCGGGACTGAACGGGAGCGGGATGTACTACTCGCTCTTCTTCACGGGCGCGTTCGCCATCCACGGCTATCACTCCGTGCCGGCCTATCAGGCGAGCCACGGTTGTGTCCGCACCCCGATGTGGTTCGCGCCCGGCTTCTATGACCGCTGGGCAGTAGGCACGACGGTCTATATCTTCGCCTAGTGTCCCTGCGGGCGAGCAGCAGGCCTGTATTGCTGGGAGGGGCACTAACAGTGCAAGGCGACCCCGGTTCTGACCCCCGCGTGCAGGAGCTGCGGGCGGAGATCACGTCCACCGACCACGAGATCGTGAGCGCCGTCAACCGCCGGCTCGACCTCGTCCGCCGGCTGAAGGAGCACAAAGCCGCGATGGGCTACGACTTCCTGGACAAGGGCCGCGAGAAGGCGCTCCTGGCCGAGCTCGAGCGGGAGAACGGCGGCCCGCTCTCGGCCCGGCGGCCTGCGGGAGCTGCACGCGGCGCTCCTCGAGCTCACCAAGCGCGAGCTGGGCTAGGTCTCGGGGATGAGAGTCTTCGGGCTTGACGTCGTCGAGGAACTTCTTGAACTCCTCGACCATCTGCTCCTCGTTGACGTCATCCTCGTGCTCGAACTCGATCGCACCTCTCCTCGATGACCGAATCGTCGGCGAAGATCGGCGCATCGGAACGGACGGCCAGGGCGATGGGCGTCGCTCGGGCGCGAGTCGATCTCGATCTCGCTTCCGTTCACCGCCAACGGTGATAGAGGGCGTAGAACGTGTTCTCGCGGAGCTCGGTGACCGCGATGCGGACGATGCGGGCCTCGAGCTTGGAGGCATCTCCGAGAGGAGGTCGTGCGTCATCGGCCGCGGAGTCGAGGCGCCCTGGAGCTTCATGAGGATCGCGGCCGCCTCGGGGTGGCCGATCCAGATCGGCAGGAACTTGTTCCCGTCGGCTGTCTTCAGAAGCACGATCGGCTGCTTGCCGACCATGTCGAAGCTCACGCCGTAGATGACCATCTCCTGCATCGCGTCTGGGCCTCGTTCTGATTCTAGCCCGGTACCTTCGTTGCCCCGCCGGGGGTTCGGAAAACGCGAGCGGACGTGGTCTCAGCGCATGCTGAACGCCGTCCAGCCGACAAGAGACCCGTAGCGCGCCGCCGCCTTCGCTCCGAACCCGGGCCACACGTACACGAGATACCTGCCCGACGAGAGCGTATGGCGCCTACCTGCGTAGATCCAATCGGCTCGCAGACGATACGAGGACTTCTCGGGCCAGACGCTGAGGACTTTCCTTCCCTGGTACCAAAGCTGCATGTTGAAATAGGTTGCCCGGCGGACTCCCGCCCAGTCGATGAGCGGTGGCGCACCGCGAACGGTGTCGTAGCCAGGCCCCAGGATCCTGCTCGCGCGCCCCTCGACCTTTCCCGCCGCGGACCGATTGCCGACTCGGTCGATGCTGCGAAGCGCGTAGACGTAGCGCACGTCGTTGCGGACGTTCGAGTCGCGAAGCGTCGTGCTTCGCCGCACCGTGGCGATCTGGTTCCAATGCGATGTGCCGGCACGCCTTCGCGAGATCACGACGCGATCGAAGTCGACTTCGGAGTGTTTCCGCCACGAGAGCCCTATCCAGCCCTCTCCGAAGCTCGTGCGAAGTCCCCGCACGCTCAGCGGCGGGCTCGTGTCCACAACCCAAGCGCGACTCGCTTCGCTGACGTTTCCGATCGCGTTGGTCGCCCGCACGGTAAAGAGGTAACTGCCGTCCGTGAGCCCCGTGTAGCTCTGTGGGCTCGAACACGGCCCGAACGTGCCGGCCCCTGGTGGTCCGTCGAACTTGCAGGCAAGCGCTGCGCCTCCGGCTACATCGAACGCGAACGTGGCATCCGTGCGTTTGGTGGCAGCCGGAAGCGTCGAGGTAAGCGTGGGTGATGGCGGGGAGCTGCCCTGCTGCACGACGACGTCGAAGACGAGCTGAGCGCTGTGGTTCCCGGACCCGTCCGTCGCAGAACACGTGACCTGCGTCGTCCCGATGGGGAAGGTCGAGCCCGAAGCCGGCGAGCAGGTGACGCCGGGGGTGGGATCCCCGGCATCGGACGCGGTGGGAAGGCCGTATGCGACCGACGTGCCCGACGCCGATTCCTGGGCGGCGAGCACGTTCGCATGCGGCGCGAGGACGGGTGCGGTCGTGTCGACTACCTCGACCGAGACGGAACCGGGCGACGAAGAGTTGCCAGCCGCGTCCTGGCCAGTGCACGAAAGAGCGGTATTCCCGAGCGGGAACGCGGTCGCGGAGGATGGCGTGCAGCTCAGGGTCGGCGATGGGTCGAGGTTGTCGTGTGCCGCGAGTGTCACAACCGTCCCTAGCGGGGAGGCGGCCTGGACGATCACGTCCCTGGGCAGGGAGGGAGGTGTCTGGTCCACCGTCCACGACCATTCGCTGGGAGTGCTGGGCTCGCTGCCCGCGACAGCCTCGACCGAGAATGCGTGAGGGCCCTCGGACAGTCCGGTGTAGTCCACGGGGCTCGTGCACGCCGACCAGTTCGGGTCCGTCGACCCGGCACATGAAGGTCACGCCGGTATCCGGGCTGGTGAAGGTTATCTGTGCGCTTGACGCCTGAGTCCAGCTCGGGGGCCCCGACACGGTCGGTTTGGTCAGAATCGGAGGGTCGGCCGCCGCCGGCTGACCTCCGAGGAGGCCGAGCGCAACTGCGAGTGCGAGAAGCTGCAGCCTTTGCACCGTCACTGCAGGAGAAGTGGGATCAAGGCGCCCACGAGAACAGCGACCAGGACCGCGGAGCCCAGAATGACGGCTTCGCCTCGATCGGCGGTGATTTCGAGAGGCAGGCTCCTCTGCAGGCGGCCGGAGACAGCAGCGAGGGCGAAGAGGAGCCCACCGCCGACGGCGAGCAGGGCCAAGAGGAACCAGGCGTCGCCAAAGGGGCCGCCTCCGCCGTTGGTCGCGTCCGCGAGAAACTTCTCGGAGCGGGCGGGGCCGATCTCAGCACCACGGTGGGGCCGAGCCTCCTCGGACCGCGCCTGCTGGCGAAGGTTCGCGCTTCGAGGTGGTGGGTGTAGCGGGCGGACTATCGTCCTCCCCCGGCGCCGATGCTCCCGCGTTTCGCTCTGGTCGACCCCCGCAGGCGCCGGTGAAGCCGGCGTCGCGACGGTTGGCGAAACGGGAGGGGGCGCGGACGGTTCAGCCGGAGGCGGCGGAGCCGGAACGGGGGCGAGATCGGGGGTAGGCGTTTGCGCCGCGGCGCTCGAGCACCACAGCAGAGCGAGCGCTACAAGTACACCTCTGACCCTCACACCGTAACCTCTCGCGACAACTTACTCCCCGGCGGGAAAACCGTCTGGCGACGACCGAACTTTCGTCTAGGCATCCGAAACGCCATCGGTCGGCGATGCGAGTGCAACGGTTCGAAAGAGATGCGGTCGTCGTGAGATGGGCGATCCTGGATTCGAACCAGGGACCTCCGCCTTATCAGAGCGGCGCTCTAACCAACTGAGCTAATCGCCCGAGCCGGGCGCATTGTAGCGGCCGTCTTAGTGCAAATAGGCCGTCGCCCGCATGTAGTCCTCGCAGGCTAGGAGGAACGTCTCGTCGCGTGCCAGCTCGAGCACCGTCGCCTTCGTCTCGGCATCGAGCTCCGCGTCCGCGCCGACGGCTGCGACGAAGCCTGGGAGCCTGCCGCCCCGTGCGAGGCCGGCCATGCGAAGGACGATCTGGCGCACCAACTCGTCCTGGTTGATCGCCTCGAGAGACTCGATGTCCTGCACCCAGGGCCGCACCTACGCATAACGAGCCGCCGAGGAGTTCAGTTACGAGCCTCGAGCGATTCGACGATCTCCGCGAGCGCGACTTCGTCGGCGAACGGGATCTCGATGCGCGTGTCGGTCACCTTCACCGTCGCCCCGGTCATCGCCTCGAGCGACTTCCGCGCGCGGTCGGCGAGCGCCGGGTCGATTCGGCGCGCTTTCCGCGGCTTCGTCTGCGCGCCGGCCCAGCGGGCGGCGCGCTCGGTCGCGCGAACGGAAAGGCCCTGCGCGACGACTTTCCGCGCAAGCGCGCGCCGGTCGTCGTGATCGGGAACGGACAGGATCGCGCGGGCGTGACCCTCGGTCAGCAGGCCGCGCTCCACGAGGCCGAGGACGTCCTCGGGAAGCTCGAGCAGCCGCACGCGGTTCGAGACCGTGGGCTTCGACCGGCCGACCCGCTCGGCGACCTCGCCGAGGAGAGTGCGAACTCGTCCATGAGCACGGCGTACGCGCGCGCCTCCTCGATCGGGGAGAGATCTTCGCGCGCGACGTTCTCGACCAGCGCGAGCACGAGCGACTCGCGATCGTCGCTCTCGCGGACGAGGGCGGGGATGGTCGCGAGCCCGGCCGCTCGGGCCGCGCGCCAACGGCGCTCGCCGGCGATGAGCTCGTAGCCGCCGCCCTCCGCCGGCCGGACGACGACGGGCTGCATGACTCCCTGGACGCGGACCGAGTCGGCGAGGCCGCCGATCCCGTCCGCGTCGATGTGCTTTCGCGGCTGGCGCGTGTTCGCGCGGATCGAGCCGAGCGGAATCTGCAGGAGCTCGGCCGGCGAGGCGCCTCCTCCGATGAGGACCTCGAGCCCGCGGCCGAGGCCCCTTCTGTTAGGTGCGGTCGACAAGCTCGCTCGCGACTCGGTAATAGGCGTCTGCTCCGGCGGAGGACGGGTCATAGGCGGTGATGGGCAGGCCGTGGCTGGGCGCTTCGGCTAGACGGACGCTCCGCGGGACGACGGCGTCGAAGACGAGCTCGCCGAAATGGCGCCTCACCTCGGCAGCGACGTCGGCCGCGAGCCGGGTGCGCCCGTCCACCATCGTCAGGAGCATCCCCGCGAGAGCGAGCTTCGGGTTGAGACGTGCGCGCACGAGCTCGACGGAGTGGAGAAGCTGCGCAAGCCCCTCGAGCGCGTAGTACTCGCATTGCACGGGGACGAGAACGCGATCCGCAGCCGCGAGACCGTTGACCGTCAGCGGGCCCAGGGAGGGAGGGCAGTCGACGAAGATGTAGGAGTACGTCTCGCGCGCCGGCTCCAGGGCGCCCGCGAGGAAGGACTCGCCGTCACCGTGCGCGGAGAGCTCGACCGCAGCGCCGGCCAGCTCGGGGCGAGAGGGCACGACGTCGAGGTTCTCGAAGCGGGTCGTGTGGACGATCTCCTCGAGGGGCGCACCGTCCAGCAGGTCGTAGGACGAGGTGCCGTTCGCGCGCTCACCCAGGCCCGAGGTCGCGTTTGCCTGGGGGTCGAGGTCGACCACGAGCGTCTTCGCGCCGGCCTCGGCGAGGCAGGCGGCAACGTTCACGGCGGTCGTCGTCTTGCCGACTCCGCCCTTTTGATTGGCGAGCGCGAGGATCGTCCCCACGGCATGAACCCTAGTCAGGCGAGAGGACGTTTCTTCGCCACGCCCGGCCGCCGCGGAAAGCGCTCCGGAGTGGGCCCCGTCTTCCGGAGCAGGACGAACCCCGAAGGGCTCTTCTCGACCTCCGCCGCGAGCTCGGCGGCTGCCTTCGCGACGGCCTCGAGGTCCCGCGCTCGGGCCGACGAAGAGCACCGCCCGGCCGCCCGGGCGCACCAGCGGGAGGCACCACTCGGCTGCCACCGGAGGAGCTGCGAGAGCTCTCGCCGACCGCCGTTCCGTACGCGTCGCGGCCGGTGCCGGCACCGTGTTCCTCGGCGCGCTCGCAGACCACGGAGAGGTTCCCGAACCCGGCGGCGATCTCCCGGAGGAAGTCGCACTTGCGCCGGTGCGACTCGAGCAAAGCGAACTCGAGGTCCGGACGAACCGACGCGAGCGGGATTCCGGGGGAGCCCCCGCCCGAGCCGACGTCTATCACCGGCCCGTCGCCCAGCAGGTCAGCCGCCGCGAGAGCTCCGTCGAGCAGCGTCGCACGCGCTTCGGCATCGTCCCGGATCGCCGTCAGGCCCGGCGTCGCGAGGAGCGCCGCAAGCCAGCGGTCGAGCCGCTCGTCAGACAGGACGGACGACGACGAACCGATGGGGCTCGTTGCCATCGCTTGCCGTCTCGACGTCCTCGCGCTCCTCCAGATGCAGGTGCACGATCTTTCGCTCGACCGCCGACATCGGGTCGAGCGCGACCGCCTCGCCCGCTGCGACCGCCTCCGAAGCCGCGCGGTCGGCCTGCTGCTCGAGCGTCGCACGGCGCCGGTCCCGGTAGCCGGCGGCGTCGACGAGGATGCTCTTGCGCTCGTCCATCCCGCGAAAGACGATCGCGGTCGCCAGGTACTGGATCGCGTCGATGGTCTGTCCTCGCTTGCCGATCACGAGCCCGAGGTCCGGGCCGGTCAGCGTGGCGGTGAGCTCCTCCTCGTCCTCGTGAATCTCGATGCGCACCGGAGCGCCGAGCGCGCGTGCACACGCGGTCGAGGAGCTCTCGTAGACGCGCGGCCGGAGAGTCCGGCTCTTCATCGCCTGCCTCCGCAGGCGGAGGAACGGCATCCGCCTTCGCGATCACGCGCGCAGGCGCATAACCGACGCCGAGGAGCCCGCGCTCGCCCTCCGAGAGAACCGCGAAGCTGACCGTCGACTTGTCGATCCCCGGGAAGCGCCGCTCGAGCTCGCGGAGCGCCGACCACTTCGCCTCTCCGACGGTCTCGCCGGTTGCCTCGACCTCGGTCTCGGACAGCTCCCGCTCTGTCTCGCTCATCGCCTCGACCGGGGACCTTTCTTCTTCCGGCGCTTGACTCGTTGCTGCCCGGAAGTCGCCGCGCGAAGGCTGGGCCGCCTTGCCGACCGCGGTCGCGCCGTCTTCAGCGACGGTCTCCTTCGGCGGAGTCCGTGACGAGCGCTTCGGCGCGGCCTGTGGCTTCGGCATCAGCCGCCTTGTCACGAGCCCCTGGCCGACCGTCCAGAGGTTCGTCGTCACCCAGTAGAGAAGGAGCCCGACCGGGAACGACGCGTTGACGATGAAGAGGACGAAGACCAGCGGGAGTGCCATGAAGATCCACCGCTGGCGCGGGTCCATCGTGGTGGACATGAAGTACGTCGAGGCCACCTGGCTGATGACGTAGATCGCGAGGAGGAGCCAGCCCGACCAGTGGTCCGTGATGCTCGTCGTGATGTTCGGGACGATCCCGAGCCAGCCGAGGTCGGAGCCCGGGTACTGCGGGAAGACCTCCTTCTCGAAGTCCTTGAGCACGTAGTAGAGCGAGATGAAGACCGGGATCTGGATCAGGACCGGAAGGCACGATGCTGCCGGGTTGATCTTGTTCTCCCGGTAGAACTTCATGACCTCTTCGTTCATGCGCGGCTTGTCGTGCTTGTACTTCTGCTGCAGCGCCTTGAGCTCGGGGGCGTGCGCCTGGAGGTGCTGCATCGAGCGGATCTGCTTGACCGTCAGCGGGACGATCACGATCCGCACCATCAGCGTGAGCACGATGATCGCCCACGCCCACGGGAGGCCCATCGTGGAGTGGATCCACTCGAGGACCGTCGTCATGATGTTCTCGATCGGGCGGAGCGGGTTGGCGATGGCGAAGATCACGAGCGTCCTCGGAACGGGAAGATCCGCTGGTCGCGCGCATAGTCGACTCCACCGTGGCTCCACGGGTTGCAGCGCAGGAGCCTCCACGCGGCCAGCACGGTCCCACGCAGGAAGCCGAACTCGCGGTAGGCCTCGAGCGCGTACGCCGAGCAGGATGGGTGGTACTTGCAGCGCGGGTTGCCGAGCGCCGTCGCGCCGGCGAACGGCGACAGGACCCTGCGGTAGCCGCGGATGAGAAGGACCGCGACCGAGCTCATGCCGTCGCGCGCTCCTTCTGGAAGACCTCGGCGACGCGCTCGCCCAGCCACTCGAACCCGCGGCTCTCGATCGCCTCGCCGAGGCCGGGCCTCGCGATCAGGACGTAGTCGTTGCCCACGGGGAGCTCGGCCTCGATCTGCTCGAACGCCGCCCGCAGGCGCCGCTTGATCCGGTTCCGCTCGACCGCGCCCCGAGCTGCGCGCGAGACGGCGAGGCCGAGCCGCGGCCCGAGGTCGTCACCTTCCTCGCGCGGGAAGGCGTAGAGGACGAGATAGCGCGTGGCCGTGGAGCGGCCGTGCCGGTAGACGGCGTCGAAGTCGCGTGAGCGAGAAAGACGGTGGCGACGTTTCAACCCGGCTCAGGCCGAGAGACGCTTGCGCCCCTTGGCGCGGCGGCGCTTGAGAATCGCGCGGCCGGCGCGGGTCGACATCCGCGCGCGGAATCCGTGCCGGCGCTTCCGGCGTCGAACGTTCGGCTGGAAGGTGCGTTTCAAAGAGGTGCGAGAAGAAGGTGAGTGGGATGCGGCCGGCCCCTGCCGGCCACCGGGCCAGTATAGAGAAGCCCGCCTCCCGGCCGGTGGCTCAGCCGAGCCGTGCGGGGCCTCCGGATGGCCGCGGCGATCGTGCTCGAAGTCTCCGGCTCACCGCCCGAGCGATCAATGTCGCAAAATCTGCACGCGAGAACATCCACAGGCGAAAAACCGCATGGCTACAGGCCTCACACCACCTTTCCACAGCTGTGGAGACTGCTGTGGAAAGGAAGAATTTGCCTGCTCAGGCCGCGTTTTTCGCGCTTCGAGCCGCATGTTTTCAAGCGTTGAGGGGCCTCGGCGGCGTTGCTATGATCGCCGCTTCCCGGAGTCTGGCGGAGGGAGCAATAAGCCGGCGTGCAACGCCCTGCTGAACTGAGCGCGGAATCACTGTGGACCGAGGTATCGAACCGCCTCAGGGACGCACTGAGCGAATCGACGTTTACGACGTGGTTCGCCGACACGGAGCCGATCGAGCTCAGCGGTGAGCACTTCGTTCTCGCCGTTCCCAACGACTTCACGCGCACGTGGATCGAGGATCACTTCCTCGACCTCATCCATGCCGCGATCCGCGAGACGGTCGGAAGCGACCGCACCGTGCGGCTCGCGGTGCGCGAGCTCGACGAGTCGCAGCAGTTCGAGTCTCCGCCGCCGGCCCGGTTCGGCGAGGGCCTGAACCCGAAGTACACCTTCGACCTCTTCGTCATCGGGTCGTCGAACCGCTTCGCGCACGCGGCCGCGCTCGCCGTCGCCGAGGCGCCGGCCCAGGCCTACAACCCTCTCTTCATCTACGGCGGAACGGGCCTCGGGAAGACCCATCTCCTCCAGGCGATCGCGAGCTACATCGGCGAGCACTCGCGCAACCTCTCCGCGCGCTACGTGACGAGCGAGATCTTCATGAACGACTTCATCAACTCGCTTCGCGACAAGCGCATCGAGGGCTTCAAACAGCGCTACCGCCACTACGACGTGCTCCTCATCGACGACATCCAGTTCTTCGAGCACAAGGAGCGGATCCAGGAGGAGTTCTTCCACACCTTCAACTCGCTCTACGAGGCCGGCCGGCAGATCGTCATCTCGTCGGACCGCCCGCCGCGCGCGATCGCGACCCTCGAGGCGCGCCTGCGGTCCGGTTCGAATGGGGCCTCATCACGGACATCCAGGCTCCCGACCTCGAGACCCGCATCGCGATCCTCAGGAAGAAGGTAAGACGGACGCGATCCACGTGCCCGATACGCAGGTCCTCACCTTCATCGCGAGCCGCATCTCTACGAACATCCGCGAGCTCGAAGGCGCGCTCACGCGCGTCGTCGCCTTCTCGTCCCTCACCGGCCGGCCGATGACCGTCGAGCTGGCTCAGGAAGTGCTCAAAGACGTCTTTCCACAGGGCGAGCTGCCCGAGGTCTCCGTCGAGCGGATCCAGGACGCCGTCGTCGAGCGCTTCGGCATCTCCATGCAGGAGCTCACTGGCGACCGCCGCTCGCAGCAGATCGTCTATCCCCGGCAGGTGGCGATGTACCTCTGCCGCGAGCTCACAGACAGCTCCCTGCCCAAGATCGGGAAGAAGTTCGGCGGGCGCGACCACACGACTGTCATCCACGCGACGTCCAAGATCGCGAAGCTCATCCAGGAAGACCGAAGCGTCTACAACCTCGTCCAGGAGCTCACGGCGAGGATCAAGCAGCCCCGGTGAACAACGTCCTGTGCACACCTTCCGAAAACTGGGGAAATCGTGGCAAGGCGCCGCCGGCCTGTCGACAAGTCGCTCTTGTCCACAAAAACCGTCCACCGGCGATTCCCAGCAACCATGCGGAAACACCCCGTCTTCCCCGTCGTTCACACTCCCTATGACTACGAAGAGGTTTTTTTAAATGACAAGCATCGATACCGTTGTTGGTACGACGATGAAGGTCACGTGCGGTAGGGACGAGCTCGCGGACAAACTTCAGCTCGCCGGCCGCGGGGTGTCGACCCGCACACAAAGCGTCCAGATCCTCGGGGGAATCATGTTGCGCGCCGCCGAGGGCCAGCTCCACCTCTCCGCGACGGACATGGAGATCTCGCTCCGAGTCGCCCTCGATGCGCAGGTCGAGGACGAGGGCGCCGTCGTCGTTCCGGGGCGGTTGCTCGTGGACATCGTCCGCCTCCTTCCTGCCGGCGAGGTGACGATCGGCCATCGCGCGGAGGAGGGTGTCGCCGAGCTGACGTGTGGCTCGGCGTCCTACAAGCTGCACACGTACGCGGCCGAGGACTTCCCCCGCCTTCCTGAGATCGATCCCGAGACCGCGTTCACGGTCGACAAGGAAGCCTTCGTCGAGACCATCGCCCGTGTCAGCCGCTCGTCCTCCCGCGACGAGTCGCGCCCCGTTCTCACCGGCATCCTCGTCCGCTTCGAGGGCGACAAGCTGGTCATGGCTGCGACGGACTCCTACCGGCTGAGCGTGAAGGAGACCGCGCTCGACAAGGGGCCCGGGCAGGAACTCGAGGCGATCGTGCCGGCGCGCGCTCTCTCCGAGCTCTTGCGCATCGGCCAGGGCGGCGAGCCGGGGACGATCTCGATCGGCGTGCAGGAGAACCAGATCGTCTTCGGGGTCGACGACGTCTGGCTCACCGCGCGGCGGATCGACGGTCAGTTCCCGAACTACAAGCAGCTCATCCCCGAGACCTTCGAGGCCGAGATCCAGCTTCCGCGCGACGAGTTCGTCGAGATCGTCCGCCGCGCGTCGCTCATGGCGCAGCGCAAGTCGCCGCTCCGGCTCCGCTTCGAGAGCGGAGAGCTCACGGTTTCCGCGCAGACGCAGGACGTCGGCGAGGCGCGGGAGTCGCTCCCCATGTCGTACTCCGGCGACACGATCGAGATCGGCTTCAACGCGGAGTTCCTGCGCGACGGCCTCGAATCGGTGGGCGACGACGCGGTGCGCTTCAAGCTCATCAGCCCGCTCAGGCCGGGGCTCATCCTCGGGGAGTCGGACGACTTCCTGTACCTGATCATGCCGATCCGGCTCGCCGGCTGATCGTCGGGCACGTCTCGCTCCGGAACTTCCGCTCCTACGCCGGGCTCGAGCTCGATCTCGTGCCCGGGCTGGTCCTCGTGACCGGCCCCAACGGCGTCGGGAAGACGAACCTGCTGGAGGCGCTTCACGTCGGCGCGCAGGGGTTCTCCCCGCGCACCCGCTCGGAGCCACGACTTGTCCGCTTCGGCGAGGACGCGGCACGTGTGCGGCTGCAAGGAACGTCGGCGCAGAGCCCCTTCGAGACCCAGGTCGACCTCGTGCCCGGATCCGCGAAGAAGGTGCGACTGAACGGCGCCGCGCTGGCGAGCGGCGAGGAGCTTCGCTCGAGGCTCGCGGCACTCGTCTTCACTCCCGAGCGCCTCGCGGTCGTGAAGGGCGGGCCGATCGTCCGCCGCGCCTATCTCGACCGCATGCTCGGCCGAGTTTTCCCCAGCCGCGCGGAGATCTCGCCGAACTATGGCCGCGCGGTGGCGCAGCGGAATGCAGCGCTTCGACGGGTGCGCGCGGGCGAGGCCGGCCTCGACTCCGTGGAGCCCTGGACGGCGCAGGTGGCTGCGCTCGGGACCGAGCTCGATGCCGCGCGGTCCGAGCTGGCGGCGCTCCTCGGCCCGGGGTTCTCGAGAGTCGCCGAGTCGCTCGGCCTCATGGAAGCTCTGCTCACGTACGACGGCCCCGGCCTCACCGTCGAGGAGCTGGACGAGCGGCTCCCCCGCGACCTCGAGCGAGCGGTCACCGGTGCGGGCCCGCACCTCCGCGACGCGTCGATCACCGCCGGCGGCCGCGAGCTGCGCGGTTTCGGCTCGCAGGGGGAGCAGCGCACGGCCGTTCTCGCGCTCGTCCTTGCCGAGGCGGAGCTTCTGGCGGATCGCAGGGGCGAGCCGCCGCTTCTCCTTCTCGACGACGTCTTCAGCGAGCTCGACACCGAACGGCGCGGCGCCCTCCTCGCCCAGCTTCCGGCAGGCGCCCAGACGGTGATCACCGCGACGCACAAACCGGGCGTGGCGGAGCCGGACCTGATCGTCGAGGTCACTCCGGGAGAGGCGAAGGTGGCGGCGTGAGATTCGGCCCGCTCCGGCCGATCGAGGACGAGGTGCGCCGCGAGCTCGCCCGCTTCGGCCCGGCTGCAGGGCTCGGGGACATCGTCGCCGCATGGCCCGAGTGCGTGGGAGCGGGAATCGCCGCGAACGCGTGGCCGGCCCGCCTCGCGCGGGACGGGAGCCTCCACGTTTCCACGAGCTCGAGCGCCTGGGCCTTCGAGCTCACGCAGCTCGCGTCCTCGATCCTGGGGCGGTTGCAGGAGCGCCTGGGCGAGTCCGCGCCGGCCTCGTTGCGCTTCGCTCCGGGCCCGCTTCCGGAGGCCGGACCGGAACCTGTAGAAGCTTTGAAGCGGACCGTGCCGAAGGTCAGCGAGGCAGACCGCGCGGAGGGCGCGAGGATCGCCGCAAGCATCGAAAACGAGGATCTCCGAGAGGCGGTTGCGCGGGCTGCCGAGGCCAGTTTGGCGGCCGGTTCCAACCGCTCGATCTGATAGACTTCATTGGGCGCGGAAATAGCCCATTAGCAGGGCTTTTTTGATGACGAAGAACACCTATACAGCCAAAGACATCACTGTTCTCGAGGGCCTCGAGCCCGTTCGGCTTCGGCCTGGCATGTACATCGGCTCGACCGGGGCCCGAGGGCTCCACCACCTCGTCTACGAGGTCGTCGACAACTCCGTCGACGAGGCCCTTGCAGGCCGCAACGAACGCATCGAAGTCACCCTCCACCCCGACAACTCGGTCACCGTTCGCGACTTCGGATCGGGCATCCCGGTCGACGTCATGGCGGACCAGGGACGCCCGGCCCTCGAGGTCGTCCTCACGAAGCTCCATGCCGGCGGCAAGTTCGGGGGCGACGGCTACAAGGTCTCCGGCGGGCTGCACGGCGTGGGGGTCTCGGTCGTCAACGCGCTCTCCGAGTGGCTCGTCGCCGAGGTGTACCGCGACGGGAAGGTCTACCGCCAGGAGTACGAGCGCGGCGTCCCGAAGGCCGACATGGAGATCACGGGGAAGACCGAGGAGACCGGGACGACGATCACGTTCCTGCCCGACGCCGACATCTTCGAGGAGATCGACTTCTCCGTCGAGACCCTCGTCCAGCGCCTGCGCGAGACCGCCTTCCTGACCAAGGGCCTGGCGATCGTCCTCATGGACCTGCGCGAGGGCGACGACCGGTACGAGTTCAAGTACGACGGCGGCATCCGCGACTTCGTCGGCTACATCAACGACAGCAAGGACCCGATCCACAAGCGGATCGTCTACTTCGAGTCGGAGAGCGAAGACGGCACCGTCGAGATCGCGATGCAGTGGAACTCGTCCTACGTCGAGTCGGTGTTCTCGTTCGCGAACAACATCAACACGCACGAGGGCGGGTCGCACCTCTCGGGCTTCAAAGCCGCGCTGACAGGAACGCTGAACAAGTACGCGCGCGACAAGGTGCTCCTGAAGGACAAGGAGGAGAACCTCGAGGGAGAGGACGTTCGCGAAGGGCTCGCAGGCGTCATCTCCATCAAGCTTCGCGACCCGCAGTTCGAGGGCCAGACCAAGACGAAGCTCGGAAATCCGTGGGTGCGCGGGCTCGTCGAGCAGGCCGTGAACGCCAAGCTTGCCGAGTTCCTCGAGGAGAACCCGACCGACGCTCGCCAGGTGATCCAGAAGGCGATCGCAGCGCGAAACGCGCGCCAGGCCGCCCGGAAGGCGCGGGAGCTCACACGCCGCAAGGGCGCACTCGACAGCGCCTCGCTTCCCGGGAAGCTCGCCGACTGCCAGACGCGGGACCCGGCCGAGGCCGAGCTCTACCTCGTCGAGGGGAACTCCGCCGGCGGCTCGGCGGTGGACGCACGAGACCGGCATTTCCAGGCGATCCTGCCGCTGCGCGGCAAGGTCATCAACTCGGAGAAGAACCGCATCAACAAGGTGCTTTCGAATGCGGAGATCCAGTCGATCATCACCGCGGTGGGCACGAGCATCGGTGACGAGTTCGACCTGGAGAAGCTCCGCTATCACCGCGTGATCGTCATGACGGACGCCGACGTCGACGGCTCCCACATCCGCACGCTGATCCTCACCTTCCTCTACCGGCAGATGCCCGAGCTCGTCGAAGGCGGCCATGTCTACATCGCGGTGCCGCCGCTCTACCGGGTGAAGGTCGGCAGCCGCGAGGTCTACATCGAGAAGGAGTCCCAGTTCGAGGACCTGCTCGTCCGCGAGCGCGTGAAGGACATCGAGGTCGTGGACCGCACCGGCCAGACGTTCACGTTCACCGAGGCGAAGTGGAGCAAGTTCTCGAAGTCGCTCAACGAGTTCGACGGCTGGCTCGCCAAGGTCAATTCCGAGTTTCGCGACTACGCCTCGCCCGCGAACTTCGCGGTCGAGCACCGCTTCGTCGAGCACGCCATCGAGGACGTCGCCACCGCGCGAAGCGCGCTACCCGAACTGAACACGAACGGTTACGAGCTCGAGGAGGTCGAGGCGCGGATCGACAACTCGTTCCGGCTCAAGGTGACCGAGCGCGCGACGAGCGCGGCGAACCACGTCGACGTGCCCGGGGAGCTGTTCGGCTCGCCGAGCTACGGAAGTCTGCGCAAGGCCTACGAAAAGGCCGCCGAGGTCGTCGGGCTGCCTCCGTTCACGATCACGCTCGGCAAGAAGTCGCGCCGGGCCGAGGCATTCGACGAGCTCAAGTCTCTGACACTCGAGCTGGCCAAGGAGGGCATCCAGGTCGCCCGCTTCAAGGGCCTCGGCGAGATGGATCCCTCCGAGCTCTGGGACACGACCATGGATCCCGCCCGCCGGATGCTCATGCGCGTCGAGGTCGAGGACGCCGCCGAGGCCGACCGCATCTTCTCGATGCTGATGGGCGACCAGGTCGAGCCGCGCCGCGAGTTCATCGAGCAGAACGCGCAGGACGTGCGCTTCCTCGATGTCTGATCTCGAACGTCTCGGCGCCGGCCGCATCGAAGGCCGCGAGCTCGAGCAGGAGATGCGCTCGAGCTTCCTCGATTACGCGATGAGCGTCATCGTCTCGCGCGCCCTCCCGGACGTGCGCGACGGGCTCAAGCCGGTGCACCGCCGGATCCTCTACGCGATGGAGGAGGGCGGCCTGCAGCCGAACCGGCCGCGGGTGAAGTCGGCGAGCGTCGTCGGCGACGTGATGAAGAACTACCACCCGCACGGCGACTCGGCCATCTACGACACCCTCGTTCGCATGGCGCAGACGTTCTCGATGCGCTACCCGCTCGTCGACCCGCAGGGGAACTTCGGGAACATCGACGACTACCCCGCCGCGGCGATGCGCTACACGGAGGCCCGCCTCGCGCGGATCGCGACCGAGCTTCTCCGCGACATCGACGCGGACACCGTCGACTTCGTCCCCAACTACGACGAGCGCCGGCGTGAGCCCTCTGTCCTTCCGTCGCGATTCCCGAACCTGCTCGTCAACGGCTCCTCGGGAATCGCCGTCGGCATGGCGACCAACATCCCGCCGCACAACCTCACCGAGGTGATCGACGGGGTGGTGGCGATGATCGACGACCCGGACATCAACGTCGAGCGTCTGAGCAAGTACGTGAAGGGCCCCGACTTCCCGACCGGCGGGATCATCCTCGGACGCGAGGGGATCCGCGCGGCGTACCGGTCCGGCCGTGGCCGCGTCGTCATGCGCGCGCGGGCGCACATCGAAGAGCTGCGCGGCGGCAAGACCGCGATCATCGTCACCGAGCTTCCGTACGGGGTGAAGAAGGGCGGCGACGGCGGCGTCATCAAGAAGATCGCCGAGCTCGCGAACGACAAGGTTCTCCCCGAGATCTCCGACCTGGCGGACCACTCGGACAAGTCGGGGATGCGGATCCAGGTCGAGCTCAAGCGCGAGGCGATTCCGCAGGTTGTCCTCAACAAGCTCTACAAGCACACCTCGCTCCAGGCGACCTTCGGCTACAACGCCGTCGCGCTCGTGGACGGGGTCCCGCGAACGCTTTCGCTCCTCGAGCTCATCCGGCACTACCTCGACTTCCAGCGTGTCGTCGTCACGCGGCGTTCCAAGTTCGAGCTTCGGAAGGCGGAGGAGCGCGCCCACATCCTCGAGGGCTATCTCACCGCTCTCGACAACCTCGACGAAGTCATTGCCCTCATCCGCGGATCGGCCGACCCCGACGAGGCGCGCGCCGGCCTGCAGGAGCGCTTCGAGCTCACCGAGATCCAGGCACAGGCGATTCTCGACCTCCGCCTCCAGCGTCTCACCGGGCTCGAGCGCAAGCGAATCGAGGAGGAGTTCTCCGATCTGCAGGAACGCATCACCGAGCTTCGCGCGATCCTCTCCGACGAAGTCCGTATCGACGGCCTCATCCGTGAGGAGCTCATCGAGATCAAGGATCTGTATGCGAAGGGCGACGACCGGCGCACGGAGATCGTCGCCGCCGAGGGCGATCTCGAGCTCGAGGATCTCATCGCCGAGGAGGACATGGTCATCGCGATCACGCGCTCCGGTTACGTCAAGCGCCTGCCGGTGACGACGTATCGCGAGCAGCGGCGCGGCGGCATCGGCGTCATGGGGATGGAGCTGAAGGACGAGGACTACATCGAGCATCTCGTCGTCGCGTCCACCCACGACTACCTCCTGTTCTTCACGTCCGTGGGAAAGATCTACCGGCTGAAAGTCCACGAGCTCCCTCTCGGAAGCCGGCAGTCCAAGGGTCGTGCGCTCGTGAACCTGCTGCCGCTGGCGCAGGGAGAGAGCGTCCGCACGCTCATCGCCACCCGCGACTTCAGCGAAGCCGAGTATCTCGTGCTCGCGACGAAGAACGGCGTCGTCAAGAAGACGCGCTTCGCCGAGTACAACACCCCGCTCAAGGCCGACGGGATCATCGCGATCAAGCTCCGCGACAAGGACGAGCTCGTGGCGGTGGTGCACTCCTCCGGCGAGGACGACATCCTCATGGTCTCCCGCAAGGGGCAGGCGATCCGTTTCCACGAGAGCGCCGCGCGGCCGATGGGCCGGGCGACGGAGGGCGTGCGCGGCATGAGCCTTCGCAAGGGGGACGAGGTGATCGCGGCGAGCCTGGCCGAGGACGACGCCGATGTGCTCGTCGTGACCCGGAACGGCTTCGGCAAGCGCACGCCCATCCACGACTACCCCGTCAAGGGACGCGGTGGCCTCGGTGTTCAGACCGTCAAGCTGACCGAGGCCCGCGGCGAGCTGGCGGGCGCGCTCGTCGTCCGCGACGGCATCCAGATCATGCTGATGTCCACGGGCGGCACCGTGATCAAGGTCCCGGTCGAGGACGTGAAGCGGCTCGGCCGCTCGACCCAGGGCGTCATCGTCATGCGCATGCGCGACGGCGAGCGAGGTCTCGACCCTCGCGCCGGTCGTCGACCAGACCGAAGACATCCCGGAAGCGGGCGAGGAAGACGGGGCTGTAGAGACTCCCGCCGAGGCTCCCGAGGCACTCGCCGAGGCCGCCGGCCGAGGCCGTCGCCGAGCCCGGCGCGGACGACTAGGCGCCTAGCTCCCCAAAAGGGGAGATTTCGGCAGGATTAACCTTCACAAAGCTTCGGCTCGGTGGTAGCTTCCTCCCGAAGCGTCCCTCCCGATTCGAAAAGAGTGTCTCCATGGCGGTTCCTCGGCACGTTGACCTGCTTGAACCGATAAACCTGTCCGAGCATCTCGAGAAGGTCGAGCTCTATCTCGGTCAGGTCTGCCAGGTCGCAGGTATCTCGAAGATGCAGCTCGACTACTGGACGAACAAGGCCCAGATCCCCACGAAAGGCAAGAAGCAGCGCATCTACGACATGGACGCGCTCGAGACCGTGATGCTGATCAAGCAGGGGAAGGACAAGGGCCTCAACCTTTCGACGGCGATCGAGGCGGCGAGCAAGTTCAAGGAAGAGCGCTCGCCCCGCCGGGTCCTGGCGGAGGTCTAGGCCCCGCGCAGCACGCCGGCGGCCGACTCGGGCGCGAGCGTGTTGACGAAGTAGCCCGCGCCGAGCTCGAGTCCGGCCAGGACGGACAGCCGGGGCACGACCTCGAGGTGCCAGTGGCCGGACGCGTGTAGCCAGGCGTTCAGCGGGACGGGCCCCTCCGCGACGTGTAGCCGGCGAATCCCCTCGGAAAGGAGGCGCAGGGCGGCGGCGAGCCCCGGCCCCTCGAAGGGATCCTGGGTGCACTCGCGGGGCACGACGACCATCTCGTACGGCTGCCGGCTGGCGAAGGGGCAGAGGAGGAGCAGGCCGTCCCGCTCGTCGACGATTCGGATGCGCTGCTCGAGCTCCTCGGCGAGGACGCGGCAGAGGACGCAGCCGCCCTCCGCCTTTTGCGCGGCCCGTTCCTGGGCGACGAGCGGCGGCTCTTCCTCGAGCCAGAAGAGCTGCGAGTGGCTGTGCGCGAGGCTGGCTCCGGCGGCCCGGCCCTCGTTCACGAGTGCCTGGACGTACGTGAAGCCCTGCTCGCGCGCCGCGGCCGCACGACTCTGCCATGCGTCGGCGACCTGCTCGACTTCGCGGCCGGTGAGGTCGGAGAACGTGCGCACGTGCCGCGGCGAGTGTACGACGACCTCCTGCCTGCCCCGGGCGGCCCGCCTGGCGAAGAGGCCCGTCTTGTCGCCCTCGTCCGACCAGGGGCCGAAGGCGGGGAACTTGTTGGGAACGACCCGAACCCACCAGCCGGGCGCGTCCGCCGGGCGGCCGGGCGGCCCGATCGCGAACGTCTCCGGAGGCGTCGCCGATTCGCGGCCGGCGCAGAAGGGACAGCCGGCGACGTCGTCGGCGGACTCGTCCGCCTCGAGCCTCCCTGCGCCGGGGCGGCGCGCCCTCGCGGGCGCGATCACCACCCAGCGGCCGGAGACCGGGTCACGGCGAAGCTCGGGAGGAGTCTCGGTGCTCAGCTAGGTCCGTTGGATCCGCCCATGAACGGCTTGAAGAGCTCGAGCGGCAAGGGGAGGATCAGCGTCGACGACCGTTCGGAAGAGATTTCGAGCATCGTCTGCAGGAAGCGGAGCTGGAGCGTGATCGGGTTTTCGCTCATCACGTTCGCCGCGTCCTTGAGGCGCTCGGAGGCCTGGAACTCGCCCTCGGCGGCGATGACCTTGGCGCGGCGCTCGCGCTCGGCCTCTGCCTGCCGCGCCATCGCGCGCTGCATCCCGGTCGGGATCTCGACGTCCTTGACCTCGACGATGGAGACCTTGATCCCCCAGGGCGAGGTGGACTCGTCGATGATCTCCTGCAGGATCGCGTTGATCTTGTCGCGCTCGGAGAGGAGCTCGTCGAGGACGTGCTGGCCGAGGACGCTTCGCAGGGTCGTCTGTGAGATCTGCGAGGTGGCGACCATGAAGTTCTCGACCTGCACGATCGCGTTCTCCGGGTCGATGATCCTGAAGTAGGCGACCGCGTTCACCCGCACGGGGACGTTGTCCTTCGTGATCACTTCCTGGGGCGGGATGTTCAGAGTCACCGTCCGCAGATCGACGCGCACCATCTTGTCGACGACGGGAATCAGGAGGAAGAGGCCTGGGCCTTTCGGCGGTGAGTGGAGCCGCCCGAGCCGGAAGATGACGCCCCGCTCGTACTCCCGCGTGATCCGGATCGCGGCCGAGAGCAGGAAGAGGATGATGACGACGACTGCTGCGATTGCGATGAGCGCAGCGAGCATTGGGCTCCGTTTCCTCGGGGGGTCCTATCCTATGCCGTGACAGGCACGGCGGCTTCCGCCCGCCGCACCTGGATGACGAGCCCCTCTTCGATGCCCGTGACCACGACCTCTTCGCCGATGCCGATCGGCTCGTCGTCGGAACGCGCCTGCCAGAGCTCGCCGTGGATGAACACGAGCCCGGCTGGGTCGAGCGCCCTGCGGACGACGCCCACCTGGCCGACGAGCTCCTCCTGCCCGGTGACCGGCCTCCGTCTCCGCGCCTGCACGATCTTCGTGAGCGTGAAGACCATGAGGAGCGTGAATGTGCCGGCGATGGCGAGCGCGACCCAGATCGACACCTGGTAGCCGGGCCCGGCCGGGTCGAAGAGCATGAGAGAGCCGATGACGAAACACGCTGCGCCCGCGACGGCGAGAGCCCCGTGGCTCATGACGAACGGCTCCGCGGCGAAGAACGCCGCAGCGAGGAGGATGAGCAGAATCCCGGCGGCGCTGACGGGGAGCACCTGGAGTCCGAAAAAGGCGACGATGAGCGAGATCGCGCCGAACGTCCCCGGGAAGATGAGGCCCGGGTTGAAGAGCTCGACGGTGATCCCGAGCGCTCCGAGCGAGAGGAGCAGCACGATGATGTTCGGGTCGATGATCGTGTCGAGGATCCGCTTCCAGAGCGACATGTGGATCGTCGTCACGTCCGCTCCCGCGGTGTGGAGCACAAGGCCCTTCGGCTCGGTCTTCATCCCGTCGATGTCGTCAAGGAGGGTCGGAAGGTCGGGCGCGACGACGTCGATGACGTTCTGGTCGAGCGCCTCTTCTGCGGTGAGGTTCGATGCCTGGCGGACTGCCTGCTCGGCCCAGTCCGCGTTACGCCCGTGTGTCTCGGCGAGCCCTCGGATGTAGGCGGCCGCGTCGTTGATCACCTTGCGGCGGAGGTCGCTGGGAATGTTCCCACCGCCGGTCGAGATCGGAGTCGAAGAGCCGATGTTCGTGTTCGGGGCCATGGCGGCGACGTCCGCGGCCATCGTGATGAAAACGCCTGCCGAGGCGGCCCGAGATCCCTGTGGGTAGACGTAGACGACCACCGGGACCGTCGACGCGAGCTCCTTCTTGATGATGTCGCGCATCGAGGAGTCGAGCCCCCCGGGAGTGTCCATGAGGATGACCACGGCGTCGTAGCCGTCCTCTTCGGCCTGGTCGATCGCCCCGGTCAGGTAGTCGGCGGTGACCGGGTTGATGTCGTTCTCGAACTCGACCGCGAGCACCCGCGGAGGATCCGCTCCAGCCGCCGTCCCGGTCAGCGCGAGGGCGGCGGAGAGGGCGCAGAGAAGCGCCAAAAAACCCCGCAAAAACAGCATCTTGGAGTGTAAAAATTCTATCAGGGTCAAGCTTCCGCTCTTGAGCGCCGAGAAGGCCTTTGTTTGCCTTGCGAGAAGGCTGCCGTTCACTGATGACCCTGCTTCGCACCGCCCTTGCCGCGTTCGTAGTCGTTCTGGCCGTTCCCGCCGTCGCGCATGGAGCGGACGGGTTCGTGGTGCGCGACGAGCCGGTCTCCGCGACGAGCGTGCTGCGAGCGCGGCAGGCGCCGCTCGACTTCAACCTCGTCGGGCTGCACTGGAAGGGGCCCGGGAGCGTGTCGTTCCGCACCCTGTCGCGAGCCGGCCGGTGGAGCTCATGGCGTGATGCGGCGGCCGAGGCGGAGGATTTGCCGGACGCCGGTTCAGTCGAGGGCGCTGCGCGCCGGGGCTGGAAGCTCGGGAGCCCCTACTGGACGGGGCCGGCGACGTCGATCCAGTACCGGTTCGACGGCCGCGTCGCGAGGCTGCGCGCGTACTTCGTCTGGAGCGACCCCCAGGCGGAGCGGGCGCTTCTTCCCGGCCGCGTCGCCGCTCGCGCCGAGCAGCCGACGATCGTCCGGCGTGCCGAGTGGGGCGCGGACGAGTCGATCGTGCGGGCGCGGCCCTACTACGCCTCTGCGGTTCGTTTCGCGGTCGTCCACCACACTGCCGGGACGAACTCCTACTCAGCCTCTGAGTCGGCGGCGATTGTGCGAGGCATCGAGCGCTATCACGTGCTCGCGAACGGCTGGAACGACATCGGCTACAACTTTCTCGTCGACAAGTACGGCCAGGTCTTCGAGGGCCGAGGCGGGGGGATCGCGAAGAACGTCGTCGGCGCCCACGCCGAGGGGTTCAACACCGGCAGCACCGGAGTCTCGGTGATCGGCAACTACGAGTCGCAGGCGATCTCGCCCGCCGCGCGCGCCGCTCTCGTGAAGCTGCTCGCGTGGCGCCTCGACGTCGCGCACGTGAACCCGCTCGGCAAGCTCACGTGGACGTCCGGCGGGAATCCGCGCTACCCGGCCGGGACGAAGGTCGGCCTACGGGCGGTCTCGGGGCACCGAGACACGGGGCCGACCAGCTGTCCCGGTGGCACCCTGTACGCCCAGCTCAACGGGATCGCGAGCGACGTGGCGGCCACGGGCCTGCCCAAGCTCTACAACCCTGTCGTCACCGGAAGCCTCGGCGGCCAGGTGCGGTTTACGGCGACGCTGACCGAGGCCCTCCCCTGGACCGTCACGATCCGTGACGCTGCCGACGCGGTCATCGCGACCGGAAGCGGGACCGGCGCGGCGGTCGACTGGACGTGGAACGCCTCGGCGACTCCGTTCGGAAACGTCTCGTATGCAATCGAGGCGGGCCCCGACCTCCGGCCTGCCCGCGGGACTGTTCCGGGCCCGCCGCCGCTCGAGGTCACGAGCCTGACCGCCAGTCCACACGCCGTGACTCCGAACGAAGACGGCATCGCCGACTCGACGTCGGTCTCCTTCGCGCTTTCGACCCGCGCGAACGTCGCAGTCGAGGTCATCGACTCCTCGTCGAAGGTCGTCCGGACGCTGGCGAGCTCGTTCTCATACAGCGCGGGCAGGGCGAGCATGGCCTGGAACGGGCGAAACTCGTCCGGGCATCTGGTCCAGGACGGTCGCTACCGCGTTCGGATCACCGCCACCTCGCCGGGCCAGCAGGCGCGCAAGAGCCACGGGATCGTGGTCGACCGGACGCTCGGTCATCTCGATATCGCTCCGACGCCCTTCTCCCCGAACGGCGACGGCCGCCTGGACTCGGCGGCGATCGGCTTCCGGCTTGCCCGCCAGGCGGATGTCCGCGTGCGGATCGTGGACGGCGACCGAACCGTGGCAACCGTCCACGAGCTCGGAGCGCTTGTGGCCGGCGCCACGTCCGTTTCCTGGGGCGGGCGCAACAGGAGCGGGGCGGTCGCGGACGGCGATTACCGGGCGCTCGTGGAGGCGACAACGGCGTTGGGGACCCGCTCGCTCTCGGTGCCTCTCACGATCGACACGCGCGCTCCTGCCCTCCGCATCGTCTCGGCGCGCCATCGGAAGGACGGGCGCACGGTGGTCCACGTCTGGCTGAACGAGGCGGCGACAGTCCGGCTCCGCTACGGCTCGCCGGAGCTCACGGGTCTTCGCGAGGTCCAGCGACAGGCCGGCTTCTCCCACCTCACGCTCCCCCATGCCACGCGCGTCCGCGCTCTGGGGGAGGACGCCGCGGCGAACGTGGGCGGCCGTGTGACGGTCAAGCTCGCGGGCTAGCGCTCGTACGCGATCTCGCCGGACTCGACGGCGCGCTGCTCGCCGCCGACGTCGACGACGAAGCGGCCGCCGCGGTCGATCATGACCCCGACTCCACTCTCGCCGTTGACGGCGATCCGCCGGCCGCGGAGGAAGTCGCGCGAGCCGAGGCTGTCGTACACGCCGTCGAGGCCGCGCTCGACCCAGGCGTCGTAGTTCACCTCGAGCCGGTCGAGGATCGCCGCGAGCAGCGGTCCGCGCTCGCGCTTGATCCCGTCGATCGTGTAGAGGCTTCCCGCCGGGACGTTGGCGTCCTCGGGCAGATCGCCGCGTTCCTGGTTGACGTTCACGCCGATGCCGACCACGACGACGCCGTCGGAGGCCTCGGCCAAGATGCCCGCCACCTTGCGCCGGTTGAGCATGACGTCGTTCGGCCACTTGACCTGGACGGCGAGTGCGACAGCTCCCTCGATTGCCTCCGCCACCGCGGTTCCGGCGACGAGAGAGAGCTCGGAGACGGTCCTGTCCGCAGGCGGCCGCAGGAGGAGCGAGCAGAGAATCGCGGTGCCCGGCGGCGCGGTCCAGCTGCGCCCGAGCCGCCCGCGTCCTTGCGTCTGCTCGTCGCAAACGGCGAGCGCTCCCTCGGGCATGTCGGCGTCGAGGAGCTCCTGCGTAGAGCCGCAACTCGCCTCGTAGAGGTACGGGTGCCCGAAACGGCCGCTCAGGAGCCGCTCGACATGCTCCGGCGCAAGCGAGTCCTCCCGGGTCACTGCACTAGACTATCTTCGCCATGCAATCGACAGCCGCCAAGCCTCTGCAAACCGAGTCCAGGCCATCGGTCCCGTCGTTCGTCCTCTACACGAAGCTCAGCGATTCGGAGCTCGTGGACAAGGCCACGAACGGCGACCGGCGCGCCCTCGACACCCTTGTGGAGCGCTACTCGCCGCGCGTCAATCGCCTTGCCTCGCAGCTCATGGGCGACCTCGAGGAGGCGAGGGACGCAGCGCAGGAGTCACTCGTCAAGGTCTGCACGCGGCTGAAGCAGTTTCGCGGCGAGGCGCAGTTTGCGACTTGGCTGCACCGGCTGGTCGTGAACACGTGCCGCGACCGCATGGCATTCCAGCGCGTGCGCCGCGCCGAGCCGCTCGAGCTGGACGAGCACGCGGTGTCGGAGGATCTCGATCCGTCGAGCGTCGCGGTGCTCACGGACCTGCGCCGCGACCTGGCGGATGCCCTTTCGCGCCTGTCGGCCGACCAGCGGATCGCCGTCGTCCTGCGCGACTCGTTCGGGCTTTCCTACAAGGAGATCTCCCGGGTGGCGCGCATGCCCGTCGGCACGGCGAAGTGCTACGTCCATCGTGCGCGGGCTCGCCTGAGGACGCTGCTCGAGGAGTACACACCGGCGTGACCGTCGCCCTGGGGCGGGAGCAGATCGAAGAGATCCTGCCGCACCGCGACCCGTTCCTCTTCCTGGACGAGGTCACGGTGCTCGAGCCCGGCTCGCGTGTCGTCGCACGAAAGCTCGTGCAGGAGGACGAGTGGTTCCTGACCGGCCACTTCCCGGGCCGGCCGATCATGCCCGGCGTGATCATCGTCGAGGCAATGGCGCAGTGCGGCGCGGTCGCCGTCCTCGCCGACGAGGCGAACCGCGGCAAGCTGGCGCTCTTCGCCGGGATCGACGACGTGCGCTTCAAGCGCATGGTGCTTCCGGGCGACGAGCTCGAGCTGACCTGCGAGCTCGACCGAATGCGTGGACCCGTCGGACGCGGCAAGACGACGGCCACGGTGGACGGCGAGCTCGCGGCTCGCGCGACGCTCATGTTCGCCGTCACCGACGGCTAGACATGCTCGCGGACGTCTCCCAGAACGGCTCGATCGGGATCCTCGGCGTGGGGTCATACGTGCCGGACAGGGTGCTCACCAACGACGACCTGTCGAAGCTGGTCGCGACCTCCGACGAATGGATCACCGAGCGCACCGGGATCAAGGCAGCGGCACGTCGCAGAGCCCGGTCAAGCCGCCAGCGACCTGGCGCTCCCTGCTTCTCGCCAGGCGCTCGAGCAGGCGGGCCTCGATCCGGCCGACCTCGACCTGGTGATCGTCGCGACCGTGACCCCGGACATGTTCTTCCCGTCGACCGGTTCCTTGCTTGCCTCGGAGCTCGGCGCGCCGGATGCCGCCGCGTACGACCTCTCCGCCGGGTGCACGGGCTTCATGTACGCGCTCGCCCAGGCCTATGGGACCGTGGCCGGCGGCCTGGCGCGAAACGCGCTCGTGGTCGGCGCCGAGACGCTCTCCAAGATCATCAACTGGCACGACCGGTCGACCTGCGTGCTCTTCGGAGACGGCGCCGGCGCCGTGGTGATCGGGCGCGTGCCGGACGGCGGATTCCTGGGCTTCGAGCTCGGCTCGGACGGCGAGGGCGGCAAGGAGCTCTCCATGCCCGGGAGGCGGCTCGCGCAACCCTTCGAGCGCCGAAACCGTCGCACAAGAGATGCACTTTCTGCAGATGAACGGCCGCGAGGTCTACAAGTTCGCCACGAGGGTCGCTCGTCTCGTCCGCGGAGAAGCTTCTCGACGAGATCGGCCTCGGCGTGGACGACATCGACCTCTACGTGCCCCACCAGGCGAACAAGCGGATCATCGACCACGCGGCGTCGAAGCTGGGCATCCCGGAGGAGAAGGTCTTCGTGAACGTCGACCGCTACGGGAACACGTCCTCGGCTTCGATCCCGCTCTGTCTCGCGCAGGGCGTGAGCGAAGGGCGGCTCAAGAGCGGGACGCGCGTGCTGATGACCGGCATGGGCGCCGGCCTCACGTGGGGATCGGCCTACACCGTCTGGGGTAACGGAACCGCATGAAGATCGCCTTCTGCTTCCCGGGCCAGGGCTCGCAGGATGTCGGCATGGGCCGCGCGATCGCGGAGCGCTTTCCCGAGGCGCGCGCCGTCTACGACGAAGCCTCCGAGGCGGTCGGCTACGACGTCGCCCAGGTCTGCTTCGAGGGCCCGATCGAGAAGCTGACGCGCACCGACGTGCAGCAACCGGCGCTCGTCGCGACCTCGCTTGCGTGCCTGCGCGCCGTCGACACCCTCGGCATCAAGCCAGACTTCGTCGTCGGCCACTCGGTCGGCGAGTACTCCGCGCTCGCCGCGGCCGCATCGCTCCGCGATCGGGAAGCGATCGCGCTCGTCCAGGAGCGCGGGCGGGCGATGGCCGAGGCGGCCGACAGGCATCCCGGCGCGATGGCCGCGGTCATCGGCCTCGAGGACTCGATCGTCGAAGAGCTCTGCGCCGGGATCGAAAACGTGTGGCCGGCGAACTACAACTGCCCGGGGCAGGTCGTGGTCTCCGGCGAGAACGCCGCCGTGGACCAGCTCATCGAGGAGGCGTCCGCGCGCGGCGCGCGGAAGACCGTGAAGCTTCGCGTCAGCGGCGCCTTCCACAGCCCGCTCGTCGAGGGCGCGGCCGACATTCTTCGTCCGGCTCTCGAGGGAGTGAGCTTCTCCAACCCGGTGACGCCGTTCATGTCGACGGTGACAGCGCGCGTCGAGGAAGCGCAGCGCATCGGCGGTCTCCTCGTCGAGCAGCTGACGGGTCCGGTGAAGTGGACGCAGGCCGTCGGCGAGCTCGTCGCCCAGGGCGTGACCACGTTCGTCGAGATCGGGCCCGGCCAGGTTCTGAGCGGGCTTCTGCGGCGGTGCGACCGGTCGCTGCGAACGGTCTCCGTCGGCGACCCCGAGTCGCTCGCGAAGCTGCAGGAGACGCTCTCTGCCGCCTAGCGAGTTCGCTTCGCTCGAGGGCAAGGTCGCCCTCGTCACCGGGGGGTCGCGCGGAATCGGGGCGGCGATCTCACGGGAGCTCGGTGCGGCCGGGGCCAAGGTGGCGGTGAACTACCGCTCCGACCAGGCGGCCGCGGAGGAGATCGCCGGTGAGGTCGGGGGCGTTGCGATGCAGGCCGACGTCTCCGTCCCGGAAGAGGCCGTCGCGCTGGTGGAGCGGGTGGAGTCGGAGCTCGGAGACATCGACGCGCTGGTCAACAATGCGGGCGTCACGCGCGACACCCTCATCGCGCGGATGAGCGACGACGACTGGGAAACGGTCATCGAGACGAACCTGCGGGGCCCGTTCAACACGTGCCGGGCGGTCGCGCGCAAGATGCTGAAGCGACGCGCGGGGTCGATCGTGAACATGTCCTCGGTCGTCGGTCTGCACGGGAACCCCGGCCAGGCGAACTACTCGGCGTCGAAGGCGGGGATCATCGGGATGTCCAAGGCGCTGGCCCGCGAGCTCGGCTCCCGTGGGGTGCGCGTGAACGTGATCGCACCCGGCTACATCAAGACCGCGCTCACCGATGTCATCTCGGAGGAGATGCGCCAGCTCATCCTCACGAACACCGCGCTGGGCCGTCTCGGCGAGCCGGAGGACGTAGCGCGTGCGGTACGCTTTCTCTGCTCTGACGAGGCCGCGTTCATCACGGGCGAGGTGCTGCTCGTCGACGGTGGCCTAGGCATGTAGGGAGAGGATCGGCTTGAGCATGAACGGACGCAGGCGGGTTGTCGTGACCGGAGTCGGCGCGGTGACGCCACTCGGAAACGACGCCGAGACCTTCTGGGAGAACCTCACCGCCGGAAAGAGCGGCGCGGCGGCGATCCAGCAATTCGACCCTGCCGGACTTCGCCGTCCATTTCGCGTGCGAGCTGAAGGACTTCGAGCCCACCAACTGGATCGAGCACCGCAAGGCACGGAAGCTCGACCGCTTCGCGCAGATGATCGTCGCGGCCGCCCGTATGGCGGAGTCCGACTCCGGGATCGAGATCGAGCCGGAGACCGACCGCGTGGGCGTCTCCGTCGCGACCGGAATCGGCGGCCTCAAGGCCTTCCAGGACTGCTACGACCAGTTGCTCGAGCGCGGCCCAGACAGGATCAACCCGTTCTCGATCCCCGCGATCATCCCGAACATGGGCGCCGCCTGGGTCTCGATGGAGCTCGGGACGCGTGGCCCGCTCTGGTCCGAGTGCACGGCCTGTGCGGCCTCCAACATGGCGATCGGCCAGGCCCTCGACGACATCCGGCTCGGCCGTGCCGACGTCATGCTCGCCGGCGGCACCGAAGCCGGGATCACGAAGGTCGGCATCGGTGGCTTCGGCGCCATGCGCGCGCTCTCACGGCGGAACGCCGACCCCGAGGCCGCGAGCCGTCCGTTCGACGCTGAGCGTGACGGCTTCGTCATGGGCGAGGCCGGCGGCATCGTCGTCCTCGAGGAGCTCGAGCACGCGAAGAAGCGTGACGCGAAGATCTACGCGGAGCTCGGCGGCTACGGCATCTCCTCCGACGCCGCAGCACATCACCGAGCCGGATCCGACCGGGCAGCATCCCGCTCGTGCGATGCGCATGGCCATGGACGACTCCGGCGTGGGCCCGGAGGACATCGACTACATCAACGCGCACGGGACCTCGACCCCGCTCGGAGACGCGAGCGAGACGCGTGTGATCAAGGTCGCGCTCGGAGAGGAGAAGGCCCGGAAGACGCCGATCTCCTCGACGAAGGGCGCGACCGGCCACTGTCTCGGCGCCTCGGGCGCGATCGAGGCGATCACGTCGATTTTCGCCGTGCAGCGCGACGTCATCCCGCCGACGATCAACTACGAGTATCCCGATCCGGAGTGCGACCTCGACTACATCCCCAACGAGTCGCGCGACTGGACGACCGACGTGGCGCTGTCGAACAACTTCGGGTTCGGCGGCCACAACGCCTGTCTGGTCATCAAGAAGTTCCAGGGCTGAGCCTCGGTGGCTGACGAGCGCTGGGCCACGTTCGACGTGTACGGCACGCTCATCGACTGGATGGGCGGGATTCGCGGCGAGCTCGCGCGGATCTGGCCGGAGGAGGACGCCGACCGGCTGCTCGACCGCTACCACGAGCTCGAGCCACAGGTCGAGGAGGGCCGGGCGATCCCCTACCGGGACGTGCTCGCGGAGACGCTTGCCCGCCTTGCCTCCGAGGAGGGGCTGACCGTTCCTCCCGGGGAGGAGGGCGCTCTCGGCGACTCCCTTCCCTCGTGGAAGCCGTTCCCCGAGGTTCCCGGCGCGCTCGCCGACCTGCGGAGCCGCGGCTTCAAGCTCGTCCCGCTCTCGAACACCGACCCCGAGTTCCTCGCCGCCTCGCTCGAGCGCATCGGCGTGCCGGTGGACGGCCAGGTGACCGCGGCCGACGCGGGCTCCTACAAGCCTGCGCCGGGACACTGGGAACGCTTCTTCGAGCGCTACGGCGCGGAGCGCGAGAGTCACGTCCACGTAGCCGCGAGCCTCTTCCACGACATCGCACCCGCCGACGAGCTCGGTCTCCGCGCTGTCTGGATCAACCGGCTCGGCGAGACGAGCGACCTGCCGCGGGCCGCGGAGCTGAAGGACCTCTCCCGGCTTCCCGACGTGCTGGACGAGCTGGTCCCAGCTACCCTCTAGCCGTGTCGACCCTCCGGGCCTGGCGACGGCGGTGGCGATCGACCGCTACGGCTGGTTCGGCCTCGATCGCGTCACGATCGGCTGGCCGCGCGTCCTCGGGCTCGTCTTCCTCGGCGTCGGCGCTGACCCCGCGCTGGGTAAGAGTGGCTGACGAGCTCGTCGTCGCCACCGTGACGGCGGCCGAGCCGCAGCCGGGCGCGCGCGCGCCGGCATTGCTGGCGACGCTCGATCTCGGGATCTACGGCACCGAGCAGACGGTGATCCAGGGCGACGACGCCGACGCGGTCGTCGGCACCCAGCTCGTGTGTCGCCGCGCCACGGACGGCGTGGTGGTCGTCGCGGCGCGATCGCACGCGCAGGGCGACATTCCGGTCCGGCCCGCCACGGACGTCCAGCCGGGGACGCTCGTCAGCTGAGCGCGAAGCTTCGCCTTCGCGCGGTTTCGGTAACGCCGCTTCGCGGGGAACGTGCGCGGGCGAGGCCCGCGTTGGCCCTTGTGTTGCTGCGATGCTCGCCGTCACCGGCCAAGATGTCGTCCGGCTTGACCGGGACGCGCGACAGCTCGCGACCCGTCGCAGCGC
>CAVYAJ010000022.1:0-9443 GCA_963766155.1 uncultured Actinomycetes bacterium | reverse complement strand
TCGGAAACCGTGCGCGGTCGATCTCAGCAATCGACGGGAAGAACTGTCCAGCCAGTACCCGTCGAAGTGGTCCGGGTCGAACGTGGCGATCACGATCCGGCCGCCCGGCACGAGCACGCGTCCTGCCTCCGCGAGCGCACGCGGGCGGTCGAGATGTTGCAGCGAGAGCCGCATGACCACCCGCTCGAACCACCCGTCCTTGAACGGCAACGCCTCGGCGGCGCCTTCCTTGAATCGCGCGCCGCGTCTCCTTCGCCTGCGCCTCCGCCAGCATCTCCGGCGAGGAGTCGACCCCCCAGACCTTGCCGCCGCGCTCGCGAGCGCGACTGCCAGCGTGCCGGTGCCGCACCCGACGTCGAGCGTGCGGCGGCGCGGCCAGGTCTCCGGCGGCCATGAGCAGGTCGAAGAGCTGCCACCACCTCTCGTCGACCGGCCGCAGCCGGTCGTACGAGCCCGCGATCGCGCCGAAGTGCGACGCGGGCGGTCTAGCGTCCGCCGATGAGCTCATCCGGGTCGGTCATCGCCTCGATGGCGTCCTGAGCCGCTCGAGCGAGCCTTCCGGGACGAGCACCTTCTGGGGCGCGTCAGCGAGCGCCGTCGGATGCGTCTCGACGGCCGACTCGAGCTCCGACTGGATCCCGCGGAGCGCAGGATCGTCTGGATCTCCTCCGCCTCCGCGAGGTCGCTCGCCATGATCGCCTGAACCATCCTCTGCCATGCGGCTCCCCCTCCTCGTGCCGGCCCAACGCCCCGCCCTTCACGAGCCGGGGCCCGCCCCGCTCCGGGAAGCGGACGTCGATGATATCGAAGTCCTTCGGGACGACGGTCTCGGGGAAACGGCCCGCGCCTCGCGGACGATCTCCGGCCCGAAGTAGCGGTTCGACAGGTGAGTGAGGGCCGAGCAGGCGCACTCCGGCTGCGAGCGCCAGCTCGGCCGCGCTCGTGGCGGTGGCATGGAGCGTCTCCTCGGCGCGCTCCCGCTCCTCGACCGCGAACGTCGCTTCGTGGACGAGGACGTCCGCTCCCTTCGCTGCCTCGAGCACCGGAGCCGGCTGCCCGCGTGTCCCCGGCGAGGACGACCTTCCTCCGGGCCGCGCGGGACCGAGCACCTGTTCAGGGTTCACCGTAGTCCTGCCGGGAAGCTCGACGGCCTCGCCGCCCTGGAGGCGTCCGAAGAGCGGCCCCTCCGGGACGCCGAGACGCTTCGCCTCCTCGAGGTCGAAACGGCCCGGGCGCGCCTCCTCGACGAACGCGTACCCGTTCGCCGAGAGGCCGTGCTCGACGGCGAACGTCTCGATCCTGTAGTCGGCGCGCGCGACGCTCTCGCCCGGCTGCAGCTCGACCAGGGTCAGCTCGTAGCTCAGTCGCCCGAAGACGCGCCGCAGAATTCCGAAGAGATCGTTGAGCCCCGGCGGGCCGTACACGGTCAGCGGGACCTCCCGGCCCCTGAGCGCAAAGGTCTTCAGCATTCCCGGGAGTCCGAGGTAGTGGTCGGCGTGGTAGTGCGTCAGGAAGATCTCGGGAAGCTCGACGAGACCCACTGAGGAGCGCAGAAGCTGGCGCTGCGTCCCCTCGCCGCAGTCGACGAGGATCCGCTCCCCGCCGCGGCGGAGCAGCGTGCCGGCGAGCCCGCGCTTGGCGGTGGGCACGGAGCCAGAGGTTCCGAGGAAGACGAGGTCGAGGTCCACAGGCGGAGTTTAGGCGCGCCCGCCCTCAAGTCGGATGGCGCACAAGCCGATTTTCCATGCGTAGTGGCTCGCCTCTCCACGACCCAGAGGGTGACCGCGTCCGTGGGCTTGCTCCGGACCTTCTGTCCTGCTCAGCGCGATCGTGCTCGCGGGCGGCTGTCTCATCCTCAGCTCCCTCCTCACGAGCGCCATGCGAGGCCAGGCTCTCGACGACGCGAAGCTGAGCCTGACGCAGTACGCGAACGGCGTGCTCGCGCCGCGGATGATCTACGGGACGACCCTGCGGGTCGGCGACAGCTCCACCTCGATCGTCCTTCGCGACCTGGCTGAGCGCCCCGACATCCTGAGCGTCAAGGTCTGGGGACACCGACGGAACCCTGGCCTGGGCGAACCTCGCACCGGAGAGGATCGGCAAGAAGTTCCCGGTCGACGGCGACCTCGCCCAGGTGCTCGAGACGAAGGAAGCGACCGCCGAGCTCAACAGACTGAACGACGAAGAGGATACGGTCGAGGCTGCCCAGCTCGCCGGACAACGTCGTCGAGGTCTACGCGCCCCTCTTCGCCGGACAACACGAGGTCGTGGGCGCCTACGAGGTCTACGCGGACGCCGAGCCGCTGGAGGCCTCCATCGCCGACCGCAAGCGCACGATGTGGATCGCGAGCGCCATGCTCTTCGCCTTTCTCTGGCTGCTCCTCATGCTGCTCGCCCGGAACGCCTCGGGGATGCTCCGCCGCCAGACGACGGATCTCCGCGAGCGCTCCGCCGCGCTCAGCGAGTCCTACCGCCTGCTGGAGGAGAGCTCCCTCGAGGCGATCGAGAGCCTGAACGCCACTGTCGAGGCGAAGGACCCGTACACGGCCGGCCACTCGCTCCGCGTGCAACGCATCGCCGTCTCCATCGCACAGGAGCTCGGAATCGCCACCGAAGGACCTCGACGCCGTCCGCTTCGGCGGCCTCTTCCACGACATCGGCAAGATCGCGATCCCGGACGTGCTCCTGACGAAGCCGGGCAATCTCAGCGAGGACGAGTACGAGCTCCTGAAGCGCCACTCGAGCGAAGGCGCGCGCATCGTCTCCAAGTTCGGCCGCCTGCGCGACTGCGTCCCCATTCTCCGCCACCACCACGAGCGCTGGGACGGCACGGGCTATCCCGAGCGCCTCGCCGGCGAAGACATTCCGCTCCTCGCCACGATCGTCGGGTTTGCGGAGGCCTGGGACGCGATGACCATCGAGCGCCCGTACCAGCGCGCCCTGCGCACCGAAGAAGCCTTCGACGAGGTGCGGGAGCACAGCGGCACCCAGTTCTCCCCCGGGGTCGTGGACGCCTTCTTCGCAGCGGTGGCCAAGCGCCCGGGCGACTTCGGCGTTCCGGATTCCGAAGCGCTCGTCGCCGGCTAGCGCCTCACGGCGGAAGGATCAGGACCGTGCCGGTCGTGAGATCGGCCCCGGCCAGCCCGTTCCGCTGCTCGATGCGCCAGATCGCCCTGCGCGGGTCGCCGGCGTAGTTCGCCTCGGCGATCGACCAGAGAGTCTCGCCGGCGCGGACGCGGTGTCGCGTCTCGTGGCCGGCACCGTTCGAGACCCGCGCGTTCGAGAGCGCCGCGAAGCCCACGACCAGCAGAACGGCAATCACTATCCAGATACGTGGAGCGAACATGTGTTCGCATAGTATGCCACCGATCGGACGTCATGCGCGAATGGCGATCAACTCCGGCTCCCCGTCCCGGATGACGGCCATCGTGTGCCCGGGGGCGCGCCGCCGTTCCGTCGGACTGCCTGGGTTCACGATCCAGACGCCCTCGGCGCGCCGAGACCTCCGGCATGTGGCTGTGGCCGTAGGCGACGACGTCGCAGCCGGCGAAGAGCTCTCGCAGGCGCTCGTGCCGGCCGACGGCAGGGCCGCCGTCGTGGACGAGCCCGATCCGAAGCCCTTCGAGCTCGGCCGTCGTTCTCACGGGGAGACCCGCGCGGAGCTCGCCGTCGTCCATGTTCCCCTGCACGGCGACCACCGGGCCGAAGCGCTCCAGGTCGGCGAGGACCGAGGCCGCCGTGAAATCGCCGGTGTGGACGATGGCGTCCGCGGCTTCGAGGATCCTGAGGCAGTCCGCAGGGAGAGAAGCGCGCCCCGCGCGGGAGATGCGTGTCTCCCAGAATCGCGATCAGAACAGATCGGGCAGGAACTCGCCGTTCCGATAGACGAGCTCGCCGTCCGCGTGGACTTCGCTCTCGCCGCGGAGGTCGCACACGATGTCCCAGTGGAGCGCGGACTCGTTCGTGCCGCCGCTCTCCGGATAGGCCTTTCCGAGCGCCATGTGCACGGTGCCGCCGAGCTTCTCGTCGAAGAGCGTATGCCCGGTGAACTCCTGCACGGAGTCGTTCATCCCGAACGCGAACTCGCCCAGTCGCCGGGCGCCCTCGTCCATCGCAAGCATCTCCCGGAGGAAGTCCTCGCCTTCGCTCGCATGCGCCTCCACGACCTCGCCGCCCTCGAAGCGAAGCTCGATGTCGCGGACGAGGCGGCCCGCGTGCGGCGCGGGGAAGCTGAAGCGAACATGGCCCTCTACGCTCGTCTCGACGGGGCCGGTGAAGACCTCGCCGTCGGGGAAGTTCTCCTTGCCGTCGCATGGGATCCACGTGCGCCCCTCGACGCCGACGGTCAGGTCCGTGCCCTCGGTGACGACGCGCAGCTCTTTCTTCGTCCCGAGCCACTCGGCGAGGCGCGCGAGCTTCTCGCCCAGCGCCTGCCAGGACGCGACCGGGTCCTCGTCGTCGAGGAAGCCCGCGCGGTAGACGAAGTCCTCGTAGTCCGCGAGCGACATCTCGGCATCCTGCGCCGATGCGTGGGTCGGGAAGGCCGTGACGACGCGCCTGAGCTCGCCGGCGGCGGCGCGCTCCATCGTCATGTCGCGCAGGTGGGAGCGCGAGCGCGCGAAGATCGCCTGCCGGGCGGGATCGATGCCGGTCAGAGCGCGCGTGTTCGACTCGGCCTCGATCGCGATCCGAACGGTCGCCTCCTTGGCGTCGCCGCGCAGCCGAGGGCTGATCCAGCCGAGCTGCTCGTCGTTCCCGCCCGCGAGGAGAGCTTCAACCGAGCCGTCGAGGCCGATCCGCACCTCGGGATGCCCGCCGGCCTGGACGACCCTTCGGTAGAGCGCGGACACCAGCGGCCTGGCGAGAGGCGTGGACTCGATGAGCACGAGGTCGCCCTCCCCCACGCTCGTCGAGTAGTCGACGAGTACCTGGGCGAAGCGCTCGTGGCGAGGATCAGGCATGCTCGGCCGCCTCGACGGGGTCCGGCGCAGGCACCGGCTCGTGGAGGAACCGGCCGGCTTTCCAGACGAGCTCTCCGTCGGCGTACACCTCGCCGTCCTCGCGAAGGTCGCAGATCATGTCCCAGTGCAGCCCGGACGTGTTGTTCCCGCCGGCCTGGGTGAACGCCGACCCGAGCGCGAGGTGCATCGTCCCGCCGATCTTCTCGTCGAAGAGGATGTTCCGGGTGAAGCGGTCGATCTCATAGTTCAGGCCGAATGCGACCTCGCCCAGGATGCGCGCGCCCTTGTCCATGTCGAGCAGCGTCTTCAGGTAGTCGTCGCCGCGCGCGGCCTCTGCGTGCACGACGCTGCCGCCCTCGAAGCGGAGGCGAATGTCCTCCACCTCGCGCCCGTGGTAGATCGCGGGAAACGTGTAGCGGATCTCACCCTCGGTCGCAGTCTCGACCGGGCTCGTGAAGACCTCGCCGTCGGGCATGTTGTATGTGCCCTCGGCGGAGATCCACGAGCGCCCGTCGACGGACACGCGTAGATCGGTGTCCGGGCCCAGGATGCGGATCTCTTTGACGGAGTCGAGCTCCTCAGCGCGGGCGCGGAGCGAAGAGGCCATGAGCCGCCAGTGGTCGGCTGCCTCACCGGTGTCCACGTGGCACGCCGAATAGACGAAGTCCTCGTAGCTCGAGAGCGACATGCCCGCGTCCTGCGCATGAGCGTTCGTCGGGAAGAGCGTCCCGCACCACCGCATCTCGCCCCGCCGCGATCCGCTCCCAGCGGCGATTGTGGAGGCGACGCTGCGCGGCGAGGTAGTTCGCATGGCGCGCCGGATCCACCCGCGAGAGCGCGCGGGTGTTCGCCTCGGACCAGATGGTTGCGATCGCGTCGAGCTCTTCGATCTCCTCCCATTGCTGAGGCGCGATGTACTCGATCTGCTCCTTCGTCCCGTGCTCGAGCAGGAGCTCGAGGGTGCCCTCGAGCCCGACGCTGAAATACGGGAACGCGCCGGCGCGAATCGCGGAGCGGTAGAACGCGAGCGCGAGCGGAGAGGCAGCGTCGAGCGCGTCGATCCGAAAGACCTGGCCCGGCTGGAGCTCGAGCGAGTAGTCGACGATGAGGTCGGCGAGTCGGGAAATACGTGCGTCGGTCACGTCTGTCTTATACCCGACTCACACGAGGCAGGATTGCATCCAATAAACGGCCAGGTCCAAAACGGACAGGGTCGTCTGCAGGCAATCCGGTTTCCTCCTCGGCGGCCTCGATCGCGGCCCGCCCCGCCTCCTCGTCGAGGCGCCGCGTGTTCAGGGCGAGCGCGACCACTTTTGCGGGCCTGGCGGGGAGCGCGCTGCGCTCGTGAAGCTCGACGAGCTCGGGGAGCGACGGGATCGGATGCGCAGGGAGATCCTGGATGTGCTCGTCCCCGACCTGGTGGCAGAGGACGAGGAAGTGCGGCGCGCTCCCGTGGAAAAGGCCCAGCGTGACCCCCGAGTAGTGGGGATGGATCGAGCGATCCCTGGCCTTCGACCCACAGGAGGTCGCCGCGACTCGCACCCTCGACGACGAGGCGCTCGGCCGCGCCCCCGATGAAGTCCGCCACGACCGCGTCCACGGCGATCCCCCAGCCCGCGATCGCGATCCCCGTCTGGCCCGTGGGCACGAAGACCGAGCTCAGTCCGCGCTCGCGCGCGCCACGGTCGAGCTCGAGCGAGACGCTCATCTTCCCGATCGCGCAGTCGGAGCCCACCGTGAGGATGGCGGTCGCACCGTGCTTCAGGTTCTCGCCGGTCGGGACGCTCAGCCCCGCAGGCGCCCGGCGCAGGTCGCGGATCTCGGCGTCGTGTTTTCGCGCGAGCTCGGCGAGCTCCGGGTCGTCCCCGAGAAACTGGTGCATTCCGGACTCGAGGTCGAGCCCCGCCGCGAGCGCGCTCTTCAAGATGGCGCGCCACTTCTCCGGGAGCCGCCCTCCCGCGGGCGCCACGCCGACGAGCGCCGTCGTCGGCTCGTACGCCAGCGCGTCCTCGACCGTTGAGACGACCGGCACGCCGTCGAGGCTCTCGCCCGGGCGCTCCGAGTCCACCACCGCCACCACGGGGTCGGCGCCGTAGCGCATCACTCCGCGGGCGGTCTTCCCGTAGTGCGGATCGGCCGAGTAGCCCTCAGCCAGTACGAGATAGCGCTTCATGTACTCCGAGGCCGGGCTCTTCCGACGGAACCTGGACGCCGTCTACGAAGTCCACCCCCGCCCACGGGTCGTCGCCGAGCAGGAGATTGCCGTCGAGGTCGACGTGATCGCAGAGGCTCGCCATCTGCGCGGCGGCGGCGATCCCCACGCTGGACTCGACCATGCAGCCGAGCATGACGCCGAGGTCGAGCGCCTTCGCGGCGTAGGCCATCCGCACCGCCTCGCGGATGCCACCGCTCTTCGCGAGCTTCAGGTTGACGCCGTGGGCGCGCTCGGCCGCGGCAGCGACGTCCTTCAGCGTGTGGACGTCCTCGTCCACGTAGATCGGAAGCGGCGAGGCGGCTTTCAGCCGGTGCCCTTCCGGATGGCCGGCGAGAAGCGGCTGCTCGACGTACTGGACGCCGAGACCGGCGAGCGCCTCGACATTCTCGAGCGCCTCGTCGAGCTCCCAGCCCTCGTTCACGTCCACCTGGAGCGGAAGCTCGGTGACGCCGCGCACCGCTCGCACGCGCTCGACGTCGAGCCCGTCCCCCGCTCCGAGCTTGAGCTTCAGACGGCGGAAGCGGATGCCGACGCGCTCCGTTCGCCGCGCCATGTCGTCGGGATCCCCGAGCCAGATGGTCCACGAGGTGGGCGGGCCCTTCGCGGCGCAGGCCGAGAAGGCGCCACACCGGGACTCCCGCGATCTTTCCGCACAGGTCGTGGAGCGCCATGTCCACGGCAGCCTTCGCCGCGTGCTCGCCGGGGAGGGATGCGAGCCGCTCCTCGACCTCGTCGAGGGCGAACGGGTCGTCGCCGAGCAGGGACTCGGCCTCCGCCAGAAAAGCCGACGCCGACTCGACGCTCTCCCCGTAGTGCTCCTGCGGCGAGGCCTCCCCGTACCCGACGAGGCCGTCGTGCTCGATCTCGACGAACACCGAATCCACGGTCTCGTCGGTCGAGCGAGAGATGGAGAACGGCTCGCGGAGCGCGAGCGTCACCGTCCGGTGGGTCAACTTCACGGGGGTACACTAAGCCCCACGCGCCTGTAGCTCAGGGGATAGAGCGTGCGCCTCCGGAGCGCAAGGTCGCAGGTTCGATTCCTGCCAGGCGCATTCATGCTCGCCGGGGCGGCAGTCAGTTGAACCCGCTCCCGGAAAGTGAAACTATCGAGCCCGACAGTAGGGGACCCGGGGAGAAGGGAAGACATGAGGCTGCGTTGGCTGGTCCCTTGCGTTCGCAGGAGCCGCTCTGCTCGGCGGCGGCACAGGCTCCGGCGCGACCACACCTGAGTGCTCGGCGAGTGGCCCGCACGTCTGCGTCGACCTCGTCGGCACGCCGGCCACCGTTCCGCCCTCCGGCAACACGCCTCACTATGTCTCCTATGTCTCACACGTCTCCAACGAGGGGAACCAGACAGCCACGCACGTGTCTGCCGATGTCGAGCTCTCCGGCGGCCTCACACTGGACTCGGTCACCTCGACCCGCGGATCCTGCTCGGTCAACGGCCAGCCGAACTGCGTCCTCGGGCGATTCGCGAGCGGAGCCAGCGCGACGGTCGACGTTCGTCGCTCTCGCGCCTGAGACCGAGGGCGACGCGAGAGCAACGCTCACGGTCTCCTTCGACGAACGGACGAACGACGGCGCTGCGTCCGATCCCAAGCAGGACACGGTGAAGGCGTCCGAGGACACGACGGTGAAGGTGCTCGACGGAACCGCCGCTTCGTTCGTTCCGAAGGGCGCCTCGCTCACGTTGACGACCGATCCGACGGACACCGGTGTCGCAACGGCGACGGACCCCTTGATCGGCCAGGCCGTAATCACAACGTCGCCGACGTCGACCACCGCCCTGATCGACGAGGTCACCGTTCCGCTTCCGTGTCCGAAGAAGGTGATCTGCCGAGGGGGCGACTGGTTCCACGCCAGCATTCCCGGGACGTTCGACCCCCCGCTGGCCTTCCCGCTGCGGTGGGACAGCACGCTCATCCCGTCCTCGTTGAACGCCAAGAAGTTCGCGCTGCTCTACACCGAGTGCGTGAGCGGCTGCAACCTGCAGGTCATTACGAGCAAGTGCTCGTCCGCAACGCCTTCTGCAAGCGAGCTGCCGTGCCTCAGCGACGTCAAGAAGCTGCCGGACGGCGACTGGGTCGCCACCCTGCTCAACAGCCACAACGGCTACATGCACTAGCGCCGGGAGCGGCGGGAACGCGGATCCCCCTCGCCGCGACGACGTTCCCTTTCGCCTCTAAGAGGGCGAGCGCGTCTTCCAAGACTCGTCCGCATCCGTAGCTCGCCGCCCGATCCGCAGGACCTCTGGCTAGGTCGACGAG
>CAVYAJ010000021.1:0-15751 GCA_963766155.1 uncultured Actinomycetes bacterium | reverse complement strand
GAGATGTCCAGCGAATGCTCCCAGCCGCGGTGGACTCCGCCGATCCCGCCGGTGCCCATGAACCCGATGCCCGCGGCGCGACAGACGGCGAGGGTCGCGCCCGACGGTGGTCGCGCCCAGCTCCTTGGCCACCGCGCAGGCGGCAAGGTCTCGCGGGCCGACCTTGCGCGCGTCCGGCGAGGTGGCGAACCGCTCGAGCTCGCCCGCTTCGAGGCCGACGCAGATCCGTCCGTCGACGACGCCGATCGTCGCCGGCACCGCCCAGGCCACGCGCACGCGCCGCTCGGCCTCCGCGGCGACCTCGGCTCCGACTCCGCCCGGAAAGCCGTGCGCGACGAGCGTCGTCTCGAGCGCGACCACGGGCCGACGCGACTCGAGGGCCGCGCGCACTTCGGGATGGATGCGGAGGAGGTCGGTCACTGCGGGAAGGCCCCCATGGTTGCCACACAGCGCGCCGCCGCGTCGAGCCCGAGGTCCGGGCCGCCGAGGAGAAAGCCGGCGGCAAGCGCATCGCCGGCGCCAGTCGTGTCGACGACCTCGGCCGGTTTCGCCTCGTGCTCGAGCGCCCGAGACGATGATGCCGCTCGCGCCGCGCTTGACCACGAGCGTCTCCGTTTCGATCTCGCCGACGAGCTCGGCCTCCTCTTCGTTCGCGAAGACGATCTCGGGGCGGATGCGGCCGAGAAGCTCGCGGAACTCATCGACGCCGGCCGCCTCGATCGCCGCGGTCGAGGAAGGTCGACGCTCACCGCGCGCCGCGAGCGCGGCCGCGGCGAGAGAGGCCTCCCTGATCGGCGGGCGCGCGAGGCTGTAGCCGGCGATGTGGAGCCATTCGCAGCCTTCGAGCCACGACGCGTCGAGCTGTCCGGCTCCAGGCCGGGCGCGATCCCGCGGTCGGTCAGCATCGTCCGTTTCCCGTCGGGCGTCGCCACGGAGACCACGGTGCCGGTGCCCGCCTCCTCGACGGGCCCGCGCGAGCTCGACGCCGCGCCGCCGGAGCTCGTCCGCGAGCATGACCCCGGCCGGATCGTCGGCCCGCTTGCCGATGAACCGCGCCCGCCCTCCGAGCGCCGCCGTCCACGCGGCGACGTTTGCCGCTTGGCCGCCCGGGCCGACCCGCGTGCGGCCGTAGGTGTCCGTGTCCTCGGCGATCGGCCCGTCCAGCCGGACGACGACGTCGAGGAGCAAGTCACCGAGGGTGCAGATCATCGGGGGCGAGGAGCCTACAATCGGTGACGTGGAGAGCGAGCGCGCGAAACGGATCCGCTCCTTCGTGATCGGAGGGATCGTCGGCAGCGCGGCCGGGCTTGTCGCCGCCGGCCGGATGCGCGTCCCTCGCCGTCCCGAGAAGCGCCAGACGCAGGCCGGCCTCGCCGCTTTCGAGCAGGCCCCTTGCTATGCCGAGACGCTCGAGCGCGAGGCGCGCGAGGAAGCTCACCCGCTAGCGGTTGTCCAGCCTGCTGAGCGCGGTGACCGCCGTCTGTAGGTTGATGCTTGCGTCCCCGACGCCGAGGATCCGGCCCTCGAGCTCGACCGCGGCCGTGTCGCGGAAGAAGTCCTCCGCGTCCTGCACCGGCTCTTCGTCCTGATGATGAGGAAGGGGCCCCACGCCCGGGACTCGAAGATGGGTCCGGGGACGGTCTTCCGGGATCGTGAGCTTCACCCGGTTCTGGTCGCTCTGATCGGACGCGTCGAAGACCCACACGCCGCGGCCGAGCGGCTTCGGCGCCTGGTCGAGGCTCTCGATCGCGAGCCGGGGATCCGCCCGCTGGACGATCACGGAGCCGAACGGCGCTCCCGCCTCGCGCGCGTCGAGGTAGAGCGGCTCGTAGCCGAAGAGGATGTCGTCCGGCCGGCTCGTGGCAGCGAGCCATGCGGCGGCCTCCTCCCGCGCCTGCTCGCGGACCGCGGGCTCGCCCGCGTACATGTACGGCGTCTTGTGCCAGCCCCATGCGAACTCCACGCCGAGGAGCGCGGTGAGGCCGACGAGGACGATGGCCGCCTCGGCCCGCCCCGCCCGCCCGGCCAGCTTCAGGAGGCCGGCGGCGACGAGCATCTGGAAGAACGGCAGGGCGAAGATCAGGTGCCTGCTCTCGAGGAAGACGCTCGACTGCGACCGGGCGACCATGAGCGCGAGCGTCGGGACGAGCAGCACCGTGGCGGCCAACAGCACCGCAGCAGGGCGGGTGCGGAACAGCACGACTCCGCCGAGCGCCGCGAGTGCGGCGATGACCGCGGTTGCCGCGGTCCAGCCGGCGCCGAAGTCGCCGATCGTGTGCCAGACGTAGTCGAGGACATCGACCGGCGACCCGAGCTTCGAGTCGCTCTCGCCGGTGAGGCCGATGCCGAAGCGCGACGCGAGCACGCGATAGATGAGCCAGAGCGGCGCGACGAGCACGACCACGATCCCGAACGAGATCGCGGCCGGCCGGAGCGGGAACTCGCGCCGCCGCCTGCGCGCCAGGACGTACACGGCCTGTGCGGCGAGCACGAAGGTCCCGTACGGCTGCGTCGCGATGGTGAGCACCGTCGCCGCGATCCAGGCGGCCCAGCGCCTGGGGTCACGCGTGCCGACGGCGCGGAGAAGCGTGAGGAACGAAAGCGCGCTGAGGAAGAGGAAGAGGCTGTACATCCGCGCGTAGATGCCGTGGTAGATCGTGATCCAGCTCGCCGCGGCAAGCGCGGTGGCGACGAGCGCGGTGCGCTTGTCCGTCAGCCGGGAGACGAGGGCCGCGATCACGGGCATGCTCGCGACCGCGAAGACGACCGACACGAGCCGCAGCGCGGTCAGGCTCGGGGAGATCGAGCCCGCGAGGTAGGCCAGGAGCCAGTGGAGCGGCGCGCCGCCCCGCTCGGCGAAGACCGTGGAGAAGACATCCCCGATCGGCTGCTGCGTCACGAAGAAGACGAGAGTCTCGTCCTCGTGCGGCGGCCAGACCGTCATCTGGAAGAGGAGGAAGGTGGCGAGCGCCAGCCGAGATGACGCCCACCCCGAGGCGGTACGGGTCTTCGCGCACCCGGAGCACCGCGCGCTCCAGCCAGGGTTGGCGCGGCGCCCGCTCGGCGCGCGCGCCGGAGGCGGCCGTCCCCCCTGGTAGCATTTCCTCCCGCAAACCGGGCCTTTCTTTCGATGCCGATCTACGAATACAGGTGCCCAAACGGGCACACGTTCGAGCTGTTCCAGCGGATGACGGATCCGCCTCCGTCAGAGTGCCAGATCTGCGGTGAGAGCCCGCTCGAGAAGGTGCTCTACCCTGCCGCGCTCCACTTCAAAGGCTCGGGCTTCTACAAGACAGACTACGGGCGCGGCTCCCGCAATCGCGACGGCGACAAGCCCGACAAGTCGGACTCCTCCGAGAAGAAGGAGAAGACCGACTCGAAGCCGACGAGAAGTCCGAAAAGAAGTCCGAGAAGAAAGCCGCGGAAGCCTAGGACTCGGGCAGGAGCGCCCGCGCCGTCTCGAGATCCGCCTCGTGGACGAGGATCTCGCGCGGTCCCGAGGCCATGAAGTCCTCGAGCGCGGAGTCGATCGCGTCCGTGTCCCGATAGCCGCACTCGATGCCGTTCGCCCGGAGCAACCCGCAGAGGACCTCGGCCTCGGTCTCTCCGGGGACGACAGTCAGGACGACGGGCTGGTCTTCTTCCACGGCGGGACGCTACCCGCTAGCCGCCGACGATGCAGCCGGGCCCGTAAGGGCCGGACGCGGGCTTCGGAGGCTGCGGCGCGCTCTTCCCGGTCACCATCGCGATCACCGAAACGTTCTCCTCGGTGCCGACGATGTAGTCGATCCCGCCGATGTTCGAGGCGAGTCCGCCCAGGCGGCACTTCAGCTTCCCGTTCGACGGAGTGCGGAACTTGATCCAGGAAAGCTCGAGAATCTGCGCGGCGGAGAGGTCGGTCGCGAGCGGCTTCGTGATGTCGTCGCCGTTGAAGGGCGCTTTGAGGTACTCCGTGAAGCTGACGATCTTGTCCGCCATCGCGGAGACGACCGCCTGCTGGCGCTCGCCCCGCGTGATGTCGGACTCCTTCGGGTCGAGCTGGTTCTCCCGGATCCGCGCATAGATCAGGGCGCGCTTGCCGCTCATCGTCTGCTCGCCCTTCTTGAACCGCCAGCCCTTCCAGCGGTTGCAGCGTGCCTCCGTCCCGAACGGGCACTCGAACTTGTTGGACAGAATCTGCTTGGGGACGTCGATCGCGACCCCGCCGAGGGCGTCGATGACCTCGTCGAAGGTGCCGAAGTCGACCACGACGACGTGGTTGATCGGAAGGCCGGTGACGCTCTGCACGGTCTTGATGGCGAGCGTCGGGCCCCCGTAGGCGAAGGCCGCGTTGATCTTGTCCTCGCCGTGGCCCGGGATGTCCACGCGCAGGTCGCGCGGGATGGAGAGGAGCGCGATCCGGTGCTTGTCGGGATCCGTGTGCACGATCATGATCGAGTCCGAGCGCGCGACGGATCCCTGTCTCGACTTGGAGCCGTTGTCGGCACCGAGCACGAGGATGTTGCTCGGGTTGGAGAGCATGATCCCGTCCTGCGGCGCGAGCGCCCGCTCCGCACGCGGGTCGAGCTTCTTGTTCGCCTCCTTGACGCCGCTCCGGAAGGCGAGGAAGCCGAGCACTCCCCAGACCAGGGCCAGGACGAGCAGGCCGACGAGGGTCCACGCGACAGGGCGGACCCAGCGCCGCCTGGTCCTGGCGGGCTTCGGGCCGCGGTAGGAGCGGGGCTCGGGTCCGTTCGCCTTGTCCTTGCCCGCCTTCCGGTCGGACTTCGGCGACTCGGGCCGGATCGGGCCCTTTACTCTCCCCCCGCGGTAGATGCGGTACGGCTTGTCCTTGGGCGGCACGCGACCGAGTATCGTAGCCTGAGCCTGTGGCTTCCCCCCGTGTGATCGCACTCGACCTCGGGGGGACGAAGCTGCTCTCGGGGGTCGTCGACGATGAAGGTGTCGTCGAGAAGCGCGTCGTCGGCGCGACCGACACGAGCAGCGAGGACGCCGTTCTGGCGCAGGTCGAGGAGGCCGTCGAGGGCCTCTTGGAGGACGACATCGGCGCGATCGGGATCGGTATTCCTTCGACGATCGACCAGCGTCGCGGGGAGGCGATCGACTCCGTCAACATTCCGCTCTCGGACGTGCCGCTACGTGACCGGCTCGGCGAGCGGTTCGGCCTGCCTGTCGCGATCGAGAACGACGCGAATTCCGCGGCGGTCGCGGAGCACAGGCACGGAGCCGGCCGTGGTTCCCACCATATGGTCATGCTCACCCTCGGGACGGGGGTGGGGGAGGCCTGATCCTCGACGGCAATCTCTACCGCGGCGCGATCGGCGCCGCAGCCGAGCTCGGCCACATCACACTCGACCTCCACGGCCCTCCATGCCAGGGCCGCTGTCCCGGACGCGGCCACCTCGAGGCGCTGGCGTCGGGCACGGCTGCGGACGGCTATGCCCGCGAGGCCGCCGAGCAGAATCCCGAAGGGGATCTCGGGCGCGCGGCAGCCGAGGGCAAGACCGTGGATGCACGGCTGGCCGTCGAGCTCGCAGGACATGGTCCGGGCGACGCCCGCGACGTGCTCTCTCACGTCGGCTTCCACCTCGGCGTGGGCATTGCGAGTCTGGTCAACATCTTCAACCCGGAGCTCGTCGTGATCGGCGGCGGCTTTTCGCGCGCCGGCGACCTTCTCTTCGAGCCGGCCCGGAGGGTCGTGGCTGAGCGCGCGCTCTCGCCGGCGCGGGACGAGGCCAAGATCGTCCCCGCGCTGCTCGGGGTCGAGGCAGGCCTCATCGGCGCGGGCCTCGTCGGCTTCGAGGCGCTGCACCGATCCTGATGCCCCTGGTCGTCTGCGCGACGCCGATCGGCAACCTCGAGGACGTCACCCTGCGGGTCTTGCGCGAGCTCGGCGAGGCCGACCTCGTCCTCTGCGAGGACACGCGCCGGACGCGCACGCTCCTCGACCGTCACGGGATCCAGGCCAAGCTCGTCAGCTACCACCGCCACAACGAGGCGAAGCGAGTCGACGAGCTGCTGCCGCGGCTCGAGGAGGGCGAGAGGATCGCGCTCGCGAGCGACGCGGGCCTCCCGGGCGTGAACGACCCGGGTGCGCGGCTCATTTCCGCTGCGATCGAGCGCGGCTTCGAGGTGACCGTGTTGCCGGGGCCGTCCGCAGTCGAGACCGCTCTCGTCGCCAGCGGGCTCGTCGGCGAGCGCTACTCGTTCGTGGGGTACCTTCCGCGGCGGCGGGAGGCGCTCGACCGCCTGTGGGAGGAGACAGCCTCCTGGAGCGGCCCGGTCGTGGCGTTCGAGTCGCCCAGGCGGCTGCCGGGATCGCTGCGTTCGCTCGCGGAGGCGAATCCCGAGCGCCCAGTCGCCGTTTGCCGGGAGCTGACGAAGCGCTTCGAGGAGGTCGCTCGCGGCTCGGCGCGCGAGGTCGCCGCACGGTTCAAGGAGGCGCCGAAGGGCGAGATCACGCTCGTCCTCGGGCCCGGCGCAGCAGCTGTCGCGTCTATCCCCGATGAGGAGGCGCTCGCAGCAGTCGTCGAGCTCGTCGAGGCGGGGATTCCCCGGCGCCAGGCGGCCGATCTCGTCTCGCGGCTCACCAGCATCCCGCGCAACAAGCTTTACAAAGGGTCACTGTAGTTCCACCAAGACTGTCGTAGCCTGCGTTGACAACGAGGCGGCCGTCCTGCTACGCTCGTTCTCGTTCGCAAACTTGACAACGAGGAGGAGCGGCGATGAAAGGCCTCGCCTTGCTGCTTCCGGTCCTCGTCGCGCTCCAGGTCGGCGTGCAGCCCGCGCTCGCCTGGGCCTGGCCCGTCGACGGGCCGGTGCTTCGACCCTTCGTCCTTGGTGACGACCCCTATGCCGGCGGCCAACACCGCGGCGTCGACATCGGCGCTCCGGCCGGGACGCCCGTGCGTGCGCCGGCGCCCGGAACGGTCAGCTTTGCCGGCACCGTCCCCACGGGCGGGCAAACGATCACGATCCACACCGCCGACGGGTACGCCGTCACGTTGCAGCGCCTCGGTTCGACCTCTGTCCAGCGGGGGCTGGCAATCGGCGAGGGAGACGTCGTCGGGTCGGTCGGAGACGCCAGCGAGCCTTACGTCTACCTGGGCGTCCGCAGAGCCGACGAGCCGAACGGCTACGTCGATCCGCTCGGGCTCCTGCCTCCGCTGGCGCCGATCCGGTGCCGGACGAGCAACCCGGAGGAGCCCGATCCCGTCCCGGCGCCGGCGCACGGGTCCGGCTCGAGGCACCACAGCCACGACGCGCCCGTGGCGGCGGCCGTCGAGGAACCGAGCGTCGAGCCGGCTCCGGAGACACAGGTGATGCCACGGGCGCGCATGTCGCGGCGGCCGTCGGAAGTCCGACACCTGCCGACGGAAGGTGTCAGGTCACCCGGCGACGGGAGAGCCGCGCGGTCGCCCGAGGCCCTACGGAACCGAGTTTCGCTCCCCCGCGCCGACCCTCGTCCGCGCGACGGCCCCAAGCGGGGAAACCGTCGGCCGGGGAGCCGATGCCGAAGCACGCCCCGTCTGGATGGGGGCAGGGCTGGCGGCACTGTTCGGGTCGGGGCGCTCTGCGCCGAACTAGCCCGCCGCCGACGCGAGCTCGGTGACGCAGTTGCGGCACACGGCACGCCCGCGGTGCTCTTGCAGGGAGCTCCGGCGCCCGCAGAAGACGCAGACCGTCTGCGGCTTGGACAGGAGGATGACGTCGTCCTTCACCGAGATCTCGAGCGGATCCTTCCGCGAGCGCGGAAGCGCTTCCGGGATCTCGATGGGAATGACGATCCTGCCCAGGTCGTCGATGTGGCGGATGATCCCCGTCTTCGTTGCCCCCCTCATGGCGCGCTCTTTCAGCGGGCGCTCTGTCGTTCCGTTCGACCCCAACGTATTTCTGCCTTTCGTTTGCGGCGGACTCCACGAAACAGGTCCCCCGCTTTGCCATTTCTAACCATCATTCTCGGCTGCGGGGCGCGCGGAGTCCTTCGTATGATTGCCGTGCGTGAGCTTTTACATCACCACTCCGATCTATTACGTCAACGCGACGCCGCACGTCGGGCATGCGTACACGACGATCGCGGCGGACATACTCGCGCGCCACCGTCGCCAGCGCGGCGAGGAGACCTTCTTCCTGACGGGCACCGACGAGCATGGCTCGAACATCGCGCGAGTCGCGGAGGAGGCCGGACTCGAGCCGAAGGAGTTCGTCGACCGCAACGCGGCGACGTTCATGGAGATGACGGGGCGGATCAACGTCTCCAACGACTTCTTCATCCGCACGACGGACGAGCGCCACGAGCACCTCGTGCAGGAGTTCCTGCAGCGGATCTACGACGCGGGCGAGATCTACGAAGGCGTTTACGCCGGGCTCTACTGCAGCCGCTGCGAGTCCTTCTACAGCGAGGCGGAGCTCGTCGACGGCAAGTGTCCGCAGCACGGGATCCCGCCGGAGTGGGTCGAGGAGAAGAACTACTTCTTCCGTCTTTCCGCCTACCAGGACAGGCTGCTCGCCCTCTACGACGAGAACCCGGAGTTCGTCCTGCCCAAGTTCCGGGCCAACGAGGCGCGGAGCTTCATCGAGCAGGGCCTCGACGACATCAGCGTGAGCAGGGCGACTCAGCGCTGGGGCGTGTCCGTCCCCTGGGACCGGACCAGGTCGTCTACGTCTGGGTCGATGCGCTCATCAACTACTGGAGCGCGCTTGCCTTTGCGCGCGAGGGCGAGGACCTCCGCGAGCGGCTCTGGCCTGAGGTTCACCACCTCCTGGCGAAGGACATCCTCAAGTTCCACTGCGTGATCTGGCCGGCGCTCCTGATGGGGGCGGGGATCAGCGTGCCCAAGCAACTCTTCGTGCATGGCTATCTGCTGATGGACGACCGCAAGATGTCGAAGTCGGTCGGGAACGTCATCGACCCGCTCGAGCTGATCGACGTCTACGGGGTCGACGCGGTTCGCTACTACCTTTTCCGCGCGGCCTCGTTCGGGCAGGACGGGAACATCTCGATCGACGGGCTGCACGAGCGGTACGAGCGCGAGCTCGGCAACGACCTCGGCAACCTCCTGTCGCGGACAACGGCGATGGTCGCGCGCTACAGGGACGGGAAGCTCCCGGTCGTCCAGGGCTCCGCGGAGCTGACCGCCGAGCTCGACGGCCTGGGGCCGAAGGTCGTCGCGCGCCTGGACGCGTACGACCTGACGGGTGGGCTCGACGAGATCTGGGAAGTCGTCCGTGCGCTCAACCGACACGTGGAGCAGAACGCGCCGTGGGAGCTGGCGAAGGACGAGGCCAAGGCGGATGACCTCGACCGCGTCCTCTGCGACCTCGCGGACGGCTTGCGCGTGCTCGCGATCGTGCTGGCGCCGTATCTCCCCGAGACGGCGCCGAGGATCCTCGGGGCGCTGGGCCAGGACGGGAGTCTGGACTGGGAGCGAGCGCGTGCCGGTCAGACCCGAGCCGCGGAGGGGATCGCGCCTGCCGAGCCCCTCTTCCCACGGGTGGACTCGCCCGCGGCTGTCTGAATCGGCGTGATCGACACGCACGCGCATCTGGACGCTCTCGACGACGCGCCCGAGGCGCTCGCACGGGCGCGTGAAGCGGGTGTCGAGCGGGTCGTCACGATCGGGACGACGCTCGACTCGTGCCGGACAGCGCTCGAGGTCGCCGATCGCGAGGAGGGCGTATTCGTCTCGCTCGGGCTCCATCCACACGAGGCGGGGACGGTGGGCCGAGCGGAGGTCGACGAGCTCGCGAGCCTGCTCGACCATCCGAAGGCGGTCGCCGTCGGGGAGACCGGGCTCGACCACTTCCGTGACTACGCGCCGCACGACCGACAGCTCGAGCTCTTTCGCGCCCAGGCAGAGCTCGCCGTCACTGCGGGCAAGCCGATCGTCGTCCACACCCGCGCGGCGGACGACGAGACCCTGGCCGTGCTCACGGCCCTTCCGGAGGATGCGCGGTCGTGCTGCACTGCTTCTCGTCGCTCCGCCTGCTCGGCCCAGCGCTCGAACGCGGCTGGTTCGTCTCCTTTGCCGGCAACGTGACCTACCCGAAGGCGGGCGAGCTTCGCACCGCCGCGGCACGCGTCCCCGCGGACCGGATCCTGGCCGAGACGGACTGCCCCTACCTCTCTCCTCAGCCGGTCCGAGGTCGCCGGAACGAGCCGGCGAATGTCGTCCACACCCTCGCCACCCTGGCCGAGGCGCGGGGCGAAGACCAGGACGAGCTCGAGCGCGCGATCGACGCCAACGCGACTGCGGCTTTCGGCCTCCCGTGAGGCTTCCGGTTGCGCCCAACCGCGAGCTCGGCCAGCACTTTCTGGTCGACGAAAACATCCTCGGCGTCGCCGGCCGCCTTGCGGAGCTCGGGCCCGAAGACGTCGTGCTCGAAGTCGGCGCCGGTCTCGGTGTCCTCACCTTGTATCTCGCCGAGCGTGTCCGTCTCGTCCACGCCGTCGAGCTCGACCGCAGCCTCGAGCCGCACCTTCGCGATGCGCTGGCCGGCCGCGATAACGTCGAGCTCGTCCTCGGGGACGCCCTCACGCTCCCACTCGAGGCGCTCGACCCGCCGCCGGGAAAGCTCGTCGCCAACCTGCCGTACCAGATCGCCACGCCGCTGATCGCGGAAAGCCTGGACGGGCTGCCGGCCGTCGAGCTCTGGTGCGTGATGGTGCAGCGGGAGGTCGCGGATCGCTTCTTCGCCGTGCCCGGGACGAAGAGCTACGGCGCAGTCTCCGTGCTCCTCCAGCTCACCGCCGAGCGCACAGGTTTCCATCCGGTGGCCCGCACGGTCTTCCGCCCGCCGCCGAATGTGGACTCCGCGCTCGTCGCCTTCAGGCGGACCCGCAGCTGGGGCCCCGAGTTCGCGCACCTGAAAGAGGTCGTCCAGAGCGCTTTCGCCCATCGCCGCAAGACGCTCCTCAACTCGCTCGAGCTCTCCCGCGGCGGCAGGGCGGAGGCCGAGCCGGCGCTGGAGAAGCTCGGGCTGCAGCCGGACATCCGCGCCGAAGCGCTCGCCCCCCCGCAGTTCCTCGAGCTGGCGGAGCTTCTGCCGTGAAGCGGCTCCCTGCGGCCGCGAAGATCAATCTCGCGCTCCTCGTCGGGCCGGCGCGCGAGGACGGGCTGCACGAGCTCGTCACCGTCATGCAGCGGATCGACATCTGCGACGCGGTCGAGGTCGCGCCCGCACAAGGCCTCGCGGTCGACGGCTTCCGCAAGGACACGATCGTGCGTGCGGCGCTGGAACGGCTCGCCGCCGCGGCCGGGGTCGAGCCGCACTGGCGCGCCAAGATCCGGAAGCGGATTCCGCTCGCCGCCGGTCTCGGCGGAGGAAGCGCCGACGCCGCCGCGGCGCTCGTGCTCGCCAACCCGCTGCTCGACGAGCCGCTCCCCGCCGAGCGGCTCGCAGAGCTCGCCTCCGACATCGGCGCCGACGTTCCCTACTTCCTCGAGCCCGGGCCCAAGCTCGCCGAAGGGGCAGGCGAGCGGCTCACCGCCCTCGAGCTGCCGCAGGACTTCTGGGTGGTCGTCGCGCTCCCCCGGCGAGCGAGCAAGACCTCCACCGCCGACGTCTACGCCCGCTTCGACGCGACGAACGGCATCGCGGGGTTCGAGGAGCGGCGCGCGGCGCTGACGGAGGCTCTTACCGCGGTGCGCCGTCCGCGCGACTTCGCGGCCTTTCCGCCGAACGATCTCGCCGAGGCGGCGGGAAGGCCGAGGATCGTCGACGACCTCCTGGGCGGCGGCGCCTTCCGGGCAGACGTCAGCGGCGCGGGCCCCGCCGTCTACGGGCTCTTCCACCACCTCGCGGACGCGAAGCGCGCCGCCCGTGCGCTGCGCGTCCAGGCGCGGACATGGGTGGTCGCTCCGGTCTGGTAGCGTCGCGCCGCCATGGACGAGACCAGGACGATCGAGCACGGCGAGAGCAGCTCGGCCCGCTGGCTGAGAGAGCGGCGCCTGCGGCTCGCGCTCCTGATCGCGTTCGTCGAGAGCCTGCTCGTCCTCTTCAGCGCTCACGGCTGGCGCTACGTGATCATCGCCGTGATCCTCGCGCTCGCGGCTTACTGGTTCCTCGGGCGGCGGCGGCCGGGGGTCGTCTACGAGGTCACCTGGGTCGCGGCGGTCTCGCAGCTCCTCGCGGTGCTCGTCCCCGTTCTCTGGGTGCTCGTCAAGACGCTTGCGCTCATCGTCCTGATCGCCCTGGCGGTCTTCCTGCTGGCGGCGCTCCTCCTTGACCGAAAGTAGAGTGACTCGCGATCCGGTGGGGCGTAGCCAAGCGGTAAGGCAGCGGGTTTTGGTCCCGTGACCGGAGGTTCGAATCCTCCCGCCCCAGCCATAACCTCGAACCCATGACCCCCTCGCTCGCCGCGGTCGTAATGGCTGCAGGCCTCGGAACGCGGATGCGCTCCGAGCTCCCGAAGCACCTGCATCCGCTCCTCGGGCGGCGCCTCCTCGACTGGTCGATCGCGCCGGTCCTGCCGCTCCGTCCCGACCCGCTCGTCGTCGTCTGCTCGCCCGCCACGAAGGGCGAGCTCGACGGCACGCTTCCCGAGGGAGCAACGCTCGCCGTCCAGGAGGAGCCGAAGGGCACGGGAGACGCGGTCGCCGCCGCGCGCGCAGCACTCGCCGGGTTCGAGGGCGACGTCTTCGTCCTCGACGGCGCTGCGCCACTCCTGACTACCGAGCTCCTCCAAGCGCTTCTCGACGAGCACCGCAGAGACCGGCGCCGCCGTCACCGTCCTCTCCATCGAGCCCGACGAGCCGCTCCCTTACGGCCGCATCCTGCGCGATGAGAAGGGCGCCCTGCGCGCGATCGTCGAGGAGAAGGACGCCTCGCCGGAGGAGCGCGCCGTCCGCGAGCTCAACACGTCGATCTACGTCTTCCGCGCAGCCGACCTGTGGCCGGCGCTCGAGGCGCTCGATCCTGCCAACGCGCAGGGCGAGCTCTACCTCACCGATGCGTGCGGAGCCTCGTCGAGCCGGGCGCGGCGCGCCGTCTATTGTGCCCCTGTGGCCGAAATGGGTCTCGGCGTCAACACGCGGCCGAGCTGGCGGAGGCTGCGTCAGAGCTTCGCCGGCGCATCGTCGAGGAGCACATGTCCGCCGGTGTCGCGGTGGTCGACCCGGCGACGACCTGGATCGGACCGGACGTCGTCATCGAGCCCGAGGCCGTCATCCAGCCGTTCACGATCCTGCAGGGAAGGCCATCGTCCGCGCCGGCGCGAGGTCGGCCCGCACGCCGTCGTGGTCGACTCCGAGGTCGGGCCTGGAGAGGTCGTGCCGCCCTTCACGCACCTCCGTCCGGGCGGTGCCGGAACGTGATCGCGGGGTACGTCCAGCGCTGCAGGGACAATGTTCCAGTTGCGCGAGTGGAGGTTGACCGCGATGCTTCGAGTACCGTCGCGGGGTGGATCGACCAGGAAGGCAACGGTGGAAAGCGGAACGACTGAGCTGACCAGGCTGCCGGGCCTCGAAGTGCCCGAAGTGCCGGTTCCACAGGCGAGTGGCGAACGCGGCCGCTGGATCGAGCGCGGTCCGTCGGGGAAGCTCATGCTCTTCTCCGGCCGCTCGAACCCCGAGCTCTCGGAGCGCATCGCCGAGCTCCTCAACATCTCGCTCGGCGAGGTGGAGCTCGAGACCTTCGCCAACGGCGAGACGTACTGCCGCTACTGCGAGTCGATCCGCGGCGCGGACGTCTTCCTCATCCAGTCGTGCCACGGGCTGCACTCGAACGACCACCTGATGGAGCTCATGATCATGATCCAGGCCGCCAAGCTCGCCTCGGCGAACCGGATCACCGCGGTCATGCCGTGGTACCCGTACTCGCGGCAGGACAAGAAGTCGGCCCCGCGCGAGCCGATCACCGCCAAGCTCGTCGCGGACATGCTCGTCGCCGCCGGCGTCGACCGCATCCTCACGATGGATCTCCACGCCGGGCCAGATCCAGGGCTTCGTCTCGATCCCGGTCGACCACATGACTGCGCTCCCGCTCTTCGCGCAGTACTACCGCGACAAGGGCCTGCACGGCGACGACATCGTCGCGGTCTCGCCGGATCCGGGGCGCGCGAAGATGGCGCGCAAGTTCGGAGAGATGCTCGAGGCCGACCTCGCGATCATGAACAAGACGCGCCCGGCCCGGGACTCGGCCGCGGTCACCGAGGTGATCGGCCGCGTGAAGGGCAAGGTGGCGATCATGACCGACGACATCATCGTCACCGGCGGGACGCTCATCGCCGGCGCGCAGGCGCTCAAGGACGCGGGCGCCACCGAGGTCTACGCCTGTGCCACGCACGCACTCATCCCCGAGAACGCCTTCGAGAAGCTCGGCCAGAGCCAGCTGAAGGAGATCGCGGTCACCGACACCGTCCCGATCAACCCGCTGCTTCGGCCCGACAACTTCCCCGAGCCGCTAACGGTCTCGATCCTCCTCGCGGACACGATCAAGAACGTTTTCTCGGACGAGTCCGTCTCGGCGATCTTCGCCGGCGAGAACCAGCTCTTCTAGCCAAACGCCCCAACCATGCGGGTTTGGGCGGGCTTTCTACTGGAAGCTTCGTCGAACTGCGCGACCTTCCAGGGCCGTCCTGATGACCCGCTAGGTCGTCCTAGGTGTCAGCTACACTGGCTCGTACTAGCTAGGGCACTCTGCTCTAGCTCGATATCCAAGTCGAAGGCTTGGAGAAGGGAGTTCCATCATGGCCAACGGGCCTGTGCGGATCCTGCCGATGAAGACGGCGGGAACCCAACACTTCATCGAGCGAACCTACCGTGAGGGCGGTGCCTTCCAATGGTCTCGCGAAGACCTACATCAACGCTGAGGAAGCTGGCGCGAATATGCGTCCTTTTCGGTGTTGAGTGGCAGGCGGTCGACAATCGCGGGCGTCGACCGACGGCGCTGATCGCCGACAACGGAAAGGGAATGTCCGGCGTCCGAGCTCGTCGAGTTCTTCAACACCTTCGGCGGTGGCGGCAAGCCGATCGGCGGGGCGCACGAGAACTTCGGCGTCGGCTCGAAGACGGCGCTCCTCCCGTGGAACACATATGGGATGGTCGTCGTCTCTTGGGTCGACGGCGACGCCCTCGATGATCTGGGTTTCTCGCCAAGACCCGAGACCGGAGAATACGGGCTCAAGCTTGAGGACGTCGAGGACCCCGAGACGGGTGAGATCACCCTTGACGAGGTCTACGAGCCCTACACGGACGAGGAACATGGCTGCGACTGGGCAAGCGTCAAGCCTCCGTGGCTCAGCGCTCACGGAACCGTGATTGTCCTGCTGGGAAACAGTCCGAGCGACGACCGCGCTCGGCGATCCCAACCGGGCCGAGTCGGACATTACGGAGGGCATCTCGAGCTACTTGAACCGCCGCATCTGGACGGTTCCCTGAGGGGATGGAAATCAGCGTCGACGAGCTTCGGACTCAAGACCGGAGCCAATGGCCGACCTCCGAAGAGATTGCGCACGGGCCGACTCCACGAAGCGGGACTGATCGGCGTACGAACCTTCGCGCCATTCAGGGAGCTCGCCATGACATCACCTACCCAATTGACACCTTCAAGGCGGAGCTTGCCGCTGACGGCACCGTGTCGCTAACTGAAGGGGTCGAGGCCGATTGGTACCTGTGGGAGGGTGAGCGTCCCGCCGTTCAGTCGTACGCCGCGATCGGGGGGTACATCGGGGCGGAATACCGGAACGAGCTCTACGACGTCACCTCGCATCACTCCACCTACCGGTCGTTCGGGGTGAGCGAGGCGACCG
>CAVYAJ010000020.1:0-22019 GCA_963766155.1 uncultured Actinomycetes bacterium | reverse complement strand
CGAACTCCTTGAGGAGCTTCTTGTAGAAGTAGTCCGGATAGTTGAAGACCGTGAAGGTGCCTCCGGTCTCGGGCTCGAGCCCGGACGCGATCGGGTCCTCGTAGAAGGGGAGGGTGACACGCTTGTCGGGCCGCGCGAGCGGAAGGCCCCCCGGGCCGAGGAGCTCTCCGGTCGTGCTCGTCTCCTGGGCGACGGTCGTCGAGCTCGAGCATGCGGCGAGGAGGCTTCCAGCTCCCGATATCGCGAAGCCGGTTCCGGCGGCGCGCGCGAGGAAGTCGCGCCTGCTCAGGTAGCCGGGCCGTTCCTTCGGGTGGTGCGTCATCGAGTCCCCTCCTGAGTTCGGTGGGCCGCGGGGGTGGCGCACTGTCTCACGGGAAGTGTGCGCCTTTCAAGTGAGACGCGCGCCGATCAGCTGAGATAGCTGTAGATCAGGCCCTGGAAGTGCTGGATCAGGTGCTCGCTCGTCGGCAGGAGCCGGCCGTGCTCGACCATCCCCGACTCGAGGCCGGCGTGCACCGACTCGACGAGCCCGTTGTCCTCAAGACCGACCTGCTCGTTGAAGGCGATCATCTCCTCGATCGTCTTCTGGGGCACGTCCTCGGAGAAGAAGTAGTCGTACGTGCCGAGCGTGCGCCGCTCGTCGATCGGGAACCAGGCGCCGGCATTCATGTTCGGCGGGCCGGGGATGATGTCGACGGTGAAGTTCGGGAAGACGAACACCGACGTGCTGCGGCCGATCTCGCCGGTCGCGTCGTAGGGCGCCGCCTTCTTGCCCTCGAGCACGGAGCTCCGCACCGGGCCCTTCTGGGTCGAGACGTAGCCGGAGGAGCGCGAGTGCGTAGGAGTCCGGGTCGACGTCGATCACCGACGAGAAGCCGGGGTGCGCGACCGGGCAGTGGTAGCACTCGAGGTAGTTCTCGACCGCGATCTTCCAGTTCGCCTCGATGACGTACTCGCCGCGGTGGTGGAACCTGAGGCTGTCCAGGTCGATGCCTGTCTCGGCCACCGTCTCGGGCAGGACGCCGAGCGTCTCGCCGAGCGAGTCGGCCTCGAGGTCGACGTTCACGAAGATGAACGGCCCCCACGTGTCCACCTGCACGGGGAAGAGTGAGTAGTTGTCGGCGTCGAAGCCGGGCTCGCGCTCGGAGCGCGGCGCCTTGAGCAGGCAGCCGTCGAGCCCGTACGTCCACGCGTGGTAGGGGCACTGCAGGGTCTCGCGGTGCCCGGAGCCCTGCATGACGACGTGGCCGCGATGGCGGCAGACGTTGACGAAGCCCTTGAGCTCGCCCTCCTTGTCCCGGACGAGGACGACCGGGATGGTCCCTGCCTTGGTGGCGAAGTAGTCGCCGGGCTCGCTCACCTCGGCCGTCACGCAGGCGTACTGCCAGGTGTGCTTGAAGATCCGCTCCCGCTCGAGCGCGAGGATGGCGCTGTCCGAATACCAGCCCGCGGGCAGCGTGTAGCCGGCCTCCAGTCGCTCGCGAATCTCGCTGAACATCCCTCTCAGCATAACCCGCCGCCCTGGCGGCTCAGTTTTCCAGCGGTTCCCAGTCGGGCTCGAACGGCTTACCCGCCACGCCGCCGATCATGAGGACGAGCGTCGGCGTCTCCAGGGCGGTTCCGGCCCTTTGCACGTCGGGCTCGAGGAAGAGCAGTTCCCCTGCGCCGAGCTCGACTTCCTCGCCGTTGCAGGTGAAGCGAACGCGTCCCTGGACGACCGCGTAGAGCTCCTGCTGGCCGCCGAAGGTGACCTCCTCGTGCGGGACGACGACCTCCTCGCCGGCGTTCCCGTGGCATGCGTTCACCCCGAAGGCTTCGATCCCGAAGTGCTCGCGCACCGAATGCCAGCGAGCCCCGTAGCCCGCGTCGTCGGTCCACTCCTGCCAGTAGTCGGGGCCGCCGGCGAGCCCGGCCGGAGGGATCTCCGCGATCCGCGCGGTTCGCCAGCTCTTGTCAGTCAACGTAGGGCTCCACGCCGCGCTTCAGGAGGCCGCGGGCGAGGATGAGGCGCTGGATCTCGCTCGTCCCCTCCCAGATCCGGTCGACGCGGACCTCGCGCCAGAAGCGGGCGCCGGGTTCTCGGTCATGTAGCCGCGGCCGCCGAGGATCTGGAGCGAGCGGTCGACGATCCGCCCAGCCGCCTCGGACGCGAAGAGCTTCGCTGCGGCCACCTTCCCGTGGACGACCTTGCGGTCCTCGTAGGCGTCGAACGCGTGGGCGGCGTGGTAGGTGAGGAGCCGCGCGGCGAGGAGGTCGGTGAGGGAGTCGGCGAGCTGGAACGAAACCCCTTCGTGCTCGGCGATCGGCTTCCCGAAGGCGACGCGCTCGAGCGCCCAGTCGCGCGCGATGCCGAGCGCGCGCTCCGAGGCGCCGCAGCAGCGCGCTGCGATGAAGAGCCGCTCGACGAGGAACCATTCCTTTGCGACCCTCGTTGCCGCCTGCGGGCACGCGGTTCTCGTCCGGCACGCGGCAGTCGCGGAGGACGAGCTCGGGGTGGTGGTCCAGGTAAGGGTCGTGCAGGAATCCCGGGACGCGCGTGAGCTCGAGGCCGGGAGTCCCGGGCTCGACGATGAAGAGCGTCTGCTCGCCGTCGACGACCGCGAGCACGATGTAGAAGCCGGGGTCGCCCTCGCTCGTCACGAACCACTTCTCGCCGTTCAGCACCCACTCGTCGCCGTCGCGCACGGCCGTCGCGGCGACCGCGCTCACGTCCGAGCCGGCCCCCGGCTCGGTGACCGCCCAGGCCTCGCGGTACTCGCCGCGCAGGATGGGAACGACCCAGCGGTCGCGCTGCTCGGGCGTGAGGATCTCCCAGAGCTCGGCCGGGCCGCGGTCGACGACCGCGAAGCCGAGCCCGTTCGTGGCCTTGCCCGACTCCTCCTCGAGCGCCACCTGGCCGAGCATGCTGAGTCCGGCCCCTCCGGCCTCCTCGGGCATGTTCAGCATCGAGAAGCCGGCCGCGCGCGCCTTCTTGCGTACCGCGTCGACGGCGGCGAAGTCGATCTCGCCCGCGGCGGCGATCGTCTCCTCCAGCGGGAAGACCTCGTCGGCGACGAAGCGGCCGACGCGCTCCTTCAGCTCGGCGATGTCGGGGGGCAGCTCGGGGACGACCATGGTGGGTGATCTTGACGTGTCGGAGGGGTCGGGGTAAACCAGGGTCGGTGACGACCGTTCGAATCGCGTGTGCGCAGATCGCTCCCGGGGTGGGCGACTCGAGGGAAACCGCGACTTGCAAAGACGCGCGGCTCTGAGGGACGGCGATCGGGTGCGACAGCGCAGGATCGTGCTCCTGCCGGAGCTGATGTCCGTCCGGCTATGTCTTCGAGTCGGTGGAGGAGGCGCGAGCGCTGGGCGAGCCCGCAGACGGCCCGATGGTCTCGCGGTGGGCGGAGGAGGCCGCGCGAGTACGGAAGCGTGGTCGTCGGAGGCTTCGCCGAGCTCGGCGAGGACGGCGCGTCTACAACTCGGCAGCGGTCGTCGGGCCCGACGGACTGCTCGCCGTCTACCGCAAGACGCATCTCTGGGACCGCGAGAAGCTCTGGTTCACGCCGGGCTCCGAGGCGCCGCCGATCGTGGAGACGCCGTTCGGCCGGATCGGCGTGGCGGTCTGCTACGACCTCTACTTCCCCGAGCTCACGCGCGGGCTCGCCCTCGCCGGCGCCGACCTCATCGCCGTTCCGGCAAACCTCCCGCTCTTCCCACGCCCCGAGGGCGAGCGGCCGGTGGAGATCGCGCTCGCCCAGGCGACGGCGCACGTGAACAAGGTTTGGGTCGCCGTTTGCGACCGGGCCGAGCCGGAGCGTGGCGTCGAGTGGACCGGGCGCAAGCTGCATCGTCGATCCGGACGGGTGGCTCGCCGCTGGGCCGGTGCACGATTATGGGATCGGATTCTCTACGCGGACTGGACTTCGCTCGGTCGCGGCACAAGGCGTGGGGCGAGCGGAACGACGTCGTCGGCGACCTGCGGCCGGAGCTCTACGCGAGCCCGCGGCCTGCGAGCGATCCTTCGAGTACCGCCTCCTCGAGCGAGCGCGGCGCGAGCCGGTCGCCCGCCTCGAGCGCGCGCTGAACGGTTAGCTCGCGGACAGGCGTGCGCCCGAGCGCGAGCACGAGCGCGTCGGCCTCCATGACCGCCTCGAGCTCAGGGGCGAAGATGTTCGTGAAGCTCGCGCGCCCGCCGTCCCACGCAGCGAGCTCGAGGTGGTGCCAGACCTCGATCCCGGCCCGGTAGAGACGTGCGGCGTAGAGGTTGCGCTGGTAGGCGTGGCAGGGTCTCGCCGAAGGCGGCCGATCCCACGGCGAGCGCAACCTCATAGCCGCTCGCCGCCAGGACCTCCGATGCGTCGAGCCCCGAGGCGTCTCCGCCCCAGTCGGCGACCACGACCCGCTTCCCGTCGGGGCGGCTCCCGCGCAGAACATCCCACGCGGTCGAGAATCCCTCTGAGAGGGGAAGGTCGGGGACGTACGGCCGGGCGCCGGTGGCCAGGATGACGGCGTCGGCATCCGGCGCGCTCCTCCACGTGCTCGCCGAGGCGCACGTCGACGCCTTCGAGCAGGCGCTCGTAGTTCCGTAGGAGTGAAGCCGCGAGCTCGGCGTGGCCGGGAGCAGCGCCGGCGAGCTCGACCTGTCCGCCCAGGCGGATCCTCGACTCGTAGAGGACGACGTCGTGGCCTGCCGCATGCGCCTCCGCCGCCGCGGCCATTCCCGCGGGGCCGCCGCCCACGACAGCGACTCGCTGCCGCCTCGCGGCGCGAACCGGCGTCCACGTCAGCTCGCGTCCGGTCCGAGGATTCTGAGTGCACGCGATCGGGATCGCGGCGTGGTAGTGCGCGATGCAGGTGTTGCAGCCGATGCAGCGGAGGACGTCGTCGGCCTGCCCGTCGCGCGGCCTTGCGCGGAAGGTCGGGGTCCGTGATGAGCGCACGCGTCATCCCGACTGCGTCGGCGACTCCGTCCGCGATGAGCCGGTCGGCTGCGGCCGGGTCGACGATGCGCGACGTCGCGATCAGCAGGAGGCCCGACCCGGAACGGCGCCGCGAACCCTGCGATCGCGCTCTCCTCGACTGGCGGCGGCGGGACGATTCCCGTCGAGCCGCGATAGGTGGACGAGTCGCCGAGGGCGATCGAGAGGTAGTCGACGAGGCCGGCGAGCTCGGGTGCCACGGCCACGGCAGCCTCGGAGTCGGCCGAGAGCCGGACACCGAGCGCGAGCCCGGGTGCCGCGTTCCGCACGGTCTCCACGACGGCGATCAGGAGCTGAGGCCCCGTCGCCCACTCGTCCTCGCGGAGATTGAGTCCCGGCGTGAAGAACTGCGCGAAGAGATAGCCGTGCGCGGCCGAGAGCTCGATCCCGTCGAGCCCGCCCTCGGCAGCCAGCTCGGCAGAGCGGGCGTACCCGGCGACGATCTCGTCGATCTCGGCGGAGGTGAGAGCCCGGGGCTCGACGTGGAAGCGCTGGCTCGGGACCGCCGACGGCGCGACTGCGGCCGGCCTGGGCGGAGAGGCGATCAGCTCGCGGCCGCCGTGAAAGAGCTGGACGAAGAGACGCGTCCCGTGTGGACGGACGGCCTCGACCACGCGACGGTAGCCGGCGACGATCTCGGGCTGGTAGCCGGCCAGTGTGTGGGCGGTCAGCCGCCCGGACTCGTGGACCGCGGTCGCCTCGAGGACGATCATCCCCGTCCCGCCCGCCGCGCGCGCCTCGTGGTAGGCGACGAACTCGTCCGTGGGCAGGTGGTCGTGGACGAGCGTGGTCTGGTGCGCGGTCGAAACGATCCGGTTCGGCAGCTCGACCGGGCCGAGCCGACAGCGGGCTCAGGAGATGCTCAAACACCGCCGAGCTCGCGCTCGAGGGCGGCCCGCTCCGCGTCGCTGAGCGGACGGGAGCGGCCGGTCTCGGTGTCGCGCGCCACGAGCACGGCCTCCGCTTCCGCGGCGAGCTCGCCGCCGACGGTGACGATCTCCTCCCGCGTCGTCACGCTCGACGTGCCGATCCTCGTCAGCCAGAGCCGCGCCACGATCGCGTCGTCGTCCTGCGTCAGCTCGCGCCGGAAGTCGATCGCCACGCGCGCCGTCACATAGCCCCAGGCGTCGCCCGAGTCTCCGAGCGCCCGCTCGAGCCACTCGTCGCGCACCTCTTCGAGGTAGGTGAGGTAGACCGCGTTGTTCACGTGGCCGTAGGCGTCCTGGTCGCGCCAGCGGATCTCGATCTGCTTCTCGTGCACGTTGCCTCCCGAGTGGAGAGGATGGTATGAGGCGGCCGTGAGCGATCACAACCGAGTGCGCGCACTTCTCTTCCCGCAGGTCGGTGGCCGTCGTGGGCGCCTCGCCGCGGCACGGGCGGATCGTCGAGGAGGTCGTGCGGTCCGGAATCCCCGCCTGGGGAGTGCATCCGACGAGGGACGAGGTGCTCGGCCTTCGCTGTTTCCCCAGCGTCGCCGACCTTCCGGAGCAGCCGGAGCTGGCCGCCCTCCTCGTCGGGCACGAACGCGTCGAGGAAGCCTTCGGGGAGGCGCTCGCACGCGGGAGTACGCGCCTTCTTCCTCCCCGGGCTCGGGAACGAAGCGGGCGCCGAGGGGCCGAAGGTCGCCGCGCGGATCGCTGAGCGGGCCCGCGCGGAGGACGCCGTGCTGCTCGGGCCGAACTGCATGGGAGTCGCGGCGCCGGAGGAGGGCTCGCTCTGGATCGGGACCGTGCCGGACACCTTCCGTCCCGGCCGCGTCTCGGTGGTCTCGCAGTCTGGGTCGATCGCCGAGGCGCTGCTCGGGATCGGCCCGCGGGTCGGCTTCCGCTCGGTCGTCTCGTCCGGCGGCGAGGCGGTCACGGACGCGGCCGACTTCCTCGGCTTCCTCGCGGAGGACGAGGGGACCGGCGCGGTCGGGCTCTTCCTCGAGACCGTGCGCCGGCCGGCCGAGTTCGCGTCCGCGCTCGCGGGCTGCGCCGAGGCGGGGAAGCCGGTCGCCTGCCTGAAGGTCGGTCGCTCGCAGGCGGCCGCGCAGGCGGCACTCGCCCACACCGGTGCGGTGGTCGGATCGGAGCGAGCGTTTTCCGCGCTTCTGCGCCGGTACGGCGCCGTCGAGGTGGACGATTTCACCGCGCTCGTCGAGACCCTCGAGGTTCTCGGCCGTGCGCGCCGTCCGCGCGGAAAGCGGATCGCCGCGGTTTCGGAGTCCGGCGGCGAAGGGGCGCTTCTGGCGGATCATGGCGAGGCGGCCGGGATCCCGTTCGAACCTCTTCCAGAGGGGATCGCCGCCGAGCTCACTGCACGCTTCCCCAACTACGGCGCGCCCGGGAACCCGCTCGACGCCTGGGCGATCGACGAGGCGGAAGCCGTCTTCCCCGGGTCGATCGAGGTCCTTGTCGGCTCGGGCGCCTTCGACATCGTCGTCGCGCAAGCAGACCAGTCGCAGTTCCGCGGCGCGGAGGAGCACGAGTGGTGCTTCATGATCGTGAAGGCACTTGCGGAGGCGACCGCCGGCACGGACGTCTTCCCCGCGGTCACGACGGTCTCGGCGGTCGATCCGCGGCCGGAGGTGGCCGAGTACGCGCTCGAGCACGATGTCGCCCTCCTGCGGGGACCGCGCGACGCGATGCGTGCACTCGCGGCCGCGGCAAGCCTTCGGCCCGCTCTCCGGAGCCCGAGCCCGCAGCGCCGGTCGAGCTGGCCGACTTGCTCCAGGAAGGCCCGCTGCCGGAGTACGAGTCGGCGCTCGTGCTGGAGCGCTACGGCGTCCCGCTTGCGCCGCGCCGGCGGGCGGCTTCTCCGGAGGAGGCCGCCGCGGCCGCCGCCGAGCTCGGCTTCCCCGTGGTCGTGAAGGTCGACGGGCCCGCGCACAAGGCGGCGCAGAACGGGGTCGTGCTCGGCCTCGGAGACGAAGACGGAGTCCGCGGTGCGACGCAGCGCCTGGGCGGCCGGGTCCTGGTCGCAAGCCAGGCCGAGGGCGGCGCGGAGGCCTTCTGCGGGATGACGCGCGACCCCGACTTCGGACCCGTCCTCGCGGTCGGCCTCGGCGGCCGTGCCGTCGAGTCGCTTTCTCTCGCGGCGGTCTCCCTCGCCCCCCTCGGGGAGGAGGAAGCCCGGCAGCTCGTCGCCGAGGCGCCCGGGCTCGAAGCGAGCCCTGCCGCGCATGAGGCTCTCGCGGCTACGCTCGTCGCCCTCGGCCGCCTCGCCGTCGACCATCCTCGGATCGCCGCGGTCGACGTGAACCCTTTGATCCTGAGCGCGGACGGCGCGGTTGCCGTCGATGCGCTTGTCGTCGTAGAAGGAGGAAGCTAGTGCCTCACCGGAAGGAGAATTTGTGAGCGACGTTGTCCTGTACGAGCGCCGCGGCCCGGCGGCCTGGGTGACGCTGAACCGCCCGAGCAAGCTGAACGCGATCAGCGGCGAGGTGGTCCGGCGCCTTCGGGAGTCGTGGCGCGAGGCCGCCGAGGACGACGACGTGAAGGTGGTCGTCCTCACCGGCGCCGGGCGCGCCTTCTCGGCCGGGTACGACATCGCCGAGGAGGTCGAGCAGCAGATCGAGAGCGCCGAGCGCTGGCACGAGGTCCTCGCCGAGGATGTCGACCTGACGATGGAGCTCTGGTCGCTCCCGAAGCCCACGATCGCCGCCGTCAGGGGCTGGTGCCTGGCCGGTGCATGCGAGCTCGCCATGGCGTGCGACCTCGTGGTCGCAGCCGACGATGCGCAGTTCGGCGAGCCGGAGATCCGCTACGGGTCGGGGCCGGTCACGCTCCTCATGCCCTTCGTGCTGGGGCAGAAGAAGACGAACGAGCTCCTCTTCACCGGGGATGCGATCTCCGCGACCGAGGCCGAGCGGCTCGGGCTCGTCAACGCGGTCGTTGCTCCGGATGCGCTCGAGGACGCGGTCAACGCGCTCGTCGCCAAGATCGCCCCGACGCCGCTGCCCGTCCTCCGGCTGACGAAGCTCGCGCTCGTCCGCGCGCAGGAGGCGATGGGGCTCCGCACGGCAGTCGCTGCCAACCTCGACATCTCGGCGATGCTCAACGCCGCCGACACCCCGGAGCAGCAGGAGTTCGACCGGATTGTCGCCGAGCAGGGCCTCAAGGCCGCGCTCGCGTGGCGGGACTCGCGCTACGGCGAGGGGCTCGTATGAGAGTCTCGTCGGAGACCCCTACTACTCGCTGGAGGAGGTCGCGGAGATCGTCGGCGAGCTCGCCGAGGTCGAGCTGGCGGACGCGCCGTGGGAGGGAGAAGACGTCGTCGGCCTCATCGTCAGCCCGGACCAGCCCGTCGGCGTGGCCGAGCTCGACAGGTTGCCCGCACTTCGCATCGTCGCGACGTGCTCGGTCGGCTACGACAACATCGATACGGCCGCCGCCGCCGATCGTGGCATCTGGGTCTGCAACGTCCCCGATTACTGCGTCGAGGAGATGGCGGACAGCTCGCTGGCGCTCCTCCTCGCGCTCATGCGTGGTGTCGTCGCCCTCGATCGGAGCGTCCGCGAAGGCGGGTGGGTCCACGCGGTCGCCGGACCGTTAAGGACGTACCGCGGAACGAGGCTCGGGGGTCGATCGGCTTCGGACGAATCGGCCGTGCGCTCGCCACGCTGGGGTCTCGCGCTGGGCTTCGAGGTCTGCGCGGTCGACCCGCACCTCCCGGACGAGGCGATCTCCGGCTACGGCGTGCATCCGCTCGAGCCTCGACGAGGCGCCTCGACTCGAGGACGCCTCGCTCCACTCGCTGCTCACGGACGAGACGCGCGCGGATGATGCGTGCGACGAGATGCGAGGATGCCGGCGGCTGCTCTCTCGCTCGACACCCGCCGCGCAGCCCTTGTCGATTTCGACGCCGTGCTCGCTGCACTCGACTCAGGCCAGCTCGCGGGCGCAGCCTTCGACGTCCTGCCCGTCGAGCCTCCGAGCGCCGAGGCGCCCGCGCCGGAGCGGCCGACGCTCATCGTCAATCCGCACGCCGCCTGGTACAGCGCTGCGACCGAGCACGAGGCGTATCGGAGGCCGGCGGTCTCCGTCCGCGAAGCGCTCGAAGGCCTGCGACCGACGGACGCGCTGGCGCCATGAGCAGTTTCCGCTCGCCTCTAGCTCCGGATGCGAACGCCGGCAAGGTCGCGCTCGTCACCGGAGGAGGCACCGGAATCGGCCGAGCAACAGCCATGGAGCTGGCGAGGACCGGCGCGAAGGTCGTCGTCTGCGGCCGCCGGCCGGAGCCTTTGGAGGCCGTCCAGGCCGAGCTCGGGGAGGACTGCCTCGCCGTTCCCACCGACGTGCGCGAGCCGGAGGAGATCGCCGCGCTGGTCGACCGGGCGATCGAACGCTTCGGGCGGATCGACGTGCTCGTGAACAACGCGGGTGGGCAATTCCTCGCGCCAGCCGAGGAGATCTCGCTGAAGGGCTGGCGCGCTGTCCACCGGCTCGCCGTCGACGCCGTCGGGATCTCACGCGCACGGTGGCCGAGCGCTCGATGATCCCGAACAAGGACGGTGTGGTCGTCTTCATCGGCTTCAGCCCGAGGCGCGGGATGGCCGAGATGGCGCACGCGGCGGCGGCGCGGGCGGCGATCGAGAACCTCGCGGGGAGCCTCGCGCTCGAATGGAGCGAGCACGGAATCCGCACGGTGTGTGTTGCCCTCGGAAACATCGCCACCGAGGGCCTCGACGGCTACGGGCCCGAGCGCGTCGCGGAGTGGGAGCGCGAAGTTCCGCTCGGCCGGCTCGGGACCCCCGAGGAGGCGGCCGCGCTCATCGCCTTCCTCGCCTCTTCCGGCGGTGGCTACGTGACGGGGACGACCGTCGTCATGGACGGCGGTCTCGACGTGTGAACTCTTCGACTGCTTCGGTCGCCTCGTCGGTCTGCGCCAGCGCGGCATAGCCGAGGCGCTCGATCAGCATCGCGGCTTCCCGCGAGGCCTCGGGGATGAGGTCGGCTGCGCGCTTGATCGTCTCGACCGCGAGCGGCGGCAGGGCGGCGAGCTCCGCCGCGCACTCGAGAGCGCGCTCGAGCGCCTTCCCCTCCGGAACGACCTCCGTGACGACGCCGACGGCAAGGGCCTCGGCCGCGTCGAAGCGCCGGCGCAGGAGCATCAGCTCTTTCGCCTTCCCGGGCCCGAGCAGGCGGACGAGCCGGTAGGCGCCTCCGGAGCTGGGCAGGATGCCGAGCTCGACCTCGGGCAGCCCGAACGCCGCGGTCTCGTCGGCGATGCGGAAGTCGGTTGCGAGCGCCAGCTCGAGCCCGCCGCCGAGACACCAACCGTGGATGGCCGCGATGGTCGGCATGGGGAGTGCGGCGATGCGTTCGTAGACGTCGCCGGTGTCGGCGTAGTAGGCGGCGATGGAGGCTGCGTCCGCCTCGGCGAACTCGTTGATGTCGGCGCCCGCGGAGAACGCCTTCCCGGCTCCCGTGATCACGACGCAGCGGCTGCCGCGGACGTCCTCTCCGCCGAGCGCGTCGAGAAGCTCGCGCTCCATCGCACCGGAGAGCGCGTTCAACTTCTCCTCGCGCTGCAGCGTAAGGACGCAGACGTGTTCCTCTCGGCGGATGCCGACGAGGCTCACCCTCGCACCCCTTCCCGGACGGCTGCCAGCTCGTCGGCGAAGCGCTCCATCAGCGGGGGCGGCCCCACCGTCACGCGGATCCAGCCGTCGAGCCCGAACTCGCTCCCCGGTCTGACGAGGAACCCGCGGACGACGAGCTCGCCGGCGAGCGCCGCGTCGTCTCCGCCGACCTCGACGAGGAGGAAGTTCGCCTCGGACGGCAGCGACTCCATCCCCGCGTCGGCCACGAGCCGCGCGAGGAGCGCCCGCGCCTCGGCCGACTGGCGGCGGCGCTCCTCTATCCGCTCGGGGTCGCGAGGCAGGCGCGGCCCGCGGCGAGGGCCGCGCGGTTCACGTTGAACGGCTCCTGCACGACGTCGAGGAACGGGGCCAGCTCGGGGTGCGCGACCGCGTAACCGAGGCGGAGCCCGGCGAGGCCGAAGATCTTCGAGAAGGTCCGAAGCAGGACACGGGCCGGCCGGCCAGACGTCGGGCTCGCTGCGACGCGTGCCTCGGGGTCTACGTACTCGCGGTAGGCCTCGTCCACCACGGCGACGCAGCCGCGCGGGAGCGCGTCCAGGAAACCTGCCCATTCGCCTGCCTCGACCAGCGACCCGGTCGGGTTGTTCGGGTCGCAGACCCAGACGAGCTTGGCGCCTGCTCGCTCCGCGCCGCGGCGGCGACGGCGGGGAGGTCGAGGCGGAGGTCACGGTTGAGGCGACCCGCCGACGCCGCGCCCGCCGCCGCGGACACCTGCGCGTAGAGGCCGTACGTCGGCTGTCGGTATCACGACCGCGTCTCCGGGCCGGATGAAGTGTGCGCGACGGCCCGATCAGCGCCTGGATCCCGTGGGCGGGGACGATCGTCTCGGGGCGGCAGCTCAGCCAGCCCGCGACGGCCTCGCGCAGATCGCTGTAGGCCTGCTCCGGGTACATCCAGGCATTGGCGAGCTCGTCCTTGACCGCGTCGAGTGCTCCCGGAAGCGGACCGAACAGATCCTCGTTCCAGTTCAGCTTCGCGATCTCGTCGAGGCCGTGCTCGCGCCGAAGCTCGGACAGGCTGGGGCCCGGGCGGTAGGGCTCGAGCCCGACGAGCGACGGGCGCACGAGGCTGGTCCAGTCGGTCATCGTCAGGAGGTCGAGGTCCGACATCTCGAGGCGGGCAGGGAGGTGGACCACCGCGGGCCCGCCCGAGGCAAGGGCCCGGCCAGCGCGTCCCCGAGCGCATCCGGGGTGGTCGACTCGACGGGGACGCCGAAGGAGCGCGCGAGCTCGGGGAAGTCGGGCTGCTCCAGGTCGACCGCGAAGGTCTCGCCGTAGGCGTCGCGCTGGTACTCCCGCAGGATCCCGTAGCCGCCGTCGTCGACGAGCAAAAGGGTCGTCGGCAGGCCGTACTGCCGCGCTGTCGCGAGCTCCTGGACGCCGTAGAGGAAACCCCCGTCTCCGGCGACGGCAAGCGTGCGGCTGCCCGAGCGCGACCGCCGCTCCGAGTGCCGCGGGCCACGAGTAGCCGAGCGTGCCCGAGCCGAGCGGGTAGAGGAACCGGCGCGGGCCCGAGGACCGGAAAGTGGGCGCCGGCCCAGTACGCCAGGATGGTCATGTCCCAGCCGGCTGCGGCGTCGCGCGGGAGCGCGCCGCGGACGGATTCGAGCAGGCCGCGCTCGAGCTCCCGGCCCTGCTCGTCGAGGCCCGAGACGATCCGCTGGCGGACGGCGCGGGCGCGCTCCTCCGCGCGGCCGTCGGGCTCCCGCTTCGGCAGGCGCTCGTGCAGAGCCGCGAGCGTCGCCCGCGCGTCGCCGACGAGGCCGAGGGCGGGGAAGGTGGCGCCGATCCGCTCCTCGTTCGCGTCGATCTGGACGAGCTGGCCGCCGAACTGAAGCGTGTACTGCTGCGTCGTCTCGGCGCCGAGCTCCGAGCCCGCGACGAGCACCGCGTCCGCGCCCTCGACGAGTTCCCGGAACGCCGCCTCGTCGCAGGCCGAGCCGGCGGAAAGCCCGTGATCCTCGGGAAAGGCGCCCTTGCCCATGTACGACGTCACGACCGGAGCCCGCAACGCCTCGGCAATCGCGCGCAGCTCCTCCCAGGCTCCCGAGCGGAGAACACCGCTCCCGGCCCAGACCAGCGGCCTGTCGGCGCCGCCGAGCACGCGCGCCGCCTCGTCGAGACGAGACGAGTCCGGCACGACCGGCGCCGGGCGGACTTCCGTCGAGACCGTTCACCCGCAGATCGGTCTCGCCCGTGAGCACGTCCACCGGGATCTCCAGGAAGACCGGGCCGCTCGGCGGGGTCTGCGCCCGTTGCCAGGCCTCGGCGAGAAGCTCGGGAACGTCCTCGGCGCTGGTGCCCGTGCCGACCACTTCACGATGGGCTCGAACGACGCGCGCTGGTCGCGCAGCTCGTGGAGGTATCCCGCGGCCGCGGCCGATCAGGTCGCGCGGGATCTGGCTCGCGACCGCGACGAGCGGGACGTGGGCGCTCGAGGCCTCCATGAGGCCTGTGAGGGAGTTCAGGGCTCCGGGGCCGGTGGAGAGGAGCAGGGCCGCCGGCTTGCCGCCTGCGCGCGCGTAGCCGTCGGCCGCGAAGGCGGCGTTCAGCTCGGTGCGGAAGCCGACGTAGCGGACGGAGCTTCCGCGCAGCCCCTCCCAGATTCCGAGCGCGTGGACCCCGGGCAGGCCGAAGACGGTCTCGGCGCCGAGAGCCTCGAGGGCGTCCACGACGACGTGGCCGCCGATGCGCGTGCGGACGGCTTCGCTCACCGCGCGATCCTATCCCGCCGCATGAGAGGATCCCGCCGGTGACGACCCGGACCGAGTTCCCGCGCCCGATCCGGGAGATCGAACACACCTGGCTGACCCTCTCCGACGGCTGCCGCCTCGCGGCGCGGATCTGGCTTCCCGAGGATGCCGAGGAAGATCCCGTCCCCGCGATCCTCGAGTTCCTCCCGTACCGCAAGGTGGACGGCACGGCGATTCGCGACGCGCGCCGCCAGCCGTACGTCGCGGGCTTCGGCTACGCGACGGTGAGGGTCGACATGCGCGGCACCGGCGAGTCCGACGGCCTCATCACGGACGAGTACACGGAACAGGAGCACGCGGACTGCCTCGAGGTGATGGCCTGGCTCCGCGAGCAGCCGTGGTGCGACGGCAACCTCGGCATGTGGGGGATCTCGTGGGGCGGGTTCAACGCCCTCCAGCTCGCCGCGCTTCGCCCTCCCGGCCTCAAGGCGATCATGACGCTGATGTCGACGGACGATCGCTATGCGGACGACGTCCACTACCGCGGCGGATGCGTCGAGGCGCTCGACATGCTGCACTGGGCCTCGTCGATGCTGGTCTGGAACGCGCGCCCGCCCGATCCTCGGCTCTTCGGCGATGGGTGGCACGAGACCTGGCTCGGCCGGCTCGAAGGCGCGAACAACTGGATCGAGCCCTGGCTCGGACACCAGCGGCGCGACGCCTACTGGAAGCACGGCTCGGTCTGCGAGGACTACTCCGCGATCGACGTTCCCGTCTACGCGGTCGGCGGCTGGGTCGACGGCTACACGAATGCGGTGCCGCGGATGCTTGAAGGCCTCTCCGTTCCGCGCAAGGGCCTCATCGGCCCGTGGGCGCATGCGTTCCCGGACGACGCTCTCCCCGGGCCGAGCATCGGCTTCCTCCAGGAGTGCGTGCGCTGGTGGGACCACTGGCTCAAGGGCATCGACACGGGGATCATGGACGAGCCGATGCTCCGCGCCTGGATGCAGGACTCGGCGCCGCCGCGGCCTTTCTACGAGGTGCGGGAGGGGCGTTGGGTGGCCGAGCCCGAGTGGCCGTCGGCGAACATCGGCACGGAGACGCTGGAGCTCGTCGGTGGACCGCGCTCCATCCTCGGAGTGCAGACGTGTGGAGTCGAGGCGGGCGTGTGGTGCGCAGAGGGTGGCTCCGCCGACCTGGCCGGAGACCAGCGGGTCGAGGACGCCGTCTCGCTCACGTGGGACTTCGAGCCGCTCGCGGAGCCGCTCGAGATCCTCGGGTACCCGCAGGCCGTCCTGGAGCTCGAGGGCGACCGGCCGCAGGCGCTCGTCTGCCGTCCGGCTCTGCGACGTGGCGCCTGACGGCTCGTCGCTCCTCGTCACGCGGGGAGTCCTGAACCTGACGCACCGCGAGAGCCACGAGCACCCCGAGCCGCTGGAGCCCGGGCAGCGCTACGAGATCACGGTGCCGCTCGACGTCGATCGCACACTCCTTCGCCGCCGGCCACCGCCTGCGCGTCGCCGTATCGCCGACCTACTGGCCCTGGGCGTGGCCCTCGCCGGAGCCCGTGACGCTGACCGTGCACGCCGGGCGGCTGGAGCTTCCTGTCCGCGAGCCGCGGGCGGAGGACGACGAGCTACGGCCCTTCGAGGAGCCCGAGCACTCCGCGCCGCTCGCGATCCAGGAGGTGGAGGGCGACTCCGGCGGCCGCTTCCTCCGCAAGGAGCACGCGACGGGACGCGTCGAGCAGATCTTCGACTGGGCGCTCGGCGGATCGCTGCGCTTCCTCGACATCGATCTCGACTCCGGGGACACGAGCCACTGCGTCTACTCGATCGTCGAAGGCGATCCCCTGTCGGCCGAGGTGCGGTTCCATGCCGCCTCCGGACATGGGCCGCGGCGACTGGCAGACGCGCGCCGAAGTCACGAGCTCCATGACCTGCGACGCGGAGGTCTTCCACGTCGAGAGCGAGGCTCGACGTCCACGAGAACGGCGAGGTCATCTTCACGCGCTCCTGGTCGTTCGACTTCCCCCGCGACCAGGTCTAGCGGAAGTCGCTTCTGTAGTAGCTCTCCCCCGAGAGGTTCGCGCGCAGGGCCTGCTCGTCCACGAAGGCGTCGAAGCGGAGCCGCTCCGGCGACCACTCGCTCGCCACCGACGCGGAACTCGGCCTCGCCGAGCCGGGTGAGCGGCTTGTCGTCTCCCCAGGCCATCTGAGCCGTGAGCCCGCTCTCCCGCTGCTCGACGCGAAAGCCGGGCAGCCAGGGGTTGTAGCTCCGGTAGCGGCCGTAGAACGCGGAGTGCTCGGCGAGCGGCTCGGCGGGCGGGCTGTCGGGAGGCCACGGCTCGGCGTCGCCGGGCGGGCTCCGGATCCGCGCCACGGTGGAGGTCGAGGGCGAACTGTGCGACGACCTCCGTGACGTCGTGCTCGTCGGGCCCGTTCATGAGCGCGCCCACGGCGATTCCCGACTCGAGATCGCCGAGCAACGTCGAGGCGAAGCCGGGCATCGAGCCGCCGTGACGGACGAGCTCCCCCTTGCGCTCGAGCCCGTAGCCGTAGCTCCACCCGTCGCCGGAGTCGAGCAGTAGGCCCGAGGTGAGTGTCCTCGCGGGCCCCGTCAAGAGCGCGCCTCCGAACGCCGCCAGGTCGCCCGCGGTCGAGGCGAGCGAGCCGTCGGCCGTGCCCGTTTCGAGCCACGGCGCCGGGAAGAGCGGGTCGTCCGGCGAAGGCGTGCGGTCGTCGTGCAGCCGGTCGTAGCCCACCGCCATCCGGTCGCGGATGTCGACAGTGATTGTCCGGCTCCGTCTGCTCGAGGCCCATCGGCTCGAGGATGCGCGGCTCCCCAGGAGCTCGCGATACGGCCTCCCGGTCGCCGCCTCGAGCGCGTAGCCGAGGGTGCGGTAGCCGACGTTGGAGTAGTAGAAGTGCTCGCCGGGCGCGAACCCTGTCTCGGTGTCGCGGAGCGCCCAGACGTCGAAGCGGGAGTCGGCGGTCATGTCCGCGCCGCGAATGAGCCCGGCCGAGTGCGTGAGCAGATGCTCGACGCGAATCGGCTCGTAGGCCGACCGAACCTCGAACCACGGCAGGTAGTCGGTCAGCGGCGCGGTGAGGTCGAGGAGGCTCGACGGCGAGCACGGCGGTGAACGTCTTGCCGATCGAGCCGAGCTCGAACAGCGTGTCCTCGTCGATGGCCCGCTTGCGCAGCTCGGCCCAGCCGACGCGTGGATGAAGGCGAGCTCGTCCCCCGTGGTTGACAGCGATCGCCATCCCCGGCAGCCCGCGTCGCTTCAGGAAATCGCCCAGCCACTGCCAGTCGTCGGTGGAGAACGGCATGTCGGGTGGACTATCTTCTTCCTCGTGATCGACTGCGACATCCACCCGCAGGTCGGGGACGTCGAGGAATTCCTCGGCTATGTCGATCCGGCCCAGCGCGAGTGGTTCCGGGGCCAGGGCTCGTCGCTCGGGATACCCGGCTACTCCTGGCTCACCCCTCGTCCTGGTCCCGGGCCGACATCGAGCAGAACGGACACCCACCGGCCTCCATGTGGACACCATCCGCCGCGAGCTCCTCGATCCGAGCGGCACCGATATCGGGATCCTCAACGGGGACGACGCGGTGCTCGTCTCGCTCATGCCGAGCCCGTACCGCGCGGCCGCTCGCGCGGGCCCACAACGAGTGGCTCCGCGAACGGTGGCTCGCCGAGGAGCCGCGCCTGCGTGCCTCGATCCTCTGTCCGGCGCAGGACCCGCAGGCGGCCGCGGCCGAGATCCGGCGCATGGCCGAGGACGAGGCTTCGTCAGGTGCTTCTCTGCGGGGGCGCCGACCGGCCCTACGGGGAGCCGCGCTATCTCCCGATCTTCGAGGCCGCCGCCGAGTGCGGACTCCCGGTCGCGATCCATTCCGGCGGCGAGGGAATGGGGATCGCCGCGCCTCCCGGCGGCGCGGGGCCGGTGACCTTCTACATCGAATGGCACACGCTCGGATCGGCTGCAGCATCATGTCCACCTCGTCTCGCTCATCTGCCACGGCACCTCCGAGCGACTGCCGACCCTGAAGGTGCTTCTGATCGAGGGCGGTATCGCCTGGCTGCCCGGGATCCTGTGGCGCTGGACACGAACTGGCGCGCCCTGAGGAGCGAGACCCCCTGGCTCGAGCGCAAGCCGAGCGAGGTCGCCCGCGAGCACGTCCGCTTGTTGACGCAGCCGCTCGAGCACGCCGACGGCCATGACGAGACGCTCTTCGAGATGCTCGAGGCGGCCGGTGCTCCCGACAATCTTTGCTTCGCGTCGGACTATCCGCACTGGGATTTCGACGACCCGGGCTTCATGCTCAAGCGCCTGCCTGAGGCTTGGCGCGACAAGGTCTTGCATGAGAACGCCGTGGAGCTCTACGGCGAGCGGCTCGGCCTTGACGGGCGTGAGCACCTGGCAGGACGTCGGCTCGGTCGCGGATCTCGAGCGCGACGGCCATGTGATCGCACGTGTTGACGGGCGCGAGATCGGGGTCGTCGCGGTCGGCGGTGAGCTTCGCGGAGTCCGAAATCGCTGCCCGCACCACGGCGGTCCGCTCTGCCTCGGAACCGTTCGCGAGCGCGTCGCGGGCGAGCCCGGCCGCTACGCTCGGCGGCCAGTCCGTCCTGCGCTGCCCCTGGCATGGGTGGGAGTTCGACCCGGCCACCGGCCGTTGCCTCGACGACGACTCCATCCGCGTTGCCGTGTATCCGGCGAAGGCAGAGGCCGGCCGTGTGCTTATTGACATATGAGGTGATGGCGGGTACCTTGTAGTGCATGGTAGCTACGCAAGATGCTCTGCTCGCCCAGATGCGACGCGGGACGCTGCAGTACTGAGCCTCTCGCTGCTCGCTGACGAGGAGCGCTACGGTTTCGATTCGAGCGCGGCCCGCGCCTCGGCAATGTGCTCGGAGATCTCCTGGACGAGCTCGCGCCTGCGCGCCGAGGGGAAGTCAGCCAGCTCGCGCTCGAGACGATCGAGGTACTCCTCGACCAACGTGTCAGCCGAAGTGGTCATTTCGATTCCGTCCTCTCTACGAAGTGATCGACGGCGTCGCGAAAGCGGCGCCACTCGAGCCTGAAACCGTCAAGGGCCAAGCGCCCCCGCTCTGTCAGCCGGTAATAGCGCCGCGGCGGCCCGCTCGGAGACTCCTGCCAGTTCGACTCCACGAGCCCGTCCCTCCGCAGCCGTGACAGCAGCGGATAGATCGTGCCCTCGCTCGTAACCATGCCGTCCATCTCGGCGAGGCCGCGCACGAGATCGAACCCGTAGCGCTCCTCGTCAGCGAGCAGCGAGAGGACGCAGTACTGCAGCGTCCCGCGTCGCATCTGGGCGAGCAGAGCATCTTGCGTAGCTACCATGCACTACAAGGTACCCGCCATCACCTCATATGTCAATGAGCACCCGGCCGGCCTCTGCCTTCGCCGGATACACGGCAACGCGGATGGAGTCGTCGTCGAGGCAGCGGCCGGTGGCCGGGTCGAACTCCCACCCATGCCAGGGGCAGCGCAGGACGGACTGGCCGCCGAGCTCGTAGCGTCCGGGCTCGCCCGCGACGCGCTCGCGAACGGTTCCGAGGCAGAGCGGACCGCCGTGGTGCGGGCAGCGATTTCGGACTCCGCGCAGCTCGCCGCCGACCGCGACGACCCCGATCTCGCGCCCGTTGAGCGTGGATCACATGGCCGTCGCGCTCGAGATCCGCGACCGAGCCGACGTCCTGCCAGGTGCTCACGCCCGTGCCAGGCCGAGCCGCTCGCCGTAGAGCTCCACGGCGTTCTCATGCAAGACCTTGTCGCGCCAAGCCTCAGGCAGGCGCTTGAGCATGAAGCCCGGGTCGTCGAAATCCCAGTGCGGATAGTCCGACGCGAAGCAGAGGTTGTCGGGAGCACCGGCCGCCTCGAGCATCTCGAAGAGCGTCTCGTCATGGCCGTCGGTGTGCTCGAGCGGCTGCGTTGACAAGCGGACGTGCTCGCGGGCGACCTCGCTCGGCTTGCGCTCGAGCCAGGGGGTCTCGCTCCTCAGGGCGCGCCAGTTCGTGTCCAGCCGCCACAGGATCCCGGGCAGCCAGGCGATACCGCCCTCGATCAGGAGCACCTTCAGGGTCGGCAGTCGCTCGAAGGTGCCGTGGCAGATGAGCGAGACGAGGTGGGACATGATGCTGCAAGCCGATCCGAGCGTGTGCCATTCGATGTAGAAGGTCACCGGCCCCGCGCCGCCGGGAGGCGCGGCTATCCCCATTCCCTCGCCGCCGGAATGGATGGCGACCGGGAGTCCGCACTCGGCGGCGGCCTCGAAGATCGGGAGATAGCGCGGCTCCCCGTAGGGCCGGTCGGCGCCCCCACAGAGAAGCACCTGGACGAAGCGCTCGTCCTCGGCCATGCGCCGGATCTCGGCCGCGGCCGCCTGCGGGTCCTGCGCCGGACAGAGAATCGAGGCACGCAGGCGCGGCTCCTCGGCGAGCCACCGTTCGCGGAGCCACTCGTTGTGGGCCCGCGCGCTCGGCGGCGCGGTACGGGCTCGGCATGAGCGAGACGAGCACCGCGTCGTCCCCGTTGAGGATCCCGATCTCGGTGCCGCTCGGATCGAGGAGCTCGCGGCGGATGGTGTCGACATCGGAGGCCGGTGGGTGTCCGTTCTGCTCGATGTCGGCCCGGAACCAGGACGAGGGGTGCACCCAGGAGTAACCGGGTATCCCGAGCGACGGGCCCTGGCCCCGGAATCACTCGCGCTGGGCCGGATCGACATAGCCGAGGAATTCCTCGACGTCCCCGACCTGCGGGTGGATGTCGCAGTCGATCACGAGGAAGAAGATAGTCCACCCGACATGCCGTTCTCCACCGACGACTGGCAGTGGCTGGGCGATTTCCTGAAGCGGCGCGGGCTGCCGGGGATGGCGATCGCTGTGAATGAAGGGGACGAGCTCGCCTTCATCCACTGCGTCGGCTGGCCCGAGCTGCGCAAGCGGGCCATCGACGAGGACACGCTGTTCGAGCTCGGCTCGATCGGCAAGACGTTCACCGCCGTGCTCGCCGTAGACCTCCTCGACCTCACCGCGCCGCTGACCGACTACCTGCCGTGGTTCGAGGTTCGGTCGGCCTACGAGCCGATTCGCGTCGAGCATCTGCTCACGCACTCGGCCGGCCTCATTCGCGGCGTGGACATGACCGCCGACTCCCGCTTCGACGTCTGGACGCTCCGCGACACCGACACGGGGTTCGCGCCCGGCGAGCAGTTCTACTACTCCAACGTCGGTACCGCACGCTCGGCTACGCGCTCGAGACGGCGACCGGAACGCCGTATCGCGAGCTCCTGGCGAGCCGGATCCTCGAGCCGATGGGCCTCGAGCAGACGGAGCCGGAGATCACTGTCGCCATCCGCGACCGGATGGCGGTGGAAGACGACCGGCTGCACGACGACCGCACGCCTTCGCCGGACTACCTGCTCTTCCCGGCGCCGTGGCTCGAAATGGCCACGGCCGACGGCTCGCTCGCCTCGACCGCGGCCGACCTGGCGGCATTCGGAAGCGCGCTCTCGAAGGGGCCCGCGAGGACACTCACCTCGGGCCGAATGCTCGACTCCGGCGACGGGTGGAGCTACGGCTATGGGCTCGAGCGCAAGGGGGAGCTCGTCCGCCACGGCGGCTCGATGCCCGGCTTCGCCTTGATGCCGCTCGGCGATCTCGAGTCGGGAATCGCCGTGGGGGTGCTCATGAACGGGCCCGACGAGCACGACGTCACGGAGGTCGTCGCACAGTTCGCCCTCA
>CAVYAJ010000019.1:0-18303 GCA_963766155.1 uncultured Actinomycetes bacterium | reverse complement strand
CGGGTGTGGCGCTTGCCGTTCTCTCTACGCGGCTGACGGCTGGGTCCCTATACCGTCGCCCGCGATCTTCCTCGTCGGCGGCCGCGTTCGTCTCGGACCTCTGGCCCAGCCTCTACGCGGACGTTCCGGTCCTCACCGTGGAGCGGATCGCCGTGGTCGCGCTGATCGTCATCCTCTTCAACGGCGGGATGGACATCGGCTGGCGGCGTTTCCGCGCGCTGCGCGGCCCGATCCTCTCGCTCGGCATCTTCGGGACCTTCGCGACCGCCGGGCATCGTCGCCGTCTTCGCCCACTACGCGCTCGGGCTTCGACTGGACGCTGGCCGGCCTCATCGGCGCGGCGCTCGCGCCGACCGATCCGGCGGTGATGTTCTCGGTGCTCGGCCGCCGCGAGATCGAGGGGCGCTCGGGCACGACCCTCGAGGGCGAGGCGGGCGTCAACGACCCGGCCGGGATCGCGCTGATGATCGGGATGATCGAGCTCGCCACGCATGACGACGCTTGCGTGTTCGTGATCCTGCGGGAGTTCGTGCGTCGAGATGGGGATCGGCGCGGCGATCGGGCTCGCTCGGCGCGCTGGCGATGGTCGCCGCTGCTCCGCCGCGTCCGACTGCCGGCGAGGCCCTGTCAGTCCCGTCCTCGCGCTCGCCCTGGCGGGCGCGCTCTACGGCGTGACGGCGATTGCACACGGCTCCGGCTTCCTCGCGGTCTTCATCGCGGGGCTCGTCGTGGGCGACAGCGTACCCCGTACAAGTCGCGAGATCGAGCGCTTCCACGGCGCGCTGGCCGTCCCTCGCCGAGATCGCGGTCTTCGTCGTCCTCGGCCTGGTCGTCAGGATCGACTCGCTCACGCTTCGACGTCTGCGTGGACGGGATTGCGCTTGTCCTCGCCCTCGCCGTGCTCGTGCGCCCCCCGATCGTCCCTGGCCGCGCTCGCGCCCTTCAGCTTCAACCGTGGCGAACGTGCCTTCATCGCGTGGTGCGGGCTCAAGGGCGCGGTCCCGATCCTGCTCGCCGCTTTCGCCGTTCTCCAGGGCGTCGAGGACGCGACGACGGTCTTCTACATCGTCTTCGTCGTCGTTCTGCTCTCGGTCGTCGGCCAGGGAACGCCGGTCCCGTGGATCGCGCGCCGCCTGGGCATACCCATGAGGGAGAGCTCTGCGGCGGGCTAGGAGCCGTCGGCGCGCCGCGGGCGCGGGACCAGCTCGCCGCCGCAGTTCGGGCAGACGTGCTCGAGGCGCGGCGCCGCACCCGGTGCAGAACGTGCACTCGTAGCTGCAGATGACGGCGGCGCCCCCGGCGGTGAGGCCGACGCCGCAGCGCTCGCACACGGTTCGCATCTCCAGAGCCAAGGCCCTCTTAGGATGACTGAGGCATGACGCTCTCGCAGCTCGCCCTGACGATCGCCCTGCTGGCGGCGCTCGGCCTGGTCGCGGGGCGCTTCGGCCTCTCCGCCATCCCCGCCTACCTGCTCGCGGGACTGCTGCTCGGACCGCACGAGCCGCACGTGACGAGCCTGATCGAGCCATCCGAGGTGACGACGTTCGTCGCGGAGCTCGGGATCATCTTCCTGCTCTTCTTCCTCGGCCTCGAGTTCACGGTCGACCGCCTGCTGCGCAGCGGAAGGCACATAGGCCTCGGCGGCTCCATCGACCTGACCGTGAACGCCGGCGGTCGGCCTCCTCGTCGGGGTGATCGCGTTCGGGTTCGGCTTCCCGGCGCTCGATCCTCGCGGCCGCGATCTACGTCTCGTCGAGCGCGGTGACGGTCAAGGGGCTGATCGACTTCCGCCGCCTCGCCGACGACGAGACCGACCTCATCCTCGCCATCCTCGTCTTCGAGGACATCGTCATCGCCGGCGTCCTCGGCTTCGCGGCCGCGGGCGGGGAGGGAGTGAGCCCGACCCTCGTTGCGGTCGCCAAGGCCCTCGTCTTCGTCACGGTCTCGGTCGCGGCGTCGCGATTCGCACGTCGTCCCATCGATGCGCTGCTCGGACGCCTGCCCGGCGAGTTCATGCTCCTGGTCACGTTCGGCTTCCTCATCGGCATGGCCGCGATCGCCAAGGAGCTCGGCCTCTCGGAGGCGATCGGCGCCCTGATGGCGGGCGTCGTCCTCGCGGAAACGTCGATCAGGGAGGAGATCGAGGAGCGCTTCCTCTCCTTCCGCGACGTCTTCGCGGCGCTCTTCTTCTTCGTGTTCGGGCTCTCGATCGACGTGGGAGCGCTCGACAGCGTCGGCTGGCTGGTCGCCCTCGCCGTCGTGCTCACCGTCCTGGCCAAGCTCGCGAGCGGGTACGGCGCCGGCATCGTCGGCGGGTTCACCCCGCGCCAGAGCCTGAACGTGGGCGCCGCCCTGGTCGCCCACGGCGAGTTCACGATCATCCTGGCCCAGATCGCATCCGACAACGACGCGATCTCGTCCGGCGACCGCAGCGACTTCGTCGCCTTCGCCGGCCTCTACGTCCTCGCGACGGCCACGCTCGGGGTCATCCTCATGAAGGAGTCGAAGCGAATCGGCCGCCGCCTCTTCCCGCCTCGATTAGCCTAAGGAAAGGAAACGCATGGCCCAGGAGCTGAGAGAAACGCGCTTGCCGGGAGTCGGGACGAAGTTCACCTTCACGACCGACCACGGCAGCCGCGTGGCGGTCATCCAGCACCTCGACGGCTCCCGCGAGCTCTACGTCTTCCGTCACGCGGGCGAAGAGGAGCCCACGGCTGTCCTCCAGCTCGAGGACGACGAGGCGCGCCAGCTCGGCGCGGTGCTCGGCGGCGCCTACGAGCGGCCGAAGATCGTCGAAGAGCTCGAGATGGCGCTCGGCGAGCTGGCCATCGAGTGGGTCCCGGTCCCGTCCGGGAGCCCGGCGATCGGAAAAACCCTCGCCGACTGCGGCTTCCGAGCGCGAACCGGGATCACGATCATCGCCATCCTCCGCGAGCCCGAGCCGGTCACGGGCGCGCAGCCGGACGACGTCATCGCCGACGGCGACACGCTCGTCACCGTCGGCAAGCTCGGGCAGTACCCCGAGTTCCGCCGCCTCCTCGCCGACGGGCCCTAGCTCCTCGGCCGCTTCTTCTCGGGGTCGTAGATCGGGAAGTCCGCAACCGTCGCGTTGGCGACGCCCCCGTCGGAGAGCGCGACCTGGACCTGATTTCCCTTCCCGGCCTGCGCCGTCTCGAGCACGGCCATCCCGATCACCTTGCCGAGCGTCGGGCTCTCGCACGGGCTCGTGAGCGTGCCGGCGGGCTCGCCGTCCTTCGTCACGGCGGCGCCGTACTCCGGCACCTCGTCGCCCTGAACCTCGAGCGTGACCAGCCGCCGGGGAGGGCTCTTCGCCGTCTCGGCGAGCGCGGTCTTCCCCTCGAAGTCGCCCGTGTCGAGCCGGATCACCTTGTCCAGCGACATGTCGAACGGGTTCGTCTCGTGCTGGAAGTAGTCGTAGCCGATGAAGATCAGCCCGGACTCGATGCGCAGGGTCTCGACCGCGGCCAGGCCGTACGGCTTCGCGCCTGCATCCGTGACCGCCTCCCAGAGCTCCTCGGCGTAGTCCGGGTCGGTGAAGACCTCGAAGCCGAGCTCGCCCGAATAGCCGGTGCGCGAGACCCAGACCGGGACGCGCCCGACGTGGACCTGGTGCGGGAAGAAGCGGAAGTAGCCGAGGTCCTCGACGGACTCGTCCGTGAGGTCGGCGAGGAGCTCGCGCGACTTCGGGCCCCTGGATCTGCAGGTGGGGGAGCTTCTCGGTGATCGGCTCGATCTCGACCTGCATCCCGTCGACGACGTTCTGGAAGTGGTCGAAGTCGGAGTCGAGCGCGGTGACGACCCAGCAGCTCGTGTCCGTGAACTTGAAGACCGTGCCGTCGCCGACCATGTTGCCGTTCTCGTCGCAGAAGGGCGCGTAGCGCACCTGCCCGATCTCGAGCCCGAGCATGTCGTTCGTGAAGATGCGGTCGGCCGCGGCCAGCGCGTCCGGCCCGTTGAAGTCCCATTTCCTGAGCGGCGACTCGTCCCAGACGCCCACGTGCTCGCGCACGGTGTTGTGCTCGGCCACCGCGTCCCCGAAGTGGTTGGGCCAGTACCAGCCTTCCCAGTCCATCAGCTCGACGCCCATCTTCTGCTGGACCTCGTCGAAGGCCGTGCGGACGATGCCTGTGTCGCTCATTCGCTCTCCTTGGTGAGTTCGGGGTCGAAGCCTAAAGCGTGCGACATGGCCAGGGAAATCGCCGTGAGCATGCTCGTCGCCTCGGTAATTGCCCCTGAGTCGAAGCGTGAAGCCGGTCCCTGCACGCCCACGATCGCCGCGAGGCTGCCGTCGGGGCCGAATACCGGAGCCGCAATCGCGTTCAGGTCGGGCTCACGCTCGCCCTCCGCGGTCGCGAAGCCCCGGCGCCGTACCTCGTCGAGCTCGGCCTCGAGACGCGGGCGGGCGGTCACGGTGCGCTCGGTGAAGCGGACGAGCCGGCCCGGCGGCAGCTCGGCGTCGCCGAACGCGAGCCCGACCTTTCCGGCCGCCGTCGCGTGCGCCACGCTCGGCCGGCCGAGCTCTGCGACGCTCACGACCGAGCCGGGGGCCTGGACGAAGTCGATGGTGATCGCGTCGGGACTGGACGGCGCCGAGAGCGTCGTGGTCTCTCCGGTCCGGCGGGCGAGGATCTCGAGCAGGGGCCGCAGCGCCTGCCTCGTGTCCAGCCTCGCGTGGACGAGGTTGCCGTAGACCATGAGGCGGCTCCCCAGGCGATAGCGGCCCGTCTCGTCGTTGTAGGCGACGAACCCACCGGTCGCGAGCGTGGCCAGGATCCGCGAGACGGTGCTCGCGCCGATCCCGGTTCGCCGCGCGATCTCGTTCGTGCCGAGCTCGGGGGTCTCGAGGAAGGCGTCGAGCACGACCATTGCGCGCTCGACCGCGGCGACGGTGCGCTGGGCTGGTTTTCCGGTCCGGGCCATGCTACGTTTCGACTAGATTCTGGCACACTATTGCCCAGGAGGCAATTCATGGCAACGCTCCCGAAATCCTCTCCGTACGTCGTCGTCGGCGCCGGCATCCACGGCCTCTCCACCGCCTACCACCTGGCGAAGGAGCTCTCCGCGCGCGGCCTGGGCTCCGGGGCGGACGTCGTCGTCCTCGAGAAGTCGCGCCCGGGCGCCGGGGCCTCCGGGATCGCCTGCGGGGTCGTCCGCAACAACTACTTCCAGCCGGCGATGAGCGAGCTCATGCAGGCCTGCGCCGAGGTCTGGGAGTCCGACCCGGACGCCTACGCCTACAACGCGGTCGGCTACATCGCGCTCGGGCCGCCGGTGCAGGAGCCCGACCTCGCGGAGACGTTCGAGCGCCAGGAGCGGATCGGGTACCGCTCGACGTTCGTCACCGGCGAGGCCGAGGTCGACCGCCACATGAAGGAGCTCTTCCCCGACTGGCGCGCGCAGGGCGTCACCGCCTGCCTGCACGAGTCCCAGGGCGGCTTCGCGTTCAATCAGGACTCCGTGGACGGGCTCGCCGCGAAGGCCCGCGGCCAGGGCGTCGAGATCCTCACGGGCGTCGAGGTGACCGGGCTCGAGCTGGGGCCGGACGACGCCGTCACGGCTGTCGAGACGGACCAGGGCCGGATCGAGGTCGGCGAGCAGCTCGTCATCGCTCCGGGCCCGTGGGCGAAGAGCTTCTGGCGCATGCTCGGCCTCCCGATGGAGATCGACATCCGCACGCCGTCGGGCGACGTCGTCAAGGACCAGCCGATGTGGACGTACTGGAATCTGCAGGAGGGCGAGATCACGGTCGACCCGCTCATGTTCGCGACCGCTGACGGGAGCGCGCCGCCGGTCATCCACCTGGACACGGACGCGCCGCTCGTGGCCGACGACGGCGAGCTCATCAGCGACGAGCTCTGGGGGATCTACTTCAAGCGCGACCGCCACGGCGTCCAGGGCGGTGCCGCGCCGCTCGTCGTCGAGGGCGACGTGGAGCTCGACCCGTATCCGTCCACGACCGACGTCGACCCCGGCTTCGCGGACATGTGGTGCGCGGCCCTTTCGCACTCCATGAGCCGCTTCGAGGGCTGTCGCCCGCTCTACAAGCAGGCGCGCTCAGGAGGCGTTGGAGCCTTCACCGCGGACAACTTCCCGGTGTTCGACTACATGAAGCCGAACGTCTACGCCATCCTCGACTCGAACCACGGCTACAAGATGATCGGGGTCGGGCGCGAGGTCGCGAAGGTGGTCGTCGGCGAGCACTCGAGCCTGCTCTACCCGTTCCGGTTCGAGCGCTTCGCGACGGGCGACCTGCACCCGGTCTCCCACTCTCCGTATCCCTGGAGCTAGACGGCCGGCTCGTCGGGCGGCGGGCGAGGAGGCCAGCGTTCGCTCGGCGGCCCGGGCGAGGTCCCACGCCGTGATGAGGAGCAGTGCGACCAGCACGGCCGCGATGATGCTCGCCAGGATGAGGAGCCGGAGCGCGTCGGTCTGCGCGTCCTCGAATGCCTTCTCCGTCTCCGCCGCGCGAGCGGCCTCGAGGGTCGCGAGCTCTTCCGCCCCATCCGCCGCCTGCTGGAAGTTTCTGATCTCGGGCCCGAGGAAGAGGCGCTTGACCTCGTCGGCGTTGCCGTTCTGCAGCGCCCGGTAGGCGACGACGTCGAGAGCCATGAACGCGTTGAAGGCGTGCTCGATGTCCGCGAGGAGCTTCTGCTCGGCCGGGCTCGTGAGCTCCTCCTTCGCCGTGGCGAGATCCTCCCGAAAGCGCGCGACCGAGCGCAGGAAGACGGGCCGGCTCGCGCCGTTGTCGTAGCCGTAGGCCGTCTGCCAGCCGTTGAAGTCCGTGATGTCGTACTTGAGCTCGAGCGCGAGCGCCTGTGCCTGGCCGGCCTCACGCACGTCGTCGAACTTGGCTCCGAGACTGTTCATTCCCCAGATCCCGACCCCGGCCGTGAGGGCCAGGCCGGCCACGGCGACGACGATCGCGGTCACGAGCTTGGCGCGGATGGTCATGAGCCGGGGGTTGGGCTGACGCTCGCGGGAGCGGGGATCGGCGTCGTCGGAGGCGCCGTCACGTCGCCTTCGAGCAGCCCCAGCCTGCGGGCGAGCCAGCGCTTCGTCGTCGACTGAAGGCCGAGCGTGACGATGATCGCGAGCGCGACCGACGTGACGACCAGTTCGGAGTCGGGCACGTGCATGCTGACAATGATCCCAGCAAGCGCGGCCGGAACAACTCCCGTCTCGCGGGTCCAGGCGAGGAAGACGAGCTCCTCCCGTGTCCACGAGCCGCGCCGGTCGACGAGCAGGCACGCGAGGACGACGAGCGGCCGTGCGACGAAGATGAGCGTCGCGAGGACTGCGAGAGCCGGCCAGAAATGGTCGGCCATCGCGTGCCAGGGCAGGTTCGCCCCGAGCGTGATGAAGACCAGCATCACCATCGAGTGCGACGACCGTCGAGACGAACGCGCGCATCTCGTCCTCGTGATGGCTGTGCATGCCGAGCCCGAGGAGCGGCATGTTCCCGAGGATGAGGCCCGCGAGGAACGCGCCGAGATAGCCGCTTCCCCCGCGGAGTCGATCGAGAAGAAGCTGCCCGCGACGACCGCGATGACGACGATCGCCGCCGACTCGCGCCAGATGCCGGTACGGCGGCTCGAGACGACGGCTGAAAGGACGATGCCGAACACGATTCCGAGCGCGGTCGAGAGCAGCAGATCGACGAGGAAGTCCGTCATCGGCGTCGTCAGAGAGGCGCTCCCGCTGAGGACGACTCCCGCGAAGGCGAGGGTGAGGACGGCGCCGGTCGGATCGTTCAGCGCCGACTCGGCGATGATCGTCTGCGACACCTTTGCGCGGAGGCGAATCCGCTCGAACAGCGGGATGAGGATGGCCGGATCGGTGGGCGAGAGCGCCGCGCCGATCAGGAGGCCGGTCGTGAGCGGCACGCCGAAGACGGCGGCGGCCACGCTGCCCGTCAAGAGCGCGGTCACCACTACACCCGGTATGACGAGCAGGAGCAGCCCGATCGCGACCCTCCTCAGGATCGTGAGCGAGAGCTGCAGGCCCCCGTGGAAGAGGATGAAGGAGACCCCGAGGGTGAGGATGAGCTGCGCGCCCATGGAGTCGAGCGGGATGTCGATCGCGCCCGCCACCGAAGGCCCGAGGAGCGCTCCGGCTCCGAGCAGGAGCAGCATCGGCGGGACGCGCAGCAGCTCCGCGAGGAGCTCGGCCCCGAGCCCGGCCGCGAGCATCAACGTGATCGTGAGGATGACGTCCTTCGTCGTCACGTGGCTCGATTGTGACTTCTGGGCACGACCTCGTCACCCCGGGGTTGCAGTGCCGCGGATACTGGGACACACTCCCGGGCGTGCTGCTCTTCCTCCTGCTCGGGATGTATCCCTACGTCCTGCTCCTCACGTGGGCGCTTGCGATCTATCTGACTTGGATCGAGGTGCGGGAGCAGCAGATGGACAGACTGCACAAGTTCTGGTGGATCCAGCTCACCGTCCTTTTCCACTTCCCGGGATACCTTGCCCTCCGTTTCTGGGTCTTCTACCGGCGCCGGCGCGCAACCGCGTAGCCTCGGCGAGCGGCTCCGCCGGGTCACCTGGACGCGAGTCGCGTTCATGGTCGCGCCTGGTCGCCATCGGGCTAGCCCTGACGCGCTTGCCCGGTCGCGGCGGGCAGAACGTAAGCCAAGAGCGCGCGGTCGAGATCGCGCGCCCGCAGGTCGACTTCACGCCGGAGGGCCACAACATCCGTTTCGTCCGGAGGGGGATTCCGCCGCGCGCCTTCTGGGCGGTGTCCTTCTGGATCAAGGATCGCACCGGTCATCCGACCGACGTGACCATCGTGCTCGTGGACGCGTCCACCGGCCTGATCGACGAGGTCGTCGACGGGACCTAGCGTCTGCCTTGGCTGTGTGAATTCCGTACAGGAGTCCACGGCCAAAGTGTCATTCCTCTCCCATTGCCCGCCGGGATAGGGCTTTCTAGCCTCGCGCGAGTCCACGCAACGTCGGTTCGCAACGCCGATCGGAGAATGACTCGATGGTCGTTTCGATGTTGAGCGGTATCTCTGCGCTGCTCGCGCAGGCGCCCACCACACAGGAAGTGGCGGACAAGCTCACGCTCGACAGCCAGATCCTCTCCGAGCAGTTCTACTACTTCACCGTCTGCATCATGTGGCTGATCCACGTGGGCTTCATGTCGTACGAAGCCGGCGCCGGTCGCCGCAAGAACGTGATGGCGACGGCGATGAAGAACATCCTCACGATCGCCGTCGTGACACCGACGTTCTACTACTTCGGCTGGTGGATCTACGGCTGCTTCAGCACCGGGATCATCCCGTTCTCGCCCGGCGACTTCCTCGACAGCGCGGGCCAGGCGCTGCCGGGCACCTCGTCGTCCGAGGCCCTGATGGCGAACTTCTGCTCGACCACGTATCCGTGGGCGGCCAATTTCGGGCCGAACCTGACCGACCACCTCTCGGGCGTCTTCTGGGCCGCGTTCCTCCTCTTCTCGTGGACGACCGCTTCGATCCTCTCGGGCGCGCTCATCGAGCGCGTGCGGCTCTCGGCCTACCTGATCCTCGGCTCCATCCTCGGCTCGGTCATCTGGATCCTCGACGCCTCGTGGGGCTGGAGCGCCTACGGCTTCCTGCCGATGCGCTACGGATTCCACGACTCGATCGCCGGGCTCGTCGTGCACGGCGTCGCGGGCGCCTTCACCCTCGGCGTCCTCCTCAACCTCGGCCCGCGGATCGGCAAGTACACGCGGGACGGCCTCGCGCGGACCTTCCGGCCCCACAACCTGCACATAACGCTCATGGGGCTGATGCTCATCTTCACCGGCTTCTACGGCTTCTACGCCGCCTGCCTGGTCATCCAGTCGACGGCCTTACCCGGCTGGGGCAACATCTACTTCAACCCGACGACCCTCTCGGCGATCACCTTCGCGATCACGATCGGCTTCGCGGGCGGCTTCACGGGTGGATACTTCGCCAGCCGCGGCGATCCCTTCTGGACGCTCTCCGGCGGCCTCGCCGGCGTGATCTCGGTCTCGGCCGGAGCCGACATCTATGCACCGAGCCTCGACTATCTGATCTCCATGTTCGGCGGAGCGCTTGCGGTGTACGCCGGGAACTTCATCGAGAAGAGGCTTCGGATCGACGACGCGGTCGGCGCGGTGGCGGTGCACGGCGTCTGCGGGTTCTGGAGCCCGCTCGCGGTCGGGCTCTTCGCTGCCGGCTACCCGACGGGCCTGAACAACATCGACTCGTCGCTCACCGGCCAGCTGTACGGGATGCTGGTCTTCCTGCCACTCGGGTTCTTCGGTGGCTACATCCCATCGTGGGTCCTCAAGAAGCTGAACCTTCTGCGCGTGCCGCCCGAGGTCGAGCTCGAAGGCCTCGACCAGGCCGAGTTCCAGGCCGACTTCTATCCGGAGTTCGAGCGGCCGCCCGAGGTCGTCATCGAGCCCGACGGTAGCGAGGTCCTCTCCGCGCCGATCCTGCTCGAGGGCTACCGTGAGCTCGTGACCACGAACGGTGACGCCGGAGCGCGCGCCGGCCCAGGGGCGCGGACCTGATGGCGCAGTTCGTGCTCAGCATTGTGTTGCTCGTGACCGTGTTCGGACTGCTGGGGGGCTGGGCGTTCCGCGAGGACCGCCGGCGCCGCCGGGCCGAGGAAATCTGAGGAGGCGGGAATGGCTCTCGGATGGGATACAGCGCCCGGATGCATCCAACATGGCGTCGCCGGGTCCGACGGCGTCTACGCGCCGTACGAGAAATGTGCGGACTACTTCACGTTCGGCCCCGGCTCGACCTTCGGGACCTCGACGAGCGGCGTCACCACGTCCTACTGGATCCTGACCATCATCGGGATCATCGTGATGATCGCGGCTTTCGTCGCCTGGGTCATGACCGAGGATCGCAAGCTCAAGCAGCAGAGCGCACGGCTCCTCGTCTCGGGCCACGCGGGCCAGGTGCACATCAAGGATCCGCACACGCCCTCGCCGGGGCTCGGCGGCCCCTCCGACCTCGGCGACGTCTAGGGGGAAAGGAGACCAATGGCGACAGAACGAGCACCGCGCCGGGGGCAGGTGGAGTTCCCCCCGATGCAGCGGCACAGCCGCAACTTCGAGCTCCTCATGATCGGCATCTGCCTCGCATGCATCGTCGTGGCGGTCGTCATCGCCAAGGCGACCGAGTGGGGAGTGACCACCCGGCCTTAGGCACGGTTGCGAGTCAGGAATGCTAGGGCGTCGCCCCGTCACGCACGGGTGAACGGCAGGGCTCCGCATGGCTTTTGATGTCCGAGCGATAGGGCTTGAATCGAAGCGCAGAGCCTGAGAAAGTCGGGTTTGAACAAGAGGAGGACACCTTGAAGACGATCGTTGTCGGCTACGACGAGACTGATGCCGCCGATCGCGCGCTGGGCAGGGCGGCCGACATGGCGAAGGCGTTCGGCGCACGGCTGGTCGTGACGAGTGTGGCTCCCATCCTGATCGGAGGGGGGCGTAGCGGGGGAGCACTGGACCCGCTCGACTCGCCTGATCGGCATCGCGAGGAGCTGTCGCACGCCCGCGAGCAGCTGGGCGCACTGGGAGTGGAGGCCGAGTACATTCCGGCGATCGGCGAGCCGGCGGAGACGATCGTGGAGCTGGCGCAAGAACGGGACGCCGACATGATCGTCGTAGGAACCCGGGAGCCAGGGGTCGTGAACCAGCTCCTAGGCCAGAGCGTGAGCAAGTCGGTCGCGAAACGCGCTCACTGCGACGTGCTGATCGTCCACCCGGCCCACTAGCATCGGGCCTCCGAGACGCGCCGGCTGACCCGGCGGACCAGCTCGACGAGCTCGCGCGCCCGGTCGAGGCGTTCGTCTCCCTCACGCGTCGCGAGGTTGATCTCGACGAGATTCGCGCTCGCGCGCACCGCGGCCTCCGCGAGGAAGACGGCCGCGGCCGCGTCCCCGTGCAGGTTCGGGTTTCCGCACTCGGCGAGCTCGCATGCGAGCGTGGCGACGTCGAGGGACGCTTCCGCGATCGCGAGCGGCACGTCCGTGGCGTGGGACAGGGCGTCGCCGATCGCCGCGTCGCGCACGTTGCCGTCGACGTCCTTCGGCATCCGCAGGGCGAGCAGGACGCTCTCGTAGGCCTGGGCGTCCTCCTCCGCCATCGGCAGGAGGCGCGCCTTGAGGGCCTCGGCCTGGGCCACGGCGCCGGCCGCGTCCTCCCACTGCTCCTTGGAGAAGCGTGCCGCCATCGCTGCGAGCGATGCCCCCATCGCGCCGACGACTGCAGCGACCGATCCGCCCCCCGGCGCGGAGGTCTCGGCCGAGATGGTGTCGCAGAACTCGCTGACGCTCTGGCTAGAAAAGTCCAACGGTGCGGCCATTCTCGTCGATGTCGACGTTGAAGGCCGCCGGGGAGACGCCGTAGCCCGGCATCGTCTGCATGTCGCCGAGGAGCGGCACGAGCCAGCCCGCGCCCGTGTACTGGCGGATGTCGCGGACGGTGACGGTGAAGCCGGTCGGCGCGTTCAGGAGCGACGGGTCGTGCGAGAGCGACAGGTGCGTCTTCGCCATGCAGATCGGGAGCTTGTCGAAGCCGACCTTGTTGTAGCGCTCGATCGCCTGCTGCGCCGCGGGGAGGAAGACGACGCCCTCGGCGCCGTACACGCGCTTGCAGATCGCCTCGATCTTGGCGTCGATCGGCTGGTCGAGCTCGTAGACGGGCTTGAAGTCGGACGGTGCCTCGGCCGCCGCGACGACGGCCTCCGCGAGCGCCGCCGCGCCCTCGCCGCCGCGCTCGAAGGCCTCGTTCAGCTCGGCGGCCATCGCGCCGCCCTCGAGCGCGAGGCGCTTGACCGCCTCGACCTCCTCGTCGGTGTCGCCCGGGAAGCGGTTGATCGCCGACGACGGCGTTCAGGCCGAACTCCTTCACGATCCCGAGGTGGCGGCTGCATGTTCGCCGCGCCGCGCTCGATCGCGTCGACGCCGCCGTCGGGGTCGTCGCCGTGGTGCTTGAGCGCACGCGACGGTCGCCACGAGGACGACGGCGTTCGGGCGCAGCCCGCCGACGCGGCAGACGATGTCGAAGAACTTCTCCATGCCCATGTCGGAGCCGAAGCCGGACTCGGTCACGGTGTAGTCGCCGAGCTTGAGCCCGGTGCGCGTCGCCGACGAGGGAGTTGTTGCCGTGCGCGATGTTGGCGAACGGGCCGCAGTGGAGGAACGCGGGCTGGCCCTCGAGCGTCTGCACGAGGTTCGGCATGATCGCGTCCTTGAGCAGGACGGCCATCGCGCCTGCAGCCTGGAGCTGCTCGGCCGTGACCGGCTCGCCCTCCCAGGTGTAGCCGACGGTGATCTTCCCGAGCCGTTCGCGGAGGTCGAAGAGGTCGCGCGCGACGGCGACGATGGCCATGACCTCGGAGGCAGCCGTGATGTCGAAGCCCGTCTCGCGCGGCGTAGCCGTTCGCGCGGCCGCCGAGCCCGACCACGATCGTGCGGAGCGCGCGGTCGTTGATGTCCACGCAGCGTCGCCACGTGACCGAGAGCGGGTCGATCCCGAGCTTGTTCCCGTGCAGCAGATGCGCCTCGAGGAGTGCGGCGAGAAGGTTGTTCGCCGCTCCGATCGCGTGGATGTCGCCGGTGAAGTGGAGGTTCATGTCCTCCATCGGGACGACCTGCGCGTAGCCGCCGCCGGCCGCGCCGCCCTTGATCCCGAACACCGGGCCGACGCGACGCCTCGCGCAGGCAGAGCACGGGGTTCTTGCCGATGTGCCCGAGCCCCTGCGTCAGGGAGACCGAGGTCGTCGTCTTGCCCTCGCCCGCCTTGGTGGGCGTGATCGCCGTGACGTCGATGAGCTTGCCGTCGGGCTGGTCGCTCAGGCGGTCGAGAACGGAGAGCGAGACCTTGGCCTTGTAGCGGCCGTAGGGGTCGTACTCGTCCTCGGAGAGGCCGAGGGCCTCCGCGATCCGGGCAATCGGGCGAAGCTCAGCCTCCTGGGCGATCTCGAGGCTGGAAGGCATCTGCGTGGCCACACGGTCTCCTTTGGTTCAGTGGCTGACTGCCGCGGCTGCGAGCTCGGAGACGAGCCGGTCGCGGTAGAAGCGTTCGAGCGCAAACGGTGCGATCAGCTGGGGAGTCTGCTTCGTCGCGATCTGCTCCGCAAGCGTGGTCCCCACGATGGGGGCGGCCTTGAAGCCGTACGTGCCCCACCCGCAGCTGACGAGGAAGCCCTCCACCTCGGTCGCGCCGAGGATCGGGCTGTAGTCCGGCGAGAGGTCGCACAGGCCCGTCCACGAGCGCAGGATCCTCGCCTGCTCGAGCTGCGGGAAGAGCTCGAGCGCATGGCGGGCCGAGTATTCGAGGAACGGGAAAGTGCCGATTCCCTTGTAGGTCGTGTAAGGCTCGATCTCGGCGCCGATGAGGAATTCGCCCCGGTCGGTCTGCGAGATGTACACGTGCATCTGCGACGAGACGATGATCACGTCCAGGAACGGCTTCACCGGCTCCGTCACGAAGGCCTGGAGGATGTGGGTGGTGATCGGGAGCGGCACGTCGGCAAGGTCGGCGACGAGCGTCGACCAGCCGGCGGTGCACGAGACCACGGTGTCGCAGGCGATCGAGCCGCGGTTGGTCTCGACGCCGGTCACGCGGCCGTTCGAGCGGTCGATGCCCGTCACCTCGGTGTACGGGTGGATCTCGGCACCGCCGCGGTCGGCTCCGCGCGCGAAGCCCCAGACGACGGCGTCGTGGCGGATGATCCCGCCCGGCGGGTGGTAGAGCGCCGCCTGCACGGGCCAGGTGACGTCGTCGGAGAGATCCATCTCCGGGCAAAGCTTCCGGATCTCGTTCGGGTCGATGACGCGGCTGTCGATCCCGAGGAGCTTGTTCACCTCGGCCCGCTCGTTCGCGGTGATGATCCCGCGGTCGGAGTGCGCGAGGGTCAGGTGGCCCTGCTGCGAGAACAGGAGGTTGAAGTCGAGGTCGGCGCCGAGGCCTTCGTAGAGCTTGACGCTCGCCCTGTAGAACTCCGCGCCCTCCGGCGTGCGGTAGTTCGCGCGGACGATCGTCGTGTTCCGCCCGGCCGCCCCTGAGCCGATGTAGTTCTTCTCGAGGATGGCGACATCGGTGATCCCGTGGTTCTTCGCCAGGTAATACGCGGTCGCGAGCCCGTGGGAGCCACCGCCGATGATGACGACGTCGTAGCGGTCTTTGAGCTCGGCGCGGGGGCGCCACATGCGGCGGACGCGGAAGATGTCTTTCACCGGTGCAGCCCTTCGTAGGCGTCGATGGCGACCTCGGCGAGATAGTCCGAATACTCCTGGGCGAACCAGAGCGCGAATGAGTCGCCATCGCGCGTGACGATCGCCTGGACGTGCGAGACCGCGCCGGCCGCAGGCAACGCGTCGAGGTCGAGGTCGGTGATCCGCCGCATGACCGCCTCTCCGCGGACGGAGAGCCCGGCGAGGCTCGCGCTCACGTCGATAGCGAAAAGGTCCTTCGACAGCTTCTCGAGCAACTCGACGGTCTTCGTGAAATCGCAGAGGACAAGGCCACGGTTGGGCGTGATGCGGACGAGTTCGCCGCCCTTCACCGACTTGGGCAGATCTCCGCGGATCTCGATCTTCCCGGTCAGCGAGAGGTCGGAGATCTCGGGCGGGGCTCCCGTAGCGCGCGCTCGAGCGGCGAGCGCCAGGTCGCTTCCAGCGACGCACGGCCGGGGGAGAGGAAGGCCAGGTCGCTCACGAGCGGAGCCTCTCTCCGTCGGGATCGAAGAAGGGGCGAAGGCGCACGGTCGCGCGCTCGAACCCGCCGTCGACGGTGACGAGGAACGACTTGCCCTCCTCGGCGATCTCGGCGGGCACCCAGGCCATCCCGATCGCCTTGCGCAGCTCGGGGCTCCAGCGCGAGCTCGTGATCCGCCCGATCGGGCGCGTGCCTTCGAGGACGACCTGCGCGCCTTCGAGCGGCACCTTGCCGTCCTCCATCTCGAAGCCGACGAGGAGATCCTGGAGCCCGCGCTCCTGCACGTGCTCGAGCGACCACTTGCCGACGAAATCGTCCTTGTCGAGCTTGGCGATCCACGGCATGTTCGCCTCGAGGACGTTCGACTCCGAGTCGGTGTCCTGCCCGATGAGGATGTGCATCTTCTCCAGGCGGAGGATCCGCTGCGGCTCGAGACCGAACGGCCGGATGCCGAAGTCCTCGCCCGCCTGGAGGATCGCGTTCCAGACGTGCTCGCCGTACGGGCTCGGGAAGTGCAGCTCGTAGCCGAGCTCGCCGACGAAGCCGATGCGGAGAATCAGGGACGGCACGCCCGCGACCTGCGCGTCGCGCGCGTCGAGGTACGAGAGCCCCTCGTTCGAGAGGTCGATCCCGGTGAGAGTGCGCATGACCGCTCGCGAGCGCGGCCCGGCGACGTTCACCGCGGCGAGCGCGCCGGTCACGTTGACGATCTCGACGTCCATGCCCCAGACCGCGTTCCACCACTCGAACCACTCGAGGACGGCGCCGGCGCCCGTCGAGGTCGTCGTCACGTAGAACGTCTCGTCGTCCAGGCGCGCGATCGTCCCGTCGTCCATGATCCGGCCCGCATCCGAGTTGAGGACGCCGTAGCGGATCCGCATCGGCTTCATGTCGCCGAAGCGGTTGGGATACAGGCGCTCGAGGAACTCGGCCGCGTCGGGGCCGCGGACGACCTCGATCGTCAACATCTACTCGCGCACGCCGGCCGCCCTGGCGCAGCATTTCACGACGCTTGACGAGATCTCCAACGGGCGGGCCATTGCCGGGCTCGGGACCAGCGGCAAGCTGGTGATCGAGGAGTTTCACGGGGTACCGTTCGAGCGCTCGGCCACCCGCCTGCGCGAGACGATCCGGATCATGAAGATGTTGTTCGCCAGCGAGCCGCTCCGCTTCGACGGACAACTTCAAGTTTGGGCGCGGCTTACGCTGCGGTTCACCCCGTTCCGCCCGGACATCCCGATCTACCTGGCGTCGTTCCGCCGGCCGGAATGGCATCGTGGCCGAGCTGGCGACGGCTGGCTGCCGATGATGATCCCGCTGGAGCGGCTGGCCGATCAGGTGGCGAGATGCGCGCGATGGTGGCGGAGCCGGCCGCGACCCGACCGCCGTTGTCGCGAAATCGCCGGGGCTGGTAATCGTGACGACGGACGTGGCGGGTGCGCGGCTGGCCCAGAAGCGCAACTCTCGTACTACATCGCGCGGATGGGCCCTACTACCACACCCACCTGACGGCGATGGGCGCGGCGCCAGGTCGCGCGGTCAGGAAGGGCTGGGACGAGGGCGGCTCGCGGGCGGCGCGGCGGCGGTCTCGGACGATCTGTTGGAGGCGTTCGCGCGGATCGTCACGCCCGATCAGCTGGATGATGCGGTGGCGCGCCTGGAGGAGCAGCAGGCGGCCGGCGTCGACCTGCACCAGATCGTCGTCTCGGGCATCACGACACGGCCGAGCAGCGCCGAATCCTGGAGCACCTCGTCGGGACGTAGGCCGGCTGCGCCCCGGCGTGAGGGGAGAGGCCGCCTGGCGGGTCAGGGGTCCCGAACTGGCGGTCGCCAGCGTCTCCCAGGCCCGGCACGATGTAGCCGTGCTCGTTCAGGTGGCTGTCGACCGCGCCGACGTAGATGTCCACGTCCGGGTGGGCCGCTTCGAGCGCCCTGATCCCCTCCGGCGCCGCGATCAGCCCGACGTAGGTCAGCGGGCGCCGACCGCTCCGCCGCAGCACGTCCATCGCCGCGATCGCCGAGCCGCCCGTCGCCAGCATCGGATCGAGCAGGATCCAGGAGTGGACCTCGTCGCCGCTCGGGCGGCATCCCCGGCGAGAGCCGGTTGTAGTACTCGACCGGCTTCAGGGTCTCCTCGTCGCGATACAGGCCCAGGTGCCAGACCTCGGCGGCCGGCACGAGCTTCAGGAAGGCGTCCACCATCCCGAGGCCGGCCCGGAGGATCGGGACCAGCCCGACCGAGACGGCGAGCTCGTAACCGGGCGCATCGGCGAGCGGCGTGCGAACGGTGCGCGGCGCGAGCGGCAGGTTGCGCAGCACCTCGTAGCCGAGCAGCAGCGAGATCTCGCGCACCAGCTCCGGAAGCGTGGCGGGCGGGTCGTGGCGTCCCGAAGCTCGGCGACCCTCAGACGACGAGCGGGTGCTCTGAGGCGTACAGCATGGCGCGCGGCTCCTGCGAGGTCTCGGCAGCCCGGTGCGGCCGGGCTCCCGCGTGAGGATACCGGAAGTCCTCGCCCTCCTACCCTCTCCACGCCCCGGTGGTGGGCGAAACCGTACAGTCAGGCTCCCCCTCTCCCTCGCAAGGGGGAGG
>CAVYAJ010000018.1:0-17149 GCA_963766155.1 uncultured Actinomycetes bacterium | reverse complement strand
TCGCTGGTTTCGAGTTGATCAACTCGACGGTGACCGAGCCGCCGTCACGAGCGATCTTGACGAATCGTCTTTCCGCTGAGCTCATGTGGATCCGCCTCCAAGTGGCGCACCCGCTGAGAGCGCCCCCTGTCAGGAGTGCTGCTTGTCGTTAGTACAGCGGGACCCAAACACCGAAGAACCAGTAACCCCAACCGCCGTACTGCCAGTTGAAGACCGGGATGACGGAAGGTGTTATAGGCGAATGGCCCGAAATCGCGCTGCGCATAGACCACATCGCGCGGCGGCCCGGCCCACGGCCGGTTCCAGCCACCGGGAGGCGGCGGTCCGTCCCAGCCACCTGGAGGCGGCGGGCCGAACCAGTTTGGCGGCGGGTGGGGGGAGGCGGGCCGTCGTTCCAGCCGAACCCTCGCGGCGGCGGCGGGGGCGGCGCCCCGCGGCCTGGGACGCTGAAGCCAACGGTCACGTCAACAGGGCCGCCTATTTCCGCAGTACCCCGCGCGAGGTCTCCGCGTGGCGGAATGTACGGCGGGTGCGGAGGCTGGGTGCTCGGCGGATTGAGGGCCGGCGGGCCGGACGGCGCGTGCGCGCCCCTCGGGCCGGTCGGCCGGCGGCGTGGTTTGCGCGCCAGGCGGCGTGGTTTGCGCGCTCGGCGCCGTGGTTTCCGTCGCGCGGCGGCGTCGCGTGCTTCGGGTCGCCGGGCCGGCGCGGTGCTTTGCGTGGCCGGCGGCGCGGTGCTTTGTGTGCCCGGCGGCGCGGTGCTGTGGGTGGCGGGCGGCTCGGTGCTTTGTGTGTCTTGGCGGCTCGATGCGTTTGCGGAGGGTTTTGCGGGTTCTGGACCCGCCGCCCGGCGCCGCCGCTGGGCTGCCGGGGTTGCCGCCGCGCCCCCCACCGCCGCCACCACCGTGGCAGTTCGGACATGGCGGCGGCGGGTCCATCGGCGCGGAACTGGCGAATCCCAGCGTTCAGCGTCACTGCGGAGATACCGAGACCCGCCGCGACCGCCGCCGCGCTGACAACACGTTTCGTAGACATTAGCTGCGTCCCCTCTGGGCTTCCGCCCCTGTGATGCCTGGTTAGCCCCGCTACGGGCAGGTCACGTCCACTCGAACGACTTGGTTACCGGCTGCGGTTGCTGCGGGTTGGTCATGTCGGCACCCGAGGCGGTGCCCTTGATCGCGTAATCCTTGCCGCTCACTGCGGCTCCGGCGTTGGCGCCTTGGTTATTTGGTGCGGCGTCGGAGAAACCGAGCGTGACGCCGTTGACGCTGCCCAGTCCGACCGAATGGACGATGGGCGGATTGTCGTTGCTGACCACCGCGCCGATGCCGGCCGTCGGGTCACCGATACCGATAGTGGTGTTGCCGTTAGCCGGGGTACAAGTGACCTGACCGGTGATGTTCTGTTTCTGACCGTCGACGGTGAGCTGCGGCCCAGCCGCCGCCGGCGCCGAGCTCGACGAGCCTGGACGTACCAGTATTGGACTTGTTGCTCGAACAGCCGGCGCAACGCCGCGACCACCATGGCCACTCCGGCTACGCCGACCACGATCCCACGCTTCACCACTGCACTCCTTCGTGTTCGTGTCGCTTGGTCTCTAGGCCTTCCATCGTGACCTTGTCAACCCTTGCAAGACCTTATCGGGCCCCCCTCCGGCGAGGCTCACAACGCCGCTTCGCGTGTACCCGATGCCCAGGATTGCAAACCCCTCAGGTTGCGCAGCCGAGTGTGCTGACCGGTGGTCAGCCGACGTCAGGGGAGAATTGCGCCCACCTGCCTTCGTAGCATTCCTTCCGGTGAACATCGCGCCCGCTGCGAGTCCTGCGCTGTCGCCTCACCAGCGTCAGGGGGAAGGATGTGCAAGCCCCACTTGGCGAGCAATGGATACACCAGTGAAATCGTCGTGTAATCGTCGCCGTCTGGCGAAGACATCAAGACCCCCACCGCGCTCACGGTGCCGTCTGCGTTTTTCACGAAACCGGGGACTACCACTGTCGCCGTTAAAAGGCTGTAGACGCTCGCTTCGATCACGTCGCCCTTCTTGCCTTTGACGGTGCCGCAGGTTTCACGGGTGACCGCACCAAGTTTGCAGAACGGCATACCTACCTGAATTTGGGAGAGGCTCAACACATCCCGGACCGGGTACCTGTCGCCGACATCGCCTGTTAGCGGTCCCATGCTCGGGTCTAGGCGGATAATCGCGGCGTCCTTCGTGTCGCCCACTTTTTCGCTGTCGGTGATCATCCCGAGCGGGCGGTCCTCCTCGTAAGTCCACACCGAACCGTCGTGCGGGTCGCAGTGTCCACGAGTGAGCAGGTAGTAGCTGCCGTCGTTACGCCCGCCGGTCGCGAGGCCGTCGATCTCATCCCGAAGGGGACGCGGAACCTCCCTGGAACGCACCGGGACGTCGGCCCTTGCCTGCGGCAGCTTCCGCATCTGGAGGCGAGGTCTCGAAGGCTGCGCCCGCTCTCGCGGAGCGCCCGGCCGAGGAGAAGGGCGCCGACCAGGCCGTCTCCGGTCGTATGGCCTCTCGAGGTACATGATGTGGCCGGACTGCTCGCCGCCGAGCTTCCCGCCCTCCCGGCGAAGCGCCTCGAGGACATAGCGGTCGCCGAACGGGCGTCGTGAGCACGCGGACCCCGTTCTCCTCCATGAGCCGGTGGAAACCGAGGTTCGTCATCTCCGTGACGGCGACGAGGTCGACGCCGAGATGAAGGGCGACGATGGCAACGATCTCGTCGCCGTCCAGCTCCTCCCCGCCCGCGTCCACGGCGAGCATGCGGTCTCCATCGCCGTCGAACGCCACACCGAGATCGAACTCGCCGGCCCGCACGGTCTCCGCTAGGAGGCGTAGGTCGGTCGCGCCGCAGCCGACGTTGATGTTCTTACCGTCCGGCTCTGTTTCCTATGGTGACAACATGCGCACCGAGCCTCTCGAGCGCCCTCGGGCCCACCTCGAACATCGCGCCGTTCGCGCAGTCGACGGCGACCCTGAGCCCCGCCAGGGGCACGCCGAAGCGTTCACAGACGAGCGCGACATAGCGCTCCGCGTAGTCATGGGGAGCCTCCTGTTCGGCTGCGGGAGGCTCCGAGCCTGCGTCGCCGGGAGCACCCAGCGACTCCTCGATCGCCTCCTCCTCGTCGTCCTCGAGCTTCCAGCCGCCGCGAAAGAACTTCACGCCGTTGTACTCCGGCGGGTTGTGGGAGGCCGAGATGACGGCACCGGACTCCTCGGCGAGGAGCGCGATGGCGGGCGTCGGAAGAATCCCACCGCGAACCGCGCGCGACCCGCCGCCGGCAAGCCCCGCTTCGAGGGCGCGCTCGAGTTCCGGGCCGGAAGCACGCGTGTCCCGCCCGACGAGCACGGACTCGCCACCGCTCCAGCGGGCGTAGGCGGTGCCGAGGCGCTCGACGAGCTCGGCGGTCAGCTCCTCGCCGACCACCCCCCGGACCCCGTCGGTCCCGAAGTATTGCCGCGGCAAGGTCTAGCGCTTCGAGAACTGCGGCGCCTTGCGCGCCTTGTGCAGACCGGCCTTCTTGCGCTCGACGATGCGCGCGTCGCGCGTCAGGAAGCCTTCGCGCTTGAGGACGGTGCGAAGCTCGGGATCGGCCTCGACGAGAGCCCTCGCGATGCCGTGACGGAGCGCGCCGGCTTGACCGCTCGGGCCGCCGCCGTGCAGACGTGCGCGGAGGTCGAACTTGCCCTCGACTCCCGCGACGCGGAGTGGCGCGGTTGCGAGCGCCTGCAGCACCTGCCGCGGGAAGTACTCCTCGATCGTCCGCCCGTTGATCCAGGTCGATCCGTCGCCCGGGCGCAGAATGACGCGCGCCACGGAGGTCTTCCGCTTGCCGGTGCCCTGGTACTGCGCGATCTGGCTCACGGCTCGGGAAGGGGTTGCGGGTTCTGGGCGCTGTGCGGATGCTCGGGCCCGGCGTACACCTTCAGCTTCGTGAGCTGCTGGCGGGCGAGGCGGTTGCGGGGAAGCATCCCCTTCACCGCGGCGCGGATGACCTCGGTCGGGCGCCGGTCGAGTTGCTCGGCCAGCGTCCGGCTGCGAAGCCCGCCCGGATAGCCGGAGTGGCGGTAGTAGATCTTCGACTCGCGCTTGTTGCCGGTGACGGCGATCTTCTCCGCGTTCACGACGACGACGAAGTCGCCGGTGTCGACGTGATGGGTGAACTCGGCCTTGCGCTTGCCGCGCAGGGTGTCCGCGATCCGGGTCGCCAGCCGGCCGAGGGTCTGGCCCTCCGCATCGACGACGTACCACTGCCGCTCGATCTCGCTCGCTTTGGCGCTGTAGGTCTTCATCACGCAGAAAATCGGCGGACCGGGCGTCCGCCGAGGGCCGATTGTACCAGCCGTCAGTCCAGCGCGGACGGCGCGAGCTCGGCTGCCCGAACGCGCAGCGAATAGCGGACGATCCAGCCCGCCGGGGCGAGCGCGATCGCGAGCCCGCCGAGCGCAAGAGCGGCGACGCCGACGGCGTCGAGGGCGAAGCCCCCGATGAGGACGAGCGCGGCGCCCGTCAGGCCCGAGAGGAGGTCGTTCAGGCCGAGAACCTTGCCGCGCTCGACCGGGCTCGTGCAGTCGGCGAGCTGGGCGGTCGCGGCGACGAACGAGAAGCTCCAGCCGAGCCCGAGCGCGAAGAGCGTGAACGCGATCGTGGCCACGCTCGTGAACCAGATGAGGCTGATCGCCGAGGCGGCCATGAGCGCGAGGCCGCCGACGAGTGCGCGCGTCCTCCCGATCCGGTCGATCAGGTCGCCGACGACGATGACGAGGGCGTACATGCCGACGACATGCGCCCCGATGATCGGGAAGACGACGTCGGCGGGATGGCCGCGGTCGACGACGACGACGCCGGTCAGGGTCATGATCACGACCATCGCCGAGAAGCTCGCCATGGCGGCGACCATGGACGGGAGGACGCCCGGCCGGCGGAGGATGACGGCGAACTCGGCAGGCTTCTCCGCGGGCTCGTCGGCGCGCTCGGGACCGGCGAGCATCTTCGCGATCTTGCTCGGGTCGGGCCGAACGGAGGCGACGAGCACGAGGCCGAGGACCATGAATGCCGACGCGGCGAGCCACGGGAGCACGAGCGCGTCCGCGTCGAGGTCCTTGCCGGCGAGGAGCGGGCTGAAGACGGTTGGGCCGAGGATGGCGCCGAAGACGGCGCCGAAGAGGACGAACGAGATCCCGCGTGCTCGCCGGCTCGGCGGATACATGTCACCCGCGGCGGTGCGCGCGAGGAGTGCGGTCGCGCTCGCGGCGCCGACGAAGACGAGCCCGACGAGCACCGGGACGGCCAGGTCGAACCCGGCGCCGGCGGCGGCCAGGATGCCGCCCGCGATCCCGAGGGCGAAGCCGGTGACGAGGACCGGCACCCGCCCGAAACGGTCCATCGCGCGTCCTGCGGGAAGCGCCGACAGCGCTCCCGTTCCCAGGACGATCGCGGGGCCGAGCCCGACAAGGCTTCGGACACCGACGACGAGCACGACGGTCAGCGTCGCAACGGCAGCCGAGAGCTGGAGCATCGCCGAGTTCGCGGCCAGGGACGCGGAGAGCAGGATCGTGTTGCGGCGGACAGGAGGTTCAGCCATGGACAGCTCCATTAAACCCGACGCCGAAGGCCGGCCGCGCTTCACCCGGACCACCCGCGTAGCCTACGGCGCGTGCGCCGGCGGGTCGTGGTCCACGGCAGTGTTCAGGGAGTCTTCTTCCGCGACTCGCTACGCCGGCTGGCCGAGCAGCACGGTGTCTCGGGCTGGGCTCGCAACACCTCCGAGGGAACCGTCGAGGCCGTCTTCGAGGGCGAGCCCGCAGGCGGTCGAGCGGCTCGTCTCCTTCGCGCACACGGGGCCGCCCGACGCACGCGTCGTAGCCGTGGACGTCCACGAGGAAGAGCCGGAGAGCCTCTCCGGCTTCGCGATCAGGTAGAGGTGGCCGCCGCCGCCTCGCGCTCCTCGCGCCGCTCTGCAATGCGGTCGAAGAGGCGGTTGACCGCCCAGAACGCGATCAGCGTGTAGACCCAGCCGAGGAGGATGTCCACGACGTAGTGCTCGGCCGTGTAGGTGAGCGCGTAGGTCATCGCGAGCGGATAAAGCGCGAGGAGGACGCGCGCCCAGTGGGGCACGAGCGGCCAAAGGATCAGCGCGACGAGCAGGGTGTAGGCGCCGTGCAGCGACGGAACCGCCGCCACCTGGTTCGAGTAGGCGGCGCCCTTCTCGTAGAGCGTGTCGAAGTTCCCGATCGGGATGTGGCTCCAGATGATCCCGATCGAGCGCGTCGTCGGCTCGAGCTCGCCGAGCTGGCTCGCCATCCACGGCGGCGCGGCCGGGAAGAGCGCATACGTGGCGAACGCCATCATCGCGACGAGCGAGACGATGACGACGTAGCGCCGGAACCGGTCTCGCGCGACGAACCAGAGCACGGCCGCGACGACGTAGGTCGCCAGGAAGTAGCTCACGTACACGAGCCAGGCGAGGTAGTCGTACCAGTGGATGGTGAACGGCCCGTCCCAGAGCCAGTGCTGCAGGCGCACCGTCGGCGCCACCCCGAGCCCGAGGATCTCGTCGGCGCGGAGCTGCGGGAGGACGTGCGCCTGGAAGAAGAGCCCGTCGGCCTGTCCACGCAGGAGGTCGTAGACCCAGAGGATGGCAAGGAACGGCAGCCACTCGAGGACGACGCTCCGCACCCAGCCCTTCACGTTGGTGAGCGAGAGCGCGAGCAGCCCGAGGAGGATCCACATGACGAGCATGTCGCGCGAGAGCGGAAGGCCTCGTTCGAGCCAGAAGATCGCGAACGCGGCCACCCAGACGACGGGACCGCCCCAGCGCAGGATGCGGACCGTCGTCGGGCGAGGCCAGCCGGGAGCGCGTGGCGTCGGTCGCGTTCATCCGCAAGAGGCTAGCGGCTGCGCGTTTGTCGTTGAGCCGCTCGTGGCAAGAATCGCCTCATGCCGTTCGAGCAATATCACGAGCCCGCCGACGAGCTCCCGGAGAAGACGCGGACGTTCGCGCGGATCTGCCTGTCGCTGATCGAAGAGGCCGAGGCGATCGACTGGTACGAGCAGCGCCTCGCCCTCGAGAAAGACCCTGAGGCGCGCGCGATCATGGAGAACGCCCAGCAGGAGGAGTTCAAGCACTTCGCCATGAACCTCGAGTTCCTCTCGCGACGGAACGAGAAGTGGCGCACCGTGCTCCAGGACGTCCTCTTCAAGGAAGGCGACATCGTCGAGCACGGCGAGGCCGCCGAAGCCGAGCTCGACTAGAGCGAAAGCTGGCGCATGACGGCGACGCCGGCGACCGGCATCGCCGCTGCGAGCCCGTAGGCGAGCGACCATGACCCTGCCTCCACAACGGCGGCGAACGCCGGCGGGGCGGCGGCGCTCGTGATCGCGAGGGCTGTCTGCTGGAACCCGAGCGCGGCGCCCGCCCTCCTCCTCCCTGCGAGCTCGGCGGCCGCCGTGAACGAGAGGCCGTTCCAGCTCAGTGAGAGCGCGCCCGCGACCACGAAGACGGGGATGAGGATCGGGAGCGGCGCCGTGAGGAGCGCGGCCGCGGTCGCCAGGCTCACGCTCAGCCCGAGCGCCAGCCGGCGTAGAGGCGCGATGCGCGCTTTCAGGCGGTCGGACCAGCGGCCGGTGACGATCCGCGCCACCGCGCCGAGGGCCTGGATGAGCGCAAAGACACCGGCGGCCTCCGCCGTGCTCAGGCCTCGCTCGCCGTGCAGGAAGAGGATCAGGAAGCTGAGGATGCTGATCTGCGCGGCGAGGACGAGGGCGCTCCCGATCGAGAGCTGCCACATGCGCGGGTCGCGCACGGGATGACCGATGTCGGTCAGCTCCCCCTCCTCGTGCGGCGCCTCCCGCAGCCCGCTCGCGCCCGCGAGCGCGGCGACCAGACATCCCGCCGCGAGCGCGAGGAGGCCTGCCCGAAGCCCTCCGGCTGCCTCGATCGGCGGGAGGAGAAGCGCGGCGAGCAGACCGCCGATCGGCAGCGCGGTCTGCCGGATCCCGAGGGCAAAGCCTCGCTCCTCCTGCCCGAACCAGCTCATGACGGCGCGCCCGCTCGCCGCATTCACGCTCGCGCCCGAGGCGCCGCCGAGAGCAAGCGCGACCACGAGGACCCCGAACGAGGGGGCAAAGGCAGCGACCAAGAGTCCCGCACCGCAGCCGGCGAGCCCTGCTCCCAGCACCACCCGCTCGCCGACCCGGTCGGCCAGGAGGCCCCAGGCGAGCAGCGTGAACACGGAGCCCGCGTTGGCCGCCGCGATCGCGAGCCCGACCTGCGTCAGGTCGAGGTCGTACTCGTTCTGCAGAGCAGGCGCGAGAACCGGTATGCCGAGAAAGACCGCCGAGTAGGCGGTCTGCGCGCCCGTCCCGAGGGCGAGGATCGTCCAGCGGTACCGCGCCACCGCTCCGAGCCTAGCGGCGGAGCGCTATTCCCACTCGATGGTGGCGGGAGGCTTCGACGAAACGTCGAGCGCCACCCTGTTCACACCGGGGATCTCGTTGATGATCCGGCTCGAGAGCGTCTCCAGGAGGTCGTACGGGAGGCGCGCCCAGTCCGCCGTCATCGCGTCCTCGGACGTGACCGCGCGGATGACGATCGGGTACGCGTAGGTCCGCCCGTCCCCCTGCACGCCCACCGACCGGATCGCGGGCAGGACCGCGAAGCACTGCCAGAGCTCGCGATAGAGACCGGCGCGGCGAACCTCCTCGAGCAGGATCGCGTCCGCGTCCCGCAGGATCTGCAGCCGCTCCTCGGTGACGTCGCCGATGATCCGGATCGCGAGCCCGGGGCCCGGGAAGGGATGCCGCCACACCATCTCCTCCGGGAGGCCGAGCTCCTCGCCGACCCTGCGCACCTCGTCCTTGAAGAGCATGCGGAGGGGCTCGACGAGATCGAGGTCCATCACCTCGGGGAGCCCGCCGACGTTGTGGTGGGACTTGATCGTCTCGGCCGCGCCGGCATGCCCGCCGCCGGACTCGATCACGTCGGAGTAGAGCGTGCCCTGCACGAGCCAGCGGACGTCGCCGAGCTTTCGCGCCTCGTCCTCGAAGACGCGGATGAACTCTTCGCCGATCCGCTTGCGCTTCTCCTCCGGATCGGTGATGCCCTCGAGCCGCGCGAGAAAGCGGTCGGCTGCGTCGACGTGGACGAGCGGCACGTGGAAATGGCGCTCGAAGGTTTCGACGACCTGCTCGGCTTCGTTTTTCCTGAGCAGGCCGTGGTCGACGAAGACGCACGTGAGCTGGTCCCCGACGGCCTTGTGGACGAGGAGCGCGGCGACGGCCGAGTCGACACCCCCGGAGAGCGCGCAGAGCACGCGGTCGCTGCCGACCTGGCTGCGGATGCGCGCGGTCTCCTCCTCGATCACCGCGGCGGCCGTCCAGAGCGGCGGCGCGTCGGCGACCCGGTAGAGGAAGTTCTTCAGGAGGTCGTTCCCATAGGGCGTGTGCACGACCTCGGGGTGGAACTGGACGCCGTAGAGCCCGCGCTCCGGATCTTCGAAGGCGGCGATCGGCGTCGAGGCCGAGCCCGCGACGACACGGGCGCCCTCGGGCGGCGCCGTCACCGAGTCGCGGTGGCTCATCCAGGAGATCTGCTCCGCCGGGAGGCCGGCGAAGAGCGCACCCTCCTCGGTGCGGATCTCGGTGCGGCCGAACTCGCTGACCCCCGTCGGCTCGACATGGCCCCCGAGCTCCTGAGCCATGACCTGCATCCCGTAGCAGATGCCGAGCACGGGCACGCCCAGCTCGAAGAGGCCCGGGGTCGACCGAAGGGGCCCCGTCGGCGTAGACCGAGGACGGGCCGCCGGAGAGGATGAGGGCGAGCGGGTGCCGGGCGGCGAGCTGGGCGGCGGGCACGCGGTGCGAGACGAGCTCGGAGTAGACACGACACTCGCGGACTCGGCGCGCGATCAGCTGGGAGTACTGGCCGCCGAGGTCGACGACGAGGACGGGGCGCTCCTCGGCCGGCGGCTCGGGGAGCTGGACGACGATCGCGTCCGCCATCAGGCGGTCGCCTTTCCGTGCATTTTTGGCACGAACCGCGCGCCACGCGTGCGCTCGGGACGGTTACGCTCGAAAGCGGGTGGAGGCACGGGGTGGCCCCGGCGGGAGCGGGCAACGCGGCCCCGCTCGGTCATCCCATCCCGATCCGCTGCGCCTGCTGCAGCGCCTTGCCCTCCGTCTTGATCGACGGCGCCAACATGATCTCAGCGCGCTGGAAGTCGTGGATGTTCTCGTACCCGCACGTCGCCATCGACGTGCGGAGAGCGCCCATCAGGTTCAGCGTCCCGTCGTTCTCGCGCGCGGGCCCCACCACGATCTCCTCCAGCGTCGCGGCCTGCTTCACCTCGACGCGCGCGCCGCGCGGCAACGTCGGGTGGAACGTCGCCATCCCCCAGTGGAAGCCGCGGCCCGGCGCCTCCTGCGCCCGCGCGAGCGGCGAGCCGATCATGACCGCGTCGGCGCCACAGGCGATCGCCTTCGCGATGTCCCCGCCCGTTCGCATCCCGCCGTCCGCGATCACGTTCACGTACTTGCCGGTCGCGAGCAGGTGCTCGGCGCGCGCGGCGGCCGCATCCGAGATCGCCGTCGCCTGCGGGACGCCGACACCCAGAACCCCACGGGTCGTGCACGCGGCCCCGGGGCCGACGCCGACGAGCACCCCCTCGGCACCGGTGCGCATGAGGTGCAGCGCGGTGTGGTAGCTCGCGCACCCGCCTACGATCACCGGAATCGGCACCTCGGAGATGAACTCCTTCAGGTTGAGGGCCGAGCCGTTCGAGGAAACGTGCTCCGCCGAGACGACGGTGCCCTGGATCACGAGCACGTCGAGCCCGGCCTCGAGCGCCAGCTCGTAGTGCTCACGAACGCGCTGAGGCGTGAGCGACCCGGCGGCGAGGACCCCGCCCGCCTTGATCTCCTCGATCCGGCGCGCGATCAGCTTCGGCTCGACGGGCCGGGCGTAGATCTCCTGCATGCCGCTCGTCGCCTCCGCGGGCGAGAACGACGCGATCTTCCCCAGCTGCTTCTCGGCATCGGCGTAGCGCGTGAAGATGCCCTCGAGGTTGAGCACGCCGAGGCCGCCCATCCGGCCGAGCGCGATCGCGATCTGGGGGGAGACGACGCCGTCCATCGCCGAGGCGAGGAGCGGCAGCTCGAGCAGGTGGCCGCCCAGCTTCCAGCCGATGTCGACGTCGTCCGGATCTCGGGTGCGGCGGCTGGGGACGATCGCGATGTCGTCGAAGCCGTATGCCTGCCGCGCCTTCTTCCCGAGGCCGATCTCGACGTCCATCAAGCGATCCTACCAACCTCCCCCGGACGGGCCGGGGACCGCTCAGGCGTCCTGGCTGACCGGCTCGAGGCGGTCGAGCGCGACGTGGGAACCGAGGCGCTGAGCCTCGCGGAAGTCGAAGCGCCCGGGGCCCGCTTCGAGCACGGAGGCAGCGCTCGCAGCCACCGCGCTGCGAACCGCGTCCTCGTACGAGCGGTCGTTCATGCGGGCTGCGATGAAGCCTGCGAGAAGCGTGTCGCCGGCCCCGACGGTGGAGACGGCCTCGAGCCTCGGCGCCCGAGCGCGCACACGGACGTTGTCGGCGCGCTCTTCCCGGAAAAGCCCGTAACACCCCGTGTCGAGCGTGATCAGGACATTCCGCGCGCCGAGGTCGGCGATCTCGTCGAGGGCGCCCGTGAGGTCTTCCTCGTCGACGAACTCGTGCCCCACCAGAGACTCGGCCTCGCGCAGGTTGGGCGCGACGAGGTACGGCTCGGCCTCGATCCCCAGCCGAAGCGCATCGCCTTCCGAGTCGAGGACGGTCATGAGCCCACGGCGATTGCCCTCGCGGATGAGCTCCGCGTAGAGGCCAGGGTCGACGCCGCGCGGGAGCGACCCTGCGAAGACGACGTACGCCGCTCCCTGCGAGAGGTAGGCGAGCTTCTCGCGGAGCACGTCCAGCTCGTCCTCGGACACCTCGGGCCCCCACTCGTTGATCTCCGTGTAGACGTTCGAGGTCGGGTCGAGCACGGCCGTCGAGGTGCGGGACTCGCCGCGGATGCGGACGAAGTCGTTGAGGATCCCTTCGTTCGTCAGCTCCTCGACGAGGAGGGTCCCGGTTCGGCCACCGGCCAGACCGGTGCAGACGACCGGCACCCCGAGGCGGCGCGCAGCGCGCGCGACGTTGATCCCCTTCCCGCCGGCGCTCGACGTGCCCTCGCTCGCGCGGTGGCGCTGCCCGAGCTGGAAGTTCGGCACGAGCAACGTGCGGTCGATCGCAGCGTTGAGAGTGACGGTGACGATCATCAGAAGGGCGAGAGGCTCGAGAGCATGTCACCGGCCTCGTCGAGCGCCCGCCCAGCGTACCAGCGCACGCGCGCCGGCAAGCTCGGCCCGCCGACCGTTTCGCTCGAGACGAGCGGCCGGCGGGCGACGACCTTGTCCCCGTCGTAGACGACGATCTCGCCTACGGGATCGCCCTGCGAGACCGGAAGGTCGAGTGACCCGGGCGCGACGACCTTCTCCACGAGCGCGTGGTCGAGAGGGACGGTGGCGCGCACCCTGTCCTCGGCGACGAGCGCCACCTCGTCGTCGGAGAACGGGACGGCGACCTGGGCGTACGGCTTGTTGCGGGAGATCACCTGCACGCGCCCGTACTGGCCGAAGCCCCAGTCGAGGAGCGCGCCGAGGTCGCGGTTTCGCTTGCCGCGCGTCGGGCCGCCGAGGATGACCGCGTACATGGTCACGCCGTCTCGCTCGGCGGCGGCGATCTCGCTCCACCCGGCGAGGTCGGTGTGCCCGGTCTTGATCCCGATCGCACCCGGATACGTCTTCAGCAGGTCATTCCATGCATAGAGCGTGCGCCCACCCGCGATCTCGCCCGCCGCTCTGCGCGACGATGCGGCGGAAAAGGGCGTGCTTCATGTCCTCCCGGGCCAGCGTGTACGTGTCCATCGCAGACGAGTAGCTGGCCCGGCGTGTCGAGCCCGTCGGGCACGACGTAGTGCGTGTGCTCGAGGCCGAGCTCGGCGGCGCGCTCGTTCATCATCCCGATGAACTTCTTCACGCTCCCGCCCACGTCGGCCGCCAAGGCGTACGCGGCGTCGTTCGCGCTCTGGATGAGCGCGGCGGCAAGGAGATCCTTGACCTTGAGCCGCTCGCCCGCCTGCAGGTTGATCGTCGACTCCCCCACCGACGGAGCGGGCCCCTCGACGCGCACGGTGTCGTCCTTGTTCGTGTTCTCCATCGTGAGTAGCGCGGTCATGAGCTTCGTCAGGCTCGCCATCGGCAGCCGGCGATCGGGGTTCAGCGCGTAGAGCGTCTCGCCGCTTCTGCCGTCCACGAGCAGCGCGGCGGACGCCTTCACGCTGGGCGGAGGCGTAGCGGCGGAGGCCGTCTGGGCTGCGGCGAGAGAGAGGAGCAGCCCGGCGAGTAGGGCAAGACGCCGGAGCACGGACCCCAGGGTATAAATTCAGGTCGAGATGGGTCTGGTCGAACGGCACAGCCCGCCCGGACGCGTAAGCGGCCGGGAGCGGGGCTTCGAGATTCAGCTCGGCGAGCTCGGAGGCTTCGAGCTGCGCCCGACCCGGCTCTTCCTCTGGCCGGGCTCCCACGTCAACGTCCACGTCCAAGGAATGTCACCGGGCCTTCACGGCATCCACATCCACTCCGTCGGCAGCTGCGGCAACGGCTTCGCCGACGCCGGCAGCCACCACAACCCCGGCGGAGCCGCGCACGGCGACCACGCCGGCGACCTCCCCAACCTGGTCGTCAACGAGGCCGGTCGCGCACCCGAGCGCGCCCTTGTCGGCTCCGCCCTTCGGCGCGCAGGCGGCGATGTAGTAGGTGCCCTTCTTCAGGCTCGGCACGCGCACGTCGACCAGGAAGGTCTTGGTGGCGTGCGCGGCGACGCTCACCGAGGTCTGGCCCAGCAAGGCTCCGCCGGTCCCGCGGCGCTTCATCGCGCGCACGTTGACCTTCGCGACAGCGGCGTGGTCAGTGTCGTTGCTGACGACACCGGAGAGGTTGCCGGACCTGGCTCCGGCGGGTAGTGAGCTGATCGACGTGACGCCGAGCCCCGCCGCGTGTGCGGCCGGTGCCAATGCGAGCGCGGCGAGCGCGACCAACGACGCGCCTCCGGCGCGCTGCCAACGAACTTCCATGTCTTCTTGACCCCCTCGTTGCGACCCGAGAGGGGGCGAGCGTCCCACGCCGTTTAGGGCGAGTTAACCCCCCGCCGTTGATCGGAGCTCAACGGCGGCGGCGGCGGTGAGACTTACGGCGTCGTGGTGCTGAGCGTGAAGGTCAGCGTCTTGCTGTACGTGCCGGTGCGCAGCGCGTCGTTCGCGCCGATCGACTGCGTGAACAGCACCTGCACCGGGTCGTTGGAGACCGGGCGTCCAGGTGTCAGGGTCAGCGGCGCGCCGCTCCGACCGGTGCCGGCGGACGTGCCCGCCGGGCTGTGCCGACGGCCTTCAGCGCCGTCGGCAGGCTGAACGCGCCGTTGACCAGGTGGCCCGGAGCGGTGCGCTCGGGTCGACCACCGACAGCGTCGCGTCGCCCGCGGTCGAGATGACGTTGGCGGTCGTGGTCGCCGTGTAGTCCTTCGCGACGCCCGGCGTGAACGGCGCCGAAGCGTCGCCGGCGCGCCGAGCGTCAGGCCGAGCGTCGCCGGGACGGTCGCCGCCGGCGTCGACGGGCACGTCGGTGCCGTAGTCCGAGCAGCCGCCGTTGGCGTCATAGAAGCCGCCGCCGGCCAGGCCCGGGCCCGGTGATCGACGGCTTGTTGCCGGCCGCCGGCGAGCCCGTGTAGGACGTGTCCCACCACTGCTTGAAGAACGCGTCGAGCTTGTTCGAGCAGCCGATCGACTGGTTCGGCATGTACTTGTGGAAGATCGCGATCTCCTGCTGCGGCGCGATCGAGCCGTACGCGGTAGGTCGTCTGGATCTCCGTGCTGGCCTTGACGGAAGTTGTCCGTTGCCGAGGATCGCCCGCAGCGCGATGTAGGACGTGCCCGGGCGGGTGTAGGTGTTCGAGTTGCCGAACAGGTTGCCCGACGTCGGGTTCGCCGGCGCGACGCTCCAGAACGTCGTGCTGGTCGTGTTGTACGGTGGTGCCCGTTGAAGCGGGTCACGATCGACGCCTCGAACGCCGCGTTGTACGCGGCCGAGCCCACCGGCGCCGGCGGCCTTGGCCGGCGACGTCGGCCAGGAAGAGGTACTCGCGACATGTCCGCGTAGCCCTCCTTGAAGAACGTGTACTTGCGGCTGCGCGTAGGAGACCGTGTCGCCCCACCACTGGTGCATGTTCTCGTGGCTGAACGTCTCGCGCGGTGGTGCCGATGCTGCCGCCGACGAACACGATCTTCGTCTGCATCTCCTCCTCGAAGGAGGCGCTCGGCAGCGGCGACGACGATGCCGTTGGCGTTGAACGGGAACGGCCCGTTGAACTGCTCCTGGAAGTGGGTGATGTCCTCCTGCATGTCCATGATCGCCTTGTTGGTGCGCCTTGCGGGCGGCGGCGATGTCGGAGCCCTGGTACTCGTAGTAGATGACGTCGCCGGCCGTCGCCATGCGCTCGGACTCGTCGAAGTGGCCGACGCTGTTCTCGACCAGGTAGGAGCGCGATCGGCTCGGCCGAGTGCCAGTTGAACGTGCGCGAGCCGCCGTCGGGAAGTTCGCGTCCGGCGGGTTGACGACCTTCGAGACCGAGGCGGCCGTTGCCGATGAACACGCGGTTCGACGCCGGCGCGCCGCGCCGGGTCGTAGTTGACCGTCGAGTGGATGTCGTAGGTCGGCTTGACCGACGCGTGGTTGTTGAGCGGCATCCAGGCCATCGTGCCGGACGGCTCGCGAGGTGACCATCGCGCCGTCGCCGACCGGGGTGTTGTTGCGGAACCAGCCCTCGTTGCCGAGCGACGGGTTCGACGCGGATGCCCGGGCGGCCCGTGTAGTTGACGACGACCTTGAAGTCGTGCCGGCCGGGATCGGCGCGCCGGCGTGATCACGAGCTTGGTGTCGCCGCACGGCAGCGCCCTGCGTGGGCGGCGTTGTTGTTGATCGGCGCGCAGGCCGGCGGGTTCGGGTTGGTCGCCGATGACCGGGTTGGTGTTGCAGGCCGTGCGTGCGCGAGCGGGTCGGGATCGTCCTGGCCGTTCGGGTCGCCGGGGTAGGTCGGCTGCTTGAACGTGAACGTCGCCGGCTGCGCCGTTGATCGTGATCGAGCTGCGACCGTCATGTCCGGGCCCGGCACGGCGCCGTGCTCGAGATGCTGTTCTTGCGGTCGAAGTCGAGGCTGAACTCGCGTCAGGCACTGCGTCGAGCTGCTGCGTGCAGCTCGACGTGCGTGCCCGGCAGGAACTGGTTCGTCGACCGCGTCGTAGATTGATGAAGACGTCGGTGTGGAGCGCTCGCGTAGCCGCCGTTGCCGAGCTCCGGCCAGACGCGGTCGCCCGGCTTGGACGAGCGTGCGCGCGCCGGGCGTGCAGTGGGCCTGCGCGGCGCGCGCCCTGCGGCGCGCCGCCGTTCTGGACGTCGACGCTGGCGCGAGCTTGCCGCGCACCGGGTCGCCGCCCTTGATCTTGAGGTCGCGCGGCGCTCGTGGCGCAGCCGAGCGCGCCCTTGTCGGCGCCGCCCTGCGGCGTGCAGGCGGCGACGTAGTAGGTGCCCTTCTTCAGGCTCGCCGGCACCTTGACGCCGACCAGGAAGCTCTTCGCGCCGTGCGCGGCGACCTCACGGACGCCCTGCCGATCAGCGCCCCGCCGGTGCTCGCGGCGCATCACGCGCACGCTCACGTCGGCGCGTGGCGGCGCGGTCACCCTCGTTGGTGACGACGCCGGTCAGGTTGCCGGCCTTGGCACCGGCCGGCAGCGAACTGATCGACGTCACCCCGACGCCCGCCGCGTGCGCCGCGGGTGCGGCGGCGAGCACCGCGACCGTCGATAACGCGCCGGCTCCGGCGCGCTTGAAACGTTCCATCATGGTTAGACCCCCTCGTTGCTACGCGACGTAGACGGCGAGCGTCTCATGCCGGTTTCGGCGAGTCAATCGGGCCGCCGTTGAATGGGCTCAACGGCGGCGCGACTGCGAAACGGCGCTAGGGAGTCGTGGTGCTCAGCGTGAACGTGAGCGTCTTGCTGTACGACCC
>CAVYAJ010000017.1:0-24021 GCA_963766155.1 uncultured Actinomycetes bacterium | reverse complement strand
AGGTGATCTTCGGGGCCGACGACGACGACAACTACACCCTCCGCGTCATCCGGCGGATCGCGCGCCGGCAGGGGATGCTCGCAGAGTCAGACGCAGCCGGGAATCGTCTTCCTCGAGATCAACGGGCTCGGGCCTCCGGCTGCGGCGCGCGATGCGCGACGGCCGCGCCCCGAACTTGGCGCGCTGGCTCGCGGACGGCACGCACCGCTCTGGCCGAGTGGGAGACCGACCTCTCCTCGCAGACCGGCGCGAGCCAGGCCGGGATCCTGCTCGGCTCGAACGAGGACATCCCGGCGTTCCGCTGGGTCGAGAAGGAGACGGGCCGGATGATGACGTGCTCGGCGCCCGCCGACTGCGCCGAGATCGAGCGCCGACATGCGAGCGGGCACGGGCTGCTCGTCGACGGCGGCGCGAGCCGGGGCAACCTCCTCTCCGGCGAGGCCGACGAGTCATCCTCACCGTCAGCCGCATGGAGGCGGAGAAGCAGGCGAACCCCGGCTACCGCGCGTTCTTCGCGAACGGCTTCAACGTCACGCGCGTCGCTCGTCCTCTTCTGCTGGGAGGTGATCCTCGAGTGGACGCGGCGCGCGCGCGAGCGGCGCGACGTCCGGCCCCGAGGCCACCGCGGCGGCCTCTACCCGTTCCTGCGCGCGCCATGTGCGTGGTCGTCCGCGACCTGATCGTCTACGGCGTCCTCACGGACATGATGGGGGGCCGCCCCGCCATCTATGCGACGTTCTCGAGCTACGACGAGGTCGCCCATCACTCGGGGCTCGAGCGCGGCGACACCCTCGAGGCTCTGCGCAGCTCGACGCGCAGTTCGGCCGCATCGACCGTGCCCGCCGTACGCGCCCCGGCCCTACGAGATCGTCGTCCTCTCCGACCACGGCCAGACGCAGGGCGCGACCTTCAAGCAGCGCAACGGCTACGGACTCGACGACTCGTCGAGCGCTCGCTCGACGACGGCAAGGTCGACCGGTCACCGGCGGCGACGAGCAAACCGATGTGGGTCACGCCCCTCAACGAGGCCACCGGTCGCCGCACGGAAGCCGCGGCCCAAGGACGAGGTCTGCGGCCGCAGGTGGTCGTCCTCGGCTCGGGAAACCTCGGCCTGATCTACCTGATGGAGGAGCCGCGGCGTTGACGCTCGAGGAGATCGACATCGGCACCCCCTTCCTGCTCGACGCGCTGCGTGAGCACCCCCACATCGGCTGGCTGCTCGTTCACTCGGAGCGCGAGGGGCCGGTCGTCCTCGGGGGCGCGGGCCCGCTACCTCGCCGACGGTCGCGTCGAGGGCGAGGATCCGCTCGCCGACTTCCCCCCACCGCCCCGCAGCACCTGCAACGCACCGACTCCTTCGAGCACGTCGCTGACATCATGGTCAGGAGCTTCTACGACCCGGCTCGACGAGGGCTGCGCCTTCGAGGAGCTCATCTCCTTCCACGGCGGCATGGGCGGCCCCCAGACGCGGCCCTTCCTGCTCTATCCCGGCGACTCGGCTCCCGACAGCCGATCATCGGCGCCGCAACGTTCACGGGGTGCTCGCCGGCTGGCGGGGCGCGCTCGACGGCGCGGAAGGCTAATGGCCGCTCCTCCCAAGATCATCTGCATCGGGCTCAACTATCACGACCACGCGCTCGAGCAGGGAGCCGAGCTTCCAAAAGAGCCGCTGCTCTTCGGCAAGTTCGCGAGCGCGCTCATCGGCCCGGACGAGGCGATCGTCCTCCCTCCGGAGAGCACCCCACGTGGACGCCGAGGCCGAGCTCGCGGTGGTGATCGGAGCCGAGGGACGGCGGGTCTCCGAGGCCGACGCGCTCGGAATCGTCGCGGGCTACACCGTGGCCAACGACGTCACGGCGCGCGATCTGCAGAGAGGGCGACGGCCAGTGGCTACGGGCCAAGGGCTTCGACACGTTCTGCCCGCTGCTTCCGGGCATCGTGCAGGTCTCCGAGCTCGGGGACGGGTCCGGGCTGCGAATCGTGCAGCGCCTGAACGGCGAGGCGCTACAGGACTCCTCCACGGCCGAGCTCATCTTCGGGGTCCCCGGGCTGGTGGCGCGCGCCTCGGCGGTCTTCACACTGCAGCCGGGCGACCTCATCCTCACGGGAACCCCAGCGGGGGTAGGCGTACACCGGACTCCGCCCGTCGCGCTGGCAGACGGCGACGTCGTGGAGATCGAGATCGAGGGGATCGGAACTCCCCGGAATCCCGTGGCGGCCTAGCCGCTACGGCGAGGTCATCATCGTCCCGGCCGCTTCGCCGGTCGCACTTCCTTCGGGTAAACGCGCGGAAGCGGAGGAGGGTTGAAAATCGCTACCAAAGAACCGACAACCGGGTATGTGAAGACTCGGCTGATCGCCCTTGCGCTGGTCGTCATCGCTGCGGCTACAGCGACATCGACGCCGGCGCGCGCTGGCAGCCGCCTGTCGGAGCCGCCTGGCAGTGGCAGCTCGGCAAGCCGCTCGACGTCTCGGTGGACGCACCGGTCTACGACGTTGACGCGTTCGAGACGACGGCACACCAGGTCGAGCGGCTACACAACCTGGGCCGCCACGTCATCTGTTACGTGAACGCCGACAGGGTGGGAGCGCTTCCGCGGCGACAAGGACAAGTTCCCCGACTCGGTGCTCGGCCGTGCCCTCGACGGGTGGCCCGGCGAGAGATGGCTGGACATCCGCAGGATCGGAGAGGTCAGCCCGATCATGAAGGCGCGGATCGCGAGATGTGCACGCAAGGGGTTCGACGCCGTAGAGACCGACAACATCGACGGCTATCAGAACAAGAGCGGCTTCTCACTCTCCGGCAGCGACCAGCTCCGCTACAACCGCTGGTTCGCGCGGCAGGCGCACAGGAAGGGCATGTCCATCGCGCTCAAGAACGACCTCGGCCAGGTGAAGGCGCTAAGTACCGACTTCGACTTCGCGATCGTGGAGGAGTGCTTCCAGTACCGCGAGTTCGGAAAGGCGAGGCCCTTCATCGACGCCGGCAAGGCCGTGCTCGAGGTCGAGTACAGGCTCGACCGCGCGGATTTCTGCTCGAAGGCCAAAGCCCTCGGCTTCAGCTCGATGAAGAAGCGCCTCGCGCTGGGTCCCTGGCGACGCCCCTGTAGCTAGACGCGGCGGCGGCAAGAAACTGCGCCAGTCGATCCCGAAACGTCCACCGATGTCGGCCAACGCGACGGCGGGGAGCTCTTCGAACATGTCCGGTTTTTCGAGTACTTCTCTCAGCTCCCATCCAACCTCGTCTTCGAGCGCGGCAAGAGTGACAGCGCCGTCGGCAACGAGCTGATTCAGGCGCCCCGCGAGATCCGCGAACGTGCAAGCCTCCATCTGATCTCCAGCCCCGAAGAACGACCGCAGGTCGAGGTGCACCGCACCGGCGAGCAAGACGAGCTGGCGGAAGGAGATGGTGTCGACGATCTCTTCGTCGAAGCTCTCCAGATCGCGATATGCCTCATACGAGATCCCGAGCAGGTGCGCGAGCTCTCCAGGATCGCGACCGCTCGACTTCCGCGCCTCGGTCAGACGCTCCGCCTGACCCGAGGCTACGAGATCCTCAGGTTGGAACACTCTCCACCCCCATAACCCTCCGGTAAACCGTGGAGCTGATGGACGGAACGACCTATCCCGGCGAACGAGTGCGGCCGGCAACCGCAGCCGGCGGGCGCCCGCCAGTCGCCGATCACCGAGACGACGGTCTGCGCGAGGTGCGGGCAGCCGGTCGAGGGGAACGCATCCCGCCGGTGCCGGTGGAGAACGAGGAACAGGTCCCCGGGCGGCGCGTCCCGGTAGAGGCGGCCGAGGCGCAGACGGTCGATCGCGGCGAGCGTCGGCGTGTAGATCGCGTCGTACCAGTCCGCCGCGATCTCCGCGTTCTCGAGCACGCGTCCGCGTCCTCGCATCATGTGGTAGCCGTGCACCTGGATGTTCTCCAGCAGCTCGAGGTAGTGCGCGGGCCGGCTGACCGAGACGCGCACGCCGGGGCGCGCCTCGGCAAGCCCGCTGTCCTCGAGGAAGATCCGCTCGAGCTCCCGGAGGACGACCTCGAGCATGTCCGCCCCGGCCGGGAGAGGGACGCGCGCGATCAGCTCGGTCACGTCGGCGTCGATCATCTCTGCGCCTCCGCGCCGCGCGAGGGCGGCGCGGTGGTGGCCGTCGATCACGAAGTACGCCTCACCGAGCTTGACCGTGACGATCGGCGGGAAGGCGCCGTCGGCGAACGCGCCCTCGAGCGAGCGCAGCCGGTCGCGGCTGAAGGCGTGAAGCGGGCGGAAGTCGCGGGTGAACGAGCTGGCGCGGCTGTCTGTGCCGACGAGCGCGTCGAGCGGGATCGCGCGGACGCCCAGGTACCGGCGCCCGAACGGCTTCAGTCGCCGCTCGACCTCGTCGAGCTCGAGCAGCTGCTCGCCGCGCCGGGCCCTGCTTAGCCTCATCTCGAGCCCAAGCGTACAACCGGCGCTCGCACCGAAGAAGCCTCGTGAGAACTCGCAAATGGAGCGGCGGACCTCTTGATGGAGCTAGCCGGACTCGAACCGGCGACCTCCTGGGTGCGATCCAGGCGCTCTCCCAACTGAGCTATAGCCCCGCGCGGGGAAAGTGTAGCGAGGCTATGACGCGGGCTGCTGCGCGCCCTGCTTGTCGAAAAGCTTGCCGGCCATGATCGTCTCGGCCATGTCCTTCGACTCCTCGCGGTACACCGAGCCGTCCTCGAACTGGATCACCGGGTACTTCGTCTGCCCGCTCAGCTTCTCGATGTCGTGGCGCTTCCCGATCGCGGGCCACGCGCCGGTGATGAGCTCGTACTCGATCCCCTGCTCGTCGAGTGCCGACTGCACGCGCCAGCACGGGTGTCCGCCGGCCTTCACCCAGAGGTTCTTGCAGCGGTAGAGCTTGATCGCCACGCGCCTACGATACCCCTCGGTGCGGGCAGTCGTCCTCAACTCGTCCGGGTATCCGAAGCAGGCGGAGCTTGCCGACCCCGAAGGGCGCGATGTCCGTCCGCGTGCTCGCCTGCGGCCTCTGCGGGAGCGATGTCGAGAAGATCGGCGGCGCGCCCGGAGGGAACGGTGCTCGGCCACGAGGTCGTGGCCGAAGCGGACGGGAAACGAGTCGCGCTCGTCCACCATCAGCCGTGCGGCGAATGCGAGCGCTGCCGGGCCGGGCACGAGTCGACCTGCGCCGAGTTCGGCGCTGCGACGATCCAGCCAGGCGGTTTCGCTGAGCGGGTCGCGGCCCTGGGCGGGTGGGTCGACCTTCCGGACGACGTGGACGACGTGCTCGGCTCCTACGCCGAGCCGCTCGCCTGTGTGCTCCGCGGAGCCGAGCGCGTGCCCCCCGGCGAAGTCCTCGTCCTCGGTGGCGGCTTCGTCGGCCAACTCTTCGCGGCGGTCCTGCGCCGGCGCGGCGACACCGTCTACGTGCGCGACCCGGATCCGGCGCGAAACGGCCCCGAGCCGCCGGGGCCGGTGGCCTCCGTCGTCGTCTGCGCCCCGGGTGCGGGCGACGATGCGCTCTCGGCGGTCGAGCCGGGCGGCTCTGTTCTCCTCTTCGCCGATGCCGGCGCACTCGACTCCGGCGAGATCTACCGGCGCGAGGTCGCAGTGACCGGCTCCCGCTCGGCCACGCGCCGGCACATGGAAGAGGCCGTCGCGCTTCTTCGGGAGCTCGACCTGCCCGAGCCGCTCGTCCTCCCACTCGAGCGCTTCGACGAGGGGCTCGCCGCCTACCGGAACCGGGAAGCGCTGAAGGTCGTCTTCCGCCCGTGAAGGCACTCCTCTTCCACGGGCCGGGCGACCTGCGCCTCGAAGAGGTGCCCAAGCCGGAGCCCGGGCCGGGCGACGTCCTCGTCCAGATCGAGGTCGCGCTCACGGACGGCACCGACGCGAAGGCCTTCCGCCGCGGCCATCCCGTGCTCCTCGGAGAGCTTCCGAGCCCGTTCGGGCACGAGTTCTGCGGGGTGGACGTCGCCACCGGGCGGAGCGTCGTCGCGGCGAACTCGGCGCCGTGCGGAACGTGCGCCCCCTGCAAGCGCGGCCAGGAGGAGCTCTGCGAGAACCTGCAGCCGCTCCTCAACGGCGCCTATGCCGAGTACCTGCTCGTGCCGGAGCGGATCGCAGCGCGGAACCTCCTCCCCGTCCCGGACGGCCTCGACTCGAAGGTCGCCGCGATGATCGAGCCGCTCGCGTGCTGCCTGCACGGGATCGACCGGGCGGAGGTCGGAGCCGGCCAGACCGTGGCGGTCCTCGGCCCCGGCCCCATCGGGCTCATGCTCTGCGCCGCCGCACGCGACGCGGGCGCGAACGTCATCGCGGTCGGCGGGCGGCCCGAGCGCCGCGCGCTCGCCTCCCGGAGTTCGGCGCGAGCCCCGGCGACGGCAAAGGAGCCGACGTCGTCATCGAGGCGGTCGGCTCCGAGGAAGCCTGGCACGACGCACTCGAGCTGGTCCGCCCCGGCGGCACCGTGCTTTTCTTCGGCGGCCGCGAGGCCTCCGTGGACACCTTCCGCCTCCACTACGAGGAGCTCACGCTTCGCGGCGCTTTCCACCACACCCCGGCGAAGGTGCGCGCAGCCCTCGCCTTTCTCGCGAGCGGCGCGCACCCGTGGGAGCGGCTGATCACGCACGAGGTCGGGCTCGACGGTGTCGCTACGCTGCTCGCCGACCCGCCGGCCGACTACCTCAAGGCGGCCGTGTATCCATGAAGACGCTGAGCGCACGCGAGCTGAACCGGTCGCTGCTGGCCCGCCAGCTCCTCCTCGAACGCTCGCCGAAGTCGGTGATCCAGGCGATCGAAGCAGTCGGCGGCCTGCAGACCCAGAACGCGACCGGCGGCTACGTCGGGCTCTGGACACGGCTCAAGAAATTCGACATGGCCGACCTGACGAAGGCGCTGGAGGAGAGGCGCGCGGTTCAGGGGACGATGATGCGGATCACGATTCACCTCGTCTCGGCCGGCGACTATCCGCTCGTGGCGGCCGGGACGAGGCCGAGCCGTCGTGCCGCCTGGCTTCGCTATCACCAGGGCCGCGCCACGGAGGCAGACGTGAAGAAGGCCGCCGCGGCGGCGAAGAAGGCGCTGGCCAAGGGCCCGCTTTCCCGCACCGAGCTGAAGCCGTTCGTCGAGTCGTCGACCGTGTGGAACGGCGTCAACGCTCTCTACGACGTGCTTCGCGTCCCACCGTCCGGAACCTGGGAACGTCGGCGCGCCGACGTTTACGCAATGGCCGCCGACTGGCTCGGCCCGATCGCGGCGACCGAGGAGGAAGGGCTCGAGCTCCTGCTCAAGCGCTACCTCGCAGGATTCGGCCCCGGCCGCCTCGCCGACGCGGCGAGCTGGGCGGGCGTCCCGGCGAAGAAGCTCCAGCCCGCCGGCCGAGAAGCTGAAGCTTGCGCCGCTTCGAGGACGAGGAGGGCAAGGAGCTGCTCGACCTCCCCGCGCGCGCCGCTCCCCGCCGCGAAGACGCCGGCGCCCGCGCGCTTCCTCCCGGTCTGGGACGCCATCCTCCTCGCACACGCGCGGCGCGCCGAGATCCTCGCCGAGGAGTACCGCCCGCTGATCTTCACCACCAAGACGCCGCAGTCGGTGAACACCTTCCTCGTGGACGGCGCCGTCGCGGGCAAGTGGAGCGTGAGCGCACGGCGAACAAGGCAGAGCTCCTCGTCGAGCCGTTCGAGAAGCTGCCGGCCAGGGCGAAGAAGGAGCTCCAGTCGGAGGGCGAGGGGCTCGTCCGCTTCCACGAGCCCGACGCCGAGGCTCACACCGGTCAGGCTCGCCGGATCAGCGTGACGCCGTCGCGGACGGTGAGCATGACGCTCACGACGCGCTCGTCCGCCCGCACGTGCTCGTTGAAGGCGCGGATCGCCTTCGTGCCGTCGGAGTCGTCGGACTCGTCGAGCACGCGCCCGCTCCAGAGCGTGTTGTCCGCCGCGATGAGGCCGCGCTCGGAGAGGCGCGGGAGCACCGCCTCGTAGTAGTTCACGTAGTTCGGCTTGTCGGCGTCGATGAAGACGAAGTCGAACTCGCCCTCGAGCCGCTCGACGGTCTCGACGCGCCGGCCCGAGGTGGATCGTGATGCGGTCCGAGTACCCGGCCTCGTCGATATAGCGCTGCGCGACCGCCGCGTGCTTCTCCTCGATCTCGCAGGTGTCGATGTGGCCGCCCGGGAGGAAGCGCAGCGGCCATGGAGATCGACGAGTAGCCGCTGTAGGTGCCGAACTCGAGGACGCGCTTGGCCTGCGTCGCGTAGACGAGGAACTCGAGGAAGCGGCCCTCGACAGTGCCGGTGAGCATCTGCGGCGCGTCGAGCGTCTCCCTCGTCTCGTCGGCCAGCCGCGCCAGAAGATCGGTGGACGGAGTCGTGTGCTCGGCGGCGTAGGCGTCGATCTCGTCGGGAAGCACGTAGGTCATCGCGTCCTTTCTATCCGAGATCCCCCGATGATTGCGTTGCGCCCGTCCGCGAAGCGCACCCAGCCCTTGCCCTCGCCGTCGTAGTCCGGCGACCAGACGATGAGGGTCGCCTCGGCGCCGCCGACGTAGACCCGCTCCTCCCCCTCCGGATCCACTCCGCGCCACACGCGGACGAACGGGTTGTTCTCCCACTCCCAGCCGATCGTCGTCTCCTCGGTGTGGCCGGGGTAGACCTTCATGTCGGGCGGCAGCCCCATGAGGACGTCCATCACCGAGCGGCGGAGATCCTCGAAGCCGTCCCGCGTTCCTCCGACCGAGCCCGCGAAGAGCGTGTCGCCCGTGAAGCAGACCTCGCCGTTCATGGAGAAGGCCAGCATCCCCGGGCTGTGGCCAGGTGTGCGGAGCGCCTCGATCTTGAGGTCGCCGGTCTCGATGATCTCGCCGTGCCCGACCGGCTCCGCGCCCGCGACGTCCTCGGCCGGATCGGCAACGACGGTCGTTCCGAAACGGCGCTCGAGCTCCTCGTGATGCGCGATGTGATCCGGGTGCGCATGTGTGGTGAGGAGGTGCGTGACCTGCACTTCCAGCCGATCGACGGCGGCGATGAGCGGCTCGATCGGCGCCCCGCTGTCCACGAAGACGGCGGTGCCTCCCGCCCGGTCCGCAACCAGGTAGGCGTTCGAGAGCCAGGTCGGATCCATGGAGCGTTCGACGATCACGGCGTCGGTAGGATGCCAGGGGACCCAAGCCAGGGAGGAACTTATGGGCCTGATGAGCCGCACGTCCGCCGTCGTCAGGGCGTGGTACTCGAAGCTTCTCGACCGGGCGGAAGACCCGTCCGTCACTCTCGATTACTCGTACGAGCGCCAGCTCGAGCTGCTTCAGAACGTCAAGAAGGGCATCGCCGACGTCGTCACCGCGAAGAAGCGGCTGGAGCTGCAGACCAAGAAGCTCGAGACCGAGCTGCCCAAGCTCGACGAGCAGGCCCGCCAGGCTCTCGCCGCCAACCGTGAAGATCTTGCGCGCGCCGCGCTCGAGCGCAAGGCGTTCGCGCAGCAACAGCTCCAGAGCCTCGACCAGCAGATCGACGACCTGGCTGCCCAGCAGGAGAAGCTCACCGGCAGCGAGAAGCGCCTCTCCGCCAAGGTGGAGGCCTTCCGCACGGAGAAGGAGACCATCAAGGCCCAGTACTCGGCCGCAGAGGCCCAGGTGAAGATCGGCGAGGCCGCGACCGGGATCGGCGAGGAGATGGCCGACACGGGTCTCGCGATCCAGCGTGCGCAGGACAAGACCGAGCAGATGCAGGCTCGGGCCGCCGCTGTCGACGAGCTCGTCGAGTCCGGCACACTCGAGGACCACACGTCTTCCGGCACGCAGCTCGACCGAGAGCTCGCGCAGATCTCCGCCCAGAACCAGGTGGACGCCGACCTCGAACGCCTGAAGGGCGAGCTTGCCGGCGGCACGCAGAAAGCGCTCGAGAAGGAATCGAAGTGATCGTCCGCGTCATGGGAGAGGGGCAGTTCCGCCTCGGAGAGGACGCCGTCGGGCGCCTGAACGAGCTCGACGAGCGGGCCCAGGAGGCCCTCGACCGGGATGACGAGGGGGAGCTCGACCGCTATCTCGACGAGATGGCCGGGCTCGTCAGGCGGGACGGGGAGAGGCTTCCGGAGGACGACCTCTCGCCGTCCGACGCGATCGTGCCCCCGAGCGACATGACCCTCGCGGAGACCAAGATGTTCTTCTCCGAGCAGGGCCTTATCCCCGACGTCTAGCAGTAGCGTCCTGTAGCCTCCCAGGCTTCTCCGAGGAAGAGAAGCCTCCCCTGCGCTACGGACTCGCCCTCCTATCCGCGCTCGTCTTTGCTCTCGCCGTCACCGCGGCGGGCTCCGCCGAGCCAGCGCAGATCGGCTCGAAGCGCGCAGAAGCCCAGCAGGTGCTCGCGCAGATCCAGGCGATGGACGCGCAGATGGAGAAGGCGGTGGAGGCCTACAACGCCGCGAACGTCCGCCTCGACCAGATCAAGCACGACCTCGAGGTCAACCAGGCCCGCCTCGAGACGGCGAAGAAGAACCTCGTGAAGGCGCGCGCCGCAGGTCTCGGCGCGTCTCGTAGCGCTCTACACGTCCAACGAGCCGGACACCCTGTCGATCATCTTCGGCGCCTCGAGCCTCGGCGACCTGATCGAGCGGATCGACTCGGCCAACCGGATTGCCGACCAGGACGCGCGGATCGCGGCCGAGGTGAAGCAGTACCGAAACGAAGTGCAGACGCGGCAGCAGGCCCTCGTCAAGGCGCAGGCCGACCAGGTGAAGGTCGTCGCCGAGCGCGCGGCCCAGCGCGCCTCCGTCCAGAGCCAGCTCGCCGAGCGCCAGGCTCTCTATTCCTCGATCAAAGACCAGATCGCGCAGCTCGAGGCCGCCGAGCGGGCGCGCCAGGCCCGGCTCGCCGCCCAGGCGAGAGCCGCCGCGAAGAAACGACCGTCGGCGCCGGCACCGGCGCCCGCACCGGCCCCGTCGAGCTCTCCGGCGGCTCCTCCAGTTCCGCTCCTCCGCCCGCGACGCACTCGAGCGTGGTCTCGATCGCGCTCCAGTACCTCGGCGTCCCCTATGTCTGGGGCGGCGCGAGCCCGTCTGGCTTCGACTGCTCAGGCCTGACGATGTACGCCTACGCGAAGGTCGGTGTCTATCTTCCGCACAACGCGGCGATGCAGTACGGGATGGGCACCCCCGTCGTCCCGGAGCCAGCTGGCGCCCGGCGACCTCGTCTTCTTCAACGGGCTCTCGCACGTCGGCATGTACATCGGCGGCGGGCGGTTCGTACACGCCCCGCACACCGGCGACGTCGTGAAGATCTCGAGCCTGTCGGAGTACTGGTACGCGGCGACGTACGTCGGCGCACGGCGCTACTAACCAAAATCTCGCTGCAAGTTTTCCGCCGGAGCGGCATCTCATTGGGTGCAGAAAAGTTCGCGCACGGAAACGGCCAGGTCTCCTTCCTGGCCGTTTCTCTTTGGGTCCCGTCGAGGTACCCCCATCTAGGTAAGCGCTAAAGGCCTCGCGCCGGGCGGCCGAAGAAGGCCACTTCACCCCGGGACAGGGTTCCGCTTCTCATGTGCCGTCGTCTTTCCACACTCCTCGTCGTGCTGGTCCTGCTGCTCGCCCTCCCGGCGGCTGCAGCGGCCGCGCCCGACCGCTCCGACGAAGGAGTCAGGCCGACAAGGCCCGTCGAGATGCGGCCCACGACCGGCGAGAAGGCCGTCAGGATCGCGCTCCGATACCTCGGCACGCCGTACGGCTGGGCCGGAGCGAGCCCGGCAGGGTTCGATTGCTCGGGCTTCGTCATGTACGTCTACGGGAAGCTCGGCATCACGCTCCCACACTCGAGCTGGATGCTCTGGGGCGAGGGCCGACCGGTCGCGCGCAAGCACCTGCGAGCCGGCGACATCGTCTTCTTCAACGGCCGCTCCCACGTAGGCATCTACGTCCGGAACGGTAAGTTCGTGCACTCGCCACATTCCGGCGACGTCGTGAAGATCTCGCGCTTCTCCGAGGACTGGTACGGCTCGACCTACGACGGCGCCCGCCGAGTCGGCGGCTAGTCGTCGAGTGGGGCGTCGAACAAGGCGAGCCAGCGTGAGAGGTCGGGCTCGATCGGGAGCTCCTTCTCGAGTTCGGCCTTGAGCTTCAGCTCCTCGGCGTTGTCGCGCTCCTGCTCCTTGCCGGTAGGGACGAAGGGCCAGAAGGTCGCGGTCTTGTAGCCGTAGATGAGGAAGACGGGGTGCTCGCCGCCCCTGAACTTGAAGATCGCGGCGAGAAGCTGGCCGCCGAAACCGCGCGCCTGGAGCTCCGAGCTGACGAGATGCGTCGTCGTGACCAGGTCCTCGAAGTCGGAGTCGTGGATGACGATCCACTGGAAGCCGAAGCTGTCGGAGCGGCGCCTGACCTTCGACCCTGAGTCGGCCGCGGCCACGCCGAGGAGCTCGTCGATGTCGCGCTCGGCCTGCATGAACTCGCCCGCCGAGAGCGGCTTGAAGACAACGGCCGCGACCCGGTCGGGCTTCAGGCCCAGCTCGGTCTCGAGCGTTATCTGCGCGGTCGAGAGCGCGAAGAGCCGGTCGAGGTTCGCACCCTTGAGCTTCTTGCGTCCGAAGAGGACGTCGCCCAGCCCCACCTATTGAACCGGCCGGCCCATCTCCTGGGCGATCTCGGCGAGGCGCGCGAGGCGCTTCTCGAGCGGCGGGTGAGTGGCGAAGAGCTCGCCCAGCCGACGACTTCACGTTCGTCGGGATGATGAAGAAGGCGTTCATGCCCTCGACCTGGCGCAGGTCGCGCTGCGGGATGCGGGTGATGTCGCTCGCGATCTTCTGCAGCGCGCTCATCAGCTGCTCGGGCGCGCCCGTGATGAGCGCCGACCCGCGATCCGCCGCGTACTCCCGGTAGCGGGAGATCGTCCGGATGAGGACGAAGCTGATGATGTAGGTCGCGATCGAGACGAGGAAGATGATCAGCCAGGCGGGCGCGCCGCCGTCTCGGTTGCGCCCGCCGCCGCTGAACATGCCGCCGTAGAGGCCGACGCGGGTGAGCAGTGCGGCGAGCATGGCGAAGAAGCTCGCCAGCGTCATGACGAGCACGTCGCGGTTCGCAACGTGCGAGAGCTCGTGGGCGAGCACTCCCTCGATCTCCTGCGGCTCGAGCCGGCGCCAGAGACCTTCGGTCACCGCGACCGCAGCGTGCTTCGGGCTTCGCCCGGTTGCGAACGCGTTGGGAACGTCGGTCGGAATGATGGCCACCCTCGGCTTCGGCAGGTCCGCCATCGCGCAGAGGCGCTCGACCATCGCATGGAGCTCGGGCGCCTGCTCGGGGGTGACCACCTTCGCGCCCGAGGCGGCGAGGGCGATCTTGTCCGAGGTGAAGTACTGGAAGAACGCGAGCCCGACGACGATGAGCACCATCGGCACGAGCCCCACGTTCAGGACGTTGAAGAGGACGACCGCGAAGATGACGTAGAGGAGCCCGAGCAGGAAGGTCGTCACGAGCATCCGCGCAGACAGGCCCGCGTCCCGTCCATAGGCCTTGCGTTGCATGGTGAAAAGTGTACCGAGGGGGTCTCGGCATCCGGCGCACCTAGAGTTCGCCCATGGCCCGTGCCGCGGCACTTGCGCTCGTCCTCTTCGCCCTCCTGGCGGGCGATGCGCACGCCGCGCAGGAACTCCCTGTCTACGTCGTCGACGGGCCGCTGCCGAGCACGGAGGGCGCCTCCGGATTGCTCGTGCCAGGCGCCGGGCCCGAGACCAGCCGCGAGCAGGCGCTCGCCGCGCTCGTTCAGGGCGAGGTGCGCAACTCGCTGCGCGGCGACCTGGCCGAAGAGGCCGCCTCTGATCAGCGTCGACGAGCTCGCCGGAGCGCCCGAGCCGCCGTACATCCTCGTCGCCCTGCCGAAGGGCGGAACGCAGCCGAACGACAGGCGCTATCCGGTCGTCGTCGTCGCGCCGGGCTACCGACGGGATCCTCGTCTCGGACTCGACGCGCATCCCCGGCCTCGTCTCGATCGCCGACATCGCTCCGACCGCGCTCGGCGAGAAGCGGCGCGCTCGGCTCCCAGCCGGACTCTGACCCCGCCGCCACCCTCGCCGCCCTCGACGCCCGGATCGACGACCACAACGACTCCCGCGTGCCGGCAGGCCTCCTCGCGGGATTGATCCTCATCGCCCTCGCGCTCCTCTGGCCGAAGGCCGGGCTGCTCGGGTTCGGCGCCGCGCTTCTCGCCAACCTCGCGCTCGGGCTGGCCGAGGTCTCCTCGTTCTGGCCCACCCTCGTCGTCATCGGGCTCGCGGCCGCCGCAGGCGGTCCGCTCCTCGCGCTCGCGCTTCGCTCCGACCTCGCCGTCGGGCTCTTCCTCGCCGGGATCGTGGCGGCCTACCTCGTCGCGCTCGGAGTGGACGGGAGCGCCGTCGCGCTCTCGTCGTTCGGGCCGAGCCAGAACTCCCGCTTCTACGGGCTCTCGAACTTCCTCGAGACGATGCTGCTCGTGCCCGCCCTCGGCGGCGCCGTCCTCCTCTGGCGTCGCCTGGGCTGGTCGGCCTTCGCGGGCGTCGCGCTCCTCAGCTTCGTGACGGTGGCCGGGAACCGCTTCGGGGCGGACGGAGGAGGCGCGATCGTCCTCGCCGTCGCCTTCCCGCTGCTCGCGATCCTGCTCGCCCGCCTACGGGGGAGGCGGCTCGCGGTCGCGATCGGGACCGCCATCGCCGTCGCCGCGGGCCTCCTCGTCCTCGACGCCGTGACCGGGCCGGAGAGCCACGTGTCGCGCGCGCTCGATTCCGGCCCGTCCGGGATCGCCGCCGACCTGCGCGACCGCGTCGAGCTCTCATGGGATCGCATCGCGCACCAGGCCGACATCGCGGCTGTCGTGGCCGTCTGCCTGCCGGTGCTCGTGATCCTCGTCGTTCGGCTCCTCCGCTCCGACGCACCGCTCGAGCGGCGGGCACTTCCGCTCGCGTACGCAGCGGCGCTCGCGACCTCGCTCGTCGTGAACGACTCGCCGAACGATGTCCTCACTGCCGGTTTAGTGGGGTACGTCGTGGTCGAGGCCGTTATGCTTCGCGACCGATGCGCTGTGCTCTCGCCGTCACCGGGATCCTCGCCGGGCTCGCCATCCTCGTTGCCGGCTGCGGCTCCGCCACGGTCGTGAGCCCGACGGCGGAGACCGTGGAGGGCGCCCTCCCGACGGAGCCCACGCAGACGGTCAACACGAGCAAGGGCGACCCCGCCGCGGGCAAGGAGGTCTTCGCGTCTGCGGGCTGCGCCGGCTGCCACACCTTCAAGGCCGCCGGCTCGTCGGCGACGATCGGGCCCGACCTCGACACGGCTCTCCAGGGGAAGGACGCGTCCTTCGTGCTCGAGTCGATCGTCGATCCGAACAAAGAGATCGCGAGCGGCTTCCAGCCGAACATCATGCCAACGCACGTTCGGCGAGTCGCTCTCCGACGAGCAGCTCGCCGACCTCGTCGCCTTCCTGACGCAGCCGTCGAGCTGACGCTTCCAGCTGGCTTTCCGCGAGACGTCGAGGTGCTCGCCTGCGACCTCGACCGCACGCTGATCGCGAAGGACGGCATGCTTCCTCCGAGGACTGAGGCGGCGATCCGCGCAGCCCGCGCGGCCGGGATCCGTGTCGTCATCGCCACCGGGCGCATGTTCGTCTCCGTGCGCCCGTACGTCCTTCAGGCAGGGATCGACGACCCGGTCGTCTGCTACCAGGGCGCGGTCGTCGCCGAGCCCCAGAGCGGCCGCTGGCTCCGCCACGAGCCGATTCCGGTCGCGCTCGCGAAGGAGGCGATCGAGGCGATCGTCGGCGAAGGCTTCCACTGCAACGTCTACGTGGACGACGAGCTCTTCGTCGGCAAGGTCACGCCGGAGGCCCGCGCCTACGCGGACTTCCAGGGCCTCGTCATCCACGAGGTCGGCGACCTCGCCGCCTGGCTCGAGAAGCCGGCGACGAAGGTGGTGTCCGTCGGCGAGCCCGAGCTCCTCGACGGCCTCGAGGCGCGCCTGAAGGAGCGCTTCGCCGGCCGCCTGTACATCTCGAAGTCCCTGCCCTTCTTCCTCGAGATCGCAAGCCCGAAGGTGACGAAGGGCTCGGGGCTCCAGTTCCTCGCCGACCACATCGGCTTCTCGCCGGAGCGGACGGTCGCATTCGGGGACGGCGAGAACGACATCGAGCTCCTCGAATGGGCCGGCTTCGGGATCGCGGTCGCGAACGCGCACGAGCGCCTGATCGGGATCGCCGACTACGTCTGCCCGCTCCAGTCACCGAGCCGAGGGAGTCGCCCACGCGCATGAAGCCTGCCCACGCCCGTCCCGATACGAGGGCTCCCTGCGTCCTGGCATGCAGCGTCCATTGCGTCCCTGCAAGAAGCTCCACCCCGGCACGACCTCTTAGACTCCCGCGCATGATCGACGTCCGCGCCGCCCGCGCCGACCCGGACACCTGGCGCGCGGCGCTTGCGCGCAAGGGCGCGGCCGAGATCTTCGACGAGTTCCTGCAGGCGGACGAGGCCTGGCGCGCCGCCAACACGCGCGTGGACGAGCTCCGCGCCGCACGCAAGCCGGCCGGGAAGGGCAAGCCCTCCCCGGAGGAGATCGAGCGCCTGAACGCACTCAAGGAGGAGTTGAAGGCGGCCGAGGCGGCGCTCGAGAAGGAGGCCATGAAGCGGGACCAGCTCCTCACCCGCATCCCGATCCTCCCGACCCGACAGCGCCAAACGGCTTCACGGATGAGGACGCCGTCGAGGTGCGCCGCTCGGGCGACCCGCCGCAGCTCGGCTTCGAGCGCGCGCGATCACCTCGAGCTCGGCGCGATCGACATGGAGCGCGGAGCGAAGGTCTCGGGCTCGCCGCTTCGCCTACCGTCATCGGCGACATGGCGCTTGCCGAGCTCGGCGCTGCTACCAGCTTCGCCCTCGACCGGCTGGCGAAGAACGGGCTTCACGCCGGTCCTCCCGCCGGTGCTCGTCCGGCGAGACGGCCATGTACGGCACCGGGTTCCTCGCCGCACGGACGAGGTCAACATCTACCGGCTCGAGCGACGACGACCTCTACCTCGATCGGGCACCTCCGAGGTCGCGCTGGCCGCGCTACCACATGGACGAGGAGCTCGACGCGTCCTCGCCTGCCCTACCGCTACGCCGGGTACTCGACGTGCTTCCGCCGGGAGGCGGGCGCGGCCGGCAAGGACACGCGCGGGCATGTTCCGGGTCCACCAGTTCGACAAGGTCGAGATGTTCGTCGTTCTGCCCGCCCGAGGAGTCGGCGCGACGAGCACGAGCGGCTGCTGGCCGTGCGAGGAGGAGCTCGTCAAGGAGCTCGAGGCTGCCGTACCGGGTCGTCGAACATCGCCGCCGGCGACCTCGGCGCGTCGGCGCGACCAAGAAGTACGACTGCGAGGCGTGGCTGCCGACCCAGGAGCGCTACCGGGAGATCACCTCGACGTCCAACTGCACCGAGTTCCAGGCGCGGCGGCTCGAGCGTCCGCTACCGCACGGAGAGCGGGCTCGAGCCCGTGCACACGCTGAACGGAACGGCCGTGACCGCCCGCGTCCTCCTCGCGGTCATGGAGAACAGCCAGGACGCGGACGGGCAAGTGGAGCGCGCCGGCCGCGCTGAAGGAGTTCGGGGCCCCGTAGCGGTTTCGCGCAAGCTCATTCTCGCGGCGGCGCAGAGCCCGCGCGTGCGGTCGTTCGTGGGCAAGCACGGCATGCGGCTCGGAGCCGCGCGCTTCGTTGCCGGTGAGACCCTCGACGAGTGCGTCGCCGTCCTGCGGCGGCTGAACGAGCAGGGTCTCCACGCAAACACCACCATTCTCGGCGAGGACGTCGCGGACGCGGAGGAGGCGCGCGCGGTTGCGACGGAGTACGAGGGCGTCGTGCAGCGCCTGCACGACGAGGAGCTACGCGCGAACGTCGCGCTCAAGCTCACGCATCTCGGGCTCGACCTCGGCGAGGACGTTGCCTACGAGAACGTTCGCCGGCTGGTCGAGAAGGCTGCGGAGCTCGACAGCTTCATCCGGATCGACATGGAGTACTCGGCGGTGGTGGACAAAACGCTCGGCATCTACCGCCGGCTCCGCGAGGCGGGGCTCGCGAACGTAGGCACCGTCCTCCAGTCGTATCTCTACCGGGCCGAGGACGACCTCGATTCGCTCCTCCCCCTCGAGCCGAACCTGCGCTTCGTCAAGGGCGCCTACCTCGAGCCGCCGGAGGTCGCCTATCCGGAGAAGTCGGATGTGGACGCCGCGTACATCCGCCTCTTCGAGCGCTCGCTCCGCGGCTCCGGCTACACGGCGATCGCGACACACGACGAGCGGCTCATCGAGCACGCGATCGCCTTCACGGAGCGCGAGGGGATCGCACGCGACCGCTTCGAGTTCCAGATGCTCCACGGCGTCCGGCCCAAGCTCCAGCTCGACCTCGCCGGGCGCGGGTTCAAGGTGCTCGTCGCCACGCCCTTCGGGCCGGAGTGGTTTCCATACCTCATGCGCCGCCTGGCCGAGCGCCCTGCAAACCTCGGCTTCTTCCTCAAGAGCGCCGTTCGTCGCTAGTTGTCTCACGGCTCGTGGGCCGATTTGGCGAATCCTCGTGTTAGTGCCTTTATTCGCCGGCGTGCCTAGGGTCTGTGACTTTCAGCGCGCGACGAGGCAAGTCCGGGCGGGGGTCTACGCGCTCGTCGCGGTCGCGGTCGTCGCCGTGCTGAGCTCGTCGTCGGCAATTGCGGCCACTCACCAGGTTGGCCTGCTCAAAGACATCAACCCTGGCTCGGACGGGAGCATTCCCCTGCGCTCCTCGCCGTCACCTGTCCAGGCTGTGGAACGGTTCAAGTGCTTCAGGGCAAGAAGGTCCTGAGGAAGTGAGCCTGGACAAGGCTGTCGAGCACAGGGTCATCGCGATCGGGAGCTTCGCCTCGGTTCACAGCGGGACCGTGAAGGTCAAGGTCGTGAGCTCCGGCAGGCCCGTGACCATCTACGGCCTCGGCGCAACCCGGGCCTAACGCGCTCCGCGTCCAGGCCCACGCGCAAACGCGTGGACGCTAGCCTTCTCTACCGGCGGGGTGCCCAGCGGTCGAAGGGTGCGGTCTCGAAAACCGTTAGGCGCTGAAAGGCGCCTCGTGGGTTCGAATCCCACCCCCGCCGTTCCGAGAACCTTCTGCTCAGCACTGCAGGTCGTCCACCCCGTACGTCGTGAGCGCGTACACCACCATCAGGTTCAGCGTGATCATGAGGATGCTCGCGAGTGGATAGCTGAAGATCCAGAAGATGTTCAGCACGGCGCCGATGCAGCCGACGAAGATGCCGACTCCGAACGCCCAGGCGGCCCGCTGGAAGATGAAGTAGCCCGTCACGAGCAAGCCGACGCCGAGGATCAGGTAGAGCCAGCCCCAGGCCTCGAGGTTGTTGTTCCAGAAGAGGGCGTCGACGGCGGTGTCCTGCGTCCGGATCGCCCACAGGCCGTCCAGGAACTGCATCGTCCCCGCGACCATGAGCAGGATGGCGGCGAAGCCGACCCATCCGCGCCCCGGGTGCGTCTAGTGGTGGTCGTCATGCATGCTCCTTTCGTCGCCTACCGACCCCGACGGCACAGATCTTCCGGGGCGGGCCGGACGGAGTGACGCTAGGGCACGTTGACGACGGTCTCGCCGCCCGTCGACGAGTCGATGCCTGGGCCTCCGTCGATGTAGTCCGTGTTCGCGTCGCCGTTCAGTAGGAGGCGTACGCGGGCGAAGCGAAGGACCGTCGCGACGAGCACCGCGATTCCCACCCAGAGCCGTTCGGCGGATGAATTTCATCGGCCGAAAAATACGCCAAAGCCCGGCTAAGCTCCACCCAAACGCCAGCGGCCCGCCGAAGCGGGCCGCTCTGAGATCGAGGTTGAACCGAGGGGCTAGCTCGCCGTCGGTACCGTGACCGGCTGGCGCATGCGCGCCTCGCCGAGCACGTAGTAGACCCCGCCGCCGACCACCATCCCTGCGCAGCCAGGAGAGATCGGTGTTGTCCAGGGCCTTCGCGATCGGCCCTTGCATGAAGCCGGGCTGCGCGAACTCGAACGCCCAGCCGGCGATGAGGCCGAGCACCAGCGCGATGACCGCGGCGACGTTCACGTCGCCGTACGGAGACTCCTCGGGAGGCAGATAAAGCCCCGCGATGTCGATCTCCTGTCGCCTCACGATGAAGTACTCGACGATCGTGATGCCGGCCCACGGGCTGATCCAGACGACGATCGAGACGATCGACTTGTCGAACGACGAGGCGAAGCTCGCCGACTCGACGAACGCGATCAGCACGATCGTGCCCACCACTCCTGCCACCGCCGCAACGATCGGCCGCTTGACCTTCACACCGAGCGAGAGGAAGGCAAGTGAGCACGAGTAGATGTTGAGGATGTTGGTCGCGATCGGCCCGTGCAACACGACGAAGAGCACCGGGATCGCCATGGCCCCGAACGCGGCTGCGACGAGCTGGGCCGGGTCGGTGCCCTGGCCGCCGGTCGCGATCGCGGCTCCGAGGATGGCGAGCCAGACCGTCGGGATGAACATGCCGAGCGACGTCGCCCAGAACACCTGCTTCTTCGTGTACTTCGGGTTGACGAAGCGCGGATAGTCGGCGCTCATCGTCAGCCAGGAGATGCCCCAGCCGATTCCGATCGCCGTCATGAGCCCGGCCATGGCCGAGATCTTGTCTCCGCCTGCGACCTGCGAGCCGCCCCAGTGCACGTCCACCTTGGTGAAGGCGAGAGCGGTCATCGCGACCATGATCGCGGCTGTCACTGGCACCGTGTACTTCTCGAACGTACGGATGAGGTAGAAGCCCCAGATCGCGATCACGACCTGGACGAGCATGATCAGGAGGCCGACGACGTAGCGCGTCCCCTGCCCGCCGTGGTAGCCGAGCTTGTCGAGGATTCCCGACTCGCCGACGACCAGGTCGAGGATGACCCAGGTGTTCACTCCGATCCAGCCCATCGTGAGGAGGAGCTGTGCGGCGGACGGTATGTAGGCGCCGCGGCGACCGAAGGCGCTCCGCGAGAGCACCATCTGGTTGACGCCGGTCTTGTGCCCCATCGTGGCGAAAAGCCCGAAGAGGGCGCAGCCGACGAGGTTCCCGATCACGACCACGAGGATCGTCTCCACCAGGCTGAGACCGAAGATCGGGCCTAGGGTGCCGAGCACCCAGTTGATCGGCGCCAGGTTCGCGCCCATCCAGACCCAGAACTGCTGAAGCGGCGTCGAATCCCGGTCCTCAACCGGGACCGGCTCGATGCCGTGCGCGTCGAGGCGGACCGCCTCGCTCAGCTCGCGCTTTTCCTGCTCGAGAAGTCATCCACATGGATATGCCCTCCTGCTGGGGGTGTCCCGGGAAATCCGGTTGGCTGGATTGTGCGCCCAGAATCGGACGAGTTACAACCCGAAAAAAACCGCTACGAGCGCACTTCTGCGCGGCGTGCGACGGCTTCCGCCCGCCCCTGGGCCTCGGCGAGCGTTCCCGCCCTCGTCCAGGACCGTGATCTCGCCGTCGTCGAGGAGCCAGCGGCCGGCGCACATCACCGAATTCACGTTCTCGGATTTCATCGCCGTGACGAGCGCGGACACAGCGTCGTGCACCGGAGTCATGTTCACGGTCCGCGGATCGACAAGCACGAGATCGAACCGCTTGTGCGGGGCTCGAGCGACCCATCTGTCCCCATTCCCAGCGCGCGGGCGCCGTCGCGCGTCGCCATGGCGAAGGCCGTACGCGCGTCGAGGACCGTCGGGTCGAGCCTCAGCCCCTTCTGGAGAAGCGTCGCCGCCCAGAGCTCGTCGATCAGGCTCATGCGGTTGTTCGCCGGCGCGCCGTCGGTCCCGAGCCCGACGAGAACTCCGGCGTCCAGCATGTCCGCCACGCGCGGGAGGCCGAGCACCCGCAGGTTCGAGGCCAGGTCGTGGGAGACGGTGGCGCTTGCTCTCGGCGAGGAGCGCGATCTCCTCGTCCTCCAGCCAGACGGCGTGGGCGCCGAGGAACCACGGCCCGAGCGCACCGAGGTTCCCAAGGTGCCGCACGGTGGTGGTGCCGCGCGTCGCCTTCGTGTGCTCGTTCTCGGCCGGGATCTCGGCGATGTGCATCTGCAGCGGCGTGCCGAGCTTCCGGGCCCGCTCGACGCTCGCCTCGATGAGCTCGTCCGAGCAGTTGAAGATGGTGCGAAGGGTGTAGGAGAAGCGGAGGCGCCCGTCCGCGGCGCCGTCCAGCGTGGCGAGCTCGTCCTGGACGGCCAGTGTCTCCTCGGTGGACTCGCGCCGCGACTCGGGAACGCCCTCGGGCTCGTCCATCGTGCTCCGGCCGAGGAACCCCCGGATGCCTGCTCGCTCGAGACCTCGCGCGGCGCCGTCGACGTGCTGCCCGCCGGGATCGGCGATCGTGGTCACGCCGTTTCGGATCTGCTCGAGGGCGCAGGCAAGCGCGCTCACCTCGACGTCCTCCTCGTCGAGGGCGGCCTCGTAGGGCCAGATGCGGTCGTGGAGCCAGGTGAAGGAGGTCGACGTCGTCGGCCAGCCCGCGCCCGAGCTGCTGGCTCAGATGACAGTGCGTGTTGACGAGGCCCGGGACGACGATGAGGCCGCGAGCCGAGCGCGCCTCGGCCTCCTCTCCGCTCGGTTCGGGCCCGACGTGCGCGATCCGGCCGCCCTCCAATTCGACGACTCCCGGGTCGAGCACCGTCCCGGTGCCGTCCATGGTGACGACGAGCCCGCCTTCGATTCGCTGCCGCACCCGATTACGATACCGCCGTGCCGGCCGATCTCGTCGTGCGCAACGCGCGCCTGCTCGACGGGCGGCTCGTCGATCTCGCGGCGGAGGACGGCCGCTGGAACCGGATCGGCGAGTCGCTCGATGTCGACGCCGCACGCGCTGGACGCGGAAGCGCGGCTCGTCACGGCTCCGCTCGTCGACTGCCACCTCCATCTCGACGCCTCGCTCACGGCGGGCAAGCCGCGCTGGAACGAGTCCGGCACGCTGATCGAGGGGATCCACGTCTGGGGCGAGCTGAAGCCGAGCCTCACCGAGCAGGACGTCTTCGAGCGCGCGCGCGAGATCGTGCGCTGGTCGGTCGCGCAGGGGACGCTCTTCATCCGCGCGCACGCCGACGTCTCGGGCGAGAACGAGGCGATGGTGCGCGGGCTGCTGCGCGTGCGCGACGAGCTCGCCGACCTCTGCACCGTGCAGGTCACCGCGTTCCCGCAGGACGGCATCTTCGCGCGCGACGGCGACGACGAGCGGCTCGAGAACGCGCTGCGGCTCGGCGTCGACTGTGTCGGCGGCATCCCGCACTACGAGCCGACCTCGGAGCTCGGGCTGAAGGAGGTGCATCGCGTCTTCGAGCTGGCGAAGCAGTACTCCCGCCGCATCGACGTGCACTGCGACGAGACCGACGACCCGGCTCGCGCTTTCTCGAGGTGATGGCCGACGACACGGTGAAGTTCGGCCTCGGCGGACGCGTCACCGCGTGCACTGCACCGCGATGGGCTCGTACGAGCCGTACTACTCGTCGAAGCTGCACGGCTTCCTGAAGCGCGCCGGGATCAACATTGTCGTCAACCCGTTCGCGAACTCGCTCATCCAGGGCCGGCTCGACGTCTATCCGAAGCGGCGCGGCTTCGCGCAGCTGAAGGAGCTGCTCGCGGCCGGCGTCAACGTCTCGCTCGGCAACGACGTGATCATGGACCCGTGGTACCTCGCTGGGCCGCGCCGACATGGTCGAGGCCGCGTCTCTCGCGCTGCACTTCACGTACATGAGCGGCCTCGAGGAGATCCCGGAGATGCTCCGCTGCGCAACCGAGCGCGGCGCGCGCACGCTCGGCGTCGAGGACGAGTACGGGATCGAGGAGGGCAAGCCCGCCGACCTCGTCGTCTTCGACGCGCCGAGCGCGCTCGAGGTGATGCGGCTCCATCCGCCGCGGCGCTGGGTGATCCGCCGCGGCCGCGTCGTCGCGGAGACGACGCCGGCGATCACGCGCCTCTTCCACGAAGGGCGCGAGGAGACGATCACGTTCTCGCCGCCGCCTACTGGCGAGTGATGCTGCCGACGGCCAGAGCGACGAGC
>CAVYAJ010000016.1:0-70908 GCA_963766155.1 uncultured Actinomycetes bacterium | reverse complement strand
TGGACGTGACCAAGTCGGAGAGCTCCACCCGGCTCGGCGTCGAAGCGGTGGAGGGGCTGCCCAACAACGGCCGCAACATCTTCAACTTCACGACGCTGACGCCGAACGTCGCCATCGTGCAGGGGCCCGACGGCGACGAGATCAGCATCGGCGGCCAGAACGGCATCCACAACAACGTCTCGGTCGACGGCGCCGACTTCAACAACCCGTTCTTCGGCGAGCAGCGCGGCGGCCAGCGGCCGGCGTTCACGTTCAACCTGGACGCGGTGCAGGACTTCGTGGTCGTGGCCGACGGCGCCAACGCCGAGTTCGGCCGGTCGAGCGGCGGGCTTCGTCAACGTCATCACCAAGTCGGGCACCAACGAGTTCCACGGCTCGGCGCACTACTTCGGCAAGTACGACGGGCTGTCCGCCGACTACAGCACACCTTCCCGAGCGGCGCCACGACCGGATTCGCCCCGACTTCAGCCAGCACCAGTTCGGCGCCACGCTCGGCGGGCCGCTCGTCCGGGACAAGGCGTTCTTCTTCCTCGCCTACGACCAGCAGGAGTACACGACACCAAGCAGAACGACCGGCTCGCGCGATCGACCCGGCGCTGGTGGCGTTCACCGACACGCGCGTTCGGCGGCGCGCTCGCGAGACGATTTCGGCCCGATCACCGGACCAACGACGCCAACGCCTTGCTCGGCAAGCTCGACTTCCGGCTGAGCCCGAAGCACAACGCCACCGCTCAAGTACAACTACACCCGGTCGAGCCAGCAGAACGGCACGTTCGACGTCGACTCCTGGGGCCGCAGCGCCAACGCGCTGGAGCAGGACCACTCGCACGCCGTGAACGGCAGCCTGATCTCGACGTCTTCAGCTCGACGCTCTCAACGAGTTCCGGTTCCAGTTGGCGCGCGAGGACCGGCCGCGGCCCTACGACGGGCCGCGATCAACCCGGCCACGGGCCGCCCGTTCCCCGACACCGACATTCGACTTCGCCCGACGGTCGACGGCTATCGGATCGGGATGCCGTTCTTCATCCCGCTCCAGACCGCGTACGACTTCCGGTTCCAGCTGCTGGACAACGTCTCGCTCGCTTCGGGGCAACCACCTGTTCAAGGCTCGGCGCCGAGTGGAACCGCGACCGGCGTGAACCAGACGTTCCTCGGGCTTCGCGAACGGACGCATGATCTTCACTCGGTGAACGGCTTCCTCAACTACGTCGGCCAACGCCGAGCTACGTGGAGTGCGCCGACGGCACTCGACGCAGCACGACCGGGCACCTGCTCCGGCCGGCGACGCACATCACGGGCCCCGTGCCGCTCTACCTGCAGCAGGCGGGCGTCGGCGGCCTGACCGTCGGAGGAAGCCGGCACGCAGAAGATCATCCAGCACGAGCTCGCCGCTCTTCCTGCAGGACAGCTGGAAGCCCAGCCGAACCTGACACGTGAACTACGGCCTGCGGTGGGAGGCGCAGATCGAGCCCGAGCCTGATCACGCCGACCGACCAGCTCTTCTACGCGCCGTTCATCGGGCAGACCGTCACCAATTCGGCGGGGACCTTCGACTTCCCCGGCGACGGCACGATCCCGAGCGACTACAACATGTTCCAGCCGCGGCTGGGCTTCGCCTACGACGTGAAGGGCGACGGCAAGGCAGGTGCTGCGCGCCAACGCGGGCCTCTACTACGCCCGCATCCCGGGGCTCAACCTCGCCAGCACCCGGAGCACGGACGGCTCGCGCGGGCAGACGCTCTTCCGCAACAGCGCCCTCGACGCCTTCTGGGCGCGCCGCCCGCCTACGGCGACCTGATCCCGCGTCCCAGCCGGCGGCCCGTTCCATCCCGGGCGTGTTCGTGTTCGACAAGAATTTCGAGAACCCGCGCACCGTTCAGCGCGACGCTTGGCGTACGAGCGCGAGGTGTCGCGTGGCCTGGCGGCCAGCCTGAGCTTCACCCATGCCAGGACCGACCACCTGACCCGGTTCATCAACCGCAACGACGCGGTGTTCGGATCGCCGTGGGCCACGGGCCTCGGCCGGCGGCACCAACGGCATCGGGCACGCTGACCGTCGTGGAGAGCAGCGGCCAAGTCCCGCTTCAACGGCGTCACCGCGGAGATCAAGCACGCGGCGAACGAGCCGGGTCCAGTTCCAGGTCGAACTACACGCTCTCCTCCGACAAGTCGGACGACGACAACGAGCGCGACCCGTTCACCTTCCGCTACGCGCGCGCCGATTCGCTGCAGGCCGAGTACAACTGGAGCGATCGCGACCAGCGCCACCGGTTCAACGCCTGGCTGCTGGCGATCCTGCCGGGCGATTTCTACCTGAACAACCGCGTCAGCGCCTATTCGGCGCAGCCGGCGTCGGAGATCTGCGGCGCGAACAACGAGGGCACCGGGCAGCCGGCGACCCGCAGCGGCAGCGGATCTGCCCCGACGGGCACGTGCTCCAGCGCAACACGATCCGCCGCGACAATGCATTTTTCTCCTGGGACCTCCGGCTGTCCAGACCGTTCAACTTCGGCCGGCAGGGTACGTTCGAGGCCATCGTCGAGGTCTTCAACCTGACCAACGCCGACAACTTCAAGGATCCCTCGTCGGGCGCGACGTTCCAGAACTTCGACGGCACCATCCGGACCGGCCTGGGTGAGCCCCGGCCAGTCCAGGTGGGAGGGCGGTACCTGGTTTAGGGCGATAGGGCGCTCGGGCGAACGGAGACGGGCTTCGATGAGCGGCGGGACGACAGGAGGGCGGAGGGCTGGTAGGGCCTGCGCTCCGCCCTTCCGCCCTTTCGTCCTTCCGCCTTTCCGCCCGCTGAAAGTCATGCCAGCAGCACCCCGAACGCCCGGTTCCTCACGTCCGACCCTTCAAAACCGACCGGAGCCCGGCGTGTATCGGGCCTCGAGCGCCAAGGAGGATTGGGGCCAACGCATCTCCAGCCCCGCGCCGACCAGCCGCAGATCGAATTGCGAAAGGCCGGCAGATCGGTCTCGTTGCATTCGGCGCGCAGCGGGAGGAGGGGTCGATGACCTGCAGGTCGCACCCGATCTGGAGGCCGGCGGCAGGCCCGCCGAAGAGCACCGGCCGGAACCGCCCCGAGGGGAGCTCGAACCGGAGCAGCGCCGGGAACTCGAGGTAGGCCAGGCCGATGTCGATGTCCAGCGTGCCGCCGCCCACCACGGCGGCCTGCGCTCGTCCGCCCTTGAGCGCGAACAGGATCTCGGGCCTGAGCGAGAGCGCCGCGCCGAGGGGACTTGGAGGTACACGCCGGTGAGCGCGCCCTGATGGCTCTGGGTGCCTTGCGCGTCGGGCCCGCCCAGGCTGCTCCGCGAATACCCCAGCTGGGCACCGACCGTCGCCTGCGGGTGGAACTGGCTCGGCGCCTGCGCGGAGAGCGCTGCCGGCGCGAGGCAGAGCACGCTGACAAGGAGGCCCTGGCGGATCGCCATCCGAACAATCTACCGGCGATCGGGCACGTCCCGCACCTTCCTGGCCAGCTCGAATGCTCGAATGGAGCGAGGGTGGGCGGCGCTAGCCTCACGCAGCGAAAGACTCGCGCTGGCAAGACGTTGAGGGGCTCGAATTCCTGTCGGACTTGGCCGAAGAGATGCTTCAGGTCCGGCAACGCCGACCGAGTGAACTGGTAAACCACGAGCACCCCGCCCGGCCGGAGCACGCGCCGCCAGCCCGCGAGCATGTCCCGTCGCATGCTGCGTGAGAGCCCACTCAGCGGAATCCCCGACACCAGGAGGTCGGCGCACCCACTCCCAGTTCCCCCAAGGCGGCCTCCGCATCGGCGGCGGAGCGATGGAGCACGGTGAATCGGGGATCCGGAATCTCGGTCTGGAAGTGGGTGACGAAAGTGGGATTCATCTCGAACGCCACCAGCGAGCCTCCAGCGCCCAGTCGGTCGAGGATCGCCGTAGTCACGGTGCCCACCCCAGGGCCCGCCTCCACCACCACCCGGGTCCGGGGCCAGTCGGCCTGGCGGAGGATTCGGGAGATCAGGAACCGGCTGCTGGGCACCACCGACCCGAGCATCCGGGGATGACGCAGGAAGGTCCGGCCGAACAGCAGGCCCGGGGGTAGGGGCCGGCGCTCGGGGGTGCATGTCGAAGACCTCTCCGCGGCGATTGTCAGGTCACGAACCTGTCGTGGGTCCCTCTGCCCATTGCCCAATGATGCGCGTACCGCCACTTTGTTCAACGTGGACCTTGGCGGTTGTCCCCGTACCTGGACTCGCATGCCATTCGCGTCGTCTGAAGCGTCTCGCCGGGGCACCTCCCCGACCGTGATGTTGATCGAGGCGGAGCCCATGCTCCGACTCACCATGACGAGTTCCTGCACCGCTCGGGCTGCCATGTCATCGCCTGCCCCGACACGCACATCGGCGCCGGCGCCCTGGCCGAAGGGACCATCAACCCCCTGCTCATCCTCCTCGGCGCCAGGGTGCTGGACGCGGAACTCGCCGCGGCGGCGCGCGGCTCCGCGAGCAGGCGCGTGGGGCCGCCATTATGGGCATCGCGGATGTGATCGACCCGAGCGTGAACGCCGACGCTGCCGCCCGACCTCCGCTTCCTCGCCCCGCCCTTCGATCTGCCCGACGTCCTTCGCGCGGTGCGCTCGCACCTGCGCCAGGCCGGCTGCACCCTTCCCGACTCGGAACTCCTCGAAGCTTAGCTCCAGATCCGGTGACCAGCGTCACCGCCTCACCCCGTCATTCGGCCGTATCTGTCAGCGCGTGCTCGGCTCCGCCGGCGCGTACGCTTCGGACGTGCCAATCGGCCCGGGAGGGCCGGCATCGGACAGACGTTGACGTGGATTCGCCCCCCAGCGCCCCTCCGCCTTCTCCGCATCGCTACCACTCGGCCGGCTCCCCAGCGGCCGTCGCCACGATCTGCCGCATCGATCCTGACATGAGGGAGACGATGACCACACCAACTCAGCAGGCACCTACCTACGGCCGGCGCGATGGCGACCAGATCGAGGATCCCAACGTCGAGCCTCCCGCCGCGGCAACGGCGGCCGCTCGGGTCCCAGCCCGCTGCGCGATCCCCACCAGGTCGCGCGCGGCCTCGGCTGGTTCAGCATCGGCCTGGGTCTGGCCGAATGCGCCGCGCCGAGAAGCCTCGCCCGCATGATCGGCGTCAGGGACGACGACACCAACCGGAACACGCTGTTCGCCTGCGGGGTGCGCGAGATCGCGAGCGGGATCGGCATCCTCATGGGCGACCGGCCCGTCGTGCCCGTCTGGGCGCGCGTCGGCGGCGACGTGATGGATCTCGCCTTTCTGGGGCGGGGCCTCCGCTCGGACCGCTCGGAGAAGAGCCGAGTCGCGGCGGCGACCGCGGCCGTGCTCGGGGTGACCCTGCTCGACGTGATGACCGGCCGCAGTCTCGGGGCCGAATCCACTGCGGCGCGGGGCGCCGCGCAGACCCGGGTCGAAGTCAGGGAGCAGATCACCATCGGCAAGCCGCCGGAAGAGCTCTACCGCTTCTGGCGCGACTTCCAGAACCTGCCCGCGGTTCATGGAGCACCTCGAGTCCGTGCACGTGACTGGACGACCGCCGGTCGCGCTGGACGGCCCGGGCGCCGGCCGGCAAGACGGTCGAATGGGACGCCGAGATCACCGACGACGTGCCGAACGAGCGGATCTCGTGGCGCTCGGTCGGGGAGGCCGACGTGCCACAATTCCGGCACAGTCCGCTTCCTCCGGCGCCCGGCGACCGGGGCACCGAAGTCCACGTCGAGCTGCGCTACGACCCACCCGGCGGCGAAGCTCGGCGCCGTGGTCGCGAAGCTCTTCGGCGAGGAGCCCGGAGCAGGTCAAGACGACCTGCGCCGCCTGAAGCAGGTGATGGAGACCGGCGAGGTGGTCCACTCCGACGCCAGCATTCACCGCGGCATGCACCCGGCGCAACCCTCCGGCGCGTCCACGCCGAACGGGAGGACACGATCGATGAAAGCGAACTGCTGGATGGGGAAGAAGCGACGCTCGAGGTCCGGGAGGTGCCCGACCCGAAGATTCTGAACTCGCGCGACGCGATCATCCGCATCACCTCGACGGCCATCTGCGGATCCGACCTGCACCTGTACAACGGCTTCATTCCCACGATGGAGAAGGGCGACGTCCTCGGCCACGAGTTCATGGGCGAGGTGGTCGAGACCGGCAAGGCGGTGAAGAACCTCAAGGTCGGCGACCGCGTCGTGGTGCCGTTCCCGATCGCCTGCGGCGCCTGCGATGTGCCAGCGGGACCTGTTCTCGCTTGCGAGAACTCCAACCCGAACGCCTGGATGGCCGAGAAGTTGATGGGGCCACTCGCCGGCGGGATTTTCGGGTACTCGCACATGCTGGGCGGCTTCGCCGGCGGGCAGGCGCAGTATGCCCGGGTCCCCTTCGCCGACGTCGGGCCGCTCAAGGTGCCGGACGGGATTCCCGACGAGCAGGTCCTCTTCCTGTCCGACATCTTCCCAACCGGCTACATGGGCGCCGAAATGTGCAACATCCAGCGCGGCGACGTGACTCGCCGTCTGGGGCTGTCGAGCGGCCCTGGGACGACGAGCGGCTCGCCAGGAAGGACATTCTCGAGGCGCTCGCGCGCGGCGGCTTCACCCCGGTCGGCACCCCGGAATAGCGGGGATTTTGCGTTCGTTGAACTGTTACTGTCCGGGCCGATGAGCGAAGTCCAGCCCGAGACCGATGCACGCGGCATCGCAGAAGAGGCGCGTGCACGCGTGCGGTTCGAAGAGGAGGTTCTCGGTTTGGCGGATCAGGTCTATCGCGTCGCTCGGCGACTCGTGTCGACGCGCGAAGAGGCCGAGGACCTCGTCCAGGAGACCTACGCGCGTGCCTTTCGCAGCTGGCGCTCCTACACGCCGGGCACGAACCTGCGCGCCTGGCTCTTCCGGATCCTCACGAACCTGAACATCGACCGCGGCCGCCGCGAGCAGCGCTCGCCGGCGACGCAGCCTCTCGAGGAAGGCGACTACTTCCTCTACAACCGGCTCGAGGCGGACTCGGGCTCCGAGGACGAGGCGCGAATCGTCGAGCGCCTCTCTCAGGACGAGATCGTCCAGGCGCTCGCCGAGGTGCCGCACGACTTCCGGGACGTCATCGTGCTCGTCGACATCGGCGACTTCACGTACCAGGACGCGGCGCAGATCCTCGACATTCCGATCGGGACGGTCATGTCCCGCCTTCACCGCGGGAGAAGGATCCTCAAGAAGGAGCTCGCAGAAGCTAGTGTGGGAGACAGCGGCTGATGGTCTACATGGGTCCCGATCCATGCGCGAAGTGCGAGGAGATGCTCCAGCCATTCCTGGATCGCGAGCTCTCCGAAGACGAATACGCGATCGCCGAGGCGCATCTCGACGAGTGCGGCTACTGCCGCAAGCGCTACAAGTTCGAGGAGACGCTGAGGCGCTACGTGCGCCAGGCGGTCGTCGAGGAGATGCCGCCGGAGCTCAAGCAGAAGCTCGCGGCTCTCAGAACACCGCTCTAGCCGCCTGGCCGGCGGCAGCTTTCGCCGGGCAAAGCCCGGCTTTGCCACCGCCTGACAACGCTCGCTGCAGGATCCTGCGCTCGCAGTCCCTCGCCGTACCCACGTACTGTCTCGGGCCTGCTCGCTTGCCCCTTTGCGAGCGGCGCCCCAGGCGGCTAGAGCTAGCCGCCGACGATCACGACGAGGCGATTGGGGTTGTCGCCTCCGGGTAGGGCGGCTGTCCCGATGCCGAGCTCGCGGCCGAGCCGCGCGGCGATCTCCTGTCCGCCCGGCGGGTAGTAGACGAGCGTCTTTCGGTAGTCGTCGCGCTTTGCGTTCCCGACCTTGCCGATCTGGTACGCGAGGCCGGCAACGCGGTTCGCCATGCTCGCGGCGGCGTTGCCCGCGCCGGTGCCGTTGTAGACGTCGACCTGGATCTCCCACGGGTCGGGGAGCACGGTCGTCGGGTCAGCCGGGGTCTGGCTCGCCGCGGCCGGAGTCGCGGCTGCGGAGCTCTCCGAGCCGAGCTCCGGGCGGAAGCCGAACCAGACGAGCGTGCCGACGGCGGCGAGGAACGCGCAGATGGCCATCGACCTGCGGAGTGACCAGGGGTCGACGAGCCGGCTCGCGACAGGGAGGCCGGCGATCTGCCGCGCCTCGCGCTCGGAGATGCCGAGCGCCGTCGCGTAGACGAGCGCGGCGGCCAGGGCGTCCGCGTTCGAGCCGAACCGGTACATGCAGTTCTCCTCGAGCGACTTCACCTGGTCGACTGCCATCCGCGCGCGCGCGGCGGCCTCCTCGATAGTGAGGCGTCGGCGAAGACGGGCTGCTCCAAGGGGAGAAACGGCCATGGGCTCAGAGTTCGGCGAAAACCGCGTGCAACCCTCTCTCCATCGGCATTCCGCGGACGCGCTTGAGGGCTAGCAGGAGTCGCCCTCGCGCCCGTAGGCGGAGAGCGTGTACACCGGCTGTGCCAGGTCGGCGACCATGCCTGCGGTGCCGAGGATGAGGCACTGGTCCGCCCTGGAGAACGTCACGCGGTACGAGCGCTCCGTCGTCGTCCCGGCGGCGCCCGCGAGCGAGCGCTCGGCCTCGGCCGACCAGTCCGGGCGGAGCCGGCTCAGGAAGTAGTCCACGATCTCGAGCTGGTCGGTGCCCTCGGGCGGGGTGAAGGCGGCCGTCGTGACGACGCCCTTCGGCACGGGCAAGGCGGCCTCCGCGCCGGCGAACGTCTCGCTGTTTCGTCCGACCTCCTTCGAGCCCGGGTAGACACCGACGTCGGCCAGGACCTGCTCGTTCTCGTCCACCGCGCCGGAGTCGAGCCCCGTCGTGACCGCGTAGACGATTCCGGCGGCGAAGAGAAGGATCGGCGACGGCAGGGATGACGACCGCAGGGCGGAGAAACCGTCTCATGCGAGGTCCTCCGGGGAGTCGACGTCTCCGGGCGAGCCAAGATCGTCGCAGGGGACGAGGGTCGCCGGGAGCGCGCGCATGCCCTCGTCCGGAACGGACGCCCAGGCACTTCGGCCGAGCACGATGGGATGGCCCCGGTTCCCGCCGTAGCTCGCAGCGACGACGTCGTCCCCCTCCGCTCGCCAGGCGTTCACGACGCGCTCGACCGCTGCGGGAGCCAGGTTCGGTCCATCCGCCAGGCAGACGACTGCAGCCTCCGTGTCCCAGGAGAGCGCCGCCAGCCCACAGCGGAGGGAAGCTCCCGGGCCGCGCTCCCACTCGGGGCAGGCGACAAGCGCGCGCGCCGCCGGGGTCGAGCTCGTGGGCGCCCGAGACGACGACGACCTCGTCCAGCGAGGCCTCGCCGAGCCGCGCCAGCACGCGGGGCAGGAGTAGGCGCTGCTTCGGCTCGCCGAACCGGCTCGCGGCGCCGGCGGCCAGGACGACTGCCGCGATCACGCGGAGCTGGTTGTGACCGCGACGATGTCCGCGAGGTGCACGAGGCGGAAGGTGTAGCGGCTCGCCACCAGCCGCTCCTGCTCGTCCTCGATGTCCGGCAGCATCGCCCAGAGCTCCTGCGCGCTCGCGATCAGCTCGGCGATCCGCTCGCGCTCCTCGACGAAGCCGTCGCGCTCGGCGCAGGTGTTCAGGGCGAGCCCGAGGACGCCGATCGTGTCGCGCTGCCGCGTCCAGAGGAGCGGCGTCGCCATGGCGAGGTAGTGGTGGATCCGCGCGAACGTGATCGTCTGCTCGATGTTCCTGCGGCCCCTCGGCGGCGTACGTGGGGCCGGCGGCTTGCCGTCCGCGATGCCGGCGGCCGAGCGTCCGAGCAGGTCGCGGACCTGATCCTCGGAGAGGCCGGCGAGCTGCGCAGTGCGAAGCGCGATGAAGAGCGAGCCGGGCTGCTGGCCGTACGGGTGGTCGGATGCGTAGAGGACCTGCTCCGGCGAGATGCGGTGGAACATGTCGAGCAGGTCGAGCGGGCTCCAGACGGAGGTGTCGAAGAACACGCCCGGGTGCCCGGAGAACTCCTCCGAGAGGCGCGCGAGGTCGGCGATCCCCGCGTGGGCGACGATCAGCTGGGCGGCTGGATACGTGTCCACGAGCCGGCGCAGGTGCTCGGCGATCGGCGGCAGGCCGCGGCCGCCGTGGATGAGGATCGGGACGTGCCGCTCGGCCGCGAGCGCGAAAACGGGTGCGAGCCGTTCGTCGTCGAGGCGAAACGCCTGCGCGCGCGGATGCAGTTTGATCCCGCGTGCTCCCGCGTCGAGTGCCCGGGTTGCCTCCTCGACGGGCTGCTCGGCGAGATCGAGCCGTGCGAACGGGACGAGCACGCCGTTCGAGGCCCTCGCCGATTCCAGCGTGCGGTCGTTGGCCGCCCGGAATGCCGGCTCGCGGTCGGGCTCGTCGAGGCAGAACGCGAACGCGCGCGAGACTCCGTCCTTTCCGAGAAAGGCGAGCAGGTCGTCCAGCGTTGAGACGAAGCCGTCGATGTCGGTGCCGACGTGCACGTGGGCGTCGAAGATCTCCGCGTCCTTCGGAAGCAGCGCGGCGACCTCGTCGTCGTAGACGGCGACGAGCTTCCGTGCTCGTTCCAAAGCGTCCTGCACCGCTTTTGGAATATACCCCAGCTAGGCTTCGAGGACCGTGCCTGACCTGCTGATCTACGGCGACACGATTCGCTCACCGGAGCTCCGCCACGAGGTTCCCGTGCCCGTTCCGGACGCGTTCATCTACGCCGAGAAGGACGGCGAACGCTACGTCTTCGTGGGCTCGCTCGAGATTCCCCGGATCGAAGGCCTGAACGGGATCGTCACCGTTCCGCTCGAGGATCTCGGGATCGACGAGCTCTACTTGCGGCGGCTCCCGTGGTACGAGGCCGAGCGCGAGCTCGTGCTCCGCGCGTGCAGGAAGATCGGCGTCGAGAGCGCGGTGACGCCGCGGGGTTTCCCGCTCGACGCAGCCGACTTCTGCGCGCGAACGGGATAGCTCTCAAGCCCAGGGCGAGCTCTTCGACGAGCGGCGGCGCGTGAAGAACGAGGCCGAGCTCGCCGGGATCCGCCGCGCGCAGGCCGCTGCGCAGAATGCGATGGGGAGGATTCGCGACCGGCTCCGCGAGGGCGATGTGACCTGCGAGGACCTGCAGGCGATCGCGCTCCGCTCCTTCAGCGAGGACGGTGTGATCGCACCCGACATGGTCATCGTCTCGCACGGCGAGCAGACCGCGATCGGGCACGAGCCCGGCCACGGCCCGATCTCGGAGGGCGAGGCGGTCATCGCCGACCTGTATCCGCAGGATCCCGTCTCCGGCTGCTACGCAGACATGACGCGCACGTTCTGCTTGGGCGAGCCTCCGGAGGAGCTCGTCCGCTACCACGGACTCGTCAAAGAGGCGCTCGACCTGGCGGTGGACGCGATTCGCCCGGGCATCACGGGGAAGGAGCTCCACCGCATGACCTGTGAGCTCTTCCAGGAGCACGGCTTCCCGACGCAGCTGACGAAGGATCCCGGACAAGCCGCTCGAGGACGGGTTCTTCCACAGCCTCGGCCACGGCGTCGGGCTCGAGGTGCACGAGCTTCCGAGTCTCGGACGCCTGGGCACCGAGCTTGTCGCCGGCGATGTGCTCGCCGTCGAGCCGGGCCTCTACCGCAAGGGCTTCGGCGGCTGCAGGCTCGAGGACCTCGTGCTTGTCACCGACGACGGCGGCGAAGTCCTGACGGACTTCGACTACGAGCTCACTGTCTAGGCGCTGAGCGCCAGCAGCTTCTCGAAGCGGTCCGGGTCGTCGAACGGGCCGATCGCCGCGAAGTTCAGACGCTCCTCGCGGATGATGTCCTGCGCGACGCGCTGAATGTCGTCGAGCGTGACCGCGTCGAGCGCGGCCAGCACCTCGTCCGGCTCCCGGAGCTTGCCCTCGAGCACCTCGTTCCGCAGGCCGAACATGATCATCCCCTTCGGGTCCTCGAGCGAGAGGACGAGGCGGCCCTTGGAGAAGTTCCGAGCCTTCTCGAGCTCGTCGGCCTCGACCGGCTCGGCCGCGATGCGCCCGAATTCCTGCACGACGGTGGTGACCGCGTCGTCGATCCGCTTGATGTCGACCCCGCCCTGGGCGTAGAGCGTGCCCGTATCCGTGTAGGCCATGTTGTGGCCGTAGATGTAGTAGGCGAGCCCGCGCCGCTCTCGCACCTCCGTGAAGAGGCGGGAGGACATGCCACCGCCGAGCACCGTGGCGAGCAGGCCGAGCGCGTAGCGGTCCGGGTGGTCGAGCGGGTAGCTGTGCACTCCGATCCGGATGTGCGCCTGGTCGGATTGCTTCGTGTGCAGCTTGCACCTGCGGCGCCTCCTGCGACCACGTCGCGGGCTCCGGCTGGCCGGTCCCACCGTCGGGCACGTCACCGAGGAGCTCCTGCAGCCGCTCGTTCAGGTCGTCGCCCAGGTTTCCGGCCACGCCCGCGACCATGCGCGGCGCGCGGTACCAGCGATCGAGGTAGTCGAAGAAGGTCTCCCGCTCGGCCGCGCGCACGGTCTCCTTGCGGCCGATGATGTCCCAGCCCAGAGGAGTGTCCTTGTACAGAAGCTCGTCGTAGACCCCGTCGACGAAGTCGCGCGGGGTGTCGTAGTACATGTTCATCTCCTCGACGATCACGCCCTTCTCGCGTTCGATCTCCTCGGGGTCGAACTTCGAGTGGCGGAGCATGTCGACGAGGACGTCGAGCGCCGTGTCGCGGTGCTCCGCCGCGCACTTCACGTAGTAGCCCGTGTACTCCTTGCCGGTGAAGGCGTTGAACTCGCCGCCGATCGAGTCGATCTCGCCGGCGATCTCGCGCGCCGTCGGCCGCTTCTCTGTCCCCTTGAAGAACATGTGCTCGGCGAAGTGGGCGATCCCGTTCGTCTCCTTCGTCTCGTAGCGGGAGCCCGCGGCGAGCATGACGAAGCAGGCGACGGACTTCGCCTGCGGCATCGGGGCTGTCACGACCCGAAGGCCGTTGGGGAGGAGAGTCTTCTCGAAGGCGTTCACGTGGCCGCAGCGCTCCTTGATTCGTAGTTTTCGATCCGTTCCCGCCACTCGGGCGGGATGGGCATCGTCTGGTCGGTGTCGTAGTCGAACGCGACGAGCGTCGTCTGCGCTTCCGCGACGAGGCGCCCGTCCTGGGCGCGGATCTCGTGCTCGAGGTCGAAGCTCTTCGTGCCGACGCGCGTCGTCCGCGCGCCGATCTCGAGGGTGTCGCCGAGGTTCGCCCGCGAGCGGAAGTCGATCTTCACACTTGCCACGATCATCAGCAGGCCTTCGAGCGACTCGATCCCGATGACATCGCGTGCGTAGCCGATGCGTGCGTTCTCGATGTACGTGAGGTAGACCCCGTTGTTCACGTGGCCGAACGCGTCGAGGTCGCGGAAACGCGACCTCCTGCGCGTAGACGTAGCGGTACCCGTCCATGCGCGCATGGTAGCTTCGCCCCTCACCATGGCCAGGAGAGCTCACACGCGCGGCGATCCAAGCCCAGCCCGAATGGATTCGGGGGGTGCCCGAACGCGTCGGCGACCGTCGCTTCCCGTCCGGCCGCGTCGTCTTCACCGGGTGCGGCACGTCGTTCCACGCCGCGCAGACCGGCGGGGAGGCCTATCAGGCGCTCGAAGCGGTGTTGGCTCCGCCGCAGGCGGACCTCATGGTCGCGGTCAGTCACGAGGGCGAGACCAAGCTCACGCTCGAGGCGGCGCAGGCTTTCGGCGGGCCCGTCTGGCTGATCACCGGGACGGAGAAAGGCCTGATCGCCGACATCGCGGACGAGGTGATCGTCGCCACGCCGGCGATCGAGGAGTCCTATTGCCACACGGCCAGCTACACGGCGGCGGTGGCTGCGCTCGCGGCACTGCGCGGGGAGGACGTGCGCTGGCTCCGCCAGGCGGTGGACAACGTGCTCTCGGACCCATTCGACGGCGGCGACTGGGACCGCGTCGTCGTGGTCGGCGCCGGCCGCGACTGGCCGACGGCGCAAGAGGCGGTCCTGAAGCTCCGCGAGGGGGCCTACATCGCAGCCGAGGCGCACGAGACCGAGCAGATCCTTCACGGCCATTTCGCCGCCATCGACGAAAAGGTGCGCGTCTTCGTCCTCGAAGGCGAGGGCCGCGCCGCCGAGCGCGCGGCCGCCGTGGTGAAGGCGCTCGGCGAGATCGGAGCCGAGACGACGCTCGTCCCGACGACGCACCCGGTGGTGGACATCGTCCGCTTCCAGCTGCTCACCGTGGAGCTGGCCGAGCGCCGCGGGGTCGACCCGGACAAGATCCGCTGGGACGACCCGCGCTGGGACGCCGCGCGGCAGTCCTACTCCTAGCTACTGGACGACCAGACCGCCGTTCTCGGCGGCGCCCTGGAGGAAGCGGAGCCAGTCCGTCCAGAGCTTCGGATCGTCGAGAGTCTTCGGCTCCGGCGAGGCCTTCGCGAGTGCGAGGTCGATCTGCCCGGGCGGGATGCGGGCGTCGGGCTTGATCGCGTCGGCGGAGAGCCAGCCGCCCATGCCCTGCTCCTCCATCTCGGCCGCGAGCGCGTCGTGCTCACGCGGGCCGAGAAAACGTGACCCGTCATTCCGTCGTTCCGCGCCCAGTAAAGGCGAAGCACTAGGCGAGCTCCGCGAGCGCCGAGAGGAGCCGGTCGACCTCCTCGGCGGTGTTGTAGTGCACGACCCCGACCCGGAGGCAGCCGTCCGTGAGGCTGAGCCGCTCCATGATCTCGAGTGCGTAGTAATTGCCCGGCCAGGCGGCGATGTGGCGGCGCGCGAGCTCGTCGGCAAGCTCTTCCGGAGTGCGCGACGGATGCGTCAGCGCAAAGGTGGGCGTCCGGCTTTCCATGGAACGAATTCCGTGCAGTGTGTACGCCTCCGGGAGGCCTTCGAGGAACCTCTGTCCGAGCTCGCGCTCCCAGCCGACGATCGCCTCCCAGCCGATGGACTCGATGTATTCGATCGCGGCGGTGCAGCCGGCCAGGAGCTCGTGGGCGAGCGTGCCGGTCTCGAAGCGGTGGCTGACAGGCTCGTTCGCGCTCGGGCGCACCTTGTAGGGGTCCCAGCCTTCGAGCACGTCGCGCTGCCGAAGAAGAGCCCGAGGTGCGGGCCGAAGAACTTGTAGGGCGAGCAGATGAGGACGTCGACGCCGGCTGCCGCCACGTCGATGGGCCCGTGGGGCGCGTAGTGGACGGCGTCGACCCAGGCGAGGGCGCCCGCCTCGTGGGCGAGCTCGGCGACCCGGCGCACGTCCGTGATCGAGCCGACCGCATTCGAGGCCCAGGGGAATGCGACGACTTTCGTCCGTTCCGAGATCTGCGCCTCGAGGTCCGCGTAGTCGAGCGTGCAGTCCTCTTCGCGCAGGTCGGCGAAGCGCACGACGAGGTCGAGATCGCCGGCGAGCTCGAGCCAGGGCGAGACGTTGGCGTCGTGGTCGAGCCGGGTGACGACGATCTCGTCGCCGGCGGAGAGGTCCCGGCCGACCGATCGCGTGAGCGCGAAGTTGAGCGTCGTCATGTTCTGGCCGAAGCCGACCTCCGAGGGTGAGGCTCCGAGGAAGCGCGCCGCCGTGTCGTGCGCGGCGTCCACGACCTGGTCGCTGCGGAGGCTCGTCTCGAACGGGCCGCCGAGGTTCGCGTTCGCCTCGCGCAGGTACGACGCGACGGCCTCGATAACGGAGTCCGGCGTCTGCGTGCCGCCCGGCCCGTCGAAGAACGCTGTCTTCCTCTGAGCGCGGCGAAGTGCGCCCGTACCGCTGCGACGTCGAAGGCGACCGTGCTCATCGCACGGGCTCCCCGTTCACGCGCCATTCATAGGCCGGCGTCGCCGTCAGCGACGCGCCGATGAAGCAGCCGTACTCCGCGGAGTCCAGGAGCTTCGCGAGCTCCTCGCCCTCCAGCACCGGCTCCACCTCGACGTCGAGTGCGACGCGCGCCTCGACGAACGCGTAGCGCCCGTCCGAGTCGCGTCGGGTGACGACGCCGTCGGCAGCCGCCGTTCCGGAGGCCCCGACATTCGCCCGCTTCGCGTAGTACTCGAGGCTGGACAGGCTGCAGCGCGCGAGCGCCGCGAGCAGCAGATGCTCGGCCGTCCAGTCGGGCTCGGCGTGAGCCGGGGTCCCGCTGCGTTCGCTGACGGAGTACTCGAGCCGCTTCGGGGTCGTCACGCGTCCGGCCAGCGCGTGATCACGACCTTCTTCTCGGTGTAGAACTCGATGCCGTCGCGGCCGTGGGCGTGCAGGTCGCCGAAGAACGAGTCCTTCCAGCCGGTGAACGGGAAGAAGGCCATCGGCGCCGCGACTCCGATGTTCACGCCGATCATCCCGGCCTCGGCGTCATGGCGGAACTTGCGCATTGCGCCGCCCGAGGTCGTGAAGATCGAGGCCGCATTCCCCTTCGTCGAGGCGTTCATGATCTCGAGCGCGTGGTCGAGATCGCGCGCGCGGACGAGCGTGAGGACAGGCCCGAAGATCTCCTCGGTGGCGATCTCCGAGCCCGGATCGGTCTCGATGATGGTAGGGCCGAGGAAGTGACCGTCGTCGAGGCCTTTGCCGCGCCCGTCGAGGACGAGCTCGCCGCCCTCGGCGATGCCGCGGTCGATGAACTCGCCGATGCGCTCGCGCGCCGCAGCCGAGATGACGGGGCCGACCTCGGTCTCGGGGTCGATGCCCTCGCCGACGATCATGGCGTCGCCCTTCTCGACCAGGCGCTTCTTCAGCGGCTCGTAGGCGTCGCCGACCGCGACGCAGACCGAGTTCGCCAGGCACCGCTGGCCGGCTGCGTGGAAGGCCGAGGAGAGGACGCCGTCCACGGCCGACTCCATCTCCGCGTCGGGCATGACGACGACGTGGTTCTTCGCGCCGCCGAGCGCCTGGACGCGCTTGCCGTGCTTGGCCGCCGTCGCGTAGACGTGGTGCGCGACCGGGGTCGAGCCGACGAACGAGACGCCGTTGATCCCCGGGTGCTCGAGGATCCCGTTGACCGTGTCCTTGCCGCCGTTCAGGAGATTGACCACGCCGGCCGGGATCTCGCACTGGTCGAGGAGCTCGAAGAGCATCTCGGAGGCGAGGGGGTCCTGCTCCGAAGGCTTGAGGATGAACGTGTCTCCACAGGCGATGGCGAACGGGAGGAACCAGAGCGGCACCATGAAGGGGAAGTTGAACGGGGTGATGGCCGCAAAGACGCCGATGGGCTGGCGGATCATGTCGGAGTCGATCCCGCGGGAGATGTCCTCCAGGTTCGAGCCCTGCATGAGCGACGGGATCCCGGTGGCCACCTCGACGCACTCGATCCCGCGCCGGACCTCGCCCGCCGCGTCCTTGATCGCCTTGCCGTTGTCGCGGGAAACGAGCTCGGCGAGCTCGTCTCTGCGCTCCTCGAGGGCGTTCTTGAGCCGGAAGCAGGCGCGGGCGCGCTCGACCGGCGAGGTCGCGCGCCAGGCGGGAAACGCCTGCCGCGCCGCCTCGACCGCCCGGTCGAGGTCGGCCTGGCTCGACATGGGTAGCTGCGCCAGCGTCTCGCCGCTCGCCGGATTCGTCACGTCGAGGCTCTCGCTCGCCTCCGCGTCGACCCAGCCTCCGCCGATGTAGTTCTTGATCGTCCTGACAGCCGTCTCGGCCTGCGCCATTTTCTTCCTCCCTTTGAATTCCGTTCAGTATGGTGCCTCGTCGCCGGAACGCGATGGACGGGGCGTGCCGAGGACGCAGGGAGCGCCGGTATCGAGCTCAGATACCGGCGCGACCGAGGACGCTGGCGTCGCGCCGTTCCAGCGATGATCCGGCGGCTCAGGCTTCATGCTGAATGGAGTTCGTAAGTCCTTGGTCGTAGAGTAACGCCGTGGCGGAGTCGGCGGTCCCGGACGTCCTGGCTCCCGGCCTGCACTGCATCTTCTGCGGGATCAACCCAGGATTTCGCTCGGCGGCCGCCGCGGCGCATTTCGCGAATCCGCGCAACGACTTCTGGCGGCTCCTCGCCGACGCGGACCTCACGCCGCGACTCCTCGTACCTGAGAAGCAATGGGAGATGCTCGGCCTCGGCTACGGCCTTACGAACGCCGCTTACCGGACGACGAAGGGAAGCGGCGATCTGCGCCGCGGCGACTTCGCCGGCTCCGCCGGGCGGTTCGAGCGCCTGGTGGAGGAACTCCGGCCGCAGATGATCGCGTTCGTGGGCAAGGCGGCCTACGAGGGCGTCTTCCGCGAGCGGCCCGAGCACGGGCTGCAGGAGCGCCGCCTGGGAGAGACGCGGATCTTCGTCCTCCCCTCGACCTCGCCGGCCAACGCGGCCGTGCCCTACGAGGAGAGGCTCCGCTGGTTTCTCGCCCTTCGCGCCGAGCTCGTGGACTAGGCACATCCGGGTCAGGGGCGTATGTTGGGGCGGTCCCGTTCACGCCGCAGAGGGGGTTCGCATGACCCGCTTACGCACGCTCGCAGCATTTGTCGTGGTTGGAATGACGACAGGACTGATCTGGACGGGGGTGAGCGTCGCGGCTCCTGGCCCCTGTGCGGACGTGATGCCCCTCGCAACCGTGGCAAACGGCGACATCGGAGAGGGTTGGACCGTCGTCTCTGGCACGGACCCGCAGCCCTTCGATGCCGAGGTGCTCGGAGTCATGCCCGACCTGATCGGACCGGGGCGTGACGTGATCATCGTCAAGATTTCGGGCCCGACCGTCGACGCCGGCGGCGGCGTGTGGGCGGGAATGTCAGGATCGCCCGTCTACATCGATCACGGCGGCGGTCCAGAGCTCGCCGGCGCACTCGCGTACGGCTTCTCGTTCGGGGCGACCAGCATCGCGGGTCTCACGCCCGCCGAGGACATGCTCCATGTGAATGGGCTGACAGTCTCGTCGCGCGCCGCGTCCCGACTTCCCGCGCGCATCAAGCTCCCGCGCTCGGTCGTGCGCAAGGTTGCGGCGAAGATCGGTGCGGCCCTACCGACCGTCGGGGGAGACCTCGTCCGGCTCAAGCTGCCGATGAGCATCTCCGGCGTCAACCCTGAGCGGTACCGGGCGATGCGGAAGCTCCCGTCCCTGAAGAAGTACCGGCCGATGATGAGGTTCACGCACGGCGCGGCCGCGCACTCCGCCAGCCTCTCCGGAGTCGTGGACGACCTCGTCCCCGGCGGCAACTTCGCCGCCGCCCTCTCCTACGGCGACCTCACCTCAGCAGGCGTCGGAACGACGACCTACGTCTGCGACGGGCAGGCGCTCGCCTTCGGACATCCGATGCTCTTCTCCGGGCGGACGTCGCTCGGCGCGGGCTCGGCGGACGCGGTCGCGATCGTGAACGACCCGCTCGGCCCCTACAAGCTCGCCAACGTCACGAGCCCGGTCGGCACGCTCGACCAGGACCGTCTGGCGGGCATCCGCGCGGTGGACGGTGAGCCCCCGTCGATCCCGATCTCGACTGCCATCACGTCGCTCGACAGCGACAACTCGCACGTGGGCGAAACCGACGTCGTCTTCACCGAGGCGTATCCCGACTTCGCCTTCTCCCACATCTTCTCCAGCATCGACTCCGTGTTCGACAAGATCGGTGACGGCTCGGCGTCGTACAGCTGGACGATCGAGGGCAAGCGCGAGGACGGGACCCCGTGGGAGCTCCACAAGACGAACATGTACGTCTCGGAGTTCGACCTCTCGTTCGAATCGGCGTTCGAGATCTACGGCGAGCTGCTCGCGATCGCGAATTATCCGAACGAGGACATCGAGATCACGAACACGGAGGCGACGATCAACCTCGAGGAGACCGTCCGCGACTATCACATCGAGAAGCTCCTCTCGTGTCACGGCGGCACGTGCGCGAAGGTCAGGTCGCTCCGCGCCTTCCCGGGTGACACGCTGAAGTTCCGGGCGATCCTGAGGCCGTCGGACGGCTCGGCGGACCAGAACGTCAACTTCCAGTTCAAGATCCCCAACGGCGCGAAGAACGGCGCGGCGGTGACCGTCGGCGGAGGTTCGGGCTGCAACCCGCTCTTCGGCGGGTGCGGCCGGACGCCGGACACGTTTGACGACCTGCTCGCGAGCTTCGACGGGCAGCCGAACAACGTGCTCGTCGCCCAGCTCCTCACTGGCCGGAAGGGCGACGTCAGCGCCCATCACGACACGGTCTTCGACCAGGCGATCACCGGCTTCGGCCGGGTGCAGATCTTCTTCCCGGGTCAGTGCTGCCCGCCGTTCGGAGGCGGAGGAGGCGAAGAAGGCGGGTTCTTCTTCAAGAACGCTAGCTAGCCGCCTACGGGCGGCTGGCTAGCCGCGCCAGCGGTTCGTGATCGGAATCCTCCGGTCGCGCCCGAATGCCTTCGGGCGGAGCTTCACGCCCGGAGGCGCCTGGCGGCGCTTGTACTCAGCGCGGTCGATGAGGGCTAACGCACGCTCGACGACACCGGGGTCGAACCCGTCGGAGGCGAGCTCCTCCCGCGAGGAATCGAGCTCCACGTAGGCCTCGAGCACCCGGTCGAGCTCGGAATAGGGCGGCAGGGAGTCCTCGTCCCGCTGGTCGGCGCGTAGCTCCGCGCTCGGAGCCCGGTCGATGACGCTCTGGGGAATGACTTCGCGGCCGGCGCGCTCGTTCAGGTGCTCGGCCAGGCGGAACACGTCCGTCTTGTAGACGTCCTTCAGGAGCGCGAACCCGCCGGCCATGTCCCCGTAGAGCGTCGCGTAGCCGACCGAGAGCTCGCTCTTGTTCCCCGTCGCGACGGCGAGCCAGCCGAACTTGTTCGAGAGCGCCATCACGAGGAGCCCGCGGACGCGGGCCTGGACGTTCTCCTCGGCCACGCCGGCCTCGGTGCCCTCGAACGCGGGAGCGAGCGCTGCGCTGACCGACCCGACGATCGGCTCGATGGGAATCTCGATGAAGTCCGCACCGATCGACTCGACGACTCGCTTCGCGTCCGTTTGCGTCTCGTCCGAGCTGTAGCGCGACGGCATCGAGACGCAATGCACGCGCTCGGGGCCGAGCGTCTCTGCGGCGAGGGCGGCGGTGAGCGCCGAGTCGATGCCGCCGGAGATCCCGAGGACGACATCGTGGAAGCCGTTCTTCGCCACGTAGTCGCCGAGGCCGAGCTCGAGGGCGCGCCGCATCTGCTCGAGCTCGTCGAGGGTGGGAGCGAGAACGGGCTCCACGGTCCCGCGCCGCTGCGTGCTCGGGCACGTCGACGACCGGCGGATTCGGAAGCTCCCGGCGGGCGCGTGCGAGCGCGCGGCGCCGTGCGTCGCGGAGGCGGCGAGCTGACCGCGGTGGTCGCGTCCACGTCCACGACGAGGAGCGCCTCCTCGAACGCGGGCCCGCGGGCGACGATCTGCCCCTCCTCGTCGAGGACGAGGCTGTGCCCGTCGAAGATGAGCTCGTCCTGGGCGCCGACGGCGTTCACGAACACGATCCAGCAGGAGTTGTCCCTCGCCCGCGTCGCGAGCATGTCCTCGCGCTCCGCGCCCTTGCCGAGGTGGAACGGCGAGGCCGAGATGTTGGCGACGACGTGCGCGCCGGCGAGGGCGAGGTCGGTGGCCGGCGGGCCGGGCTGCCAGATGTCCTCGCAGACCGTCGGCCCGATGAGCGTCTCGCCGCAACGCAGGAGGACGAGCTCGCGCCCCGCCTGGAAGTAGCGGTCCTCGTCGAAGACGCCGTAGTTCGGCAGGAACTGCTTGTGGTACATCGCCTTGACCTCGCCGTCCACGCAGACGGCGCACGCATTGAAAAGGTCGCGGTCGAGATGCGGCGTCCCGACGAGTGCGGCGATCCCCTTCGTCTCCGCCGCGATCGCCTCGAGCGACTCGGCCGCCGCGCGCAGGAAGCCCGGCCGAAGAAGCAGATCTTCGGGCGGATAGCCGGTCACGGCCAGCTCGGGGAAGAGGACGAGCTCGGCGCCGGCCTCTCGGGCTTCACCGAGTCGCTCGACGATGCGCGCGCGGTTGCCGTCGAGGTCGCCGACGACCGTGTTCATCTGCGCGAGCGCGAGTCTCACGCCTTGGATTCTACCGGTTTGCGTCTAAGAGACGAAAACTAGTCGCGCCGCTCTTCCATGTACTTCCTGAGGCCGAGAAACGGGAGGATGAACGCCGCGAGGAGCGCGCCGAGCCAGACGATCACGGTCGCGGCGATCCATGTTCCGACCCCGTCGATCGAGAAGCCGTCGGAGATGAGGTCCGTGACGATCAGCGCGACGAGCGTGGCGATGAGGGCCACTCCTCCCAGCGCGGCGGAGTTCCCGCGGCGGAACTGGGAGACGAGGAACGGCTGCATAAGAGCGAAGGCGACGGTGAAAATGATCACCGCGAGGACGAACGACCCGAAATCCACGTGCATTCCGTCGAGTAGGGCCGCCGCCACCAGCAGGCCGACGGTGTTTGCCACCAAGGCGATGAGGGTGCGGACGAGTAAGCGAATCATGCTTCGGAGCGTACAGCCGCCGCAGGCCGGAGAGCCTCGAGCGCGAGGGCGACGTCCTCCTCGTCGTTGTAGAGATGAAACGCGAAGCGGATCGAGCCGGATCGCGCCGAGCACGCTACGCCCGCGCTCTTGAGGCGCTCGACCGCCGAATCCGCGTCGTCTACCGGGACGCGCAAGATCGGCGACGCGGGCTCGGCCAGCCCCAACTCGGACGCGAACGAGCGCGCGAGGGCGAGGTTGTGCTTACCGATCGCCTCGGCGCCGAGCCCCGCGATCAGCTCGAGGCTCGCGCGGGCTCCCGGGGCAGAGAACCAGGGGATCGAGACGTCGAGCCGGTGCGCGTCCGACGCGAGCTCGGGCGCGCCGTAGTAGTCCTCGAAGGGGTCGGAGCGCGACTTCCAGCCCGCAAGCCACGGCGTGATCTCGGGCAGCCGCTCCGCCCGCACGTAGAAGAAGCAGAGGCCCCGCGGCGAGAGCAGCCACTTGTAGGAGTGGGCGACGAGGTAGTCGACGCCCTCGAGGCCCACGGGAATCGAGCCGACGGCCTGCGTCCCGTCCAGGAAGAGGCGCGTCCCGGCGGCCTTGATCGCCGCGAGGTCGGGCATGCGCCCGTCCGACGACTGCACGAGGCTGACCGCGACGAGCGCCGTGCGCTCGTCGATCCCTTCCGCGAGCCGCTCGAGAGGAAGCGTCCGCAGCTCGACGCCGCGCTCGGCCAGCGACCGCCACGGGAAGAGCACGGAGTCGAAGTCGCGCTCGTAGAGGACGACGTTGGCGCCCGCCTCCGCCGGCAGGCTCGCCGCGACGATGCCCGCAGCGACGGACGCGGCGGCCACGTACGCGATCTCCTCCGCCTGTGCCCCGACGATCTGCGCGAAGAGCTCGCGGCAGGCCTCTCCGTCCTGCTCCCAGTCGAGCCATGAGCCGCGCCCTTGCCAGCTCGCGAGCGTCTTCTCGACGGCTGCGACCGTCGTCCGCGGCGGCAGCCCGTACGTGGCCGTGTCCAGGTAGCCGCGGGTCGGCGAGCCTTCGTATTCAGACGGCGCGAGCAATGTCCTCGAGAGCCTCCGGGTTCTCGACGGAGGAAAGATCACCGGGATCCTTCCCCAAAGCCTTGGCGCGTACCGCACGGCGCACGATCTTCGCGCTGCGCGTCTTCGGGAGGGCCGAGACGAAAACGACGCGGTCGGGCTTGAAAGCTCGCCCCAGCTCCGCCGCGGCCTGCTCCGCGACCTCGGCCGCGAGCTCGTCCGAGCCTTCCCGTCCGCGCGCGAGGACGCAGAAGACCCAGGCGACCTCGCCCTTCACCTCGTGAGGTACGCCGACGGCGGCGGCCTCGGCGACGGCCGGGTGGGAGACCACGGCCGACTCGATCTCGGCCGGGCCGATGCGCTTGCCCGCGATGTTGAGGGTGTCGTCGGAGCGGCCGTGCAGGAACCAGTAGCCGTCCTCGTCCACCGACGCCCAGTCGCCGTGCACCCAGACCCCTGGAAGCCGGCGCCAGTAGGCGTCCAAGTAGCGCTCGCGGTCGCGCCAGAAGCCGCGTGTCATCCCGGGGAACGGCTTTCTGCAGACGAGCTCCCCGACCTCGCCGCTCTCGACGAGCGAGTTGCCCTCCTGTCGACGACGTCCATGTCCATCCCCAGGGCGGGGCCGCCGAGGGAGCACGCCTTGATCGGGATCGCCGGCGTGGGCGAGAGGAAGCACGCGCCAATCTCTGTCCCGCCCGAGCAGTTGATGATCGGGCAGCGGCCGCCGCCGACGCGCTCGAAGAGCCAGTCGTACGGATCCGGGTTCCACGGCTCGCCGGTCGTGACGATGACGCGCAGGGAGGAGAGATCTGCCTCGGGGTCGCCGTGCTGCATGAGGGCGCGAATCAGCGTGGGAGAGCAGCCGAGGATGCTCACGCCCTCGGCCTCGATCGTGCGCCACAGCCGATCGACCGGGTAGTCGGGAGCGCCTTCGGCGAAGACCAGCTTCGCTCCCATCGCGCCGCCGCCGACGACGGTCCACGGGCCCATGATCCAGCCCATGTCCGTGGCGAAATGGATGACGTCGTCGGGGTGTGCGTCGGCCTGGTATGCGAGCTCGCGGCCGATGGAGACGAGGAAGCCGCCTTGGACGTGCAGCACGCCCTTCGGCTTTCCGGTCGTCCCCGAGGTGTAGGTGAGGAGATACGGGTGCTCGGAGTCGACCTCGAGCGGGGCGAGCTCGCCCGGGCCGAGCTGGACGCCTCTCCACGACCGGTCTTCGCGGTTCCAGGTGACGACGTGCTCGACCGACGGGGCCTCGCGCGCCGCCTCGTCCACCGTGGCCCGCATGTCGAGCCGCTTGCCGCGCCGCAGCGACCAGTCGGCGGTGACGACGACCTTCGCCTCCGAGTCCTGCAGCCGCTCGCGTACGGCCGGCCCCGCGAAGCCGGAGAAGATGGGCACCTGCACGGCTCCGACATGCGCGCAGGCGTGCGAGGCGACGGCGACCTCGGGGCACATGGGCATGTAGATCGCGACGCGGTCGCCGGGCTCGACCCCGAGCCGCGACGAGCCCCTCCGCGAGGCGCGTGACCTGGGAGGAAAGCTCGGCAAAGGTGTACTCCCACCGCGCGCCGTCCTCTCCGAGCCCGACCGCCGCGACGCGGTCCGGATCGCGCTCGGCCCAGCGATGGACGCAGTTCCAGGCGATCGAGAGCTTCGAGCCGACGAACCACGTCGCCCATTCCGGCCCGCGCGAGAGGTCCATGACCTCGTTCCAGGGCGTCGAGAAGTCGAGCCCCATGTCCTCGATCGCGGCGGGCCAGAACCACTCGGGATCCTCCTGCGAGCGGCGCACCAGCTCCCAGTAGTCCTCGAATCCGTGCCGGCCCATGAGCCGCGAGACGTTGGCGCGGGAGAGCGTGCGCGCGTCGGGGCGCCAGACGACGTCAGCCATGCGCGACCAGTGTACGAGCCCCCTGGCCTACTGCTAGCTTAGTTCGCACTAACTTTGGAGGAGGCGCGATGAAGGCGAAGATCTTCGACCCGGAGAACAGGAAGTGGTGGACGCTGGGAGCGGTCGCATTCGGCCTGTTCATGATCATGCTCGACAACACGATCGTGAACGTGGCGCTGCCGTCGATCCAGAGTGACCTGAACATCGGCATCTCCGAGCTCGAATGGGTCTTCAACGGCTACGCGCTCACCTTCGGCGTCCTCATGCTCACGGGCGGCAAGCTCGCTGACATGTTGGGCCGCCGGCGGATCTTCATCGTCGGGCTCGTGATCTTCACGGTCGCGTCGCTCTTCTGCGGTCTCGCGACGAGCGCCGGCTGGCTGATCGGCGCCCGCGTCGTCCAGGGTGCCGGCTCGGCGCTCATGAACCCTGCGACACTCTCGATTATCACGGCCACATTCCCGCCGCGGCAGCGAGGGATGGCGATCGGGATCTGGGCCGGCGTGTCGGCCATGGCCCTTGCGATCGGACCCCTCGCGGGCGGGCTCATCACCCAGCACATCGGCTGGAGCTGGATCTTCTTCATCAACGTTCCGATCGGGATCCTCGCGATCATCGTCACCCGCCTCGTCGTCGACGAGTCGCGCGACACGTCCGAGAGCCAGCGGCTCGATCTTCCCGGGCTTTTGACGTCGGGGATCGGCCTCTTCGCGCTCACGTTCGCCCTCATCGAGGCGAACTCCTACGGGTGGACTGATCCCTCTGATCCTGGCGCTCTTCGCCACGACGGTCATCGCTATCGCGGCGTTCATCGTGCTCGAGATGCGCCAGCGCGCGCCGATGCTCGACCTCAACCTCTTCAAGAACTCCACTTTCGCCGGCGCGAACACTGTGATGCTGCTCGTCGGCCTCGCGATGTTCGGCGTCTTCTTCTACAACTCGCTCTTCATCCAGAACGTCCTCGGGTTCTCGGCCGTCCAGACGGGCGCGTCCTTCCTGCCGATGACCGTTCTCATCATCCTCGTCGCCCCCATCGCGGGGAAGTACTCGGACCGGGTCGGCTCACGCTGGCTCGTGGCCGTCGGGATGGTGCTGCTCTCGATCTCGCTCCTCAGTTTCTCGCGGCTCGAGGCGACCTCGAACTTCTGGGACATCCTTCCGGGGCTCCTCATCGGCGGCTTTGGCATGGCGATCGTGATGACGCCGATCACCGCCGCCGCCATGGGTTCCGTGCCGGTCGACAAGGCGGGTGTCGGCTCGGCGGTGCTGAATAGCAGGCGCCAGGTCGGCGGCTCGCTCGGAATCGCCGTTATGGGCGCGATCGTCGCCGCCTACGCAACCGGTGTTCCGGGGACGCCCGAGGCCGTCGAAGGCTTCGTCACCGGTTACCAGCACGCCCTTCAGGTGGCCGCGGCAATCGCCCTTGCCGGCGCGGTCCTCTCCGTCGCCACGATTCGCAAGTACCGCCACGAGCCAGAGCCGCTCCTCGAAGGCGCATGAGCACCATCCGCCTGCCCGCCGACGAGCGGCGCGCGTCGCTCCTCGACGCGGCCTGCCGCCTGTTTGCCGGCCGGAGCTACCACGGCACGACGACGGCCGACCTCGCCCGCGCCGCGGGCGTGACCGAGCCGGTTCTCTACCGCCACTTTCCGTCGAAGCGCGCGCTCTATCTCGCCTGCATGGACTGGAGCTGGGAGGAGGTGAAGGAGCTCTGGGCCGAGCGGCTCGCCGCAGAGCCCGATCCAGGGCTCTGGCTTTCCGCAATCGGGCGCGCGTTCGTCGAGTCGGAGGCCGAACGGCCGCGCAGCTCCCCGCTCTGGGTGCAGGCTCTGGCCGAATCCTCCGTCGACCCCGAGATCGCTGCCTACATGCGGGCGCACATGCACGAGGTGCACGAATACGTGGCCGACGTGATCCGGCGCGCGCAGGAGGCCGGCGGAGTGCCGTCGGAGCGAAATCCGGACGCCGAAGCGTGGATCTTCATCGCCCTCGGGCTCCTCACCATGGCCGACGAGGTCGTCGGCGCGCTTCTGCAGGACACCTGGCCCGCGATCCGGGAAAGCAGGATCGCCTGGCTTCGCGGCCCGCTTCAGGCCTCGTGACCCGCCCGTTAGAGGGATAGACGAAGCAGCCCTGAGGGCCGACGCTTCGTCCATGTTTTGCGTCCATCCAGGCGACAACCCGGAAGCTCCGGCTCTGCGGCCCAGCCGATGCCTCCGGGTTGGTGTCGCCGGGAATCTGGCGCGCCTCCCGCACCCCTCTGCCTGGCGTCCGGCAGGAATGCGAGGTAGTCGGACTATAGCCAAGCCGAACAAGAAGTCAAGTAGCCTTGTGAAGTAATTTTTTCCCCGTATAGTTCACCTTAGATGCACGATCAACTCACCGCCTTCCACACCGCCTCCGCCGCCCGCACCTCGATGGGCGAGCGCGTCCGCCAGCTGCGCATCGCGCGTGGGCTGACGCAGACGGAGCTCGCCGGCGAGCGCTTCTCGAAGGAGTACGTCAGCCAGATCGAGCGCGGCAAGACGCGCCCGACGGGCGAGACCGTCGAATGGCTCGCGAGCAGGCTCGGCGTCGACCCCTCGTTCCTCGAGACCGGGGTCTCCTCGAGTGAGCGGGAGCGCGTGGAGAGCGTCATCGCCCGCGCGGAGGCGGCGCTCGAGTCCAACCAGTACGACGAGGTCGTCGCCGAGATCGACAAGCTCGGCGTTGCGCTCACCACCGTTGCGGTTCCGTCGCTCGAGTTCCGCTCTCATCCTCGCAGAGAGCTGGGCGCGAATGTCGCTCGGCGACGTTCGCGCGGCCATCGGCCTCCTCGACCGCGCGCGGCAGCTCACGGATCGCCCACGTTCAGCGACGTCGACCGGGCCGAGGTGCTCTACCGCATCGGTGTCTGCCGCTACAAGCTTTCGTCGATCGCCACCGCAGTCGCGCTCTTCAGCGAGGCACTCGATCTTTCCGAGCGCTCTGGCCTGCCGGCCGATCGGCTCCGCTCGAACGCTTTCGGTTGGCGCTCGCGCTGCTACCGGCGCCAGCGCGACTGGGAAGCGGCGCGCGAGGACGTCGAGCGCGCGCTCGAGCTCGCCGAGAGCCTGAACGACCGGCGCACCGTCGCCCACCACTATTTCCAGGCATCGCTCATCGCCGAGCGCACCGGGCACTGGGTGCTCGCCCGCTCGTACGCGGAGCGCGCCAAGGCGCAGTACGAGGAGCTCGCCGACCAGTCCAACGTCGGCAAGCTGCTGAACAACCTCGGCGGACTCAATTTCCAGCTCGGGAAGCCCGAGGAGGCGATCAAGCACCTGAAGGACGCCTACCGGGTTCTCCTCGAGGTCGGCGACAACACCGACGCCGGCCACGTCGTCTCGTCCCTCGCGCAGGTTCACCTGCGCACGGGCGAGCCGAAGCTCGCAGAGGAGCAGGCGCGGCATGCTCTCGACCTACTGGGCGGCCGTGTCGACCACCTCGATGAGATCGGCAACGCCCAGCTCGTCCTCGGCCGGGCCCTCCTCGACCAGGAGCGGCTCGACGAGGCAGACATCATGTTCAAGGAGGCGGAGGGCAGCTTCGAACAGCTCTCCTCCGTGAGCCACCGTGCGGCAGCGTGGATCGCTCAGGGCGATCTGGCCGTGCGGCGCGGCGAGGACCTCGAGGCGGCGCATCTGTACCGGCGCGCAGCTGAGGCACTCCAGGACTTCCGGTTCTAGGGAAAGGAGGTGAATCGCGTGACGGCACGTCAAGTTCAGCTTCTCGTTCTTCTCGTGACGGTGGCCGCCTTCCTGGGCAAGGGTCACTGGGTCGGGTTCTTCGACGGCCATTAGGCGGCGGGAAGGATGCTCGAGTTCCGCGTCGAAGTTTTGCGGCGCGCGAGCCGAGAATTCTTCTTCGACATGGAACCGCGTCCTTCCCTTCGCCCACTCGCACCGTTGATCGGAACCCTCGCCGGGCTTTGGCTCGGCGCAGCGGCCATGATCGCGGCGCAACTCCTCTGAGCGGGAGACGACAGCCGGACCCGGGGTTAAACGTCGGCTAGGCGTCGACCTGCAATGCGGCCCGCATCAGCTCGCGCAGACTGACGACGCCAACGGTCCTGCCGGCAGCGACGACAGGCAGATGCCTGAAGCCGTTGTCGAGCATCGTCCTGATCGCCTCGTCTGCGGAGTCGGCCTCCGAGGCGGTGATGGGGTCTGCGGTCATCCATTCGCGCACGCGCGCTTCGCTCGTGTGCACGCGGCCCGCGACCGCCTTCAGGAGGTCGCGCTCGGTGAGGATCCCGATCAGGCGGCCGGAATCGAGCACGACGGCCGACCCGACCCCTTGCTCGGCCATCCGCTCGGCGGCCTCCCCCAGTGTGTCCTCGGGGGCCACTGCGACGATCTCACCCGTCATCACATCCCCGATGCTCCCCATGTACCGAGAATAGCCGAGGCCGCGACGAGGGTGTAGGATCGCTTCAACAATTGAAGTGATCGGGAGGTAGCAATGGCAGAGAACGGATACGCGAAGCCCGTCCTCGTCACGAGCGACTGGGTCGCGGAGCATTCGGGCGACGACAACGTCGTCGTCGCGGAGGTCGACGAGAACCCCGACCTCTATGAAGAGGGCCACATCCCGGGCGCCGTCAAGCTGCACTGGCGTGAGGACTTGCAGGATCCCGTCGAGCGCGACGTCGTCGACCGGGAGACCTTCGAGCAGCTCCTCGGCGGCCTCGGGATCGGGAACGACACCACCGTCGTCGTCTACGGGGACAAGAACAACTGGTTCGCCGCCTACGCCTACTGGTACCTGAAGGTCTACGGCCACGGCGACGTCCGCATCCTCGACGGCGGCCGCCAGAAGTGGATCGACGAGGGTCGCGAGCTGACGACCGACGTGCCGTCGCCGGCTGGCAAGGGCTACTCCGCGCAGGAGCGGGACGAGTCCATCCGCGCCTACCGCGACCAGGTCCGCGAGTGGCTCGGGCGCCGACGACCGCGGGCTCGTCGACGTCCGCTCGCCGGGCGAGTACGCGGGCGAGCTGATCGCCCCGCCCGGCTACGAGCAGGAGGGCGCCCAGCGCGCAGGCCACATCCCCTCCGCCGTCTCCATCCCGTGGGCGAGCGCCGTCCGCGACGACGGCACCTTCAAGTCGGCCGACGAGCTCCGCGAGCTCTATGGCGGCCAGGGCATCACGTCCGAGAAGGAAGTGACCGCCTACTGCCGCATCGGCGAGCGCAGCGCACACACGTGGTTCGTCCTCAGCGAGCTGCTCGGCTTCGAGCGGGTGCGAAACTACGACGGCTCGTGGACGGAATGGGGAAATCTGGTGGACGTTCCCATAGAGAAAGGCTCGTAGGCGGCCTCGTAGTCCAGCACGACCGACTACCACACCGCCGGCGAGCCGTTTCGCATCGTCACCGGCGGTGTGGCGCCGCTCGAGGGCGCCACGATCCTCGACAAGCGCCGCTTCGCGCTCGAGCGGCTCGACGACGTGCGCAGGCTGCTCGTCCACGAGCCGCGCGGGCACGCCGACATGTACGGCTGCTTCGTCACCGAGCCGAACGACGAGGGGGCCGACCTCGGCGTCGTCTTCTTCCACAACGCGGGCTACTCCACGGCCTGCGGGCACGGGACGATCGCGCTGGTCACGTGGGCGCTCGAGAGCGGCTTGATCGACGACCGTCGAGCCGGAGACCACAGTCGTCGTGGACGTGCCCTCCGGCCGGCTCTAGACGGTGGCTTCCGTGCGTGACGGGCGCGTCGAGCGAGTCCGCTTCACGAACGTGCCCTCCTACGTGGAGGCACAAGCGCTCGAGGCCGGTGGCCTCGCCGTCGACGTCGCCTTCGGCGGCGCCTTTTACGCGTCCGTCGAGTCGCCCCTTCCCGTGCGGAAGGAATCCCTTCCGCGCCTGATCGAGCTCGGCCGCGAGATCAAACGTGAGCTCGAGGCGGCGCGAGAGTTCGTCCATCCGCTCGAGCCGGAGCTCCGCGACATCTACGGCGTCATCTTCTTCGAGCGGATCGACGAGGGCCCGCCGCTCCGCCAGCGCAACGTCACGGTCTTCGCCGACGGCGAGGTCGACCGCTCGCCCTGCGGAAGCGGCACCTCGGCTCGCCTCGCCCTTCTCGATGCGGACGGGGAGCTCCCGCGCGGCGAGGAGCTGGCGCACGAGAGCATCGTCGGCACGGTGTTCTCGGCGCGAGTCGTCGGTGATGCCGAGGTCGCCGGGCGGCCCGCAGTTGTCACCGAGGTCGAGGGCAGCGCTCACCGGACGGGCGAGCACGAATTCGTGCTCGACGAGCGCGACGAGCTCGGGACCGGCTTCCTGCTCCGCTAGGCGCGCAGGAGCGGGCGAGTGAGGCAGGTCGGCCCGCCGTCGCCCTTGCGGGAGATCTCGTCCCCTTTGTAGGTGCGCACGTCCACGCCGGCCGCCTCCATGCGCCGCCGCGTCTCGTCGTTGCCTTCGAGCGCGAGGGCGACGCGCGGCCCCAGGGCGAGCACGTTCGGGCCCATCGACTCGAATTCTTCGTCCGGCACCTCGACGAACTCGATCCCGCGCTCGCGCAGGAGCTCGACGAGCCGCACGGGCATGAGCGGTAGGTAGACGACAGCCAGGTCGACGTCGAGCGGCGAGAGGAACGACATGAGGTGGAGCACCTCGCCGGCACCGTGGTAGTGGGGGAGGTCGAAGCCGATGACGTCCACCTCGGGGAGGAGCTCTTGGAGACCCTGGATGCCGGCGTCGTTCGTCCGGTAGCCACGGCCGACGAGCAGCGTGCGCTCGTCGAGCCAGACGGTGTCCCCGCCCTCGACGGTCGCGGGGAAGCGCAGCTGGCCGGCCAAGGGCACGCCGGCCTCCATGAAGTCGACGCCCATCTCCTCCGGTTCGCGGCGGCGCCCTTCCTTGCCGGGCATGAGGAGCACGGCGCCCGAATCGGCGACGAGCGCGGGGTCGTAGGCATAGATGGCGTCCGGATTCGAGCTGCCGCCGGTCTGGCCGAGGACGACTTCCGCGCCTGCCTCCTCGAGGAGCGCGCGAAAGGCCTCGTGCTCGGCCTCCAACCCGGCCGGGTCGGGCTCCGCCCTCCAGTCGTAGGCGCGCCAGGCCGCCCAGGCGCCCGCCGCCGGCGGCTTGACGAGCACGCGCTCGAGCCGTCCGGTCATGCTCTGACACCCAAACGTGCGCGGGGTAACCTCCACCGCGTGGAGACTACTGCGCGACTCGCGGGTCTCGAAGCCGGAGGAGGCTGCGCGGCCAAGTACGCGGCCGGGCCGGCTCGAGGAGCTTCTCGCCGGGCTTCGCGCCCGCCGATTCGGAGAACCTGCTCGTCGGGCTCTCGCCGGCGGACGATGCGGCCGTCTACCGGCTCGACGACGAGCGCGCGCTCATCTTCACGACGGACTTCTTCCCGCCGATGGTCGACGATCCCGCGGTCTTCGGGGCCGTCGCGGCGGTCAACGCGCTGAACGACGTCTTCGCCATGGGAGGCAAGCCGCTCCTCGCGCTCTCCGTGGCCGCGTTCCCGGAGGAGCTACCGATCGAGTCGGTGCGGGCGGTCTTCGACGCGGCGGCGGCCAAGGTGGAGGAGGCCGGCGCCCTGCTCGCGGGCGGCCACACGATTCGCGACGACGAGCCGAAGTACGGCCTCGCCGTCGTCGGCACGGCGCATCCGGACGCGATCTGGCGAAAGAACGGCGCGCGGCCCGGTGACGTCCTGTACCTGACCAAGCCGCTCGGCACGGGCCTCGTCCTCACCGGCGTCGCGGAAGAAGGTCCTGGGGGAGGAGGAGCTGCAGTCGGCCGCCGCGACGATGATGGAGCTGAACGACCGCGCCGCCGAGACCCTGCGTCCCTTCGAGCCGTCCGCGGTCACCGACGTGACCGGCTTCGGCCTCTTCGGCCATGCGCACGAGATGGCCGAGCGAAGCGCCGTGTCCATCGTCCTCGACCCCGCCTCGTTCCCGGCTCTCCCTGGGGCGCTGGCCGTCGCGCGCCGCGGCCTTCGCACCGGAGGCGACCTGCGAAACCGGGAGTTCGTCGCCGGCGCGGCCCGGCTCGACGGTCTCTCCGAGGAGCTCGGCACGCTCGGCTTCGACCCGCAGACCGCCGGCGGTCTCCTGATCTCGCTTCCGGCTGAGAAGGGCGCCGTGCTCGAGGCGGCCTTCGCGGACGCCGGGCTCCCGCTCAGCCCGCGTCGGGCAGGTCGTCGAGGGAACCGGCCTGGCCCTGGCCTGATGGAAGCCGACACGACGGAGGTCGCCCGGGCGCGCTTCGCCATCTCCGCGGAGACCTTCGCCCTGCTCTCGTACGTCGCGCTGGCCGCGCTCTTTCTCATCGTCGTCTCGGGCGCGACGGTGCGCCTCACCGGCTCGGGGCTCGGCTGCGACAACTGGCCTCGCTGCGGCTCGTCCTTCCTCCCGGAGAAGAACTTCCACTGCGCTCGTCGAGTACGGCAATCGCGGAGTCGGCTTCGTCGTCGGTCTCGTCACCCTTGTGGCCGCGATCGGCGCGACCCGCGTCGAGCGGCTTCCGCGCTGGCTCCTCTGGGCCGCGTGGGCGCTCCCGGTGACCGTGCTTCTCCAGGGCGTCTCGGCGGGATCACCGTGCTCGTGGAGCTACACCCGCTGATCGTCATGGCCCATTTCCTCCTCTCCCTGCTCGCCCTCGGGGTGGCGGTCGTCGTCGCCTTCGGCGCGCACGACTTCGTGCGCGGGGTCGTCAAGCACCCGCCGCTCGCGGCCAACTGGCTCGCCGTCGTCCTCGTGCCGAGCGCGCTCGCCCTGATCGTCACGGGGACGCTCGTCACGGCGGCCGGCCCGCACTCGGGCGGCGAGAAGATCAAGCGCTACGGGCTCCTCCCGGACGCGCTCCACCTTCACGTGGGCGCCACGGGGATCTTCTCCATCACCTTCGTCGGCATCGTCGCCTCGCTCTACTGGCACCGGAAGGAGGCGCGCGGCGACCTCATGTTCGCCGCCGGCGTCCTCGGGCTTCTGTTCGCGCAGATGGCGATCGGGGACATCCAGTGGCGCGAGCACCTCCCCTGGCCCCTCGTTCTCGTCCACGTGACGTTCGCGACCGCGGTGTGGGTGGGGGTCGTCGCGCTCGCCGCCAGGCTTTTGCTCAGATCGCGGCCGGTACTGCCGTAGACTCCGTGCATCGGTAGCCATCTCCGCATCGAGCGGCGCCCCGACCCTTCGCCGTGCCGTGCTCGTTGGGGCTTTTCGGGGTTGGAACGACGGCGCGCAGGGCGCTTCGCTCGCGACGAGCTTCCTCGCCCAGGCGTGGGAGGCGCGGCGCTTCGCGAACATCGACCCCGAGGAGTTCTACGACTTCCAGGCAACGCGTCCGCACGTCGCGCTCGAGGACGGAATCACGCGCCGGATCGACTGGCCCGACACGGTCTTCTACCACGCTCCCATTCCGGGAGCCGACCGCGATGCCGTGCTCATGCTCGGCATCGAGCCCAACCTCCGGTGGCGCACCTTTTGCGACGAGATCGTGGAGCTCGCGGGCGACTCGACGTGGAGCTCGTCGTCACGCTCGGAGCGCTGCTCGCCGCGTGCCGCACACGCGCCCCGCGCCCGTGACGGGCTCGGCCAGCGACCAGAAGCTCGTCGAGGAGCTCGGCCTCGCCGCCTCGCGCTACGAGGGCCGACCGGGATCGTCGGCATCCTCCACGACTCCTGCCGGAGCGCCGACCTCCCATCCGCGAGCCTCTGGGCGGCGGTTCCCCACTACGCATCGCTCGCCGCGAGCCCGCGGGCCGCACTCGCCCTCTGCGAACGGCTGGCGGGTCTCCTCGGCACGGAGTTCGACCTCGCAGACCTCGAGCGCGCCTCGGCCGCCTACGAGCAGCAGGTCAGCGAGGCGGTCTCGGCCGACGAGGAGACCGAGGCCTACGTCCAGGAGCTCGAGGCGCGACGCGGACGCGCTCGGGGACGAGCTCGACGTTCCCTCAGGAGATTCCCTCGCCGCCGAGCTGACGCGCTTCCTGCGCGAGCACGAGGCTCGCCGGGCCGAGGAGGAGAAGAAGAGGACGTAGGCGGACGGGCGCCGGGCGTGCGCTCGGGCTGCGTGCGGCTGGCTCGGCGCTGGGCTTCGGCTTCTCGGACTTCTTCGGCTTCTCTTCCCGCCCTCTTCCGCCCGGCGCCTTGTCCTTCTCAGTCTTCTGCTGCTGCGCCTTCTGCTGCTCGGCCTTCTGCTTGCGCTTACGGCGCGCCGGCGCCGGGACTTTCCGCGAGTGCTGCTTCGGTGCGGCAGGTTGTCCGCCAGCGCGTTCGCGACCTCCTGGATCGTCCCGAGGCGCTCGCGCATTCGGTCGATCAGCTGCTGCGCGGTCGGCGTGTAGGCCTCCGCGGAAGCGAGGAGGGCGACCGCCACGTGGATCGGCTGCTCGAGCGCGACGTTGACGAGTCGCGCCGCGTTCTCCTCGTGCCGGTGCCCGCGTGAGTTCGTCGAGCGCGCCGAGGAGGCGCTTCGCCTCCGGCAGGTCCGAGCCGGCGCGCCGGTCCTGCAGTTTGCGCGTGGCGCGGGCGAGCCGCCACGTCCAGCGGGCGAGGATCTCGTCGGGCGCGTCCACCTTCCCCTCGCCGATCAGCCCTCAGGAGGATGCGGACGCCCTGCACGCCGTCCTTCTCCCACGTCGGCGCCGACGTGATCATCGTGACGAGGTCGTCGAAGCTCGCGCGGTCGACGGTCACGGCGACGCGGTCGCCGAGGGCCGAGAGGCGCAGACGCCGGTTCGGGTTCTCGGCGGCGCAGCTCATCAGGAAGGCCTCGCGGCACTCGCGGGAGGCCTTGGCGAGCTTCTCCGCGAAATGCTGGCGCTCCTCGAACCGGAGCTGGCGGCCCGCGATCCGGGCCCAGAGGAGCTGCTCGTCCTCCGCGAGCCTGCCGGGGTCGACGCGCTCCCACTCCCCGGGTGATCACCGCGACGCGGCGGCGTACGTCGGGCGTGACCGGGACGAGCCACGGAGCCGGAGAGAGCTTGCGGCGGGCGCGTCGCTGGACGCGCCTGCGCGGCGCCGGGGTCACCCGTGCGCCCGGCCGGTAGAAGTCCGAGTCGAGCAGCGAATGGAGGGTGATCGTGCGCTCGTTGTGGGTCGCCGCGTCCGGGACGAAGTCGACCACGACCCCGGCTTCCTTGCGCGGGTGCATCCGCATGATCCGGCCGATGCGCTGCTGGTAGACACGGCGGCTCGCGGTCGGCGCGAGATGCATGCAGATCGTGGCGCGCGGCGAGTTCCAGCCCTCTGCGAGCAGCATCGCGTTGATCAGGATGTTGATCTCTCCGCGCTCGTAGGCGGCGAGCGTCTCGGCCAGCTTGAGCGGCGGTGTCTTGCCGCTGACCGCCTCCGCCTTCAGGCCCGCGGCGCGAAACTCGCGCGCGAGGTTGTAGGCGTGCTCGACGCCGGCCGCGTAGACGATCCCGGCGTCTCGTTGAAGCGGTCGCGGTAGAGGCTCGCAGCGGCCTGGTTGATCAGCTCGAGTGGTCGAGGACGCGGGCGAGGATGTCCTGGTCGTAGTCGCCGCCGACGATCGGCACCGACGCGACGGCCGCGGCCGGGGGCACGCGCAGGCAGCGGAGCGGGGCGATGAGGCCGCGGCGGGCGGCATCCGCCGAGCGGGAGGTCGTCCACCGAGGCGGGAAGACGTCCGAGACCTGCTTCGCGATGAGCTGCTCGGTCGCCGTCATGCCGATGTAGATCGGGTCGGCGAAGCGGCGAATCGCGGAGCTTGTCTTCTCGCCGAGAGCCGTGTGCGCCTCGTCGCAGATGACGAGCTGGTAGGCGCCCTTCGAGATCGAGCTCGACATGACGTGCGAACCACGCGTATGTCTGGATCGTGATCGGGTTGCCGCGGAGCGGCTCCTGCCCGTCCTCGATCGCCGGGCGAAACCGGTCCGCCGTAGCCCTCGGTGGTCAGATCGCGCGTGAACTGCTGAACGAGAAGCCGGCGGTGGGTGAGGATGAGAACGCCCATCGTGCGCGCCGCCTCCACGAATCCGGACGCCGCAATCGTCTTGCCGGACGCGGTCGGATGGCGGAAGCGGAAGCGGCGCACGGCGCCCGGGTCGTCCTGCTTCTCGGGCTCGCCCTCCTCGTCCTCCAGGTCGCCGTTCTCAGGCTCCTCGTCGTCCTCGGGCTCCTCGACGACATGGCCGTTGCCCGTTTCCGTTCTCGGCCTCCTTCTCGTGACGCGCGATCAGCTCGGTGAGCATGCCCGGCGAGCGCGTCGATCTGGTGCGCGGCGCAGCTCGGTGCCGGAAGCGAGGCGGGGCGGATGGTCGGTGAGCTCCCGCTCGAGACCGAGCATGAGCGCGTAGCGCGACCTTCCAGGTGGCGAGGGCGTGCGCCGGCCCGCCTCGATCTCCGCGAGGCGGCGTCGAGGGCTCGACGTCGCGCGCGGCCTTCGCGAGCGCCTCGGCCGCGTCTTCGTCGGCTCCTGAGGAAGGGCTCGCCCGCCCACGCTTCCGCGCGCCGGGCTGCGGCGGCCAAGCCGTCCGCTTCCACTCCAGGAAGGGTCCGTTCGGTCTATTGCTTCGTGCATAGGGTGCAGCGCGAGGTGCGCTGCAAGGTGAAACGAGGATGCCGGCGCGTAGAGGTGCGCGCCGGCTAGCCGAAATATACCCTACGGTTCGGCTTGTGCAGGCCTAGGACGGCGTGGCCTCGGCCGACTGCCTTCTGCATGCCCACGGCCTTCTTCATGAGATCGTAAGCCTCTTCCTTGCGCCCTTCCGACTCGGCGATGTCGGCGAGGTGCGAGTAGACGTCGACCAGGAAACGGTTCGGGTTGCGCGGCTCGAGGAGCTCGGCAGCGAGCTCGTAGAGCTCCCGCGCCCGGTCCGGTCGGCCGAGGTCGTCGAACACTCCCGCGAGGACGGAGTAGCTGCGCGCCGCGTCCTCGGGATGCGCGTCCGCGATCGAGCCCCGAGATCTGCATGGCCAGCGCAGCCGCCTCTTCGCTGCGGCCGAGCCGGGCGAGCGCGCGCGCTTCCTCGAGGCGGTACTGCGCCCGCTCGAGGCCGTTGGCGCTCGCCTCCAGGAGAGGCCAGCCTTCCTCGAGCAGGTCGAGCGCGTCCTGCGCGTTGCCTCGGTCGAGCTCGAGGTCGAGCCAGCAACTGATGGGCACGCGCCGTGCGATAGGTGTCCTCAGGTCAGGCGGAGGATCTCGAGCGCGCTGCGGGCGAATCGGCGCCGCAGTGACGGGGTCACCGCGCTCAGCGTGGAGCCGGGACCTGCGACCAGTAGAGCTGGGCGCGGACGCTCGGGCTCTCGAGGCCGCTGCCGAGCGCGAGCGCAGCGCCGAGGAGCTCCTCGGCGCGACCGAGGTTCCCGCTGTCGATCAGCGCGTGCGCGAGGAGCACAGAGAACTGGATGGTCTGGAAGGAATCGCCCTGTCGACTCGCGGATTCGCGGTAACGCTCGAAGACGCCGATCGCAGATTCGAGCTCCCCGACCATCGCGTAAGAGCGCCCAAGGCTGTCGGCCAGGTCGGGATGGCCCGTCTCGTCTGTGCCGAAGACGGACAGGGCCTCCTCGAAGAGCGGGATCGCCGTCCGCGGCTCGCCGCGGCGGAACGCGACCTGACCCAGTCCTGCATTGCCTTCGGCCCGGAGAGCCGGCGGCGTGCCCTCGAGAAGCGACGAGTAGAGGCGCTCGGCCTCGTCGAGCTCGTTCAGGCGTAACGCAACCTCGGCCTCGACGAGCACTCCGCCCCTGTCCCCCCGGACGTCGGAGCCTGTCGCGAGATAGTCCTCGGAAACGCTGAGCCGGCGGCCGAGCTCCCGCAGCAACTGGAGGGAAGGGATGCGGTCGCCCGACTCGATCCGCGAGATGTACGCGGGCGAGCAGCCCGGAAAGGAGAGCTGGCGTTGGCTGAGGCCCGCCTTCTCGCGGGCAACCTTGAGCCGATCGCCTACGGCGGCGGGGCTGTCGACGTGAGTTGACTTTTGTCTTGGCATCCGGGACCTGTTATAACCTCACGTTGTCAAATTCCTGGGGCCCAGGAGCTGTCAATCGTTCGAGAAAGGACGGCTCCATGAGACTCAAGCTGATGGCGCTTTGCGCTGGGCTTGGGACACTTGCGGCTCTGGTCGCTGGTACTCCCTGGTGGTAGATCGCCCATAGTGTGAAGTTTCGCCACGGTGGCGGGAGTTCGCTTCCCGCCACCCTTCTTTCTTTTAATTACCGGCGCCTCTTGTTGACATTTCAACCCCTCGAACGAGGACGGTTGTCGCCCTCGCGGCATTCTCACTCTTTCCCTCGATCCCGACAAGGGCCGAAGTGGACGTTAGTCGCCCCTTAACCAAAGGAGCCCCGACTGCGGCGGCGGGGCTCCCAGAGCGTCAACGGCTATGACAATTGTCGGTGGCAATCTCCGCGCCGCCGTCCCCCGAAAAGGGGAACCTCGACCGGTGCGGAGCTAGGCTCCGCTCGTGGGCTGGGAGGAGCACGCCGAACGGGAGCAAGCGCGCTACGCCGACGCTCTCGCCCGCATGCCGGACGAGCCGGACCCCAGGCAGAAACAGCTCGTCCGCGCCGGCATGGCCGCAGGCGGCGCCGGGCTCGCCCGGCTCATGCAGGGCCGAGCCGCGGAGGCGGCGGGTTGGTTCGCACGCTCCGCCGAGCGCTACCGGGAGAGCTGGCCGGACGCGCCCCCGGCGAGCTGGGGGAGGCTCATCGGCGCGCTCAAGGCGAGGATCCTCGCCGAGGACTGGGAGGGCGCCGAGGTCGGATGCCCGCTGGGCGCTCGAACAGGATCCCGCTGCGGGCGACTCGCCGATCGGCGCCTACGCTGCGGCGCTTGCCCGGCTGGTCCTGGGGCAAGACCGGCAGGCAACGGAGCTCGCCGAGACCCTCCGTGCCGCGGACGAGGCTGCGTTCCCGGCTCCTGTCGCTGAGGCCATTGCCGGCCTTGCGGCCGGAGACGCGGGGGCCTATGCGGCCGGCTGCGCGGCGGTGCTTGCCTCGTTCGACTCACGCGAGGCGTATCTCGAGGACATCCCGGTCGCGGACACGGTCATCGTGCTCGAGGCGCTCGCCGAGCGCCGCGGGATCGCGACGCGCCCGTCGTCCGGCTTGCTGCCGGGCGTCTAGGACGGTTCGATGTCGACGGAGATGATCGTGTCGGGCTTGAGGAAGCGCCCGTTCACGAAGGGCCAGTCGTCCGGGTCGGTCGTGCCGAGTTGCTTCGTGAGCGCCTTGGCGTAGCCCTTTGCCTCGCCGATGTCGGCGCAATCGGAGACCGTGAGGCGCTCGCCGCTCGTCAGCCGGACGGAAACGGTGAAGCCAGATCCGTTCAGGCCGCGGGCGCGGGCTCCTCGGGTGCCGTCTCGGCGGGAGCCGGTTCGACTTCGGGAGCGGCGGGCTCCGGAGGGAGGAGGTCGTCCTCGAGATCGTGGGGCACCTGGCCGTTCGTCTCCGGTAGAGACTGGGGTGCGGCGGGCTCGGTGGCGAGCGGCGCAACCGGCTCAGGTGTGGGGGGTGCCTCGTAGGCAGGCGTCGGCTGCTCGAACTCCGTTGTGGGAGCCGGGGCGGCGTCGAACGTCGCGGCGGGCTCGAGCACGGGCTCCGGCTCGGGCTCCGGTTCGGGCTCCAGCTCGACCGCAGGCGCTGCCTCGTACGCACGCGAGCTGCTCTCGAAGGCGGGCTCGGGCTCGGGGGTCTCGAAGGCGGGCTCCGGTTCGGGGGTCTCGAACACGGGTTCAGGCTCGGGCGCCTCGAAGGCGGGCTCCGGCTCGGGCGTCTCGAAGACCGGCTCCGGATCGGGCGCCTCATCCAACTCCGGCTCCGGTTCGGGCTGAGGCTCGGGCTCGTAGGCCGGAAGCGAAGGCTCCTCGGCCGCGGGCGGGACGCTGGTGTCGACGCGCAGCGGCGTCGCGTCGGGCTCGAGCTCAGGCTCGGGCATAGCCTCGATCGCAGCCTCGGGGGCCGGGGCAACGGCGCGGAGGGTTCCGGAATACGCCTCGCCGATCACCTCGTTGAGCTCGGTCCGACCCGCCACGACAAAGCGCACGTCCTGGCCGAGCGCCTCGCGGATGTTCCGGTTGAGGACGTCGTTCGTCGGGTCCGCGACCGCGACGAGCGGGAGGCCTTCTTCGAAGCGGATCGGCAGCGCGCTGAAGAGCCGCGCCTGGTCCTCGCTCAGGAGCCTCGTCGCCTCGGGGTCGATCACCTCGGAGCGCAGGCTGACGAACGGAAGCCCCTTCTGGCCGGCGAGGAGCCGCGTGAGGTCCTCTTCCTGGAGAAGGCCGCGCTCGATGAGGATCTCGCCCAGCCTCCGACCGGTCTTCACGCCCTCTTCGAGGGCGTTTTCGATCGTTTCCGCGGGCAGGAGTCCAGCGCGGAAGATCAGGGTTCCAAGGGGGGCGTCAGGACGTTCTCGCAACGGAGTGCTCATAGGCCGCAGTTCACTTGTCGGGCGAGGGTTTCCGCCCTGTTCCGACTATCGGTGAGCGGTGGGGCCGAGGTATCACCCCTTCGGGGGGTTGATTGCCGTTCAGCCCGGATTCCGTCTAAGATTTCGATGCGTCTAAACTTAGATTTGCAATGACCGGGACTCGAGAGAACGAAGCGGTGGAAAGGCGTCGAGCGGCCGAGCTGGCGGTGGGAGACGTCCTTCCCGGCGAGGCGGCGACGCTTCGGGCCGCCCAGGCCTCGCTGTCGGGCGAGAGCAAGGGTCTCCGCGGGCTCTGGCCCTTCCTCGGCCCCGCTTTCATCGCCGCGGTCGCATACATCGACCCAGGCAACTTCGCCACGAACATCGCGGGCGGCGCCAAGTACGGCTACCTGCTCTGCTGGGTGGTCGTCTCCGCGAACTTGATGGCGATGCTGGTGCAGACGCTCTCCGCGAAGCTGGGGATCGCGACCGGCCGCAACCTGCCGGAGACCTGTCGCGACAACTTTCGCCGGCCGGTGTCGTTCGGGCTCTGGCTCCAGGCGGAGGCGATCGCCATGGCGACCGACCTGGCCGAGGTCCTCGGCGCCGCGCTCGGCCTCAACCTTCTGTTCGGCATGCCGCTCTTCCCCGCCGGGCTGCTGGCCGGCGCGGGTGCCTTCGGGATCCTGGCCCTTCAGCGCTACGGGTTTCGGCGCCTCGAAGCGGTGATCGCAGCGCTCGTCGGCGTCATCGTAGTCGCCTTCGCCTTCGAGGTCTTCCTCGCGAAGCCGAGCCCTTCGGAAACCGTCAAGCACATCTTCGTGCCGGGGTTCGAGGGCACCGAGTCGGTCCTCATCGCGGCGGGGATTCTCGGCGCAACGGTCATGCCTCACGTCGTCTACCTCCATTCGGCCCTGACCCAGAACCGCGTTGTCGGCCGAGACGAGGCGGAGAAGGAGCGCATTCAGCGCTTCGAACGGATCGACGTCATCATCGCGATGACGATCGCAGGCTTCGTCAACCTCTCAATGCTCACGATCGCTGCAGCGGTCTTCTTCGGGCTGGGGATCGAGTCGATCGAGGACGCATACTCGAGTTTCGAGACGGAGCTCGGCGGCGGAGCGGCCGCTCTCTTCGGCATCGCCTTGCTCGCGTCCGGCTTCTCGTCATCGTCGATCGGGACGATGTCCGGCCAGGTCGTCATGCAGGGCTTCATCCAGCGTCAGATCCCCCTCTTCGTCAGGCGTGCGATCACTCTCTTGCCTGCACTCATCGTCCTGGCGATCGGCGTCGACCCGAGCCGGGCGCTCGTGATCAGCCAGGTCGTCCTTTCCTTCGGAATCCCGTTCGCGCTCGTGCCGCTCGTGATCTTCACGAGCCGCCGCGACCTCATGGGCTCGCTCGTGAACACGCGTCTGACCTCGACCGCCGCGTGGGCGATCGCGGCGGTCATCATCTGCCTGAACGTGTTTCTCCTCTACGAGACCTTCCTCGGCGGTTGATCCTCGAGCTCTGCGACGAGTTCGAGGGCGGCTTCGGCTGGACCGAGCCCGGCTTCCTCGAGCGGACGTCTCATGCGCTCGAGGTCGGCGGAGCGGTCCTCGTGTTCGACCCGGTCGACATGCCCGGGATCGACGAGCGGATCCGCGCCCTCGGCGAGCCCGAGGCCGTCGTCCAGCTTCTCGACCGGCACGAGCGGGATTCGGCGGCGGTCGCGGCGCGGCTCGGCGTTCCGCATCTACGGATGGAGCTCGGCGCTCATGGCGAGCGGGGTCGGCTCATCAGCATTGTCTGGAACCGCGTCTGGAAGGAGGTCGCCTTCTGGGAGCCGGAGCGGCGCGTGCTGGTCGTGGCGGACGCCCTCGGGACCGTCGGCTATTTCACCGCGCCGGGCGAGGCGATTGGCGTCCATCCGGTCCTTCGGCTCCGCCCGCCTCGCGAGCTCGGGAGCCTCCAGCCGGAGCACATCCTGTGCGGGCACGGCGCCGGCGTCCACGGGCCGGCCGCGGCTGCTGCGCTCCATGAGGCTCTCGCGACGTCGCGGCGGCGCCTTCCCCGGGCGCTCGCGAACGGCCTGCGCCGAAGGAAGAGCTAGCCCGCCAGGCGCGCGAGGGTCTTCGACGCCAGCCGGTCGAGTGCTTCGACCGACTGCTCCAGGTGCTCCGGCTTCGTGTCCTCGAGCTTCGTGTGCGAGAGGCCGCGGAGGCTCTGGACGAAGAGCATCACCGTGGGGATTCCCGCGCGCGCGACCTCGGCCGCGTCGTGGAGCGGCCCGCTCGGGAGCTGGTGCGACGTGCCGGCGACCTCGCGCACGGCTTCGTCGGCGAGCTCGATCAGCTCGGCGTCGAAGAGGATCGGCTCGATGCTCCAGACCTTCTCCCACTCCACCTCGACGTCTTCCTCGGCGGCGAAGCGCTCGCTGGCCTCCTCTGGCCTCGCCGAGCATCGTGGCCAGCTTGGTCGCGTCCAGGTGCCGCTGGTCGAGGAGAACGGTGCACGTCTCGACGACCGAGGTGACGATCCCGGGCCGCGTGACGCAGCTCCCCATCGTGCAGACGGCGCCTTCGCCCGTCCGCTTGGCGATCTCGCGGATCTCCAGCGCGAGCTTCGCCGCCCCGGCGAGAGCGTCGCGGCGCTTGTCCATCGGCGTCGAGCCCGCGTGCGCGGCCTGCCCGCGAAAGGTGATCTCGTGCCGCTCCACTCCGAAGGTGCCGAGGACGACGCCGAGCGGCAGGTCCATCGACTCGAGCACCGGCCCTTGCTCGATGTGGAGCTCGAGGTAGGCGGCGGCGTTCTCCAGCTGGCTGCGCGCGTTCACGGCCGCGTCGAGGTCGACTCCCTGCCGTGCGAGCGCGTCGGGAAGAGGGTTGCCGTCCGCGTCGCGGCGGCCCCTGAGCTCGTCCTGGTCGGACATCGAGCCCGCGGCCGCGCTGGACCCGAAGAGGCTCCGGCCGAAGCGCGCTCCCTCCTCGTCCGCCCAGTTGACCAGGCGGACCGTGAAGGGCGGCTGTCCCTCGTCCGCGATCCTGCGCAGCACCTCGACGCCCGCGACGACGTTGAGCGCCCCGTCGAGCCAGCCGCCGTTCGGAACGGAGTCGATGTGCCCGCCGATCAGGAGCGCGCGGTCGGACGCGCCTCCGAGGGTGAACCACTGGTTCCCGGCCTCGTCTGTCTCCTCCTCGACGCCGAGCGGCTCGAGCTTTCCGGAGAGCCATTCGCGCGCGCGGACCCAGGTGTCCGTCCACGCAACGCGCTGGGCGCCTTCCTCGTCGCCGGTGAGCTCTCGAAGCTCGTTCAGCTCTTCGACGGTGCGGCTGGGGTCGAGCGGCACGGCGGGCAACTCTATAAGCTCCCAGGCCTGATGGGACGCGGATCTCGGCCTCTCAAGCGGTGGCGAAACGACCGCCAGCGCAAGAAGAAGGAGCGTGACCGCCGGCGCGCGGCGGAGAAGAAGGCGAAGTGACCGGGCTCGTCACGGCGGTGCACCTCTACGTCACCGACCTCGACCGGTCGATCGACTTCTACTCGCGGCTGCTCGGCTACGGGCCCGCGGCGGCATACGACGAGGGCGAGAACGCGCACAGCGCCTTCTTCGTCCTCGAGCAGCAGACGTTCCTCGTGCTGACGTGGGATCCCGATCGCGGCCGTGAGGTGGGCGGGGCGGTCCGGCTGGAGCTCGCCGCGGACGAGATCGAGAGCGAGGTGGAGCGGCTCGAGACCCACGGGATCGCCGGCATGGTGACGAGGACCCGTTTCGGCACCGAGGTCTACGACCTCGCCGACCCGGACGGCCACCTGGTGCGCATCGGGCCGGCCTGGACGCTGCACGCCATCGAAGGCGCTGTCTAGCGGTCTACTCCTGATCAACCCGCGGTCGGGGGACCAGAGCCCGTCCGCGGAGGAGCTTGCCGCTGCGGCGCGGGAGCGTGGGCTGGACGTCCATCTCCTCACGCAGGAGGACGATGCGGCGGCTCTCGCCCGCGAGGCGGCGGGCCCGGTCGGCATGGCTGGAGGGGACGGGTCGCTCGCGCCCGTCGCCGGCGTGGTCGCGGAGGACGACAGGCCCTTCGTGTGCGTCCCTTTCGGGACGCGGAACCATTTCGCGCGCGACCTCGGCCTCGACGTCGAGGACCCCATCGCCGCCCTCGCGGCCTTCGACGGCGAAGAGCGCCGCGTCGACATCGGCCGCGGGGGCGACCACTGGTTCGTGAACAACATCTCCCTCGGCCTCTACGCGAGCTTCGTCCACGACCCGGCGAGGAAGACGAGGAACCGCCTCGTCGCGCTCGTCCGGATGCTCCCGGCGGCGTTCGGCCGCAGCCGCACGCCGCTCGATCTCTCGCTCGAGGTCGAGGGCCGGCGCGAACATCGCTCCGCCCTCGTCGTGCTCGTGGCGAACAACGCCTATGCGATCCGGGACATGTCCGACCTGGGTCAACGCGAGCATCTGGACGAGGGCAGGCTCCACGCCTACGTCATCGAGGCGGTCAGCCGGCGTGCGCTGCTCGGGCTGCTGGGTCGCGCGGTCGGCGGCAGCCTCGAGGGCGCGGAGGGATGGAGCGAGTGGGCGGCCGAGCGGTTCCGGCTCGAGGCGTCCCGCGACCATCTGCATGCCGCGGTCGACGGCGAGCCCGTGATCCTCCCGGCGCCGCTCGACTTCGAGGTCAGGCCGCGCGGTCTGCGTGTGCTGCTTCCGCCCCCGGCGGCGTGACCGGGACCTGAGCGCGCCCCGCCGAGAGGGCCCACTGAACCAGCCACCAGGCGCCGAGCGCGAAGGCGAAGCCGACGAGGATGTCCGCCACGTAATGCTCGCCGGTGTAGACGATGGCGAAGCAGACGCCCACGGTGAGGACCAGCTGCGTCCAGAAGAGCCAGCGCGGCAGGTGGTACTTGCGGATGACGAGCAGGCCGATCATGGGCCAGGCGGCGTGCAGCGACGGCACCGCCGCGACGACGTTGTAGAGGCCGGCGTCCCCCTTGGCCTTCGCGAGCTCGTCGAGTCCGAGGTCGGTGAGCGCGTTCTTGAGGACTGGGTCGACCGGGGGGATGAGGCCGTGTTCGGCCGCGAGCCACGGAGGCGCAGTCGGGGCGAGCAGGAAGGCGATCTCGGCGAGGAAGGAGACCATGACGATCCCGTAGAGGAGCTCGTTGAACCCCCGGCCCGGCCAGCGCAGCCAGATCAGGCACGCGAGAGCGACGGGGGCGACGAAGTGGGAGAGGTACATGAGCAGCGAGAAGATCTCGAGCGGCCCGGTCTTGCCGTGGTAGAGGTGCGACTGGAGCCAGGTCGTCGGGAGGTGGCCGAAGCCGAGCACGCGGTCGACGTCGATCTGCGGCGTGTAGTGCACCTGCAGGCCGAGGTCCGGCACGGCCTTCGCGACGAGGCCGTAGCAGATGAAGGCGAGAAAGACGGGCAGCCAGTCCCGCACGAAACGCCCGCCGCGGTTCGAGTAGAGGGCGAAGGCCAGCACCGCGAGTAGGAGCGCGCCGGGCGAGAGCATCCCGCCCCGGTCGATCGAGCGGAACGAGGCGAGCAGCGCGAACACGAGGGTGACCACGGCGAGGCCCCGTCGCAGGCGCGCCGCTCCCGGCTGCTGCGCGGCTCCCCCCGAGTCGAGGAAGAGCGCCAGCCGGTCGAGAGGGCGGAGGACGATGCGCAGGCGGTTCATGCCGTCTGCCTCCGCTTCTCCATGTGGGCCTGGCCGAGCGCGAGGAGCCGGCCCAGGATCCACCAGGCTACGAGCGCGTAGAGGACCCCCGCCATCACGTCGACGGCGTAGTGCTCGCCGGCGTAGACGACCGCGAACGCGACGCCCAGCGCCTGCAGCGCCTGCGCGCCGAAGAGCCAGTGCGGAAGCCCGTGCTTGCGGATGACGAGCAGGCCGATGACCGGCCAGGCCGCGTGGAGCGAGGGCACCGCTGCAACCAGGTTGTAGGAGCCCGCCGCGTCCTTCCGGTCTGCGACCGAGCCGAGGCCGAGGTCGTAGAGCCCCTGTCTGATCACGTGGTCGACGTGCGGGATGTAGCCCATGTCGCCCGGCCATCCACGGAGGGCGCGGTCGGCGCGAGAAAGAACGTGATCTCGCCGAGCAGCGAGACGAGCAGGATCCCGAAGAGGAGGTCGCCGAACCCGCGGCCCGGCCAGTAGAGCCAGATGAGCGACGCGAGAAGGCCCGGGACGACGAAGTGCGAGAGGTACATGAGGATCGAGAAGACCTCGAGCGGGCCCGTCCCGTGGTGCAGGTGCTGCTGCAGCCAGATCGTCGGCAGGTGGCCGAAGAAGAGGAACCGCTCGGCGTCGATCTGCGGCGTGAAGTGGACGTCCATGCCGATGTCCGGAAGCGCGTTCGCCCCGGCGGCGTAGCCGAGGAAGCAGACGAGCACGAGCCCCCAGTCGCGCACGCTCCGGCCGCCCCACTCCTGCCAGATCGCGACGCAGACCGCCATCATCAGGATCGCGACGGGCGAGACGCCGTTGCCCGAGACCGTGCCCTCGAGCAGGAGCGCGCCCGCGTAGAACGAAGAGCAGGCCGGCGACCGCCCGCCGGAGGACGGCCTGCGGCGAGCTTTCGAGCGGCGAGACGAAGGCGGCGACTGCGCGTCTCACGGGTGTCGAATCGGCTGCGGGCGCCTGGCGCTTGAGAGCTACTGGAGGGTCAGCTTGTCGCCGGCCGACACGCCGAGGCGCTTCGCCTCGCCGGCTGCCATCTCGACAACGCCCTTCGCGCCCTTGCAGGCCGCGGTGCGCCAGGGCGCCACGTCATGGGAGACCTTCGAGGACGTTGAGGTCCCGGTCGACCCACACGGCATCGATCGGGAAGCGCATGAAGAACGTTGGATGGACGCGGCAGGGCGAAGGAGAAGTCCTTCGCCCTGCTCGAGCCCTCGGCGCCCAAGGAGTCCCTTGAGCCGTGTGAGCGGCGTCTCCGCCAGAAGACACCGCTCACACGCCGGGCTTCCGTCCTGTCGAAGCAGGACGGCGCCCATCAGTACCCGACGTGGATGTGGTCGTAGTGGTCGGCCAGTGCGAACGACGGGCCGCCCATCCCGAGCAGGGAGATGACCTGCTTGGGCCGGAGCTCCACCGGGAGGAGGAGGATGTTGCGAACCGCCTTCTCCGTCACGCCACCGGGCTGCTGGTTGCCGTAGATCGACACGCCGCCGAGCGCGGAGATGTCCACGGCCTCACCATAGATGTGGGCCGAGACGACACCCGGGCGGGCGTAGAGCCCGTGACCCGTGAGCAGGCACGAGACCGTGACCTGGCCGTGCGCCTCCGCGAGGTAGCGAAGGAGCGCGAGGATGCGGACGTCTTCGCGGCCGTTCGCGATGTCGCTGCGACCGCCGGCGTAGATGTCGATCCTCCGGTCGGAGAGCACGCGGTCCTGCAGCGTGGCCTTGGAGGCGACCAGCCCGCGGACGAGTGTCCGGAGGCCGACTGCGCGGTTGTAGTTCCGAAGCGCGATCGCCCGGTCCGCGAAGCCCGTGCGGCCCTCGAGGGCGAGCACGGCCTGCCACGCGTTCCGCGACGCATGCAGGCGGCGGAGGTGCGAGGCGAGGTTCCGGAGCTCCGCCTTCGTGGCCGGCACGGACGTGCGATGGCCGTGGGCGCGCACGACGCCGAGCACGAGGGCCCAGTCGACGTGCTGGCTCCGCGAGACCGACACGAGGTTCCGCGCGAAGCGGGGTTCCAGGCGCCGGGCCGGCGGAGTCGGGTCGGGAAGCGTGCGATGCAGCCAGAGCGTCCCGAAGGAGCTCGCGTTCTCGGCATCGACGGCGGCATCGTGCGCCGCGTCGACGTCGACCGGCGAGTCGGCGACCTGGCTCTGAGACTGGCCGTCTCCGGCGTGGCTCGGGGATCCCGGGCCCGCAGCCGGGCTGTCGGGCTCCTCGGCGGGCTGATCGCCGCCACCGGAGCCGTTGTCGCCGCCGGAGGCGTTTCCGCCACCGGCCGAAGAACCGTCCTCGTCGCCCGACGCGGGAGCTGCGCCGTCGTCCGAGGGCTGGTCGGCGGAGCCACCCTGGTCGGCGGCTGATCGGCCGGCTGGCCGTCATCCGAGCCACCGGCTGTGCCGTCGTCGGCCGGAGCCGGATCGTCGGCGGGAGGATCGTCGGCGACCGGTGCTTCCGGAGCGGGATCCTCGGCGGCCGGGTCTTCGGCGACCGGGGGATCGGTGGCCTCCGACTCTTCCGTGGACGTGGTGGCCGACTCGGCTGCCGGGGTGCAGTCGTCGACGAGGCACGCGGCCTGGTCGCCTGCGCCGGCCGTGAAGGCCGCGCCCGAGAAGAAGAGAGTTGCGAACGCGAGGCTCGTCGCGAGGCGGCGCTTCGAGAAGCCGCTCCGCTTGCGCGTCGTCTCGGTGGTCTCCGTCTCGTCGACGGCACCGGGCTTCGCATCGTTCCTGCCGAGAGCCCAAAGGGCCCAGGCGGCGAAAGTGAAGAGTACGAGGCGGATCAGATCCCGCCAAGAATTGCTTTGTGGCATTGCCTTTGCTCCCGTTGTCGGGCGCCGAGGCCGCCACTTCGGCGCGGATCACTTTCAGACGTCATCCGTTGCCGCAGTACGGACTCATTGAGCGAAGCGGCGATCGAGGTGCTGGTCATCCCCCTTCCGGGGCAAAGGCCGCCCATCGAGGTCGAATCCCTACGGAGGGGGATTCTCCGGCTCCGACCTAGCGACGATGCTCCGTGCAGTTTGTGGAGCCAAACGGCGGAGCGGTCACGCCGAAGCGAAGCGGAGGTTTCATCGTCGTGACCATAAGCGTGCGCCCGATTGTCGAGGCCCACATGCAGCAAGAAGTTCCACTCTCGCACTCCACATTTTGCAGTTGTGTGCGCATCGAATGCGTGCCCGGGATGACGAAGGGAGGTGACCTCGCAAAATGACCTACCTCACCGAGCTGTTCGCCGCCATTCGCAGGCGGGAAGAGGGTCAGACGATGGCCGAGTACGGCGTGATTCTCGCCGTCATCACGGTTCTCATCATCGGCGCTCTCCTGTTCCTGTCCTCCGGCATCGAGAGAAACATCATGTCGGTGGTCAGCGTCCTCTAGTCGAGGAATCGGCGAGGGGCGGGCACTCGCGGGAATGGCGCCCGCCCCTCGTCATGCAAAGCAGGACTGAAGAAATCACGTAACGCGACCGAAAGAAGAGCGAATTCCAGTGTTCACCAAGTTTCGGAGAAAGCGACAGCAGGGCCAGACGATGGTGGAGTTCACCCTCGTATTTCCCGTGCTCGCGATCCTGCTCTTCGGTGTCATCCAGTTCGGCATCGCGTTCAACAACTACCTCGCCCTCACCGATGCCGTGCGCGCAGGCTCGCGCCAGGCTTCGGTGGCGCGCTACCTGCCCGACACGCAGCGCCAGTCCAAGGTCGAGTCGAAGGTTCGCGCGTCGGCCAACAACCTGAACCAGTCGAAGCTCAAGGTCTTCGTCACCCCTACCTCGCGACCTGGGATCCAGGCTCTGATGTCACGGTCAAGGCGACCTACCCCTACTCGATCAGCCTGCTCGGAGTCGTCGTGAAGTCCGGGACGCTCCACGAGCCAGACCACGGAGCGTGTGGAATGACCAGGCACAAGCAGAGCTGCGGCCAGGCATACGTCATCACGATCCTCTTCCTCGCCGTCCTTCTGGCGATGGCCGCAGCGGTGCTCGACATCGGTTCCTGGTACCGCGCCGACCGCAGCCTGCAGGCGACCGTTGACGCGGCCGCGCTCGCGGGCGCGCAGGCGCTCCCCGAAGGCACGGCGAACGCCTCGACGCTCGCAAGCCAGTACGCCGTGAAGAACGGCGGCGGGACGATGAACATCACTTTCGAGTCTCAGGTCTTCCCGGACGACACGATCGTCGTGACCGGGTCACGGCCGGCGCCGGGCTTCTTCTCGAAGATGCTCGGCATCAACTCCGTGACCGTGCACGCGACCGCTTCGGCCCGCGCCGGCTACCCGACGCAGGCGAAGTGGGTCGTGCCGATCGTCGTGGACGAGAAGCACCCGAAGCTCCAGTGCAACCCGAATCCCTGCTCCGGCCCGACCGCAGCTCGTCTACCAGCATTTCAAGGCGAACGGCTCGCCGAACGGCGCGGGCAACTTCGGGTTCATCAACCTCACCGGAGACACGCACGGCGACGAGCGACCTCGGCAACCTGATCGACAACGGTTGGGACCAGTACATGGGCCTCGGAGACTACGACGCGATCACGGGAAACATGTTCAGCTCGTCGCACATCGGCGACAACCTGGAGGATCGGATCGGCGACGTTCTGCTCTTCCCGATCTTCCGCAAGCTGACGGGAACCGGCACGGGCGCGAAGTACCAGATCGTCGGCTGGGCCGGCTTCCGGCTCAGCGGATTGGACCTGCACGGCTCGAACGAAATTCTCCTCGGCGAGTTCGTAAGTGTCACGTGGGACGGCATTCAAGCCGAAGAAGCAAGTGACGCGCCGCCCGATTTCGGCGTCACGAACGTTTCGCTCGTGGAATAGACCCAAATTCGAACTGAGAAAGACGTGGTGCAATGACTTATCGCCTTCGTAACATCGCGATCGCCGTGGCGCTTGCCGTGCTCGCGGCGATGATGACCAGCTTCTATGTGAAGCAGCAGAAGCAGGACATCCAGCAGGGTCAGGTACTGACCACTGTCTGGGTGGCAAAAGCAGACTTTCCTGCCGGAACGGCCGGTGACGACATCTCGGCCCAGCTCGCGAGCACGCAGGTCGCGAAGTCCTCGGTCACTCCGGGCGCGATCGTGCAGCCGGAGGATCTGGCGGGCAAGGTCACGTCGGAGCCGATCTACGCCGGCGAGCAGGTCTCGCTCCTGCGCTTCGCCACCGAAGGCGAGCAGGGCATCCGGGCTCAGCTGACCGGCAACCTCCGCGCGTTCCAGCTGCCCGGCGACGCCAACCAGCTGCTCTCGGGCACGCTGGAGACGGGCGACCACGTCGACGTGGTCGGCGCGTGGGAGGTCAAGAGCGCGGACAGCCAGAACGTCTCGCGCATCGTCCTCCGCGACATCCTGGTGCTTCAGGCGCCGGAGGTCGAGGATCCGAACGGCCGCGTCACGAGCCGCACCGGCGACCAGTCGATCGTGCTCGCAGTCACCGACGCGCAGGCCGAGAAGCTCTTCTGGATCTTCACGACCGGCGAATGGTCTCTGAGCCTCAGGCCGACGACCGACGCTGCCGATAGCCCGGAAGGGTTCGAATGGTCGGGCACCGTCCTCGCCGACGGGATGACCAGGGCCCAGCTTCGCAAGCTTCTCGTCGATCCGTTCCAGACTGAAAGGACGCCCCAGCCATGAGCCTCGAGACTCCTGTCACGACGCGCGAGAAGGTTCGCGTCTTCGTCACGGGCAGCTGCGACGGTCTCGCCGAGCTCCGCGAAGCTCTCGGCCGCCACTCGGAAGTCGAGATGGTCGGCTGGAGCGAAGGGGTGACGGAGTCCGCCGCCACGCTGACCGGTGGCCACCTCCAAGTCGTGCTTCACGGCACGCGCAGCTCCGGCTTGCCGGAGGACGAGCTCGCGGCGATCCGCGAGCACACGCAGTCGCCTGTGATCCTGCTCGCTTCCGGCGAGGCATCCGCCCTGCTGGAGCAGGCGCTCGAGGCTGACGTGTCCGACGTCCTCCTCCTGCCGCAGATGACCGAGAACGTCGTCTTCTCGATCCGCAAGGCCAGCCACTCCGGCCGCAGAACCGTCGGCGCTGGAAGCCACGCGCCTCGCCGCGGGCGGATCGTGACCGTGTTCTCGCCCAAGGGCGGAACCGGCAAGACGGTCACGGCGACGAATCTCGCGTGTACGTTCGCGAAGTACGAGGGCAAGAACACCCTCCTCCTCGACCTCGACCTCCAGTTCGGCGACGCAGCGATCATGCTGGGTCTCGAGCCGGAGAAGACGATCTACGACCTGGTCGTCGCACCGGGCGAGCTAGATTCCGAGAAGCTCGCCGGATATACGACGCGCCATCCGTCGGGGCTCGACATCCTGCCGGCGCCGCTGCGCCCGGAGGACGCCGAGCTCGTCACCGAGGCCAAGCTCGCCCGCCTGCTCGAGGTTGCGCGGGAGTCGTACGACGTGATCGTCGTCGACACCTCGCCGTTCTTCCATGGGCCGATGCTCGCGACGCTCGACCGCACCGACGAGCTCCTGCTCGTCTGCGGACTCGACGTCCCGACCCTGAAGAACGTCCGCCTCAGCCTGCAGACGCTCGAGCTGCTCGCATTCCCGCAAAACCGGATTCGCGTCGTCCTGAACCGCGCGAACTCGAAGGTCGGGATGAAGCCGGGCGAGGTCGAAGGCGCCCTCGAGGTCAAGGTTCGCTTCGAGCTCCCGAGCGACGGCAAGGTCCCCCTCGCCGTCAACAGGGGCACCCCGATCGTCCTCGCCGACGACAAGGCCGACTTCTCGCGCGCGATGCGTGAGATGGCGAAGGGCCTGTCGCCGATCGAGACGGTCAAGGTGCAGAAGCGACGGCTCTTCAGCCGGGCATAGCCATGGGACTCCACGATCGCCTCAAGGGCGGCAACGGAAACGGTACGGGCTCGAGCCTCGCCGAAACCGCTGCATCCCGGACAGAGACTCTGGCCGCCGCTGCACCCGCCGAGCGCGGTGTCGCGGACCCGTACGCGGAGCTGAAGACCCGCGTCCATCACGCCTGCATCGCCAAGCTCGGCCCCGAGCTCTTCACGGCCGAGTCCACGGGCGACCTCTCCGAGCGCGTCCTTCGGGCCGTCACGGAGCAGCTCGCCCTCGACCGGACGCCGCTGACGCGCGATGAGCGCCGCCAGCTCGTCCGGGAGATCACCGACGACATCCTCGGCTACGGCCCGCTCGAGCCGTTCCTCCGCGACGATTCCGTGACCGAGATCATGGTCAACGGCGGCGAGCGGATCTACATCGAGCGCGCCGGCAAGATCGAGCTCTCCGACTCGACCTTCGTCGACGACGCGCACCTCCTGCGCATCATCGACAAGATCGTGTCCCAGGTCGGCCGCCGCGTGGACGAGGCGTCGCCGATGGTGGACGCGCGCCTGCCGGACGGCAGCCGTGTGAACGCCATCATCCCGCCGCTTGCGCTGCGGGGCCCGACGCTCACCATCCGGAAGTTCTCCCGCGACCCGTACACGATGGACGACCTCATCAACTTCGGCTCGCTCACGGCGAAGTCGGCGCATTTCCTGGCCGCCTGCGTCCAGGGCAAGCTGAACGTGCTGGTCTCCGGCGGTACCGGTACCGGTAAGACGACGACCCTGAACGCGCTCTCCGCCTACATCCCCGGCGACGAGCGCATCATCACGATCGAGGACGCGGCCGAGCTCCAGCTCCAGCAGGACCACGTGATCACGCTCGAGGCCCGCCCGCCCAACATCGAGGGCCAGGGCGAGGTCAAGATCCGCGAGCTCGTCCGGAACGCCCTGCGCATGCGCCCCGACCGGATCATCGTCGGCGAGGTCCGCGGCCCCGAGACCCTGGACATGCTCCAGGCGATGAACACGGGCCATGAGGGCTCGCTCACCACGATCCACGCCAACTCGCCGCGCGACGCGCTGGCCCGTCTCGAGACTCTCGTCCTGACGGCCGGCGTCGAGCTCCCGCTCCGCGCGATCCGCGAGCAGGTGGCGAGCGCATTCGACCTGCTCATCCAGATCACCCGTCTCGTGGACGGCTCGCGCCGGATCAGCCACGTGACCGAGGTGCTGCGGATGGAGTCGGACGTGATCACGCTGCAGGACATCTTCCTCGCGAAGCCTCCCGATGAGGAGAGCGCCGCAGCGCAGATCAGCCGTCTGCTCTCGCCGCTCAGCTGCACCGGGCTCAAGCCTCACTTCCTCGACAAGCTGGCCGCCAACGGGGTCACCCTCCCGGCGACGTTCTTCCAGCAGGAAGACCCGAACTTCAAGCCCAGCTTCACCGCGGCGAGCTTCGGCGGGTTCCAGTGAGACGAGCGCTTCTCGCACTCGTCGCCGTCCTGATCCTCGCCCCGGCCGCGTACGCGGCTGGTGAGGTGAAGGCCGTCGACACGAGCGAGTTCCCGCGCATCAGCGTGACCGTGCTCGCACCGTCGACGACGACGCAAGCTCCCGGCTTGACGCAGAACGGCGCGCCAGTCGCCGGGCTGACGGCGACCAACATCGGCGCCTCGAAGAGCGTCGTGATCGCGATCGACCGCTCGCAGTCGATGGCGGGCCAGGCGCTCGACCAGGCCACGGCCGCAGCGCGCGCGTTCGTCGCGGCCAAGCCGCCGGCCGACCGCGTGTCAGTCCTCGCATTCGGGTCGACCGCGTTCTCGCTGACGGGCTTCTCGACGTCCACGACCGACGCCGAGTCGGCGCTGCGGACGATCACGCCCGACACGGTGCGTGGTACTGCGCTCTACGACGCCGTCGTCAACGGCTCCCATCTGCTGGGTGGCGAGACGATGCCCGCCCGCGTCCTCATCCTCCTCACCGACGGGGACAACGAGTCTCCCGCGGGCGCGACGCTTGACGACGCGATCCAGGCCGCGCGGGATGCAGGCGTCGCCGTGTACGCGATCGGCATCGAGGGCAATCAGTTCTCCCCCGACGCCGTGAAGCAGATCGCCTCGGACACGAACGGCCAGTACTACGCAGCCGCGTCGCCGCAGGTCCTCGCCGAGGTCTACAACTCGATCGCGCAGGATCTCCGCCGGACGTGGCAGATGGAGTACATGTCGAACGCCCGCCCCGGCGACGAGCTCGAGCTGGCTGTCCAGTTCCCCGGCGGCGACGAGGTCACCCAGACCGTGACGGCCCCCGGCCAGGCGCCCCCGGCGCCCGCCAAGCCGTCGCCCGTCCTTCCGTCGTTCTTCTACACGAGCGACTGGGGCCTGCCGGTGCTCGCCGGCGTCGTCGGCCTTCTCGCCCTCCTCGCCGTGGCGTTCGCGCTCGCAGCGCCGAAGGGCACCTGGCTGAAGGGCCGCCTGGAGCCGCACGTCGCGAGCCACAAGCGCCAGGTCGTCAAGCGTGAGCGTGAGAGCCGCAAGATGGCCGTCTTCATGCCGCTCTTCAAGGCGACCGAGAGCGTCTTCGGCAAGTTCCGGCAGTGGAAGAAGCTCGACCAGATCCTCCAGCGTGCCGACCTGCCGCTGAAGACCGCCGAGTTCGCGTACATCATGCTGGCCGGCGGCCTCGTCGGCGGGTTCGTCGCGGCGCTCTTCGAGCCGCCCGTGTGGGCTATCGTGCTCGCCTTCGTCGGCGGCGTTTCCGTCCCCTACCTCGTCGTGCTGCACAAGGCCAAGAAGCGCCTGAACGCCTTCGAGGAGCAGCTGCCGGACATCCTCGTGACGATGGCAGCCTCCCTCAAGGCGGGGCACAGCTTCCGCCAGGGCATGCAGAGCGTCGTGGACGAGGGCGTCGATCCTGCCCATCGCGAGTTCAAGCGCGTTCTCACCGAGGCCCGCCTAGGCCGCCCGATGGACGACGCGTTGACCGAGATGGCGGTTCGCATCGGCTCGAAGAACTTCGAGTTCGTCATGAGCGCCGTCACTATCCAGCGCCAGGTCGGCGGCTCGCTCGCCGGGCTCTTCGACATGGTCGCCGACACGGTGCGCCAGCGGCAGCAGTTCCGCCGCAAGATCAAGGGCCTCACCGCGATGGGCCGCATGTCCGCCTACGTCCTCATCGGCCTGCCCTTCGTGGTCGGCACGGCGATCTACGCCATCAACCGCCAATACATGGAGCCGCTTCTCTACACCTCGACCGGCCACAAGCTCATCCTCCTCATCTTCGTGATGATGGGCCTCGGCTCGGCGGTGCTGAAGAAGATCGTCTCGTTCAAAGGCTAGGAGCCATGATCTTCGTCCTTTTCTTCGCAATCGCAGCTCTCGGCGCCGCCGTCTACCTGATCGGCGAGGCAGCCACCCTGCCTGCCCGCGAGCGCCACGGCTCGATCCGACGCGCCGCCAACTACGGCAAGTCGCGCCGACCGTCCAGCGGCCGGCCCGAGGAGTCGTTCGGCGCCCGCGTCGTCGATCCGATGAAGATGAGCCTCGCCCACGGCGTCCTCAAGGTGAACCCACGGATGACGGTCGAGGCGGTCAGCGCCCGACTCATGGGCGCCGGCCTCGGGCGCGTGATCTCCCCGACTACGTTTCTCGCCTCGAAGGCGGCGGCCGCGATCGGCGGCGTCGTCGGCGGCCTCATCGCCGGAGGCATGGTGGGCGGAGCGTTCCCGATCCTCCTCGCCGTCGTCTTCGCGCTCCTCGGCTTCATGCTTCCGGACGTCGTCGTGTCCTTCAAGGCACGCGCCCGGCGGGACGAGATCAGGGCTGCGATGCCGGACGCGCTCGACCTCCTCGCGGTCAGCGTGGAGGCCGGTCTCGGCTTCGACGCCGCGATCCAGAAGCTGACGGAGCACATGGAGGGCCCGCTCATCGAGGAGTTCGGGCTCGCTCTCGGCGAGATGCGGATCGGAGAGACGCGCGCGAAGGCGCTCCTGAAGATGGTCGACCGCGTCGAGGCCTCCGAGCTCGCGTCGTTCGTCCGCGCGATCATCCAGGCCGACCAGCTCGGAATCTCCCTGGGCCGCATCCTTCGCGTCCAGGCGACCGACACGAGGAACAAGCGTCAGGCCGCCGCCGAGGAGAAGGCGATGAAGGCGCCGATCAAGATGCTCTTCCCGACCGCGCTTTTCATCTTCCCGGCGATGTTCATCATCATCCTCGGGCCGGCCTTCCTGAACTTCAGAGGAATCTTCTTCTAGCCGATGGCAGCTGCGGAAGACATGGCTGAGCACGCGCACACGAGCGACACCGAGACCGGGTTCGGCACCGGCCTGCGGGCGAAGCTCGGCCGCGCCCCTGAAGGGGACGGCGAGGCCCAGGCTCCGCCGCCGCCCGGAGACGAAGGCTTCGCGCCCCCGCTTCCGGCTGGGAACGGCGTGCCCGATGCCGACATCGAGGCGCTCCGTGGCGAGCTGGCCTCCGCGCTGGCCCGGGAACGCGATCTTCAGGCCGCGGTAGCCGATCTCGAACAGTCCGCGCGCTCGCGCACGTCCGAGTTCCAGGTGGACACGAGCGGCCGCTCCGCCGAGCTCGACGAGCGGGCCGCGAGGCTCGCCGCCGCAGAGACGGAGCTCGAGGAGCGCGAGCGGCGCGTCAACGAGCAGCTGACGATGGTGCGCACCGAGAAGGAGCGCCTTTCCGAGCTCGAGAACCGCGTCGTCGCCCAGGACACTCTCTCCACCGAGCGCGACGCTCAGGTCGAGGCGCGCATGCGCGAGCTGAAGGCCGCGACCAAAGAATTCGAGCGCCGCGAGGCGCAGTTCCAGAAGCAGTCCTCCAGCTTCGCCGCGCAGGAGACGAAGGTCGCGCGCCGCGAGGCCGCGATCGACGCCCGCGAGGCCGAGGCCAAGGCGCGCCAGGAGGCGCGCGAGAAGGCGCTCGCCCAGCGCGAGGCCGCAGTTCGCGAGCAGGAGAAGGCGACGAGCTCGGCCGAGCAGAACGTCGCGCACCGCGAGCGGGAGCTGCAGAAGCAGCTCGCCGCCCTGACGGCGCGCCAGGAGGTCATCGAGGAGCGGGAATCGGAGGTGCTCGCCAAGCAGGAGCGCCTGCGCGGCGACGCCCAGCGCCTCGAGGCAGAGCTTTCAGGGCAGGGCCAGGCGACCGAGGATGCCGTCGCCCGGCTGAAGGAGTTCGAGACCCGCGAGCTCGAGCTCGCGGCCCGCGAGGCCGACCTCGGCCGGCGCGAGGCGCATCTTGGCCGCGTCGAGACCGAAGGTGCCCGTGGCCGCGACCTCGACGAGTACGACGACCGCCTCAAGGAGCGCGAACGCGAGCTGGCCGAGCAGGAGGCCGAGCTCTCGAACTCGGAGCAGCTCACCGACTCCGCGAAGAAGCGCCTCGAGCGCAAGGAGAAGCGTCTCGCCGAGATGGAGGAGACGATCCGCGACCGGATGCGCGAGCTCGACGACCGCGAGATGAGCGTCGAGCAGCGCGAGGCAAGCGTCGAGGCGGACACCGAGATCCGCGAGGACAAGCTCGAGCGCCGCGAGACCGAGCTGGCGGACCTGGAGGAGAAGCTCGCGAACAAGGAGAGCGAGCTCGCCACCTACGTCCAGCAGATCCAGAGCCAGCTGAAGGACCGGGAGTCGACCTGGTGGAACAAGGTCACCGGCGACCCCGACTCCGAAGAAGCGGCCTAGGCCGCCGCTCCTTCTTGTAGCGACTCCCGCCAGCGTTCGAGCGCGGCCCAGCACGCGACGGTGTCGCCCGACACCTGTGCTCCGATCTCCGCCGGGGACGTGGCCCAGTGCAGCTCCGCGACCTTCGTCTCGTCGGGCACCGGCTCCGCTCCCGGGCGAAGCCGCGCGTGGTAGACGACGAGAGCCGAGCCCGAGTCGTCGTTGAGGCAGAGGGCGACCGGCCGGAAGCCCTCGAGGTCGTCCTCGCGGAGCGCGACTTCCTCGGCGGCGTCGGCGAGCACTGCGGTCCGGGGCTCCTCGCGAGGCATCAAGCCTCCTGACGCGGACGCTGTCCACAGGAGCGGGTCGCGCCCGATCGACGCTGCGCGGAGCTGGAAGAGGACGACGCCTTCCTCCCGCTCGACGAAGAGCTGAACGCCCAGGGCGAACCCGAGCTTGTAGGCAAGCGTCGGCTCCTCGAAGACGACCATTGCCTCCGCGTAGCGCCCCGACCGGCGGAGCACCGCGCCGTCCGGCGAGACGCCGTGGCAGAAGGCGATCGGCCCGTCGAAGCGACCCGGCGAACGGGACAACAGCCGCTCCGCGTTTCGAATCGAGCTCGCCAGAGCCGGCGTGTCCGGGAGCGCGAACGGAAACGGCCGGAACCGCGGCTCGTCTTCGAGGAGGACGATCGCGCGCACGTTCAAAGTGTGCTCACCGCCTCGGCTGGCTAGCCGTCCTGGCCCGCACGATCGGCGGCGAGGGCGGCGGATTTGAGGCGCCCGATCCCGGCCGGGCCCTCCCACATGCTTGCGACCCGGTGGTCGCTCGTCAGAAAGAGCGTCGTCGGCAACTCGCGGACGCCCAGCTTGGCCGCGATGTGCCCGTCCTCGTCGGCGATCGTCGGCAGGCTGAGGTCGTTGGCGGTGAGAAAGGCGCGCGCCGCCTCCGCATCCTCCTGTGTGTCCACCGCGAGGACGGCCACCTTGTCGTTCGCTGCGACGAAGCGCCGGAGCGGCTCGGCCTGCTTGGGGCAGGCCGAGCACCAGGAGGCCCAGACGGTGACGACCACCGGCTTGCCTTCGAGCTTGCCCAGGCCGACGACCGCGCCGGTCGTGACGTCGGCGCCGCTGAAGCGCACCTCGGGCCCGCTGAGCGGCTCGCTCGCATCTGTCCCGGCGGTCTCCGGGGCGCGGCCGTCGTCGTTTCCGACGAGCATGACCGCAGCCGCAGCGGCGGCCACGCCTGCGACCAGCGCGGCGAGCGCGATGACGATCACGCGGACAGAAGGCACGGCGTTTAGGCTAGCCCGCCCGTTTTGGCCGGCGCACTCCCAGGGAAGAACGCGCCTCTATGCCACGACTGCGCCGCAGTGACTGTGCGGGGCCCGGAATCCTCCGCAGGGGGCGAGGCCGCGGCTTCGAGTACCTGGACGAGGACGGCGAGCGTATCGAAGACGAGGAGATCCTCGAGCGCATCCGCGGGCTCGTCATCCCGCCGGCCTGGAAGGACGTCTGGATCTGTCCGTATCCGCTCGGGCACATCCAGGCGGTCGGAACCGATGCGGCCGGCAGGCGGCAGTACCTCTACCACGAGCAATGGCGCGCCCGGCGCGACCAGGAGAAGTTCGACGAGATGCTGAGGTTTGCACGCGCGCTGCCGCGTATCCGCCGGACGGCGGAGAAGGACCTTGCCCGGCGCGGGCTCCCGCGGGAGCGCGTGCTCGCGTGCTCGGTGCGACTCCTCGACCGCGGCTTCTTCCGCGTCGGCACCGAGGACTACGCGGAGCAGAACCGCACCTACGGCGTCGCGACGATGCAGAAACGCCACGTCACCCTGGGGCCGAACGGGCTCCTGGTCTTCGACTACGTGGCCAAGAGCGGCAAGAAGCGCGTTCAGTCGGTGGTCGATCCGAAGGTGTACGCGGTCGTGAAGAAGCTGAAGGAGCGGCGCGGCGGCCGCGAGCTCCTTGCCTTCAAGGACGGTCGCTCCTGGGTGGACGTGCGCTCCGACCACATCAACGAGTACATCAAGGCCATCGCCGGCGAGGACTTCTCCGCCAAGGACTTCCGCACCTGGCACGGGACCGTGCTCGCCGCCGTCGGCCTCGCGGTCTCCGGCGGTGCCGCCGGGTCGAAGACCGCCCGGGAACGGGCGATCGTGCGCGCGGTGAAGGAGGTCGCGTACTACCTGGGCAACACGCCGGCTGTGTGCCGCGCTTCGTACATCGACCCGCGCGTCTTCGACCGCTACCGCGACGGGATCACGATCGGCGGTTCCCTCGAGCGCCTGGGCGACGTCGACCTGGGCGAGCCGGCCACGCAGGGCACGGTGGAGGAGGCTGTCCTCGACCTGCTCGAGGAGTCCGAGTCGCCGGCCCTCGAGAGAGTTGCGTAAACGTCCTGGCCTGAGGCCAGACTGCTCCGCGTGACCGAGAGCTGTCTCCGCTGCGGCGCCGCGATGGAATGGCGCCACCAGACCTGGCAGTGTCCGCGCTGCCGCTTCAAGATCGGCTGCTGCGAGGGCGACGCCGGCTGCCAGGTCGAGCCCTCTGCACCGGTCGTCCGGGCCGGTATGACTCAGGTTCGTGAACCGCAGCCACGCGGCTGAGCTCGACCGGGTCCCCGCGCCCGCGCTCGTCATCGTGGCCGTCCTGTCGGTGCAGCTGGGAGCGGCGGTCGCCAAGTCGCTCTTCGACGATCTGACACCGAACGGCGTCGTCGCCCTTCGGCTCGTCTTCGGCGGCATCGTCCTCGGCCTCCTCTTCCGCCCGCGGATCCGGAACCGGCCGCCGGGGGAGCTTCGGCTCGCCGTCGCGTTCGGCCTCGTGCTCGTCTCGATGAACCTGTGCTTCTTCCAGGCGCTCGACCGCATTCCGCTCGGAATCGCAGTGACGCTCGAGTTCATCGGGCCGCTCGGCGTGGCGCTGATCGGCTCGCGGCGCTCGAGCGACTTCCTCTGGGTCGCGATGGCAGCCTCCGGGATCGCGCTCCTGGCTCCGGGAATCGGCGAAGGGCTGGATGCGGCCGGTGTTGTCTTCGCCCTCGCTGCAGGTGTCCTCTGGGGCGCCTACATCCTGCTGGGCGTCCGGGTGGGGAAGGCCTTCGCCGGGCCGACGGGTCTCGTGCTCGCCATGGGCGTCGGAGCCTGCGTGGCTCTCCCGCTCGGGGTCGCCAGCGCCGGCTCGTCGCTGCTGGACCCCGCGCTCTTGGCGGCGGGGTTCGGCGTGGCGGTGCTCTCCTCGGCGCTCCCGTGGTCGCTCGAGCTCGAGGCCCTCCGTCGCCTGCCCACGCAGGTGTTCGGCGTGCTCATGAGCCTCGAGCCCGCGATCGGCGCGCTCGTCGGCTTCGTCGTCCTCGGCGAGCGGCTCGGGATCCGGGCGGTGACCGCGATCGCGCTCGTGGTCGCGGCCAGCGCAGGTGCGGCGCGCGGGGCGCGGACGGCACCCGCGCCTCCCGACGTCTAAGCACGCCCGGTGATAGGCTCGCCGAAATGGCCGTGAGCACTGAAACCATGCAGGTTTTCGAGCCTGCGACCGAGCAGGTTCTCGCCGAGCTCCCGCGCGCAGGAGTCGAAGAGGCGGACGAGGCAGTCGCGCGCGCGAAGGCCGCCTTCCCCGGCTGGAGAGACGTTGCCCCTGGCGACCGGGCCAAGCTTCTTCGGCGACTCGCGCGCGCAGTCGAGGGCAAGGTCGAGGAGCTCGCGCAGCTCGAAGCGCGAAACGTCGGCAAGCCGATCTCCGACGCACGGGGGGAGGTGGGGAGCGTCGTCGACGTCTTCGACTACTACGCGGGCGCGCCCGAACGGCTGCTCGGCTCCCAGATCCCCGTCTCGGGCGGCGTCGACGTCACCTTCCGCGAGCCGCTCGGCGTCGTCGGGCTCATCACGCCGTGGAACTTCCCGCTCCCGATCGCGAGCTGGAAGGTCGGGCCGGCCCTCGCCGCCGGGAACACGATCGTCCTCAAGCCGGCCGAGCTCACGCCGCTCACCGCGATCGAGCTGGGGAAGCTGGCGCTCGAAGCGGGAATCCCGGAGGGCGTGCTGAACGTCGTCAACGGGCCCGGCCGGACCGTGGGCGAGCGGATCGTCGAGCACCCGGACGTGGCCAAGGTCGCGTTCACGGGCTCGACGGAGATCGGCCGCCGCGTCGGCGAGGTCGCCTCCCAGTCGATCAAGCGTGTGACCCTCGAGCTCGGCGGCAAGTCCGCCAACGTGGTCTTCGCGGACGCCGACCTCGAGAAGGCGGCCGCCTCGGCGCCCCTCGCGGTGTTCGGGAACGCGGGCCAGGATTGCTGCGCGCGCTCCCGGATCCTCGTCGAGCGCTCGGCGCTCGAGCCGTTCCTGGAGGCGCTCGAGCGCGAGGTGAAGGCGCTGCGGTCGGCGACCCGCTCGACGACGCGACGCAGATGGGGCCGCTCATCTCCGCCGACCACCGCGAGAAGGTCGCCTCCTACGTGGACGACGGAGCGCCGGTCGCCTTCCGCGGCTCGGCGCCCGACGGGCCGGGCTTCTGGTTCCCGCCCACGGTGCTCTCACCGGTTTCGAACGACGACCGCGCCGCGCGCGAGGAGATCTTCGGGCCGGTTGTCGCAGTCATCCCGTTCGACGACGAGGCCGACGCGATCCGCATCGCGAACGACACGGTCTACGGGCTCTCAGGCTCGATCTGGACGCGTGACGGGGCCCGCGCGCTCCGGGTCGCCCGGGCGCTCGAGACCGGCAACATCTCGGTCAACTCGAACAGCTCGGTGCGCGTGACGACTCCGTTCGGCGGCTTCAAGCAATCGGGAATCGGGCGCGAGCTCGGCCCCTTCGCGCTCGAGCATTACACCGAGCTCAAGAACGTCTTCATCTCTACTGTGTAGCCATGGGTCGAATCGTCGTATCCCAGTTCGTGACCTTGGACGGCGTCATGGAAGACCCTGGCGGATCCGAGGGCATGGAGCGCGGAGGGTGGGCGTTCCAGTTCAACCGCGGCGAGGACGGAGACAAGTTCAAGCTGGACGAGGTGATGGAGAGCTCGGCGCTCCTCCTCGGCCGGAAGACCTACGAGGGCTTCGCGGCGGCGTGGCCGAGCCGCGAGGGCGACTTCGCCGACAAGTTCAACACGATGCCGAAGTACGTCGTCTCCTCGACGCTCTCCGATCCCGAGTGGTCGAACTCGACCGTGGTCGGCACGGACGACCTTGCGAAGCTGAAGGACGACGAGGACGGGGTCATCCTCGTCAACGGGAGCCGTCGCCTCGTCGACGAGCTCGTCGAGCGAGGCCTCGTGGACGAGTTTCGGCTGATGGTCTTCCCGGTCGTCCTCGGCATGGGCAAGCAGCTCTTCGGGGACACGAGCGGGACGAAGGCGCTCGAGCTCGTCGAGTCGCGGCCGGTGGGCGCCGAAGGCGTCCTCGTCCTCGTATACCGCCCGAAGTGACGATCACGGCGGCCCCGCCGGCGCGCCACCTACTCCGCGCGAAGGACCTGATGGACGCCCGCTACCGCGAGCCCCTCGACGTGCCTGCCCTGGCCCGAGCGGCCCGACTTTCGCCGGCGCACTTCAGCCGGGAGTTTCGCCGCGCGTTCGGCCAGACGCCGCACCAGTACCTCCTCAACCGCCGGCTCGAGCGTGCCGCCGAGCTCCTCAGGAACACGGACCGCTCCGTCGCAGACATCTGCTTCACGGTCGGGCTCAGGAGCGTCGGCTCCTTCACGACGAGCTTCGGGCGCGACTTCGGTGTCTCTCCGACGGCTTACCGCGCGGCCTTCCCGCCCGCATCCAGCCGGGCGCAGGTGCCGACCTGCGTGCTCCTCGCGTGGACGCGGCCCACGCAGCAGTTTTGGAGAAGACAGCCTCGTAGTCGCTGGATAGCTTGGCCGCAGTCGATCCAACGAACCACATGGAGGTAGTGACGATGCTCAAGAGCCTTACGACCGTGAACGTCTGGGTCCAGGACCAGGACGAGGCGCTCGCCTTCTACACCGAGAAGCTCGGCCTCGAGCTTCGCAACGACACGACCCTGCCGGAGATGGGCAACTTCCGGTGGCTCACGGTGGGTGTGCCCGGGCAGAAGGACGTGGCGATCGTGCTCATGGCCGTGCCCGGCCCACCTGTGTTCGACGAGGAGACCTCCTCGAAGCTCAAGGACCTGGTTGCGAAGGGCGCGGCCGGCGGTCTCTTCTTCGCCACCGACGACATCGACGGGACGTACAGCGAGCTCAAGGACCGTGGCGTCGAGTTCTCGCAGGAGCCGACCGACCAGCCGTACGGGCGCGACGCGGGTTTCCGCGACCCGTCCGGGAATCAGATGCGGCTGGCCCAGCTCAGCGACTAGCCGTGTACCGCGTCATCCCCGACGGAGAGATCGCACGGAGCCCTCGTGGGACGCTTACCTTCGAGGGAGAGGAGTACGGCTCGGGCGTGTCCTTCTTCCTCGTCTACAACCAGCCCGGCGAGGGCCCCGACCTGCACCGCCATCCCTACTCCGAGACCTGGATCGTGCGGAGCGGCAAGGCGCTCATCACCGCCGGACGGAGACGAGTTCGAGGCCGGCCCCGGCGACATCGCCGTGGTCGGCCCGAACACGCCGCACATGTTCAAGAACGTGGGCAAGGAGCGGCTCGACATCGTGTGCATCCACGCCTCGCCGAAGATGATCCAGGAGGACCTGAGCTAGCCGGCCGGCACGGGCTCGAAGCCGAGGAGGCGGTCGAGCGCAGGGTTGTCGATCTGTGTCGCCATCGACCGGGCGGCTTCGAGCGCGCCGGGCTCGCCAAGCCGGGCGCGGTACACCGTGGCGTGGAGCAGGAGCTCTCGAATTCCCCGCCGCGCGGAGATCCGCTCCAGCTCGTTGATCCACCCGGCGGCGCCCTCGGCGCCGTTGTCGACCGCGACCGCGCAGAGGGCGTCGAGGCCGTACACCTCGATCCAGAGGTAGGTGTCGGGCAGGCGGCGGCACAGTTTCGGCGCGTCCACCGAGCAGGTCGAGCGCGCGGGTGCCGTCTCCGCGTGCAGCCGCGACGAGCCCGAGCCCGCGAATGCCGATGCTCTCCCAGCACGCGTCGCCCACCTGGCATCCCAGGGCATAGGCGTGCTCGAAGCGCGCCTCGGCCGTGTCGAGGTCGCCCAGAGCGAGGTCGATCTCGCCGCGAAACGACTCGGGCCAGGGGATGAAGGCAGTCATGCCGCGCGCCTCCGCGTCGGCGAGAGCGCGGTCGAGGACGTGCACGGCATCCTCGATCTCCCCACGCATGAGGTGGTAGCGGCCGAGCAGGGTCAGCGCCTGTCCCAGCGGCTGGCCGGTGTCGAGCCGCGTGGCGCGCTCGACGCCTGACTTGAGCGACTCGCCCGCAGCTTCGTAGTCGCCGAGGTCGTGTCGCGAGGCGCCGCGGACGACGTCGACCCAGGCAAGCTCCTCGTCACGGCCGGCGGCAAGCTCTGGTCGTTCGCTGCAGCGAATCCTCGGCGCGCTCGTACTCCGCGCGGAGGAACTGGACCCAGCTGATCTCGCGCCAGCCCGTGGCCGCGATGTCCTCGCGGCCGACCTCTTCGGCGAGCGTCGTACCTTCGTGGAGCGCGGCCGCGCCTTCCTCGTCCCGGCCGCGCGCCGAGTGCACCAGTGCTCCGCCCAGACCCACGAGCGCTTCCGCGAGCAACTCACGCTCTCCGACCGCCCGGGCGGCCGCACCTGCCTCGCGCATCCGCTGGACGCCCGTCTCGACGGCTCCGGCTCCAAGCGCCGCCTCGCCGGCTTCGAGGATGGCCAGAACCGCGGCCCGGCCCGAGACTCGATGCTTCGAGGACGCGTCCGGCTCGGCGATCGCTGCTTCGAGCGCCGGCCTGGGATCGATTCCGAGCTCGCGCTGGAAGAACTCGATCGACGACGCGACGTGGCGCTCGGCAGCTTCCTTGTCGCCGGTCGCGCGCAGACAGCGGACGTAGAGGACGTGCGCATTTTCGTCGTACGGGTTGAGAGCGATCAGATCCGATGCGCGCGCTGCGGCTGCCTCGGTCTCCCCCCGGCCGAGCAGCGCGAGGGCGGCCTGGTGGAGAACGGCGCCGGTCATTCCCGCGACGTGACGACGTTCGCTCTCGAGCCAGAGCTCGAAGCCCGGGCTGGAGCGGAACGCGAGCCCATCGAGGAGTTCGTGTCCGAGCCCCGCGAGCGCAACGGCCTCCATCCAAGAGCCGCGTTCGAGGACGTCGACGTCCACGAACGTGGCCGGCCGCAGCTTCAGCGTGAGCGGGTCACCGCCGATCTCCGCGTCGTCGCCGAGTCGGCTTCGCAGGGCCGACAGCGTCCACCGCAGCGTCCCGAGCGGATCGTCGGCCTCCGGGAAGAGAAGGCTGGCCAGGCGCTCGCGCGAAGGGGGTTGACGGGCGCGCAGGAGATAGGCGAGGAGGCCCCACGCTTTGTGGCCGCGCGGAGCCTCAACCCGTGCGCCGTCGCGCTCCATTTGGGGCGGGCCGAGTAGCTGGATGCTGAGGCTCATTGGAAGATTCTGGGGGTCAAACGCCTCGTCACACGCCTCACTGTGACGCTCCGCTTCGTGAAGTTCAACGTATTGCGAAAGGAGCGAATATGAGCGTCACGACCAGGGTCGCGCTGCTCGCCGCTCTCGTGAGCGTTTTGGCGCTCGCAGCGGCCGCGCAGGCGACGAACTTCTCGGCCTGGGGCAATGCCCAGAAGATCGACGAGATCGCGGGCAACAGCTCGGAGCTGAACACGCCGTTCCATGGACGGCTGCCCGATCCAGTCCCCGGACGGGCTCAGCCTCTACATGGCCTCGAACCGCCCGGAGGGCAGCGGCCTGCCTCGACATCTGGGTCGCCCACCGGGAGAGCACGGACGAGCCGTGGGGCGCGCCCGAGAACCTCGGTGCAGCCGATCAACTCGGCCGCGGACGACTTCTGCCCGACGCCGGTTCAGGGCGGCGGGCTCTTCTTCGTGAGCAGGCGAGGCGCTTCCGGGGAGCTGCGGGCTGGGAGACATCTACTTCACGCGCTACAACCCGCACCACGGCTGGTCGGAGCCACGCAACCTGGGCTGCGCCCCCGACGGGCCGAACACCGCGCTCGACGAGCAGGGCCCGTCGTACGTCGAGAACGACGACGACGGCTATCTGTTCTTCTCGTCGCAGCTCGCGCGGCGGTTCCGGGCGACATCTACGTGAGCCGCGGCTCGACGGCTGGAACTTCGGGGCTCGTCGCCGGTCGCCGAGCTCAACGACGCGGCGGCGAACGACATCCAGCCGAACGTCCGCAAGGACGGGCTCGAGGTCGTCTTCTCGTCGAACCGCGCCGGCGGGCTCGGCGCCCAGGACATCTGGGTCTTCGACGCGCGACGAGCTTCGACGCGCCGTGGTCGGCGCCCGTCAACCTCGGCGCCGCGGTCAACACCGCGGCCGCCGAGACTCGCCCCTCGCTGTCCAAGAACGCCCGCCAGCTCCTCTTCGGGCGCGCGCCGGGTCCCGAGGGCATCGGCGACATCTACGTCAGCACCCGTTCCAAGGCGAACGGAGACTGATCCTCGATCAGCGCGCGCCGGGCTCTCCATCGGAGGGCCCGGCGCTTCTACCCCGGGGAGCCGGCTCTACATCGAGGTGGCGCCGGGTGGCGGCGCCGTCTCGGTGACTTGGGAGTCAGGTCCGCCGGCCGGTAGCGCTTCCACGTCACGCCCGCGAGAAGCCCGATCACGAGCGTGGGCACGATCGTCAGGAAGCGGTAGACGAGAACGGCGGCGACGACCTCCACCTGGCCGCCGCCGAAGCCCACGAGGGCGGTGGTGAGGCCGAGCTCCACGACGCCGAGCCCGCCCGGCGTGATCGGGATCGAGCCGAGCAGGCGGACGAGCGACCAGGCGGCGAAGGCCTCCACCGCGCTCACCTCGCTTCCGGAGACGTCGAGCACGCGAAGCGAGGTGAGCAGCACGAGGAAGACCGTGAAGTGGCCCGCGAGGGTGGCGAGCGTGAGCACGTGCCACCGGCGCTTGAGGAGCGCGTTCGCTCGGCTCCGGAAGCGGACGAACGAATCCCCGTCCCACGCGACTGGCTTCTTGCGGATCAGACGCTTGGCCCACGACACCATTCGCGCCGCGAGGTCGCCGATGCGTCTGGCGAGCCTCGGGTGCTGAGCGCGGCGGCGAATGCCGCGATCACGACGATGAAGATCGCCAGACCGAGGAAGGCGACCGTGTCGAGCGCCGTGTGGGCGTCCCCGGTGAACGTGAGCAGGACGAGCGCGAGGGTCGGGAAGGCCAGCATGGAGAGCTGGTTCCATACGCCCGTCAGCGCGACGGCGAGCCCGACGGCCGCGCTGACGAATCCCCAGGCGCGCAGCATCGCGAACGAGAGCGCCATCCCGACCGCGACACCGCCGGGAGCGACGTAGGTCGAGGCGGTCGAGGCCTGGGTGACGACGAACGCCTGGCGGAAGCCGAGGCCCGGCAGTGCCGCCATCCACGGCGGCGCGAACGTCACGAGGTTGAGGATCGTCGCTCCGGCGAGGAGCGCGAATGTCCTTCCACGAGAGCCCCTTGACCACTCCCCAGACGTCGCGGTAGTCGGCGATCTTCGGGAGGATGAACACGAACGTCGCGACGACGACCGCGATTGCCACTCCCACGCCGAGCGCGTGCCGCCACGTGAACCTCCTGCGTTTGGCGGTCGTCTGCGGTTCGTCGGTGCCGTCGGCGGTCATCTTCGGGTCCGCAGATTGTGCGCGATCGGGAACAATCCTTCGCGGATCGCTGTCTGAGGAGACAGTCGGCCGGCTCACCGCGCTGCTCGCCGTCTCGCCCGGCGGGCTGCGATCTCGGCGACGGGTCTCCCGAGCAGCACGTCGCAACGCCGGCGGAGTAACGACTACCGGGCTCGCCCGACTCGGCCCAGCCGCGGCCTCGCGCACCGATCGTGTTCAGGCGATCAGCTCGTGCGAGGTAAGCGCATCGTGTTCCTGCACAGCGACAACCCATGGATCCCTTCCGGGGCGGGACCACGATTCAAACGAAGAGGCTCGAACAAAGGAGGTCGAGCGCGCTAATTGGGAGCATGCCGACGCCTGCAACACCATCGGCATGCAGTGACGAGACGGGAGCGACGGGACTCGAACCCGCGACCTCCGGCGTGACAGGCCGGCGTTCTAACCAGCTGAACTACGCCCCCGCGCGCGAGGCATTGTA
>CAVYAJ010000015.1:0-39229 GCA_963766155.1 uncultured Actinomycetes bacterium | reverse complement strand
CGCGGACGACGCCGACCGAGTGCGTGTTCGTGAGGGCGATCGGCGAGCACAGCATCCCGGACTCGCGGATCCACTCCAGCCCGGTCAGCTCGCCGTTCCCGTTCAGGCGGTGCGCGCCGGCGAAGACCGGCTCGTACCAAGGGCTGGCCTCGTGCGGCTGGACCACTGTCACGCCCGTGCGGACGTCATCACCCTCGATCAATGTGGTGTGCCCGACCCGGACCCCGGGGACATCGGTGATCGCGTTCCGTCGCCAGTCGGCAGGGTGCCGATGGCGATGCCGAGCTCCCGCGCCCGGGGCGAGGGTGAGCGCTCAGGCGGACACTTCCATAGGCTCGACCTTCATCGTCAGGATCGCGCCGCGCGGGTCACCTCCGGCCCCGAGGAGCGGGACGAACGAGATCGAGGCGATGACGAGCTTTCCGCGACGGTCGTGCGCAGGGACGGGGAGTGACTCGATCTCCTGCCCGCCGAGCGCCGCTCGCGCGGGCTCACGAAGCTCGCCGACCGGCAGCCCGATGTCGAGGTTGAGGAAGAACTGGCCCTCCGCCTCCTGAGCGGAAACGCCCCAGATGTCCGCGGCGGCGCTGCTCCATGCCGTCACGACGAGATCGGGGTCGAGGACGACCACGGCCTGGGGATGCTCGTGAGGACGGACGAGAGAAAGGCGTTCGCGCCGACCGCCTCGTCCGTTCGGTCGCGGAGCTCGTCGTTCATCGTCTGCAGCTCCTCGTTCGTGGACTGGAGCTCCTCGTTCATCGTCTCGAGCTCCTCGTTGGTGGACTGCAGCTCTTCGTTCGTCGTCTCGAGCTCCTCGTTCGTGGACTGCAGCTCCTCGTTCGTCGTCTCGAGCTCTTCGTCGGTCGACTGCAGCTCCTCGTATGCGGTCTCGAGCTCCCGCTTCGCACCCTCGAGCTCGTTGCGGAGCCCTCGGGCGCGCGTGACGTCGTCGAACACGATGCTCACCCCGAACAGCTCGCCGCCCGTCGACTGCAGGGGCGTGAACTGGGCGTCGAGCTGATGTTCCGTTCCGTCGATCCCGAACTGGACGTCGGCTCGAAGAGAGGCCGGGCGGGCTGATCGTCTGGTCGATCCGGGACCGGAGCTCGAGCGGCCGATACGAGACCTCGAGATCCTGCAGCGGGCGGCCGACGTCCGTCGACGAAAGGTTGAAGAGAGCGCGCGCCTCCGTGTTGGCGAGCGCGAGGCCCCTTCCGTGTCGATCACGAGTTGTGCCGAAGGGCCGCTTTCGAAGCTCGACTCGCGCAGCCTGCGGTTTTCTTCGGGAAGCGCAGCCACCGGAGACGGCCCTGTCCCGCGGTACTCCGGCGCGATGCCGGGATTTCTCGTGAAGACCCGGTGCTTCAGGTCTATGGGTAGAAAGAGGCTCGTTCGGCTGTGGAGCGCCTCGGCCTTGCCGAGGAAGAGGAAGCCGCCGGGCCCGAGCGCGAAGGAAAATTCGCGAGCACCGTGTGCTGTGCCTTCGCGCCGAAGTACATGAGGGTGTTGCGCGAGACGAGCAGGTCGACCTTCGAGATCGGGGGGTCGCTCGAAGAGGTCGTTGCGGCCGAAGACGACCGAGCGGCGAATGTCGCCGCGCACGGTCGACCCGCTGTTGCCGTCTTCGAAGTACTCGGCCCGGAGATTCTCCGGGACCCCTCGATCGCCTTCGCGTCGTATCTCGCGTGCCTGGCCTTGGCAAGCGCGTCGTCGTCAAGGTCGGTGGCATAGATCTTGACCCGCTTCGCGTAGGCCTCGGCCCCGAGCGCCTCGGCGAAGAGCATGGCAATCGTGTACGCCTCTTCTCCCGTCGCGCATCCGGCCGACCACGCGCGAATCCTCTCGCCGTCGGGCTTTTGCTCGACGATCTTCGGGACGATCTCCTTGGCGAGGTACTCCCAGCGCAGGGTCGCGGAAGAACCCTGTGACGTTGATCAGAATTGGTCCAGGAGCTCGGCGAACTCCCGCGGCTCGGCTTCCAGGTAGCTGCGGTAGTCCTCGTAGGTGTCCACGCCCGCCGTCTGCATGCGCTTCTCGAAACGCCGCATGAGGCTCGGCCGCTTGTACTGCGAATAGTCGAACCCCCTCGCCTCGTGGACGAAGTCGAGGAGCTCTTCGAACCCGGGATCGAGCTCCGTGCTCATGCCGCGGCGCCCGGGGCGACCATGAGGCTGAGGGCGGCGCCGATCTCGGCGGCCGGGAGGACCTGGTCGACTGCGCCGGTCTCGATGGCCGCTCCGGGCATCCCGAAAAACTGCGCCGACGCTTCGTCTTCCAGCCATCACTCTTCCGCCCGCCTCTTTCACCGCCACCGCGCCCTCTGCACCGTCGCGACCCATGCCCGAAAGCACGATCACGACCGCCGCGCCGTCGACGTGCTCGGCGAGCGATTGGAAGAGGACGTTCGCGGACGGGCGCTGAAAGCGCTCGGGAGCCGAATCGAGGAGCTCGAGGCGCCGGCCGGCGCCGATGACCAGGTGCGTGTCGGTGGGAGCGACGTAGACCGTCCCCGGTCGAGCCGTCTCCCCATCCTCGGCCTGCTTCACGGTCAGAGCGGTCGAGCGGTCGAGTATCGAGGGGAGGAGGCTCTTGCTGCCCGGCAGCTGATGCTCCACGATCAGGATCGGCAGCGGGAAGTCGTGAGGAATCGACCCCAGCACGGCCGTCAGCGCCGCCAGTCCACCGGCTGAGGCGGCGATTCCGACGACCCCGGCCCGTACGTCGGCGGCTGCGGTTTCGCCGCTCAGCTCGGCACTTCCTCGCTGAGGCCAGCCCGGCGCCCGAGCGCAGTGGGCTTCTTCAACAGGCTCTCGCTGGCTCGACCCCTGCTTGGATGCGGGAACGGGTCGATGTCTCCATTGTATTCCTTGTCAGCGCGCGAATAACCGTGTAATTTCGGGTACTTCCTATGGAAGTCATGGGCGACGACGAGAGGCTGATGCAGGAGGACGGACGCTCCGTCGTGGCGGCCGCGCGCGAGCTTCAGGCGCGGCGGGCCCGTGTGGTCGCCGAGGCGCGCGCGGAGAGACGGAGAGGGCGCAGGCTCCGCGACGTGGCGGTGGCCGCGAGAGACCGACATCTCGACCTCAGCTGGCAGTCTGGAGCCTGACGGGAGTGCCGGGGCCGCCCTCAACCATTCCCCTTTCCTGGGACGTGCCCCGAGCCGCGTCGGAGCGGCTCGAAGCCGCGTGCGTTGCTGCCGAGGAATGCGCCGAGGCGTGCGCGGCAGCGCTACCCGGGGCGACGGGGAGGAGCGGAGTCGCTCGCCTCGATCAGCGGCGTCGCTGCGTACGCTGCGGACTGCGGGCGAGCGGCGATCCGGACAGCAGGAGGGCGCTGAGCCTCTGCGTACGGGTGATCGAATCGAACGCCATCCTGCTGGACCGCTCGGCCGCACGACCGGCGGCGCCCTCGCGGCAAGCTCCACGCGCCGCTGCACGGAGGAGTGCACGCGCGCGCTCGCCGCCTCCTACCTGGACGCCGAGGGCTGATCGTGCCTGACTTCGACGCGGCGGTGAGGAGCGAGCTGCTTTTCCGTGCGGTCAACGAGCGGATCTTCGAGATCGGAGCGAACGACGGGGAGGGGCTCGAGATCCTCTGCGAGTGTGGGGACGAGTCGTGCATCAGCACCGTGGTCATCACCGTCCGCGACTACGAGCGGCTCCGGCTCGACTCCAGCCGGTTCGTCGTCCGCGAAGGCCACGAGCTGGCCGACATCGAGCGCGTTATCGAGCGCACGCCGGAGTACCTCGTGGTCGAGAAGGCCGGACGAGCGTCCGAGGCGGTCGTGCGCGGCCCAGCCGACGGGGCAGTTCTCTAGTCGGCGCGGCTCGGAGCCAGGTCGTCCACGGCTGCCCGCAGCGCCCTGACATAGCGCTCGAGCCCTGAGGGGCCCTCCGACTCGGCTACCTCGACGGCACGGCTGCCGACGACAATCCCATCGGCGAGCTCTGCCGCGGCGGCCGCCTGCTCGGGCGTCGAGATCCCGAAGCCGGCGAGAAGTGGGACCCCGGTGGCCGACCGCGACCGCCCGACGAGGCCGCCGAGCTGGTCCGACACGAGTCGCGCGCCCCGGTCGTCCCGGTGAGCGTGACGAGGTAGAGCCAGCCGTCGGTCCGGGTCCGCGGCGAGGCGGATCCGCTCGTCGGGTGTGGTGGGCGCGACGAGCTGGACGCGCGGAAGGTCGGGCGCTGCCTCGAGCGGCAGGTCTGCGACGATGAAGCTCGTCGCGCCGGCCGCCACGGCGTCGTCCCGGAAGCGCTCGTATCCGTAGGCCTCGAGGATGGAGGCATAGGTCATTGGGATCAGCGGCACGTCGACCCTCGCCCTCGTCTCCGCCAGGCATTCGAGGCAGGCTTGCGTGCGCATCCCTTCTGCGAGCGCGCGCTCGCCTGCGAGCCTGATCACGGGGCCGTCCGCCAGGGGATCGGAGAAGGGAAAGCCGATCTCGAGGAGGTCGGCGCCTCCGGCCACTGCGGCGGCGGCGAGCTCGGGCGTCGTCTTCCCCGCCATGAGGTAGATCGAGACCCGCTTCATCGCGAGAGCACGGTGGCGAGGTCCTTGTCGCCGCGGCCGGACAGGCCGACGAGGACCAGCTCAGCGTCGAGCTCGAGGGCGCGAGCGAGTGCGTGTGCAGGCTCGAGCGCGGGGATGATCCCCTCCCGCTCGGCGAGGAGGTGGAATGCGTCGAGCGCCTCCTCGTCGGTCGCCGGCACGTACTCGGCGCGGCCGGAGTCGCGCAGGAAGGCGTGCTCGGGGCCGACTCCCGGGTAGTCGAGCCCGGCCGAGATCGAATGGGCGTCGATGATCTGGCCGTCCTCGTCGGCGAGGAGGGAGGAGCGGGCGCCGTGGAGGACACCGGCCCGTCCGGTACCGAGGCTCGCGGCTCCGGCCGCCTCGACTCCGATCAGGCGCACGTCGACGTCGTCGACGAAGCCGGCGAAGAGGCCGATGGCGTTCGAGCCTCCGCCGACGCAGGCGACGACTGCGTCCGGGAGCCTGTCCTCGGCGGCGAGGATCTGCTCGCGTGCCTCGCGCCCGATCACGGCCTGGAGCTCGCCGACGAGCTCCGGGTACGGGTGCGGGCCAACGCAGGAGCCGATCATGTAGTGGGTCGTCTCGACGTTCGTGATCCAGTCGCGGATCGCCTCGCTCGTCGCCTCCTTGAGCGTGCGCGTACCGAACTCGACCGGGCTCACCTCCGCTCCGAGGAGGCGCATGCGTTCGACGTTGGGCGCCTGGCGCGCCATGTCCTCGGAGCCCATGTAGACGACACAGTCGAGCCCGAAGCGCGCGCAGACGGTGGCGGCCGCCACGCCGTGCTGGCCCGCGCCGGTCTCGGCGACGATGCGCTGCTTGCCGAGCCGGCGAGCGATGAGCGCCTGGCCGAGCGCGTTGTTGATCTTGTGCGCGCCGGTGTGGCAGAGGTCCTCGCGCTTGAGGTAGACGGACTTCCCCTCGGCGAGCCGCTCGGTGCGGTAGAGCGGTGTCGGGCGGCCGACGTAGTCGCGCTGCAGCCCTTCGAGCTCGAGGGCGAAGCCGGGATCGTCCTTGATCTCCCGCCAGCCGCGCTCGAGCTCGTCGAGCGCCGGGACCGAGCGTTTCGGGGACGTAGCGGCCGCCGTACGGGCCGAAGTAGCCGGTGTCCACAGAGGTCACCTGGCGGCCTCCACGAAGGCGCGCACGCGGTCGTGATCCTTGATCCCGGGGGAGGCCTCGAGGCTGCGGCTCGCGTCGACGCACCACGGATCGACCGCCTCGATCGCGGCGCGCACGTTCTCCGGGCCGAGCCCGCCGGCGAGCAGGACGCGGCCCTCGGTGCGCGCCGCCTGCTCCCAATGGCTGTCGTCATCCTCGAGCCACGGAAGGTCCTTCACGTGCGCCACGACCTCGTCCCCGCGGAGGAGGACGCCGTCGCGCGCGCGGTGGCCGTTCTCGTGCGCGTAGAGCTGGGCGAGGTCGGTGCCGGTCTCCTTGGTCTCGCCGACGAAGACGCCGACGGAGAGCATCGTCTCCGGCACGGGAAGCGGCGCGGCGGCGCGGCGGGGGCTCTCCGCGAGGACGAAGCCCGCGAAGTCGGCGCCCGCCTCAGCGGCGACGGCGACGTCCTCCTCGCGTGTCAGGCCGCAGACCTTCACATACGGCCGCCGCAGCAGGTCGGCCAGCGTCGTGGCCGGGTCCGGTGCGCGCATGAGTGCCGAGCCGACCAGCACGGCGTCGGCACCGGCGAGCTCGGCGGCGGCTCCGTGGGCGCGGTTGAGGATGCCGCTCTCGGCGACGACGATCCGGTCGTGAGGAGCGGCGGCGACGAGCCCGAGCTGCTTGCCGCGGTCGATCTCGAATGTGCCGAGGTCGCGCGCGTTCAAGCCGATCACAGGTGCGTCGAGCGCCGTCGCGCGCGCGAGCTCCTCGGCGTCGTGCGCCTCCACGAGGGTGTCCAGGCCGAGCTCGCCGGCGACGCCCATCAGCTCGCGCACATGCGCATCGTCGAGGTCTCGGAGCAGGAGGAGAACCGCGTCGGCGCCGGTCGCCTTCGCCGTCTCGAGGTGGCCCCGCGTCGAGAAGAAACCCTTGGCGAGGAGCGGCAGGGAGGCCACTGCGCGTGCGGCGCGCAAGTCGTCCCAGGTGCCCGCGAAACGCTGGTCCACGAGGACAGAGACGGCTGAGGCACCCGCGCCTTCGAAGGCGGCCGCGAGCTCGGCGGGATCGGCATCGGGCCGGAGATCCCCGGCCGACGGCGAGCCGCGCTTCACCTCGGCGATGGCTCCCAGGCCGGGCTGCGAGAGGGCGTCGCGGAAGCGGCCCATCAGACGACCGGCTCCTTCTCCTGCGAGAAGGCGACGAGCTGTTCGAGCCGCTCTGCCGCCGCTCCCGAGTCGAGCGCCTTCTGCGCGATCTCGTATCCCTCGGCAAGGTCCTCGGCGTGGCCGCCGGCCGCGACCGCGCCGCCCGCGTTGAGGAGGACGGCCTCGCGCTTCGCGCCCTTCGCGCCGGCGAAGATCTCGCGGATCGTCGCAGCGTTCTCCTCCGGGGAGCCGCCGGCGAGCTCGCTCGGCTTGCAGCGGGGGACTCCGAAGTCGAGCGGGTCGATCTCGCGCTGCCGCACCTTCCCGTCGGCGACCTCGTAGACGAGATTCGGTCCGATCGGGGAGAGCTCGTCGACGCCGCCCGCTCCGTGGACGACGAATGCGCGGCGGGAGCCGAGCTGGGCGAGCACCTCGGCGATCGTGGGCACGAGCTCCGGCGCGTACACGCCGACCACCTGCGCCCGCGCGCCCGCCGGGTTCGTGAGCGGGCCGAGCACGTTGAACACCGTGCGGGCCGCGAGCTCGCGTCGCACCGGCGCGGCGTGGCGCATCGCGGGGTGGTGGGAGGGGGCGAAGAGGAAGCCGAACCCGAGCTCGTCGATCGAGCGCTCGATCCGCTCGGCCGGCTGCTCGAGGTCGAAGCCGAGCGCCTCGAGGACGTCGGCCGAGCCCGACGACGACGACACCGCGCGGTTGCCGTGCTTCGCAACACCGGCTCCTGCGGCCGCCGCTACGAGCGCCGCCGCGGTCGAGATGTTGAAGGTGCCGGTGCCGTCGCCGCCCGTCCCCGCCGTGTCGACGAGGTCGTCGCGCTTCGGGCTGACGGAGAGCACGTGCTCGCGCATCGCCTCGGCACACCCGGCGATCTCGTCGGCGGTCTCACCCTTGACCCGCAAGGCGACGAGGAGCCCGCCGATCTGCGCCGGGGTCGCCTCGCCGCCCATGATCTCCCCATCACTTCGCGGGCCTCGTCCCGGCAGAGGTCCTGGCCGTCGAGCAGCCGTGCGAGCGCTTCCTGGATCGTCATCGCTCGCCCTCCAGGAAGTTCCTCGCCGAGTCGCGTGCCCGTCGGGCGTCAGCACCGACTCGGGGTGGAACTGGATTCCGTCCACGGGCAGCTCCTTGTGGCGCACTGCCATCACCTCGCCGTCCTCGGTGGTCGCCGAGACCTCGAGTGACTCGGGCACGCGCGTCGCGGCGAGCGAGTGGTAGCGGCCGCCTCGAGCGGGTGGGGAGCCCGCGAAGAGGCCCTGGCCGTCGTGGCGACCGGCTCGCCTTGCCGTGCATGAGGCGCTGCGCCTGGCCGACCTCGCCGCCGAAGGCCTCCACGATCGCCTGGTGCCCGAGGCACACGCCGAGAGTCGGCCCGTCGCCCGAGCCTTCACGATCTCCAGGCTCGCGCCGGAGTCCTTGGGCCGGCCGGGCCCGGGGGAGATGACCAGGTGGCCGGCGATCGCCTCCGCCTCGTCGGCGTCCACCTTGTCGTTGCGGAGCACGGTCACCTCTGCGCCGAGCTCCTGGAGGAGGTGCGAGAGGTTGTAGGTGAACGAGTCGTAGTTGTCCATCAGGAGGATCATGCGCGGCGCCCTCCGCTTGCTCGAGCGCGGCCTCGAGCGCCGCGAGCTTGTTCAGGCACTCCTGGTGCTCAGCCGCCGGGTCCGAATCCGCGACGATCCCAGCGCCGGCCTGCATGCGCGCGAGCCCTCCCTCGATCACGACCGTGCGGATCGCGATGCACGTGTCCAGGTCGCCTTTCGGGAGCGCGTAGCCGACCGCGCCCGCGTACGGGCCGCGGCGATACCCCTCGAGCTCGGAGATGATCTGCATCGCACGCACCTTCGGCGCGCCGGACACCGTTCCCGCCGGGAAGCACGCGCGCAAGAGGTCGAACGGCGGTCGGCCCGGCGAGGAGCTCGCCCGCGACCTCGGACACGAGGTGCGTCACGTGCGAGTAGCGCTCGGGCTCGAGGAACCGCCGACGCGGACGGTGCCCGGCTTGCACACGCGCGAGAGGTCGTTGCGGCCGAGGTCGACCAGCATGATGTGCTCCGCGCGGTCCTTCTCGGAGGCGAGGAGCCCCTCGGCGTCCCCTCGCCGGGCTGCGTGGTCCCGGCGATCGGGTTCAGGCTCGCCCGCGTCCCCCAGCTTCACCAGGGTCTCGGGGAGGAGCCGACGAGCGCGATGCCGTCGAGCTCGAGGAGGAAGAGGTACGGCGAGGGTTCATGCGGCGGAGCGACCGGTAGAGGGCGAGGGCAGTGACGTCCGTGGCCGCTCCGCCCGTTGGGCGACGACGATCTGGAACGCGTCGCCGTCGCGAATGTATTCCTTCGCGCGGCGGACGCTGCTCGTAGGCGTCGCTTTGCGGGGTGAAGGGCTGCTCTCGCCGTGCGTCGCAGCTCCCGGCTTCGGCTCGCTGCGCTCCGCCGAGAGCAGAGCGGCGACGGCGTCCCGGTCTCCGGGGAGCACCTCGGCGGTCGCCGCATGGTCGAAGCGCACGAGGGTCTCTGCGACGACGAAGCGGCTCTCCGGAAGCCGTTGCCGTCCTGGGGGAGCGGGACGGTCGGCTCGAGCTCCGCGATGTGGTCGTAGGCCGAGGTAGCCGACCACCGGGCTCCCGGCGGCGACCGCACCCTCCGCGCGGCAAAGTCCACGATCCGCGTCCCGCGCCCGACGAGGCTGTACCGCCCGAGGCGGCCCTTCTCGACGGATTCGAGCAGGAAGGCCGCGCCGCCCTCGGCGGCCAGCCGGAGGTAGGCCCCGAGCGGGGTGATGAGGTCTGTGTGGATGTCGCTAGCGATCGTCATGGCAACCAAAAAGACCCTCCGAGGGAAGGTCTTCGAGCGGATCGGGGATGTTCGACTCCTTCTTCTCAGGCGTCGCTCCCGCCCCGCTCGCGGCGCCAGGCCCACCAGGTGCGGACGGGAGTCATGTCCTCAGAGGGTAGGACACGGGTCCGGGGCCGTCAACTGCTCTGGCGTTAATGCGGGCCGATGGTCTTCGAGCCGCCGCCCATCGAGCCGCTTTCACTCGGAGCCGGCCGAAGAGCCGCCGGATCCGAACCGGCACCCGATCTGGGTCGTCGTCACGGACGACCTTGACCGCTCGCGGCTGACCGTGGCCTTCCGACTCATGCTTTCGATCCCGCTTTGGATCTGGCTCGTCATCTGGTCGATTACCGTCTTCTTCGTCGCGATCGTCAACTGGTTCCTGACGCTCATCAAAGGGCGCTCGCCGCTCAGCCTGCACGACTTCTTCGCCTCCTACATTCGCTTCACGACGCATCTTCATGCCTACTTCTTCCTCGCCGCTGATCCCTATCCGAGCTTCTCGGGCAAGCCGGGCTATCCCGTCGACGTCGAGATCGACCCGCCCGAGCGGCAGAGCCGCTGGAAGACGCTCTTCCGCATCGTGCTCGTCATCCCGGCCGCGATGATCGCGGCGACCCTCGTGGGTTCTCCGGGCGGCGGGAGCAACAGCTCGACTACAACGATCAGAGCTCGAGCTCGAGCTCGTGGGAGTCCGGCGCCACCTTCGCCTCGGGCTTCTTCGCGCTTTCCATCCTCGCCTGGTTCGTCTGCCTCTTCCGCGCGCGCGCGCCGCACGGCATGCGTGATCTCTTCGCCTACGGGCTTCGCTACGCGGCCCAGACGTGGGGTTACCTCTTCCTCTTGACGGACCGTTATCCGAACGCGAACCCCGCGGAGCCGGCGGCCGATCTCGCCCGAGGAGCCGCGTCCGGTTCGGTTGAACGTCGATGACGTCCTGCGCCGTTCGCGCCTGACGGTCTTCTTCCGCGTTCTGCTTTTTCTGCTGCAGCTCTTCTGGCTCGTCCTTTGGAGCATCGCCGCCTTCTTCGCGTTGATCGCCAACTGGTTCGCGACGCTCGCGACTGGAAGCTCGCCGAGGCCGCTTCATCGCTTCATCGCCGCCTACGTGCGGTACATCGTCCATGTCTACGCGTACGTTTTTCTGATCGCGAACCCGTTCCCGGGCTTCGTCGGCGCGCCGGGCACCTATCCCATCGAGGTCGAGATCGACGGGCCCGAGCGCCAGCACCGGCTGAAGACGCTGGTGCGCCTGTTCCTCGCAGTTCCCGCCTTCTTCATCAGCGGGACCCTGAACTGGGTGCTCTTCTTCGTCGCGTTCTTCGGCTGGTTCGTCGGGCTCTTCCTCGGGCGCATGCCGCTCGGGTTTCGGAACGTGGGCGCCTGGGCCCTTCGCTATTGCGCCGAGACGAATGCGTATTTCTTTCTCCTGACCGACGTCTATCCGTACAGCGGGCCGTGGGAGTTTTCTCCGCCTCGACCGGCGCCTCCGCCGCCCGAGCTCGAGCCGGAGCCGGAGCCCGCGTTCACATAGCCAGGCGCGTCGGGATCGGCGTCGCGCTCGCGGCGGCAGTCGCCGGGTGGCTCGTCGCGGCTTACTTCCTCTGGCAGAGCGTCATCCCGGACGGCCTCAAGCTGCCGGATGTCCAGGAGACCTCGCTCTTCCCGACCTCGACCCTCTCGCAGGCCGAGAGCTACGAGCGCTTCGTCCGCTGGGACTTCGTCCTGGCGCAAGTCGTCGTCATCGCCGTGGTCGCCGTCTATGCGCGGATCGGCCCGAAGTTCGTGCGTGAGTCCGCCGCCGGCCCGATCGGGACCGGGATGCTCCTCGCCATGCTCGGCCTCGGGCTGGTCTGGCTCCTCCAGCTCCCGTTCGGCCTCGTCGAGCTCTGGTGGCAGCGCCGCCACGACGTCACGCTGGCCTCGTACCAGGAGTGGATCGTCAACGGCTGGTTCGGCCTCGGCGCGGAGTTCCTCTTCATCTGTCTCGCGATCCTCATCGTGGTCGGGATCGCCCAGGTCATCGGCGACTGGTGGTGGCTGCCGGGCGGGGCGGCATTCGTCGCGTTGGCGGCCCTCTTCGCGTTCCTCCTCCCGTACCTGATCCCGGGACAGCAGCCGCTCCGCCGGCCGGCGCTCCAGGCGTCGGCGAACTCCTACGAGCAACAGCTCGGCCTCGAGGAAATCCCGATCAAGGTGCAGGACGTGGGCGGCGAGACAACTGCGCCGAACGCCGAGGCGGTGGGCCTCGGGCCCACCCGGCGCGTGATCCTCTGGAGCACCGTCCTGCGCCGGCCGTTCACGCTCGACGAGCAGCAGGTCGTGGTCGCGCACGAACTCGGCCACCACGCCCGAAGCACATCTTCAAGGGCGTCGCCTGGTACGCGCTCTTCGCGATCCCTGGCGCGTTCCTCATCTCGCGGATCACCAGAAGGCGCGGGGGGATGCGGAACCCCGAGGCGGTCCCGCTCGGCCTACTGGCGCTCGTGGTGCTCTCGACGCTTGCGCTCCCGCTGCAGAACGTGATCACGCGCCACATGGAGGCCGAAGCGGACTGGGTCGCCCTCACGCTCACACACGACCCCCAGGACGCCGAAGGCCTCTTCAAGCGGTTCACGTACGCGGCGCACGCCGATCCCAGCCCGCCGACCTGGTCTTACATCCTCCTGGAGACGCACCCGACGGGGTCTGCAGCGCATCGAGATGGCGCGCGCCTGGCAGGCGCGCGAGCAGGCGACTCCCTGACAGGTACGCTCCTTCCATGGCCCGTGCAGTCATCGTTTCGGCGGTGAGAACGCCCTTCGGGAAGCTCGGAGGGGCCCTCAAGGACTACCAAGCGCCGGAGCTCGGCGCCATCGCGATCCGCGCCGCGATCGACCGCGTGGGCGTTCCCGACGGCGATGTCGAGTACGTCACGATGGGCCAGGTGCTCCAGGGCGGCGCCGGCCAGGCGCCGGCCAGGCAGGCAGCCGTCGGAGCCGGCCTCCCGGTCGAGGTGCCTGCGGACACGATCAACAAGGTCTGCGCCTCCAGCATCCGCGCGGTCCAGATCGCCGATCAGATGATCCGTTCCGGCGACAACAGCGTCATCGTCGCCGGCGGCATGGAATCGATGACGAATGCGCCCTACATCCTCAAGAAGGCGCGGTTCGGCTACCGGCTCGGCGACGGGACACTCATCGACCTCATGACCCACGACGGCCTGACGTCGACCTTCGACCAGAAGCACATGGTCGAGCAGGCGTCCTTCGTCTCGCGCGAGCTCGGCATCTCCCGTGAGGATCAGGACCCGCTGGGCGCTCCGCTCGCACGAGCGCGCGGTGCACGCCATGGACCACCATCTCTTCGACGATGAGCTCGTCGCCGTGGGAGACGTGACTGCGGACGAAGGCCCGCGGCGCGAGACGTCCTACGAGAAGCTCTCGTCCCTCAAGCCGGTGTTCGACCCCGAGGGTACGACGACAGCGGGGAACGCCCCAGGGGTTAACGACGGCGCGGGCGCGCTCGTCATCACGAGCGACGAGTATGCGAAGGCGCACGGGCTCGAGGTGCTCGCCACGATCGTCGCCCAGGCCTATGTCGCGGACGAGTTTGCCTACCTCGCGCGCACGCCCGCGAAGGCCGGGACGAAGGCGCTCGACAAGGCCGGGAAGACGATCGGCGACGTGGAGCGCGTCGAGTTGAACGAGGCCTTCTCGTCCGTGGTCGTCCACTCGGCCGAGCTGCTAGGCGCCGACCCGGAGCGCGTGAACGTGAACGGGGGCGCGGTCGCCCTCGGCCATCCCATCGGCGCTTCCGGCGCCCGAATCCTCGCGACGATGGGATGGCCGAGGGCGACCGCGCCCCCGTTCACGTTCACGCGCTCCGGGTCGGCGCCGAGCAGCTCGGCGGAATGGACGACCACGGACGAGAAGGCCTCGTTCAGCTCGACGCGCTCGACGTCGCCGATCGTCTTCCCGGCCTTGTCGAGCGCCTTCGTCCCGGCCTTCGGGGCGTGCGCGCGAGGTAGGCGAACTCGTCTGCGACGTAGGCCTGGGCGACGATCGTGGCGAGCACCTCGAGCCGATGCGCCTTCGCGTATTCGTCGCTCGTGATCACGAGCGCGCCCGCGCCGTCGTTGACCCCGGGGCGTTCCCCGCCGTCGTCGTGCCCTCGGGGTCGAACGCGGGCTTTAGGGACGAAAGCTTCTCGTAGGACGTCTCGCGTCGCGGGCCCTCGTCCGTGTCACCTCTCCGACGGCGACGAGCTCTTCGTCGAAGAGGTGGTTGTCCATGGCGTGCACCGCGCGCTCGTGCGAGCGCAGCGCCCAGCGGGTCCTGATCCTCCCGGGAGATGCCGAGCTCGCGCGAGACGAAGGACGCCTGCTCGACCATGTGCTTCTGGTCGAAGGTCGACGTCAGGCCGTCGTGCGTCATGAGGTCGATGAGTGTCCCGTCGCCGAGCCGGTAGCCGAAGCGCGCCTTCTTGAGGATGTAGGGCGCATTCGTCATCGATTCCATGCCTCCGGCGACGACGACGCTCAGTCGCCGGAGCGGATCATCTGATCGGCGATCTGGACCGCGCGGATGCTCGATGCGCAGACCTTGTTGATCGTGTCCGCGGGCACTCGACAGGGAGCCCGGCTCCGACGGCGGCCTGCCTCGCCGGCGCCTGGCCGGCGCCGCCCTGGAGCACCTGGCCCATCGTGACGTACTCGACGTCGCCGTCGGGGACGCCCGCGCGGTCGAGAGCGGCGCGGATCGCGACGGCGCCGAGCTGCGGCGCTTCGTAGTCCTTGAGGGCCCCTCCGAGCTTCCCGAAGGGCGTTCTCACCGCCGAAACGATGACTGCACGGGCCATGAAAAGAGCGTACCTGTCAGGGAGTGGACTGCTCGCGCGCCTGCCAGGCGCGGGCCATCTCGATGCGCTGCAAGCCCGTCGGGTGCGTCTCCAGGAGGATGTACGACCAGGTCGGCGGGCTGGGATCGGCGTGCGCCGCGTACGTGAACCGCTTGAAGAGGCCTTCGGCGTCCTGCGGGTCGTGCGTGAGCGTGAGGGCGACCCAGTCGCTTCGGCCTCCATGTGGCGCGTGATCACGTTCTGCAGCGGCAGCGCAAGGGTCGAGAGCACGAGGAGCGCGAGGAGGCCGAGCGGGACCGCCTCGGGATTCCGCATCCCCCCGCGCCTTCTGGTGATCCGCGAGATGAGGAACGCGCCAGGGATCGCGAAGAGCGCGTACCAGGCGACGCCCTTGAAGATGTGCTTGCGGGCGTGGTGGCCGAGTTCGTGCGCGACCACGACCTGCTGCTCGTCGAGCGTGAACGGCCGGCGCAGGACGGTGCTCCAGAGGATCACGCGCCGGGTGGGCCCGAGGCCCACCGCCTCGGCGTTCGGCGCAGTCGTCTCGCCGCCCACGTCCTGCACCTTGATCGGGATTTCCTCGAGGCCGAGCTGTTGCTCGTAGGAGTTCGCCGACGCCTGGAGCGCCGGCCGGCGGAGCGGCTGCTGTCCCGGGATCAGGTACGGGAGGAGGAACGCGAAGAGGGCCGCCAACGCGACGAATGCCGCCCCGCCCGGCAGCCACCACCAGTCGCCGATGACCTGGGCGATCCCGACCACGATGAGGATCGCGAGACAGATGAAGAGGAACTCCGCGCCGAGGCCGAACCAGCCGTTGACGATCCACTCCTGGTACGAGGCCAGCGTGACGTCGTGGCGGCGCTGCCACCAGAGCTCGACGAGGCCGAACGGGAGCTGGAGGAGCCAGACCAGCCCGAGGCCGAGCATGGCGAGGAGCATCCCGGTCCCGATCGGGCCGGCGGCGGACTCACGCACGAACTTCGGGCCGATCCGCGCATAGACGGCGACCACGGCGATGACGACGACTTGCGCCAGGACGAAGTCCCAGCGCACGAAGCGCTCGTAGCTCTCGGCCTGCGAGAGGGTCGAGGTCGGGAAGAGCGAGGTCTCCTGGACATCCGGCAGCTTGAGGCCGTCCGGGATGACGCTCTGCCAGAGGAAGTAAGCCGCGACGAGCCACCCGGCGACTGCCGCCGCGAGCGCGACGCCGATCCCGACGCGCCTGGCTATGTGAACGCGGGCTCCGGCTCCGGCTCGAGCTCGGGCGGCGGAGGCGCCGGTCGAGGCGGAGAAAACTCCCACGGCCCGCTGTACGGATAGACGTCGGTCAGGAGAAAGAAATACGCGTTCGTCTCGGCGCCATAGCGAAGGGCCCAGGCGCCCACGTTCCGAAACCCGAGCGGCATGCGCCCGAGGAAGAGCCCGACGAACCACCCGAAGAACGCGACGAAGAAGAGCACCCCGTTCAGGGTGCCGCTGATCAAGAACGCGGGAACTGCGAGGAACAGGCGCGCCAGCGTCTTCAGCCGGTGCTGGCGCTCGGGCCCGTCGATCTCGACCTCGATGGGATAGGTGCCCGGCGCGCCGACGAAGCCCGGAAACGGGTTCGCGATCAGAAAAACGTACGCGTAGACATGGACGATGTACCGCACGTAGGCGGCGATGAAGCGGTGAAGCGGCCTCGGCGACCTTCCAGTCGCCAGCGTCGCGAACCAGTTGGCGATCGACGCGAAGAAGACGGCGATGCTCCACAGGACGAGCCAGAAGAGGTGCACCAGAAAAAGCAGGAGGCGGAAGAAGACCGTCAGGCGCGAGCGGCGCAGGTCGTCATCGACATTCAAGCGCACCGGCCGCGGCTCCTCAGGGATATCGGCGGGCGGCTCCCCGGGGTCCGAGTTCGGATAACGGTCCGTCAGGAGGAACAAGTAGCCCCAGGTCTGGGCCGCGTAGCGAAGCCCGTAAGCAAAGAGATCACGCATTCCGTGCGGCGCGCGCCCGCGCGCCAGGCACGCAAACCAGACGAGGACCGAGAGCACGAAGAAACCCGACACGAAGGTGGCGCCGGACTCCCACGAGCTGGAGCTCGAGCCCTGATCGTTGTAGCTCGAGCTGTTGCCCCCGCCGCCCGGAGAGCCGACGAGGGTTCCCGCGATGATCGCGGCCGGGATGACGAGCACGATGCGGAAGAGCGTCTTCCAGCGGTTCTGCCGCTCGGGTGGGTCGATCTCGACGTCGACGGGATACCCCGGCTTGCCCGTGAAGCTCGGATACGGATCAGCGGCGAAGAAGAAGTACGCGTGGAGATGCGTCGTGAAGCGAATGTACGAGGCGAAGAAGTCGTGCAGGCTGACCGGCGAGCGCCCCTTGATGAGTGTCAGGAACCAGTTGACGATCGCGACGAAGAAGACGCCAATCGACCAGATGACGAGCCAGATCCAGAGCGGGATCGAGAGCAGGAGTCGGAAGGCCACGGTCAGCCGCGAGCGGTCAAGGTCGTCCGTGACGACGACCCGGATCGGGTGCCGGTTCGGATCCGGCGGCTGTTCGGCCGGTTCCGACGGTTCAGGCGGTTCGATGGGCGGCGGCTCGAAGACCATCGGCCCGCATTAATGCCAGAGCAGTTGACGGCCCCCGGACCCGTGTCCTACCCTCTGAGGACATGACTCCCGTCCGCACCTGGTGGGCCTGGCGCCGTGAGCGGAGCGGGAGCGACGCCTGCTGAAGAAGGGTCGACATCCCCGTTCCGCTCGAAGACCTTCCCTCGGAGGGTCTTTTTGGTTGCCATGACGATCGCTAGCGACATCCACGCAGACCTCATCACCCCGCTCGGGGCCTACCTCCGGTTGGCCGCCGAGGGCGGCGCGGCCTTCCTACTCGAATCCGTCGAGAAGGGCCGCCTCGGGCGATACAGCCTCGTCGGGCGCGGGACGCGGATCGTGGACTTTGCAGCCGCGGAGAGTGCGCTCGCCGCCGGGAGCCCGGTGGTCGGCTACCTCGCCTACGACCACATCGCGGAGCTCGAGCCGACCGTACCGCTCCCGGACGACGGCGCCGGCCTTCCGGAGAGCCGCTTCGTGGTCGCCGACACCCTCGTGCGCTTCGACCATGCGGCGAGTGTCGCCGAGGTTCTCGACGGCGACCGGGACGCCGTCGCCGCGCTGCTCTCGGCGGAGCGGAGCGAGCCGAGGCCGGGAGCTGCGACGCACGGCGAGACCACCCGTCACCCCGCGAAGGAGAACTACGAGCGAAGCGTCCGTCTCGCGAAGGACTACATCCGTGAGGGGGACGCGTTCCAGATAGTGGTCTCGCAACGGGCGGAGCGACCGACGGACGTCTCTGCCCTCGCGCTCTACCGGTCGCTCCGCCGGATCAACCCCTCGCCGTACCACTTCCTGCTCGACCTCGACGGCATCGCGCTGGTCGGCTCCTCCCCCGAGACCCTCGTGAAGCTGGAGGGGACGCGGGCGAGCCTGAACCCGATCGCAGGGACGACCGGCCCGGAGGAGGGAGACGCCGAGGAGCTTCTCGCCTCCGAGAAGGACCGGGCGGAGCACATCATGCTCGTCGACCTCGGCCGCAACGACCTCTCGCGCGTGTGCAAGCCGGGCTCGGTCCGCGTCGGCAAGTTTCTCGAGCCCGAGCGCTACTCGCACGTCACCCACCTCGTCTCCGAGGTCGCCGGCGAGCTCCTCCCCGGGACCGGCCCGTTCGACCTCTTGCGTGCCTGCTTCCCCGCGGGCACCGTGTCGGGAGCGCCGAAGGTGCGTGCGATGCAGATCATCTCCGAGCTCGAGGGGTACCGCCGCGGCCCGTACGCGGGTGCAGTCGGCTACGCGCTCCCGGGAGGCTCCTTCGACACGTGCATCGCCATCCGCACGGTCGTGCTCGAGGGAGGGCTCGCGCGCTTGCAGGCCGGCGCTGGCATCGTCGCGGACTCGGACCCGGCCGCTGAGCACGAGGAGTGCCTGCGCAAGCTCGCGGCGCTCGAGGCGGCGCTCGAGGAAGCGGAGGGCGCCGCGTGATCCTCCTGATCGACAACTACGACTCGTTCACGTACAACCTCGCGCACCTCTTCCAGGAGCTCGGCGCAGAGGTGACCGTCGTCCGCAACGACAAGATCGACGCCGACGAGGCGGAGAAGCTTCAACCCAGCCACCTGGTCATCTCCCCGGGGCCCGGCCGGCCGGCCGACGCGGGCGCCAGCCTGGAGATCGTCCGCAGGCTGGGCGAGCGCGTGCCGACTCTCGGCGTGTGCCTCGGGCACCAGGCGATCGTGGAGGCCTACGGCGGCGAAGTCGGCCAGGCAAGCGCCTGATGCACGGCAAGGCGAGCCCGGTCGCCCACGACGGCCAAGGTCTCTTCTGCGGGCCTGCCCGACCCGCTCGAGAGCGGCCGCTACCACTCGCTCGCCGCGACGCGCGTCCCCGAGTCACTCGAGGTCTGCGCAACCACGGAGGACGGCGAAGTGATGGCGGTCCGCCACCGCGAGCTGCCGGTCGACGGGATCCAGTTCCACCCGGAGTCGGTGCTCACTCCCGACGGGCCCGCACTGGCGCGGAACTTCCTGGAGGGAAAGCGATGACGATCCAGGAAGGGCTCGCGCGGCTTCTCGAGGGCATGACCTGAGCCGGGACGAGGCGCGCGCAGTAATGGGCGAGATCATGAGCGGCTCGGCCACCCCGGCCCAGATCGGCGGTTTCCTCATCGCCCTGCGCCTCAAGGGTGAGACCGCTGACGAGATCGCCGGCTGTGCCGAGGCGATGCGGGAGCACGTGCTCTCGGTCAGCCCGAAGCGCGACGACCTCGTCGACACGGCGGGGACGGGCGGCGACGGCGCCGGCACCTTCAACATCTCGACCGCGGCGGCGCTCGTAGCGGCGGCCGCAGGAGCGGGTGTTGCGAAGCACGGGAACCGCGCGGTCTCCTCTTCCTCGGGCTCGGCCGACGTCCTCGAAGCGCTCGGCTTCGACCTCGAGCAGCCGGCCGAGCGGATCGAGCGCTCGATCGACGAGCTCGGGTTCGGCTTCCTTTTCGCCCCCTCCCACCACCCCGCGATGCGCCACGCCGCACCGGTGCGGCGCGAGCTCGCGGCCCGCACGGTGTTCAATGTGCTCGGCCCGCTCACGAACCCGGCGGGCGCGCGGGCGCAGGTGGTCGGCGTCTACGCGCCGGAGCTCGTGCCCACGATCGCCGAGGTGCTCGCCCAGCTCGGCTCCCGCCGCGCTTTCGTCGTCCACGGAGCGGGCGGTGTCGACGAGCTCTCACCGATCGGACCGAATCTCGTCTACGAGGTCACCGACGGGAAGGTGCGGCAGCGCGAGATCGACCCGCTCGACTTCGGAGTCCCCCGCTGCAAGCCGGGCGAGCTCGCCGGCGGCTCCCCGGAGGAGAACGCTGCGACGATCCGCGAGATCTTCGCCGGCGCGAAGGGCGCCAAGCGTGAGGCCGTGCTCCTCAACGCGGGCGGCGCAGTCGCGGCCGGCGGCCACGCGGAGGACCTTGCCGAGGGATACGAGATCGCGCAGAAGGCGCTCGACTCGGGAGCGGCGGCGGAGCGGCTCGAGCAGCTCGTCGCCTTCTCGCAGGAGAAGGAGGCGGTCGTCTGATGGGCCGCTTCCGCGACGCCCTCTCGCAGCCCGGTCTGGGAGCCATCGCCGAGGTGAAGCGCCGCTCGCCGTCGGCCGGGGATCTCCGGCCCGCTGCCGATCCCGCCGAGCTCGCGGCCGCGTTCGAGGGCGCAGGCGCCTCCGCGGTCTCGGTCCTCGTGGACGAGCGCTTCGCGGGCACCTGGGACGACCTGCGCGCCGCACGTGCGGTGGCCTCCCTTCCGCTCCTCGCCAAAGGGTTCTTCTCGACGAGAGAGCACCTCGAGACGGCGAAGGCGAACGGCGCCGACGCAGTTCTCCTCCTGCTCCGAGACCTCGACGATGCGCAGGTGCGCGCGCTGATGGGCGTCGCCGGCGAGCTGGGCCTGGACACCCTCGTGGAGGCGCATGACGCGGCCGGAGCTCGCGCGTGCGACGGCGCTCGACGCCCCCGTGATCGGCCTGAACGCCCGCGACCTCGCCACATTCGAGATCGACCGCCGCAAGCAGCTCGGGCTCGTCGCCGCCGCGCCGCGCGACCGGGTCGTCGTCGCCGAGAGCGGCATCCTCAACCGCGCCCACGGAGCCGCCGCCGAGCTCGCCGGTGCAGACGCCGTGCTGGTCGGCTCGGCCCTCATGCGCGCGCCGGACCCGGCCGCGACGCTGGCCGACCTGTTGCGGCGGCCGTATGTGAAGGTCTGCGGCCTGACACGCGAGGAGGACGTCGCCGTCGCCGCCGAGGCGGGCGCCGACTTCGCGGGCTTCGTCCTGGCGCAGAGCCCCCGTCGCGCCGCCGCGCCGTTTCCCGTGCCCGACACGATGCTCTCCGTCGGCGTCTTCGTCGGCGAGACCGAGGAGGCCGGCACCGATCTCGCCCAGCTCTACGCGCACGAGAACGGCCACCGCGCGCGCGACGGGGTGCTCCTCCGTGAGGACGAGGTGGTCGCGCACGTGAAGGACCTTCCGTGGCTGGAGGAGGACGACGGCCACTGGGAGCAGGCGGCACGCGTCGAGGGCCGCGTCCTGCTCGCGGGCGGCCTCGGCCCGGAGAACGTCCGCGCCGCGATCGACGCTGTCGATCCGTGGTGCGTCGACGCGAGCCGCAGCCTCGAGGCCTCCCCCGGGATCAAGGATCACGACCGCGTGCGCGCCTTCGTGGAGGCCGCCAGGTGACCTCTGTGGACGCCGGCTACTTCGGCCCGTACGGCGGCCGCTACGTCCCCGAGACCCTCGTTCCCGCTCTCGACGAGCTCGAGCGCGGCTGGCGGGAGATCAAGGACGATCCCAGCTTCGCCCTCGAGCTCGAAGGGCTGCAGCGCGACTACGTCGGCCGCCCGACGCCGCTCTACCGCACCGAGCGTCTCGCGCCGACGGGAAGTCGGTCTACCTGAAGCGCGAGGACCTCTGCCACACCGGCGCGCACAAGATCAACAACGCGCTCGGCCAGGCCCTCATCGCGCGCCGGCTCGGCAAGCAGCGCATCGTCGCCGAGACCGGCGCGGGCCAGCACGGCGTCGCCGCCGCCACCGTCTGCGCACGCTTCGGGCTCGACTGCGTCGTCTACATGGGCTCCGAGGACATGGCGCGCCAGGCGCCCAACGTCGAACGCATGCGCCTCCTCGGCGCGGAAGTGACCCCGGTCGAGTTCGGCACGCGCACGCTCAAGGAGGCGACGAGCGAGGCGATCCGCGACTGGATCACGAACGTCGAGACGACCCACTACATGATCGGCTCCTGTGTGGGCCCGCACCCCTACCCGGAGCTCGTCGGCGAGCTCCAGGCGGTGATCGGGCGCGAGGCCCGTGCGCAGGTCCTCGCCGCCGAGGACCGGCTTCCCGACGCCGTCGTCGCCTGCGTGGGCGGAGGCTCGAACGCCATCGGCCTCTTCGCCGGGTTCGTGGACGACGCCGACGTACGCCTGATCGGAGTCGAGGCGGCCGGAGCGGCGAGCCTCGGCACCGGCCGGGCCGGCGTCCTCCACGGCGCCCGCTCCTCCCTCCTCGCCGACGACGACGGCCAGATCGCCGACGCCCATTCGATCTCCGCGGGGCTCGACTACCCGGGCGTCGGCCCCGAGCACGCCTTCCTCCGGGACTCCGGCCGCGCCGAGTATGTGCCGGCGACCGACGAGGAGGCGCTCGCCGCGTTCCACCTGCTCGCCGAGCGGGAGGGGATCATCCCCGCGCTCGAGCCTGCGCACGCACTCGCCCGCGCCCTCGAGCTCGACGCCGAGCTGGTCCTCGTCGGCCTTTCCGGCCGCGGCGACAAGGACCTCGCCACCGTGCTCTCCCGATGAAGCGGGTCTCGATCTACCTGATGGCCGGGAAGAAGACGCCCGAGCTCGCCGCCGCCGCGGTGGCCGGAGGCGCCGACCTCCTCGAGCTCGGGTTTCCCTTCTCCGATCCCCTGGCGGACGGCCCCGTGATCAGGCTCGCAGGCGAGCGCGCGCTCGCGGAGGGAATGCGAACGCAAGCCTGCCTCGAATGTCTGGCGGAGACGAGGGCCAGGGTCGACGTGCCGCTGATCCCCATGACCTATGCCTCCATCCTCGAGGCCTACGGGTACGAGCGCTTCCGGGACGACGCCGTGGAGGCCGGGGCGACGAGCTTCATCGTCGCAGACCTACCGCTCGAGGCTGCGCCCGATCTTCCGCGGGTCCAGCTCGTCGCGCCCACCACGCCCGACGAGCGGATTCGCCTCGCTGCGGAACGGACCGACGGCTGGCTCTACCTCGTCTCGCTCACCGGCACGACCGGAGCCCGCGACTCCGTGTCGGACCAGCTCGGCGGCCTCGTCGAGCGGTCGCGGTCGGCCACCGACCTCCCGCTGCTCGCCGGCTTCGGGATCTCGACGCCGGAGCAGGCCGCCGCCGCGGCAGAACTCGCCGATGGGATCGTCGTCGGAAGCCGCGCGGTCGAGGTGGCCGAATCGGAGGGCCCCTCAGGGCTCGAGCGCTACGTCAAGGCGCTGCGGGCAGCCGTGGACGACCTGGCTCCGAGCCGCGCCGGCTAGGGAAGTGTCCGGTCGGCGAGGCCGCGCACGACCGCCTCGGCGCTCGTCCGGCCTTCTCGACCACGAGGTACTCCGGCGTGCGCTCGGTGACGCGCTCGATGTCGGCAAGCTCGTGACCTTTGCAGACGACGAACCGACTCGAGTCGAGCCGCCCTCGTAGTCGCGGGCCGTGATGACGACGGTGCTGATGCACGATTCGTCCCCACACTCGCAGAGGATCTCGAGCTCGTCCTCGCCGTTCGCTCCGATCTCGACGATCCTCTCGTTCACCGCACGAAACAGCAGCTCGCTCCTGACCGGTGGGTCGAAGTCGGTCACGGTCAACCCTCAAGTTCGATAGGAGGCCGCGAGCGAGCGCGAGCATTCCGTCGCGCAGCGCCGCGAGGAGCTTGCCGCAAGGGCCCCGCCGGTCGTGCGGCCGAGGCTGTCCAACAGGCCAGAGTTCGACTCGATCACTCGGACGCAGAGGCTCAACGCCCTCCTGCTGTCGAGATCCGCTCGGCCGCAGTCCGCAGCGAAGGCAGCGACGCCGCCGATCGAGGCGAGCGTTCTGCGGGCCTCCCCATACTGCCCCTTGCAGCGCTGCCGCGCACGCCTCGGCGCATTCCTCGGCGGCCAAGCAAGCGGCTTCGAGCCGCTCCGCCGCGGTGGGAGGGACGTCCCAGGAAAGAGGAATGATGGAGGGAGGCTCTGGCAGCGCCCTCAGACTCCAGAGCCGCCAGCTGAGGTCGAGATTCCGGTCTCGCGCGGCCACCGCCCGGTCACGGAGCCTGCGCCCCCTCCGTCTCTCCGCGCGGGCCTCGGCAACCACACTCAGGTCCCCTCGCCCGAAGCTCGCGCATCGCAGCCACGACGGAGAGTCCCGGGTTCCTGCATCAGCCTCTCGTCGTCGCCCATGACTTCCATAGGAAGTACCCGAAATTAGCACGGTTATTCGCGCACTGACAGGGAATACAATGGAGACATCGACCCGATTCCGCATCCAAGCAGGGGTCGAGCCAGCGAGAGCCTGTTGAAGGAGCCCACTGCGCTCGGGCGTCTGGCTGGCCTCAGCGAGGAAATGTCGAGTTGAGCGACCAGGCCGCAGCCACCGAGGCGGGGGGCGGGGTCGTCGGAATCGCGGCTTCAGCGGGTGGACTGGCGGCGCTGACGGCCGTGCTGGGATCGATTCCTCGCGACTTCCCGCTGCCGATCCTGATCGTCGAGCATCAGCTGCCGGGCAGCAAGAGCCTCCTGCCCTCGATCCTCGACCGTTCGACCGCTCTGACCGTGAAGCAGGCCGAAGATGGGGAGACGGCTCGACCGGGGACGGTCTACGTCGCTCCCACCGACACGCACCTGGTCATCGGCGCCGACCGGCGCCTCGAGCTCATCGATTCGGCCCCCGAGCGCTTTCAGCGCCCGTCCGCGAACGTCCTCTTCCGATCGCTCGCCGAGCACGTCGACGGCGCGGCGGTCGTGATCGTGCTTTCGGGCATGGGTCGCGACGGCGCAGAGGGCGCGGTGGCGGTGAAAGAGGCGGGCGGAAGAGTGATGGCTCGAAGACGAAGCGTCGGCGCAGTTTTTCGGCATGCCCGGAGCGGCCATCGAGACCGGCGCAGTCGACCGGGTCCTCCCGGCCGCCGAGATCGGCCCCGCCCTCAGCCTCATGGTCGCCCCGGGCGCTGTGGCATGAGCACGGAGCTCGATCCCGGGTTCGAAGAGCTCCTCGACTTCGTCCACGAGGCGAGGGGGTTCGACTACTCGCAGTACAAGCGGCCGAGCCTCATGCGGCGTTTCGAGAAGCGCATGCAGACGGCGGGCGTGGACACCTACGAGGACTACCGCAGCTACCTGGAAGCCGAGCCGCGGGAGTTCGCCGAGCTCCTGGACGCAATTCTGATCAACGTCACAGGGTTCTTCCGCGACCCTGCTGCCTGGGAGCTACCTCGCCAAGGAGATCGTCCCGAAGATCGTCGAGCAAAAGCCCGACGGCGAGAGGATTCGCGCCTGGTCGGCCGGATGCGCGACGGGAGAAGAGGCGTACACGATCGCCATGCTCTTCGCTGAGGCGCTCGGCGCCGAGGCCTACGCGAAGCGGGTCAAGATCTATGCCACCGACCTGGACGACGACGCGCTTGCCAAGGCCAGGCACGCGAGATACGACGCGAAGGCGATCGATGGCGGTCCCGGAGAATCTCCGGGCCGAGTACTTCGAAGACGGCAACAGCGGGTCGACCGTGCGCGGCGACATTCGCCGCTCGGTCGTCTTCGGCCGCAACGACCTCTTGAGCGACCCCCCGATCTCGAAGGTCGACCTGCTCGTCTCGCGCAACACGCTCATGTACTTCGGCGCGAAGGCACAGCACACGGTGCTCGCGAATTTCTACTTCGCGCTCGGGCCCGGCGGCTTCCTGTTCCTCGGCAAGGCCGAGGCGCTCCACAGCCGGACGAGCCTCTTTCTGCCCATAGACCTGAAGCACCGGGTCTTCACGAGAAATCCCGGCATCGCGCCGGAGTACCGCGGGGCAGAGCTGTCTCCGGTGGCTGCGCTTCCCGAGGAAAACCGCAGGCTGCGCGAGTCGAGCTTCGAAAGCGGCCCTTCGGCACAGCTCGTGATCGACACTGAAGGGCGCCTCGCGCTCGCCAACACGGAGGCGCGCGCTCTCTTCAATCTTTCGCCGACGGACGTCGGCCGCCCGCTGCAGGATCTCGAGGTCTCGTACCGGCCGCTCGAGCTCCGGTCCCGGATCGACCAGACGATCAGCGAGCGCCGGCCTCTCTTCGAGCGCGACGTCCAGTTCGGGATCGACGGAACGGAACATCAGCTCGACGCCCAGTTCACGCCCCTGCAGTCGACGGGCGGCGAGCTGTTCGGGGTGAGCATCGTGTTCGACGACGTCACGCGCGCCCGAGGGCTCCGCAACGAGCTCGAGGGTGCGAAGCGGGAGCTCGAGAGCGCCTACGAGGAGCTGCAGTCGACCGTCGAAGAGCTCGAGACGACGAACGAAGAGCTGCAGTCCACGAACGAGGAGCTCGAGACGACGAACGAAGAGCTGCAGTCCACGAACGAGGAGCTCGAGACGATGAACGAGGAGCTCCAGTCCACGAACGAGGAGCTTCTGACGATGAACGACGAGCTCCGCGACCGAACGGACGAGGCGGTCGGCGCGAACGCCTTCCTCTCGTCCGTCCTCACGAGCATCCCCGAGGCCGTGGTCGTCCTCGACCCCGATCTCGTCGTGACGGCATGGAGCAGCGCCGCGGCGGACATCTGGGGCGTTTCCGCTCAGGAGGCGGAGGGCCAGTTCTTCCTCAACCTCGACATCGGGCTGCCGGTCGGCGAGCTGCGTGAGCCCGCGCGAGCGGCGCTCGGCGGGCAGGAGATCGAGTCGCTCCCCGTCCCTGCGCACGACCGTCGCGGAAAGCCCGTCATCGCCTCGATCTCGTTCGCCCCGCTCCTCGGGGCCGGAGGTGACCCGCGCGGCGCGATCCTGACGATGAAGGTCGAGCCTATGGAAGTGTCCGCCTGAGCGCTCACCCTCGCCCCCGGGCGCGGGAGCTCGGCATCGCCATCGGCACCCTGCCGACCGGCGAACGGAACGCGATCACCGATGTCCCCGGGGTCCGGGTCGGGCACACCACACTGATCGAGGGCGATGACGTCCGCACGGGCGTGACAGTGATCCAGCCGCACGAGGCCAGCCCCTGGTACGAGCCCGTCTTCGCCGGCGCGCACCGCCTGAACGGGAACGGCGAGCTGACCGGGCTGGAGTGGATCCGCGAGTCCGGGATGCTGTGCTCGCCGATCGCCCTCACGAACACGCACTCGGTCGGCGTCGTCCGCGACGCGCTCATCTCCGCCGAGATCGCCTCGCGATCGGATGAGCGGGAGTTCTGGAGCCTCCCCGTCGTCGGCGAGACCTGGGACGGCCTTCTGAACGACATCAACGGGATGCACGTGCGCCCCGAGCACGTCGAGGCAGCGCTCGCGTCTGCTTCGGACGGCCCGGTCGCGGAGGGCAACGTCGGCGGCGGCACCGGGATGATCTGCCACGGCTTCAAGGGCGGGATCGGCACGTCGTCCCGGTCGGTCGAGGGAGCCGGCGGCGCGGTCGTCGGCGTCCTCGTCCAGGCGAACCACGGACGGCGGGAGCGGCTGCGCGTCAACGGCATCCCGGTCGGCGAAGGGATCCCGGTGACGGAGATCCCCGACCCCTACGGCCGTGTGCCGCCGGGAGCGGGATCCATCATCGCGATCGTCGCGACCGACGCCGCCCTCCTCCCGCATCCAGTGCGAGCGCCTCGCCCAGCGCGCGGGACTCGGGATCGCGCGCGTGGGCGGAGTCGGCGAGCACTCGAGCGGCGACCTCTTCCTCGCCTTCGCCTCCGGGAACCGCGGCCTCCCGTCGGCCGACGTCGACGCCGACGCGCCGCTGACCATCCCCGTCCAGATGCTGGCGAACAACTACATCACCGCGCTCTTCGACGCCGTCGTCGAGGCCACCGAGGAGGCGATCGTGAACGCGCTCTGCGCCGCCGAGACCCTCACCGGCGCGGGCGGCGCGACGGCCTACGAGCTCCCCGACGACCGGCTCCGGAAGCTCGCCTCGTCCTCCTGACGCGACGTAGCCCGCCGGGGCGGGCTCCGCTTTCCTGAGCAGTCGGGCGACGTTCGGGGGCCCAGGAGGGCGATGTGACGCGCGAGCAAACACCGCCGTCGTGAGCCGCATGTGGGGATTCCGTAAAGGTCTCGTTAATCCGCGCGCGGCCGTAGGCTAGGCCCATGCACACAATCGAGCTCACCGAAGAGGAACTCACCCTGGTCCGCGCGGCGCTCCACTCCTACCTCGACGACTTCGGGCACGAGGAGGCCGACGTGCTGCGACAGCCTCAAGGAGCTCCTCGCCAAGCTGCCCTCCGCCGACGCTTAGTGGCGATTCTCGAGACGAGAGCCGATCCGGCCGCTCCTGAGTTCGGCGCGAACCGGGAGCGCATGGAGGCGCTCGTCTCGGACCTCCGCGAGCGCACGGCCGAGGCGGCGCGCGGCGGAGGCGACGAGGCGGTCGAGAAGCATCGCTCGCGCGGGAAGCTCCTCGCCCGCGAGCGCGTCGACCGGCTCCTCGACCCCGAGTCGGCATTCCTCGAGCTGAACGCGCTCGCGGCAAACGGCCTCTACGACGACGACGCGCCCGCGGCGGGAATGGTCACCGGGATCGGCGTCGTCGAGGGGCGGCAGTGCGTGATCGTCGCCAACGACGCGACGGTGAAGGGCGGCACGTACTACCCGCTCACCGTCAAGAAGCACCTCCGCGCCCAGGAGGTCGCGCGGCAGAACGGGCTCCCGTGCATCTACCTGGTGGATTCCGGCGGCGCCTTCCTGCCGATGCAGGACGAGGTCTTTCCGGACCGCGAGCACTTCGGGCGCATCTTCTTCAACCAGGCGGTGATGTCCGCCGCGGGGATTCCGCAGATCGCGGCGGTCATGGGCTCCTGCACCGCCGGAGGCGCCTACGTCCCGGCGATGAGCGACGAGACGGTGATCGTCAAGGGCACGGGCACGATCTTTCTCGGCGGCCCGCCGCTCGTGAAGGCGGCCACGGGCGAGGAGGTGACCGCCGAGGAGCTCGGCGGCGCCGACGTCCACACGCGCACCTCCGGCGTAGCCGACCACTACGCCGTCTCGGACGAGCACGCGCTCGCCCTCGTCCGCGAGATCGTCGCGAACCTGAGCCTGCGCCCACCCGAGGCTCCGTGGGAGCGCGAGGCGCCGGCCGAGCCGCTCCACGATCCGGCCGACCTCTACGGGATCGTCCCCGCCGACTACGCGAAGGGCTACGACGTCCGCGAGGTCATCGCCCGCATCGTCGACGGCAGCGACTTCCACGAGTTCAAGGCGCTCTACGGCGAGACCCTCGTCTGCGGCTTCGGCCACATCGAGGGCTTCCCGGTCGGGATCCTCGCGAACAACGGCGTGCTCTTCTCCGAGAGTGCGCTGAAGGGGGCGCACTTCGTCGAGCTCGCCTGCAAGCGCCGCGTCCCGCTCGTCTTCCTCCAGAACATCACCGGCTTCATGGTCGGCAAGGAGTACGAGGCCGGCGGCATCGCCAAGGACGGAGCGAAGCTCGTCACCGCGGTCGCCTGCGCGCAGGTGCCGAAATTCACGGTCATCATCGGCGGCTCCTTCGGCGCGGGGAACTACGGGATGTGCGGCCGCGCCTACGAGCCGCGCCAGCTCTGGATGTGGCCGAATGCCCGCATCAGCGTGATGGGCGGGGAGCAGGCGGCATCGGTTCTCTCAACGGTCGGCCGCGCCGATCCGGACGAGATTCGCGTCGAAGTACGAGGCCGAGGGCAATCCGTACTACTCGACGGCGCGGCTCTGGGACGACGGCATCATCGACCCGGCGGACACCCGGCGCGTGCTCGCACTCGGTATCGCCGCGAGCCTGAACGCTCCCATTCCGGAGACGACGTTCGGCGTCTTCAGGATGTAAGCGACGGAAGCGGCGGCAGGCCCGGCACCTGCGGCAACGGAGGCGGCGGCGGAACCTCGACGGACGGCAGGGGCGCCGGCAGCTCCACGGGCGGAAGCTCGACCGGTGGAAGCTTCACGGGTAGGAGCGAGCCGCCCTCCGACGGGTTGTCGCTCTCGTCGCGCGCGGGCTGAGACTGGTGATGCGCCGGCTTGCCGCTCCCCGACGAGCCGCCCTTGCGCTTCTTCTCCTTCGCCGCGGCACGGTGAGCCGGGTTCGCTGAGGAAAGCTGGTAAGACACGACGACGTCCGGCGTGCGCGCCTTGGCCACGGCGGCGGGCTCGTCCGAGGCTGCGCCGTCCCCGACCGGCACGGTCCCGAGGACCGCGCAGCCGACGAGGCAGGCGAACCCCACCCGGCCGAACGAGAAGCCGAACGACGCCGCCTTCGCGAGGCCCGGAAGCCCAAGGAAGCCGAGGCGCCGGCGCGACCGGACGACGGGGACGCGATCCACGAGCTCGAGCTCCTCGGCGAGCGCGCGGCGGGCACGGAAGATCAGCGCCTCGACGGCCGAGAGCGACAACCCGAGCTCGAAGGAGATCTCTGCGTAGGAGCGCCCCTGGATCTCGCGGAGGAGGATCGCCTCCCGCTGCGCGTCGGTGAGGCGCAGGAGGGCTCCATGGATGTCCTCCGACGCCGAGCCCTCGTCCTCGTCCAGCGTGAGCAGGAGCTCCGAGTCGAGCTCGACCTCCTGCGGCCCCTCGGCACGAAGCCGGGCGCGGCGGCGGACGACGTTGCGGGCAATGGTGAGAAGCCAGGCGCGCGGCTTCTCCGGCGTGTCGCCGCGGCGCATTGCCCGAAAGGCGTTCAGGAACGCGGCCTGCGTGACATCCTCGGCCTCGTCGGGATCGCGCACATCACGCAGCACCGACCCGTACACCTCGCGCCGGTGCCGACGATAGATCCGCTCGAAGGAGCGATCCGCGTCCACGATTGCGTTATGCCTCCAAAACGCGCTTCTCAACCGTGTTAGCCTGAGTTTCTGCATCCATCGGGTCATGACGACACGCGCAGAGAGACAAGGCCGAAACGAATCGCTTTTCCGCGAGGTGAACGAGCGGATCGCGGAGCTCAACCAAACGTTTCAGGTCGAGGGCCGCTCCGAGTTTCTCTGCGAGTGCAGCCGTGAGGAGTGCAAGGAGCCGGTCTCGATCTCGATCGACGAGTACGAGACGGTTCGGCGGGCGTCCACACGCTTCTTCGTCCTGCCCGGTCACGAGGACACGAGCGTCGAGAGCGTCGTGGAGCGAAGCGAGCGCTACGTCGTCGTCGAGAAGGTCGGCGAGGCCGCCGAAGAGGCCGACGACCTCGACCCCCGGGGCTAGGCCGTCAGCTCTTCGAGGCGCGCCTCGAGCGACGCGCGCTCGGAGGCATCGAGGGGAAGCAGCGGCGCACGCACGTCGCCCGTGACCGGCACGCCGCGCCACGCGAGCGCTGCCTTCACCGCTGCGTTGAACTGAAATTGCTGGAGCGCGTCGCGGAGCGCCGCGACGAAGTCGACCGCGCCGTCCGCTCCGGGGTCGCGGTTGAGCCCGGCGACGTACTCCGGGAATGCCGCTGCGAGCCCCGAGACGGTTCCCGCGGCGCCCCCGGCCAAGCCGCGCGGGAGCAGCGGCTCCGACCCGATGAAGATGTCGAGCCCCTCGAGCAGGTAGGGCTGTACACGCTCGAAGGGCGTGTCGGAGACCTTCAGCCCGGCCAGGTTTGGCGCGGTCTCGCGCAGCCGCTCGATCACCGGCTGAGGGATCGCGTAGCCGCTCCTGGCCTCGAATTCGTAGAGGAAGAACGGCACCGGCGCGCAGGCCTCCGCGGCAGCGCGGAAGTGCTCGAAGAGCGATTCCTCCGAGAGCGGAAAGTACGGCGGCGGGATGACCGCCACCGCCGAAGCCCCGGCCGAGGCAGCGTGCTCGGCGAGTGCGACAGTCTCAGCGGTCGTCTGGGCGCCGCAGTGGACGGCGACCTCGAGTCGCCCTCGACACGCCTCCAGGTAGAGCTCGGAGGCCCGGCGCCGCTCATCGGCGGTGAGGAGGATCCCCTCCCCCGTCGTCCCCAGCGCGAGAATCCCGTCGAGCCCGCCCGCGGCGAGGAAGTCCGCAACGGGCCCGAATGCGTCCTCGTCCAGGCGCGTGCCGCCGTCGCGAAGTGGCGTCACCGCCGCGGCCAGGGCACCGTGGATCACACGCCAACTCTAGAGGCCGACTACCTCGTAAGCTCCCGTCGATGAGCGCGCTTCGCCTGGAGAGGGACGGGCCCGTCCTTCGCGTCACGCTCGCCCGCCCCGAGCGGCGGAACGCATTCGACGCCGCCCTGATCGCCGAGCTGACCGAGGCGTTCGCCGACGTCGGCGAAGCGCGGGCGGTCGTCCTGGCCGGAGAGGGCGAGGCCTTCTGCGCCGGCGCCGACGTCGAGTGGCAGCGCGCCTCCATCGACCTGAGCTACGAGGAGAACGTGGCCGACGCCCTTCGGCTCTACGCGATGTGCGAGGCGATCGACCGCTGCCCCGCTCCTGTCGTTGCGCGCGTGCACGGCTACGCGCTGGGCGGCGGCAGCGGGCTCGTCGCGTGCTCGGACATCGTCGTCGCCGATGCCGAGACCGTCTTCGGCTTCACGGAGGTCCGGCTCGGAATCGTGCCCGCGGTCATCTCTCCCTTCGTGCTGCCGCGGATCGGGGCGCACGCGCGCCGCTATTTCCTCACCGGCGAGCGGTTCGGGGCCGACGTCGCCCTTCGGATCGGGCTCGTGAGCGACGTCGCGGACGGAGACCTCGACGAGCGGATCGACGCCGTTCTCGGGCACCTGCTCGCGAGCGGCCCCGAGGCGGTGCGCACGGCGAAGGAGCTCGTGCGCGACCGGCCGGGCGGGCAGGCCGCCGCCGAGATCGCGGCCGCGCGCCGCACGAGCGCGGAGGGCCAGGACGGACTGCGCGCCTTCCTCGAGAAGCGCGGGCCCGGGTGGAGATCCGAAAGCTCCTCGTAGCGAACCGCGGCGAGATCGCCGCGCGGATCTTCTCCACCTGCGACCGGCTCGGAATCGCGACTGTGGCCGTGGTCGCGCCCGACGACATGGGCGCGTTCCACACGCGCCGCGCCGCCGAGGTCGAGGAGGTGCCCGGCTATCTCGACCTCGAGGGAATCGTCGCCGCCGCGACGCGCGCCGGTGCGGACGCGGTTCACCCCGGCTACGGCTTCCTGGCCGAGAACCCCGCCTTTGCCGAAGCGGTCATCGCGGCCGGCCTCCGGTTCGTCGGCCCATCTCCGGAGGCGATCCGCGCGGCCGGGGACAAGCTCGAGGCGAAGCGGCTCGCGGCGGACGCCGGCGTTCCGGTCGTCCAGAGCGGCGACCCTGAGGAGGTCGGCTTCCCCCTCATGGTCAAGGCGGCGGCCGGCGGTGGCGGGCGCGGCATGCGGCTCGTGCGCTCCCCTGAAGAGCTCGAGGAGGCACTCGAGGCCGCCCGACGCGAGGCGGCGTCCGGCTTCGGGGACGACCGGGTTTTCTGCGAGCGCTACGTCGAGCGGCCGCGCCACGTCGAGATCCAGCTCCTCGCCGACTCCCACGGGACGACGCTGCATCTCGGCGAGCGCGACTGCTCGGTGCAACGCCGGCACCAGAAGATCCTCGAGGAGAGCCCCTCTCCGGCGGTCGGGCCCGACCTGCGCGCGGAGATGGGCGAGGCCGCCGTCGCCTTCGCGCGAGCGGTCGGCTACGAGAGCGCGGGCACGGCCGAGTTCATGCTCGCGGACGGCGAGTTCTTCTTCCTCGAGCTGAACGCACGCATCCAGGTCGAGCACCCTGTCACCGAGCTCGTCACCGGTCTCGACCTCGTCGAAGAGCAGCTCCGCATCGCCGTCGGGCGATCCCCTCGAGATCGAGGCGCGAGAGCCCGAGGGCCACGCCGTGGAGGCGAGGCTCTACGCCGAGGATCCGCGCACCTTCCTTCCCCGCACCGGCACGATCACGCGGCTACGGCTGCCAGAGGCGATCCGCGTCGACCGGGCGTCGAGGAAGGCGACGAGATCCCGGTCGCCTACGACCCGCTGATCGCGAAGCTGATCGCCCACGAAGAGACGCGTGAGGACGCGCTCGACGCGCTCGCGGCCGCGCTGGGCGAGACCGAGATCCGCGGCGTGGAGACGAACCTCCCCTTCCTGCGCTGGCTCGTCGCCCACCCGGAGCTTCGGGCCGGGGAGGCGACGACCGCCTTCCTCGACGAGAACCCGCCACTCTCCCGGCCTCGCCGCGTCTCCCGTCCCTGGCACGGCTCGTGGCGGCTCAACGGCCCCGCGCCCGGCCGCACTGCTCCGCCCACGGTCGAGGGAACCGGCCACGGCGATCTCCTCGGCGGGCAGAGCACGCTGACCGCCCCGATGCCCGGAGTCGTCATTCGCGTGCTTGCGTCCGAAGGAGACCGGGTCGAGCCGCGGCAGCCTTTGGTCGTCCTCGAGGCGATGAAGATGGAGACACCGCTCGTCTCCCCCTACGAGGCGGTGGTACGGAGGGTGCACGTCGCCGAAGGCGAGCGAGTGGACGGCGGCGCACTCCTGATCGAGCTCGAGGAATGACGGATCCCCTCGCCCACTTCCGGGAGTGGCAGGAGGCGGCCGTGGCGGCCGGCGTCACCCTGCCCGAGGCGATGACGCTCGCGACCGCGGACGAGGCACGGCCGCCCCTCGGCCCGCACGGTTCTCCTCAAAGGACGTGACGAGCGGGGCTTCGTCTTCTTCACGAACTACGAGAGCCGCAAGGGCCGCCAGCTCGCCGCCAACCCGCACGCCGCGCTCACCTTCCTCTGGCACACGGAGCCCCGCCGGCAGGTACTCGTGACCGGCACGGCCGAGAAGGTCCCGCGCGCCGAGTCGGAGGCGTATTTTGCGACGCGCGACCCGGGCAGCCGCCTCGGCGCATGGGCGTCGCGACAGAGCTCCCCGCTCGAGAGCAAGGCCAGGCTCGACGCCACCTTCGCGGAAGCCGAGGCCCGCTTCGGCGACGACGTGCCCCTGCCCGACTGGTGGGGCGGCTACGTGCTCCACCCCGAGACGATCGAGTTCTGGGAAAGCCGGCCGAACCGGCTCCACGAGCGAATCCGCTACACCCGCAGAGACGACGGCTCGTGGCAGACAACGTTGCTTTCGCCCTGATGTTTCCCGCCTCCGGCCCGGGTAGCCGAGGCTGGAAACCGCCCGAGGGGGATTCCATGGCGAACGAGCTACAGGGGAAGAAGATCGCATTTCTCGCGGCCAACGGAGTCGAGCAGGTCGAGCTGACCGAGCCCTGGAAGGCCGTCGAGGAAGCCGGCGGCGAGCCGGAGCTTCTCTCCATCGAGTCCGGCGAGATTCAGGCCTTCAACCACCTCGACCACGGCGACACATTCTCCGTGGACAGGGAGGTTGCCCAGGCCGATGCGGCCGACTACGACGGTCTCGTGCTGCCCGGCGGGGTCGCCAACCCGGACTTCCTGCGCGGCGACGAGAACGCGGCGGCTTCGTCCGCGGCTTCTTCGAGCACGGCAAGCCGGTCGGAGTCATCTGCCACGGGCCCTGGACGATCGTCGAGGCTGGAGTCGTGAAGGGGCGCACGATCACGTCGTGGCCGACGCCTGCGCACCGACATCGAAAACGCGGGCGGCAACTGGGTCGACGAGGAGGTCGTCGTCGACGCGGGTCTCGTTTCCAGCCGAAAGCCGGACGACTTGCCCGCCTTCTGCGCCAAGATCGTCGAGGAGTTCGGCGAGGGCAAGCACGCGGAGCAGGCCAAGAAGACGGCCGAGGCCGTCCGCTAGCCCACGAGGTCCTTGAGCCGCAGAGCGGCCCCATGTCGCCCTCGACACGGATCTTCCCGTAGCTCCTAAACGTGCGGATTATTTATATGAAATTGGCGATTATGAAAGAAAGAAAGAGCATCTTGCTCAAGTGTTAACAAAAGAAATGGGAAAAGTGATTGAAGAAGCACGCGGAGAAGTGCAAGAAGGAATTGATATGGCGTTTTATATGGCAGGAGAAGGACAGACGATTGTTTGGGGAAACAACCCCTTCGGAATTAGCAGATAAATTTGCGATGAGTGTTCGTGCACCAATTGGGGTAGTGGGGCTTATTACACCTTGGAATTTCCCAATTGCAATTGCTACGTGGAAGTCATTTCCTGCAATTGTGGCAGGTAATACATTTGTTTGGAAACCTGCAACAGAAACTCCGATGATGGCATATGAAATGGCGAAAATTTTTGAAGAAGTCGGGCTTACCTAGAGGGTGTTGCAAATGTCGTCTTTGGTTCAGGTTCAAAGTTGGGACAGCAATGATTGAACATCCAGATGTAAAGGTCATTTCGTTTACTGGATCTACTGAAACAGGGAGTAAGGTTGCAGAGCTTGGTGGTCGTCATTTGAAAAAAGTTTCCTTGAAATGGGTGGAAAAAATGCTGTCATTGTCATGGATGATGCAGATTTACCATTAGCAGTTGAAGGAATTTTATGGAGTGCTTTTGGTACAGCGGGTCAACGATGTACAGCATGTAGTCGAGTCATTGTGCATAAAGATGTAAAGAAGAATTAGAAAAAATGCTTCTAGAAGCAAATGAAAAAACTAACAATTGGCGATGGGCTTAGATGAAACGGTGAAAATTGGTCCAGTTATTAATAAAGCATGCTCTTGAAAAAATTCAATCGCTATATTGAAATTGGACAAGAAGAAGGAGCGAAACTTATTAACTGGTGGTGAAATATTTAAGTGAGGGTGATTTAGCAAAAGGAAATTATTATGAACCGACGTTATTTACAAATGTGACAGCCAAATATGAGAATTGCACAGGAAGAAATCTTTGGTCCGGTTGTTTCACTTATTGAGGTAGGTAATCTTAGAAGAAGCAATTGAAGTAAATAATGGAGTGAAATTTGGATTATCCAGTTCAATTTTCTCTCAAGATGTCAATAAAGTATTTCGTGCACAGCGAGATTTAGATACAGGAATTGTTTATGTTAATGCAGGTACAACAGGCGCAGAAATTCATTTACCGTTTGGAGGAACAAAAGGAACTGGAATGGACATCGTGATTCAGGTGTAGCGGCATTAGATGTTTATACAGAATGGAAAAGTATTTATGTAGACTTTCAGTGGGAAATTACAACGCGCACAAATAGACACAGAATGAATATTAATAGAAAGGGGATGATTGATATGAAAGTTGCTGTATTAGGTGCAGGTTTAATGGGGAAAGAAGCAGCACGTGATTTAGTGTTAAGTCCAAATGTAGAAAAGGTTTATTTAGGTGATTTAGATGTAGATCAAGCGAAGATGTTTACGGAACAATTACAAAACTCATAAAATTGAAGTTTTACAGACTAGATGCAAATGATGATGATGCAATTACGCAGAAATCATGAGAAAAGGCGATGTAGTTATCAATGCATTATTTTATTCATTTAATGAAAAAGTTGCGAGGACTGCTATTGAAATAGGAGTGCATTCTGTTGATCTTAGGAGGACATATTGGTGGAGCAACAGATACAGTACTTAAGCTTACATGAAAAAGCAAAAGCAAAAGGGGTTACAATTATTCCAGATTTAGGGGTTGCTCCAGGAATGATTAATATTTTAGCAGGATACGGTGCTAGTAAATTAGATGAGGTGAATCGATTAAACTTATATGTAGGTGGAATTCCAGTAGAACCAGAAGCACCATTAAATTACAATATTGTATTTTCATTGGAAGGAGTATTCGATCATTATACAGATCCTTCACATGTTATTCGAGAAGGAAACTATCAGGAAGTACAATCACTTATCAGAAGTTGAACCGATTTATTTTGAAGGATTTGGTGAATTAGAAGCATTTCATACTTCTGGTGGGACTTCAACATCTACTAAATCTTTTCCAAATGTGAAACATTTGAATATAAAACGATTCGATATAAAGGACATGCAGAGAAATTTAAATTGCTCGTAGATTTAGGTCTTAACGAACAAAAATACAGTTGTAATGTGAATGGCAATATGGTAAAGACGTGCGAGATGTATTAAAAGAAGTATTAACACCTCAATTGTTACTTGGGGATAAAGAAGATGCAGTATTACTGCGGGTTATTGTTTCAGGTGTAAAAATGGAAAGCATATGACGTATGAATATGAAATGGTCGACCAAAAAAGATAACGATTCAGGTGAAACAGCAATGGCAAGAGCAACAGCAAATACGATTTCCAGTTGTCGCACAAATGATTGGCAATGACGTCATTACAAAACGCGGAGTATATCCACCAGAATTAATTGTGCCAGGTGAATTATATATTAAGAGAAATGGCAGAACGAGGTGTAGAAATAAAAGAAACTCATATCGTACAATAGAAGTGGTAGTAATGGCATGAACTTTGATTTTACAGAGGAACAAGTAGCTTTGCGAAAAACAGTTCGCCAGTTTGTGGATGATGAAATTATTCCTCATATTGCAGAATGGGAAGTAGACAGGTGGCATTTGATCCAGCATTTGGAAAAGACTTGCTGACCTTGGATTGATGGGTGTTTGTGTTCCTGAAAAATATGGTGGCAGTGGGATGGATTATAATTCACTTGCGATTGTTTGTGAAGAATTAGAGCGAGGAGATACGGCTTTTCGAACAGCTGTTTCTGTTCATACCGGCTTAAATACCATGACCTTTATGCAATGGGGAACAGAAGAGCAAAAGCAAAAATATTTGATGCCACAAGCAAAAGGTGAAAAAATTGGAGCGTTTGGTTTAACAGAACCAGGTGCAGGTTCAGATGTAGCGGCGATGTCTACAATAGCAGTGCGAGATGGAGATGATTATATTTTAAATGGGCAAAAAACATGGATTTCCTTATGTGATGTTGCTGATCATTTTATCGTCTTTGCTTATACGGATAAAGAAAAAACATCATGGTATTTCGTGCTTTTATCGTAGAGCGAACAATGGGCGGATTTTCATCTAAAGCGATTAAAGGAAATATGGTATTAGTGCAGGAAATACAGGAGAGCTATTTTTTGACAATGTGCGGGTGCCAAAGGAAAATCTTCTTGGGGAAGAAGGAGAAGGCTTTAAAATTGCCATGTCTGCCCTAGATAATGGTCGATTTACTGTTGCAGCAGGAGCTGTTGGACTTATCATAGCTTGTCTGGAAGCAAGTGTGAAATATTGTCAATGAACGTGAAACATTTGGAAAAGAAATTGGTCAGCATCAGCTTGTACAACAAATGATTGCTAAGATGGAAGCCGGCTTCAAATGAGCCGCCTGCTCGTTTACCGTGTAGGCGAACTAAAAAATAAAGGGGTACGCAATACACGAGAAACATCTCTGGCAAAATGGCAAGCATGTGATTTTGCCAATAAAGCAGCAGATGATGCAGTACAAATTCATGGTGCATATGGCTATTCGGATGAATATCCAGTAGCACGATATTTACGAAACTCTAAAGCACCAGTTATTTATGAAGGAACGCGAGAAATTCATACAATTATGCAAGCAGAATATGTACTCGGCTATCGAGAAGATAAAACGCTAAGCAATATGCTACCGAAATGGCCATTTGAAGAATAAAAAAAGAGGAGGGGCTATCTAATAAGCCCCTTTTTGCGTTGAGGAAAGTGGAATCGGTCGAATAGTCGGCATAATCGATTGAATAGTTCCCAGAATCGTTTGATTG
>CAVYAJ010000014.1:0-19563 GCA_963766155.1 uncultured Actinomycetes bacterium | reverse complement strand
GCGAGTTCTCGGGCGCGAGCGCCGAGGCGCCGCGATGGGCGACCTTCAGATAGCCGCCCGCCGGCTTCGGCAAGCTCACTGGCCGGGCGCGGTCGGGAGGAGATCCTGCTCGAGCTCGCCGCCGTGGGCCGCGTACCCGAGGATCATCCGGTCCGTCAGCCACTCGACGGGGGCGCGGTCGTCGGTGAGCGGCTCCCCCATGCGGCTCATGGGGCTGAGCCGCGCCCGAAACTCGGGGACGAGCGACTCGGCGGCGGGGCTGATCGCGGCGACGCGGCTCTCGAGCTCGGCCTGCGACACCGTGCTCGGGGAAGGCGAGGAGGAGCTGGTTGAACTCGAGCGCCCGCCAGCGCCAGACCGAGGGGAACTGGGTCAGCATCGTCGTGCCGAGCGCATCCGAGAGCCGCTCGTCCCCGGGCACCGCGGCCACGTTCAGCGCGACGGCTCCGCCGGGCGCGAGGTGGTCGCGCACGAGCCGGAAGAACTCCTCCGTCGCGAGGTAGAAGGGGATGTACGGCTGGTGGTAGGCATCGACGGCGATGATGTCGTAGCGCTTGTCCGTCCCGGCCAGATAGGGGCGGCCGTCCGCCGTGACGACATGAAGGCGCGGGTTGTCGCCGAGCCCGAAGTAGCGGCGCCCGACCTCGGTCACCTTGGGGTCGATCTCGACGCCGTCGATCTCCACGTTCGGGTAGAGCTGCCCGAACGCCCGCGCCGTCGTCCCGCCGGCGTTTCCGATCACGAGCATCCGCTCGGGCGGGCGGTCCAGGAGGGGCGGGACGACGAGGAACATGTCCCACTCGCCGCCCGTGAGCACCGTGTCCGGCCGCCACACGGAGTGGTTGACGATGCCCTCGTTGAGACGGAGGACGCGCGAGCCGTCGGGGCGCTGCAGCACCTGGATGTACTGGTAGGCCGACTCCGTCTCGTAGACGAGGCCCGACGTCGCCTTGATCGTCTCGGCGGGGACGAAGAGGAGCGCGGCCATCCCGATGGTGAGGATCTGCCAGCGGCTCCCGAGAATGAGCGCGGCCGCGAGGACGAGCAGGGCCGCGGCGCCGAGCATCGTGCGCTGCGTCCCGATGAGCGGGATCGCCACGAGCGCCGAGACGAAGGTGCCGACGATGCTGCCGAGGGTGGAGAGGGCGTAGAGACGTCCGGCGACCGCGCCCGCCTGGGAGACGTCGTCGAGGGCGAGGCGGACGGCGAACGGCGAGACAGCGCCCAGAAGGGTCACCGGCACCGCGAACAGAAGGAGCGCCGAGAAGAAGGAGCCGACGACGGCGCCGACGCTGATCGTGTCGAGACCCTGCACGGTGAGGTCGAGGACAGGCCGCGCCACGAAGGGGAGCACCGCGATGACGAGCGCCGCCACGAGCACGATCCATCCGAGCAGGCGGGGCTCGGGCCGGCGGTCGGCCACCTTGCCTCCGATCCAGTAGCCGATCGAGAGGTAGACGAGGATCAGCCCGATGATGTTCGCCCAGACGACCGTCGAGCTCCCGAAATAGGGCGCGAGGAGGCGCGAGGCGGCGATCTCCGTCGCGAGGGTCCCCGCGCCCGCGGTGAAGACGACGACTCCGAGCCGCCGTCGGCTCACCGAGGCGACGGGCACGGCCGCTGCCGTCAGGGAATCAGCCTGAGACACACCACGGCGCAGTCGTCCGAGAGCTCCCCGCCGGCAAAGCTCTTGCAGTCGGCGAGCACCGCCTCGGCGAGCTCCTGCGGGCCGAGCTCGGCGCGGCGGCGCAACAGGTCGTCGAGCCGCTCCTCGCCGTAGAGCTCGCCGTCGCGGCGCGCCTCGATGACTCCGTCCGTGTAGAGGACGACGGTCGTGCCGGGCACGAGCTCCTTCCGGGCGACCTCGTACTCCTGGTCGGAGTCGATGCCGAGCGCGAGCCCGTGGCCTCCCAGCTCTCCGACCTGGCCATCGGTAGTGACGAGGCGTGCGGCCGGATGGCCGGCGCTTGCGCACGCGACGGTGCTCGACTCGGGATCGAGGAGCACGTAGAGCATCGTGATGAACTTCCCGGTCTCGATCTCGTCGACGACGACCTCGTTCGCGGCGGCGAGGAAGTCGGCGGGCTCCGGGTGCATGCGCGCGAGGGCGCGGAAGCTGAACTTCGCCATGGCCATGTCCGCCGCGGCCTGGATGCCCTTGCCGGTCACATCGCCGAGGATCACCGCCAGCCGCCCGTCGTCGAGGTGGAGGAAGTCGTACACGTCTCCGCCCACGTCCACCCGCGCCGCCGACTGGTAGACGTGCCCGACCTCGATCCCGCCGACGTCCGGGAGCGCGCTCGGGAGAAGCGAGCGCTGCATGGTCTCGGAGAAGTCCTTCTGCTGCTGGTAGAGGCGCGCGTTGTCGATCGCGAGCGCGGCCTGGGCGGCCACGGTCATCGCCACGTCGACGGTCTCGCGCTCGAGCGGGCGCGCGGGGTCGAGCGAGAGGAGCGTCAGCGTGCCCAGGATCTCACCCGGAGTCGCGAGCGGGAGGACGGCAGCACTTCCTCCCTGGGCGAGGAACGGCTCGAGAGCCCGGTGCGCGTCGCGGCCGCCGGCCATGCCGGGCCGAAGAAGGACGGGGCGGCCCGACCGGAGCAGGCGCCGCGCGAGCGGCGCGTCCATCGGCTGCGGCAGCGCGAGCAGGCGTTCCGCGGTCTCCCGCAGGGCGGGCTCCCCGACGTAGATCGCCTTCGACTCCAGGACCTCCCCGCGCGCGCCGGGCATGCGGATCACGGCCGCGTCGAGGTCGAAGAGCTGCACCATCGTCTTGGTCACGGCCGCGAGCGTGGCGTCGAGGGAGAGGCTCTCGGCGAACGAGGCCGAGATCTCGTAGAGCCCGCGCAGCTGGCGGGTCGAGCGCCGCTCGGAATCGAGCGTCGCCTCGAGCACCTCGCCGAGATCCTTGGTGCGCTCGTGCAGGCGGGCGTTCTCGACCGCGACCGCGAGCTGGCTGGAGAGCGCGAGCAGGAGGCTCTCCTCGCCCTCGCGGTAGGGGCGGGCCCGCGACTTGTAGACCGCGAGCGCGCCGATGACCTCGTCGTGGACGATGAGCGGGACGACGAGCGCGCGGCGGATGCCGTTCGCCTCCCAGCCTTCCTCGAGCCCCTTGAGGCGCGGGTCGCGGCGCATGTCCTCGATGAAGAGGAAGCCGCGGCCGCGGAACGGGCCGAGCGCGAGCTCGAGCAGCCGCTCGGCGAGATCGGTGTGCGGGCCTTCGAGCCCGCGGGAGGCAGCAGCGGTGAGCCGATGGCCCTCGCGCAGGTACACCGCGACATGGCCGCTCGCGGTCAGCTCGGCGATCCGCTCGACCGCGGTCTCCAGCGTGTGCGCGAGGGAGAGCTGGGCGATCGCCTGGCTGACGACGCCGATGATGGTCTGCGAGCGCCTGAGCGCGGTCGCGATCAGGCCGACCCTGCGGCTCCGCCTCAGCGCGAGCGCCGCGCGCGCCGAGAACGGCACCAGGATCGCGAGCACGTCCTCGTCCGGCTCGGCGTCGAAGTAGAGCTGCAGCGCGCCGACCGGAGGCTCTCCGAGCGGGATCGTCGCCACGCTGGCGCCGGATCCGTTGTCGCCCGCCGAGCGCCGGGAGACGAGGGCCCGCTGGCGATCGGCGAGCGCGGCGCGAACGTCCTCCTCCCCCTCGCCGTGATCGGGAGCTTCGCCGTTGAACCCGTGCCGCGCGAGGAACGAAGGCGGCGCGTCGGCCTCGACGCGCCAGAGCGCTGCGCCGACCGCCCCGGTGGCGAGCGTGGCGAGGCGGACGACCTGCTCCGCCGTTTCTGCCTCGTCCGCACCGGCGACGAGGGCTTCGCCGAGGAGCTCCAGCGGGAGCGCCCGCCCGTTCGTCCCCAGCTCGTTCCGCCCCGCTCCTTCGAGCCGGACGGCAATTCCGATGTGCGCCGCCGCGAGACGCCCGAGCATGCGCTCGCGCTCTTCGAACGGCGTCTCGGCTGGTGCGGTAGAGCTCCAGGGTCGCGACGATCCGCTCGCCGACCCGGACGGGGTGGACCCCCAGCGTCTCCGCCCGCGCCCGCGAGGCAACGTTGCGGATCGCGGCCGGGAGACCTTCGTCCGAGCTCGACGCGAACGACTCGAGCTCCTCCGCGTCGAGGCCGTCCAGGCTCAGCCGCGAGCCCTCGAGCTCGGCGGCGAGGGCGGACGACTCCGCGCGGACGGCGCGGGCGACGAGACATCCTTCGTCCGGGGCGATCGTGCGGACGATGACGAGTTCGCTTCCGCGTCGCGCCGGCCGCGGCCTCGGCGAGGCCGTCGAGCGCTTCGGCGAGCGAGCCGTCCTCGAGCAGCCCGCGGGCGGCCCGGTTGAAGCTCTCGAGCAGCTCCTCTTCACGTTCGTATGCGACCCCCCGCACGACCTCATTATGCGCCTTTGCGCCGCGAGAACCGGTTGCGGCCGGGCGGATGAGCGTTAACATCTTCCGACCATCGGGTCCCCAGCCCCGCATAGGCCACCTGCGGAAGACCCGCCCATCGACCCCGATGCGGTCGAGCGCGGGCTTGCCCTCGCACGCGCAAAACGGCGCGCGCGCATCGAGCACAAGCGCGAGGCGCACCGCGCGAGGATCCGCTTCCTCTTCCTTCTGCTCGGTCTCGTGCTCCTGACCCTGATCATCTCGCTCTCGATCTGGCAGAAGATCCAGGACGTCTTCGGGCTTTGATGGAGCCTCGGCAGAGAATGACGCTCCCCACGGCGGAGTTTCGAAGCCCCGGCGAAGGGCTCGCCTGGCTGGGCGGGCTCGTGCTCGCGCTGAGCACGTTCATGAGCTGGTACACGTTCGACGCCGACGTCGGCTTCACCGTCTCGATCACGGGCTGGCACACGGGCCTGCTCGGGAAGCTCGTCTTCTTCGTCGGCCTCGCCGTGCTCGCCTTTCTCGGCCTCCGCGCGAGCGGCGTCGAGCTCCCGCCGAGCGTGCCGGGAGGAATGGTGATCGCGGGCTTCGGGCTCCTGGCGACGATCTTCGTCCTCGTCCGCGTGATCTCGATTCCGGACGACTTCTCGCCGGCCGGGCGCAGCATCGGGCTCTGGATCAGCCTGCTGGCGGGCCTGCTCCTGATTGCCGCGGGGCTTCTGCGCTCCGCCGAGGAAGTCTGAGCGCGGCCACCCAGGCCAGCGCGACCACGGTTCCGAGCGCGGCGCCCGCGAGCACGTCTCCGGGGTAGTGAACCCCGACGTAGACGCGTGAGAAGGCGATCGCCGCCGCGAGCAGGAAGAAGAGCGGCGCACCGCGGCGCCACAGGTAGGTGAGCGAGACCGCGCCCGCGAATGCAGTCGCCGCGTGGCCCGAAGGAAAGGACCAGCCGCCCGCGCCCATGAGCGGGTCGGCCTGCGGGACGCTAGAGGCTCGGGCGCGGGCGCTCGACCCCCGCCTTGACCACGCGAGCGAGCAGATCGGCGGTCCACACGCTTCCCGCGGTGAGGAGGACGGGGAAGGCGACATTGCGCCGGGTCACCAGGGAGATCGCCACGGCGAGGACGATCCAGACCGTCCCGAAGTAGCCGACCTTCGAGAGACCGACGAACACCGGGTCGAGGAACCCGGCCCGGTGCTCGACGACCCAGACGAAGACGTCGTGGTCTATCGGCGGCGCAGGAGCTGTTTGGTGGACTCGATCAGCGCCTGCGGGTCGAAGGGCTTGCCGATGAAGGCGTTCGCGCCCTCCCGTGCCGCCCTGCTCGCGGTCTCCTCGTCCACCTTGCCGCTGAACATGATCACCGGGACGGAGCCGAGCCCGTGGCGCTCCTGCATCCTGCGCAGCATCTCGAACCCGTCCACCTCGGGCATCATCACGTCGAGGAGAACGAGGTCGGGCGGCTCGTCCTCGAGCGCCGCAAGACCCTCCTCCGCGCTCCCTGCCTCGCGGACCAGATAGCCGTCCATCTCGAGATTCACGCGCACGAACTCACGCAGCTGCTCGTCGTCGTCGACGATGAGGACGCGCGCCTTCCCTCCGGTCGCCGTCGTGCCGCCGCTCGAACCGGCGAGGAACGAGTCGAGATCGGCGCGGCGGAAGCGGCGGTGCCCACCCGGCGTGTAGAAGGCGGACAGGCGCCCGCCGTCCGACCACTTGCGGACAGTGCTCTGGGCTACGCCGAGATAGGACGCGGCCTGGCCGAGCGTGAGCCATTCGCTGCCCTCGCCCCCAGGATTCCCCCCACCCCGGCTGGTTCTGCGTTCAGTGGCCATGTAAGGCTCGGGCAATTTACCAAGCCTTTTCCGCCTGCGTCAGGGATTCGAAACGGTGACGGTGACGGTCTCCTGCGGCGTGAGCGTCGTCACCTCGAGCGTCCGCACCGACGTGTTCGTCTCCACGCTCCCGCCCCCGCTGTCGAGCGCGCGGCCGATCGCGATCCCTGCGAAGAGAAGAACTGCCGCGGCGAGCACCCTGACGAGCCAGACCAAGACGCGCCGGCGAGTGCGTCCGCGCCGGGCACGCGCACGTTCGCGGTCGCGCTCGCGCGCGCGGTCCGAAGGGCTGAGGTCCGTCGACACGTCAGGGACGGTAATCGCTCGCGCCCTGCGCGTAGAGCGCGAACGCAGCATCCTGCACGAGCGCGGTGTCCCTGATCCCCGCTCTGGAGCGCGCGGGCATGGACGAGACGACCACGTCTCGCACCCAGTCCTCCGACCCGTTGTAGGCCTGGGCGAGCTCCGCGAGCGTGAACGTCTGGCCGACGCGCCGTGCCAGCTCGTCCGCGACCGCCTCGACGAGGACGAGCAGGTGCCGCGACCGGGCGGTGTCGTCGCCCGCCGCGTCGAGCAGGCGCTTTCCTTCCGCCCACTGGTGCCGGGCGAGTGCGAGGCTGGACATGCGCGGACGTTACCCCTGCACGGCGCGCTCACACCGCCGGTCGGGGCACCAGCGTTCCTCTACCTCGCCCATGATCCTCTCGCCGAGCTCGTAGCCGGGCCGGGCGAGGGCGAAGGCGGCGTGGGCGTGGAGACACTTGAGGTTCTCACGGCGGCGCGTGCCGGCGATCCCCACGGGTAGCTCGGGCCTGAGGCTGCGCTGCTCGGCGTCGGCGCGCTCGAGACTCGCGCCGAGCTCATCATCTTCCTGCGCCTCGCGGGAGTAGCGCTCGACTCCTCCCTCGGCCTCGATGCGGGAGATGCCGGCCACGAGCCAAGGGCAGGTCAGATAGAAGGTGGTCGGGAAGGGCTTCCCGTCAGCTCCGAACGGCGCCTGTTCCGTAACCGCCGGAAAGCCGTACGGACAGCGCGCCGCAACCCGCCGGAATGGGCGGGCAGGCCTGCCGAGCTGCCAAGAGACGACTCGCGTGTCGTCCACCAGATCATGGTACCGCCCTCTCTTCCGAGGTCCCGACGCCCTTCACGATGAAGAGGTGCTCGCCCTCTCGGACGAGCCCGAGGCGCCGCGCCTCACGGATGACGTACTCGCTCTTGCCCGCGTCCATCAGCTTCTTGGTCAGCTCGGTGTTGTCGCGCTCGAGAGCCGTGATGGCCGCCTGCCGGTCCCGCACCTCCCTTTGTGCGTGCCGGTAGGAGGCCAGCGGGTGGATGTAGGAGACCGCGATGACCACGAGAATCGCCGCGCCGATCCAGCGGAGGGCGAGCTTCGAGCGCGAAGGCCTGCGGCGAGCCATGGACAGCCGACATTCGACCGCCCGCGGCCCCTTCCTGCCCGGCGCCTACTAGGCGGTTTCGACCTTGATGACGTTCGTCGTGCCAGGGACGTTCACGGCCGTGCCCGCGGTGATGACGACCCGGTCGCCCGGCACGACGAGGCCGGTCGCGCGCGAGGCGTCGAGCGTGCGGCTCCAGAGATGCTCGACGTTGGCGCACTCCTCGATCTCCGCCGGCACGACTCCCCACTCGATCGCCATCTGCTGGAGGGCGTAGCGCTTGTGCGTCGCACCGATGATCGGCCGCTGCGGCCGATGGCGCGCCACCGCCGACGCCGTCCGCCCGCTGTAGGTGGGGACGAGGATCGCGGTCGCGCCCAGCACCTCCGCGATGTCGCAAGCGGCGTTCGACATCGCCTCGCCGACCGTCGGGTCCCGGCTCCTCGCCCGCCCGCACAAGCTCGTGGCGAGGCTGCAGGCTCGGCTCGACGGCGCTGGCGATCCGGTCCATGTAGACGACGCTCTCGATGGGGAACTCGCCGATCGCAGTCTCTCCGGAGAGCATGAGCGCCGAAGTGCCGTCGAGGACGGCGTTCGCGACGTCGCTCGCCTCGGCCCGCGTGGGGTCGGCGTGGTGGATCATGGACTCGAGCATCTGCGTAGCGGTGATCGCCGGCTTCCCGTGCTCGAGCGAGCAGAGGATGATCCGCTTCTGGACGAGCGGCACCGCCGCGGGGCCGATCTCGACGCCCAGGTCGCCGCGCGCGACCATGACCGCGTCCGAGGCGGAGATGATCGCGCTCCAGCTCCTCGATGGCCTCGGCCTTCTCGATCTTCGCGATCACGAGCGCTGTCGAGCCCGCGCTGTGCAGGAGCTCGCGCAGGGCGTGGATGTCGCTCGCCGAGCGCACGAACGAGAGCGCGACGAAGTCGACTCCGATCGTGAGCGCGAACTCGAGGTCGGCGAGATCCTTCTCGGTGAGCGAGGGGATCGGGATCGTCGCGCCTGGGACGTTGACGCCCTTGTGCGAGTCGACCTTTCCGCCGACCGCAACCTTGCAGCGCGCCCGTCCGGCCTTCACCTCCTCGACCTGCAGGTGCACGAGGCCGTCGTCGATGAGGACGTCCTGCCCGGGCACCAGGACTTCGGCGAGCACCGGCGGGCTGACGGGCAGGTCGCCCGGCTCGCCGGTCCCGTCGCCCGAGAGGACGACCTCGTCGCCGCTCGCGAGCACGACCGTTGCCGGGAGGTCGCCGATGCGAAGCTTCGGGCCCTGCAGATCGGCGATCAGCGCGAGTGGCCGGCCGGCACGCGCCTGGGCCTCGCGGATGAGCAGAGCGCGCTCCGCGTGGTCCTCGTGCGAGCCGTGCGAGAAGTTGAGGCGCGCCGCGTCCATCCCGGAGTCGACGAGCTTGTCGAGCATCTCCCGGGACGAGGTGGCTGGGCCGATCGTGCAGACGATCTTCGTGCGGCGCCGTCCGAGCGTCACGCCTCCACGTTAGCGTGAGCGAAGGAGGGTGACCGTCAGCGCGTCGAGCGCGGGAAGGCCGACCAGCCCGGATACGTGGCCTTCGAGCCGAGCTCTTCCTCGATCCGCAGGAGCTGGTTGTACTTCGCCACCCGGTCCGTGCGCGAAGGAGCGCCGATCTTGGCCTGCCCCGCTCCGGTGGCCACGGCGAGGTCTGCGATCGTCGTGTCCTCGGTCTCGCCGGAGCGGTGGGAGATGACCGTTCCGTAGCCGGCCGAGCGGGCGAGGTCGATCGCCTCGAGCGTCTCGGTGAGCGTCCCGATCTGGTTCACCTTGAGGAGGATGGCGTTGGCGGCGCCCTGGTCGATTCCCTGGCGCAACCGGTCCACATTCGTGACGAAGAGGTCGTCGCCGACGAGCTGCACGCGGTCGCCGAGCCGGTCGGTCAGCGTCCGCCAGCCGTCCCACTCGTTCTCCGCCATCGGGTCCTCGATCGAGACGATGGGGTAGCGCCCGCAGAGGCCTTCCCAGTAGTCGATGAGCTGATCCGAGCTCGCGACGCGGCCCTCGAACCGGTAAGCGCCGTCGCGCCAGATCTCGGTCGCGGCAGGATCGAGCGCGATTGCGATCCGGTCGCCGTGCCCGGCCGCGCTCGGCCGCCTCGACGATCGTGCGGATCGCGTCCTCGCTCGCGGCGAAGTCGGGCGCGAAGCCGCCCTCGTCCCCCACCGCGGTCGGAAGCCCGCGCTCGTGCAGGAGCGCCTTCAGCGTCTGGAAGACCTCGACGCCGATCCGCAGAGCCCTCGGCGTAGGTCGAGGCGCCGGCCGGCACGATCATGAACTCCTGCAGGTCGAGGGAGTTCTGCGCGTGGGCGCCGCCGTTGACGACGTTCATCATCGGCACCGGCAGCACGTGCGCCTCGGCGCCGCCGATCCACGCGTAGAGCGGCTTCCCCGCGTCCGCGGCGGCCGCCTTGCCGTGGCCAGCGAGCAACCGAGGATCGCGTTCGCGCCGAGCCGCCCTTTGTTCGGCGTGCCGTCGGCCTCGACGAGCGCGCCGTCGACGGCAGCCTGATCGGAGGCGTCCATCCCCGAGAGCGCGGCGGCGAGCTCGCCGTTCACGTTGGCCACCGCCTGCGTCACGCCCTTGCCGAGCCAGTCGTCGCCGCCGTCCCGGAGCTCCACCGCCTCGAACTGGCCGGTGGATGCGCCCGAGGGCACGGCCGCCCGGCCGAAGGCGCCCGGACTCGAGCTCGACGTCGACCTCGACTGTCGGGTTCCCCCGCGAGTCGAGGATCTGCCGTCCGTGGACGCGGGCGATCTTGCTCACGAGCGCCCCCTTCGCGAGGTCGTAATAGCGGTCCTGCTCGGTCAGCTCGAGGCCGGAGAACTCCTTGCCCTCGGCGGCGGCGAGCTCTGCCGCGCGCTCGACCCGCTCGACGAACCGCCGGCTCGCCTGGCGCAGCTCGAGCTCGGGGTCGACGCCGAGGTGGCGTGCCACGTTCACCGCAGCGAAGAGGACGTCGCCGAGCTCGTTCCCACTCGGGATCCTCACGCAGCTCCTCGACCTCGTCGTCGAGGTCGCCCGAGGCTCCCGCGAGATCCGGGTACTCGAAGCCGATCGTCGCCGCGCGCCGCTGCACCTTCTGCGCGTAGAGGAGCGAAGGCAGCGTCTCGGGCACGTGGTGGAAGATCCCCTCGCGCCCTTCCTGCTCGGTCTTCAGCTCTTCCCAACGCTGCTTGACCGCGCCAGGGGTGTCGGCCGTGCCGTCCCCGAACACATGCGGATGGCGGCGCACGAGCTTCTCGTGAATCGCACCTGCGACCGCCGCCAGGTCGCCGGCGCCGCGCTCCTCGAGGAGCAGCGCGAGGAAGAAGGTCTGGAAGAGAAGGTCCCCGAGCTCGTCCACGAGCTTGGCGTCGTCGGCGGCGAGAGCGGCGTCCGCGACCTCGTAGGCCTCCTCGACGGTGTGCGGGACGATCGTCTCGGCGGTCTGCGCGCGGTCCCACGGGCAGTCGCGGCGAAGGCGCTCCGCCAGCTCCTGGAGGTCGACGAGAGCGCGTGCTAGCTCGTCGCGGTCGGGCACGCCGCTAACCGGTGGTGGTGGTTCCGCCGCTCGTGTCGGTCGCGCTCGCCGGGGCATAGCCGGGAGCGTAGGCGACCTCGTCGCCGTACTTCGCAGGCAGCGCCGCGATCCAGGCCTTCATGGCCGCGTTCTGCTTCGTCTGCAGCACCGTCGTCTTGATGGCGTCCTTCACCTGGTCGAGGGGAGTCGTCGTCGCCGGCTTGATCGCGGAGAGCACCTCGATGACGTCCCAGCCGAACGCCGTCTTGATCGGGTCGGAGAGCTCGCCCGTCTTCGCGGAGAAGACGAACTCGTCGAACGGCGCGACCGTGCGGCCCTTGAAGGCGGTGAACTTGCCGCCGTCGGCCTTCGAGGCCTGGTCCTGCGTGTACTTCTCCGCGAGCTTCGCGAAGTCCGCGCCGCCCTGAATCTGGTCGTGGAGCTTCTGGGCCAGCGCCTCGTTCTTCACGAGGATGTGGCGCACCTCCCGCGAGGCCGGCTGCTGGTACTGGGTCGGGTTCTTGTCGTAGTACGCCTTGATGTCGGCGTCCGAGACGGTGACCTTCTTGGTGACGGCCTCGTAGATCTTGTTCGTGAGGATGCGCGTGCGGAGCTCGTTGCGAACGTCCGCGTCCGTCAGGCCCTGCTTCGCGAGCTCGGCCGAGTACTTCTGCTCGTCCCCCTGGAAGTACTGCTGCTTCAGCTTGTCGAGCTCGGTCTCGATCTCCTGATCGGTGACCGTGACCCCCATCGACTCGCCTTCGAGCTCCCATTCCTTCTGCTCGACGAGACCCTTGACGACCGTGGCCTTGAGCGCCTCGTACTCGGCAGTGCCGGGCTCCGGGAAGTCCTGCTTCTGCGCCTCGGCCGACTTCTTCTGCTGCTCGACGAGCTTGTCGAACTCCTCCTTCGTGACCGTCTTGTCACCGACGACGGCGATCGAGCCCTCGGGAACATCGGCCGAGCTCGTCCCTCCGCCGCCGCATGCGGCAAGCGCGAGCGCCGCGATGAGCGCGAGCAGGAGCAGAGAGCTGTTGCGACGGATGTGAGAGGACATCGGAGGAAAGGCCTAGGCGGCCAACCGCAGATCGAGGATAGCATCGACCAGCCGCAGCGCTGTCTTGAACCCGTCACCCCTCAAGGTGACCTCGCTCTGGGCGCTCGAATAGACGGCGGTGTCGACCAGCGCGCGCAGGCCGCGGAGCTCCGCAGAGCCGAGCACGAGCGGGCCGATGACCGTCCTGCCCGAGCGGAAGACGAGGTAGTCCGCGCCGAGGCGCGCGAGCTTCAGCTTCGCCTCCTGGATCTCGAACAGGTGCTCCACCGGCTCGGGCACAGGCCCGAATCGGTCCTCCGCGGCGGCGCGGAGCTCCCGCAGCTCGTCCTCCGACTCGGCGAGCGCGAGCCGGCGGTGGAGGTCGATCTTCTGCGCCTCGCCGGGGATGTAGTCCGCCGGCACGTAGGCATCCACCTGCGCCTCGACGCGAACCGGCCGGCCGGCCGCGCGGCGCGTGCCGCTCAGCTCGGCGACCGCCTCGGCGAGAAGCTCGACATAGAGCTCGAAGCCGATCGCGGCCACGTGCCCGGACTGCTCGGCGCCGAGCAAATCGCCCGCGCCGCGGATCTCGAGGTCGCGCATGGCGATGGCGAAGCCCGCGCCGAGCTCGGTGTGGTCGGCCAGCGTGGCGAGCCGGGCCCGCGCCTCCTGGGTCAGCTCCTGCCCGTCGGGATAGAAGAGGTACGCGTGGGCGGTGACGTCGCTCCGGCCCACGCGCCCGCGGATCTGGTAGAGCTGGGCGAGCCCGAGGGCATCCGCCCGCTCGACGATCAGCGTGTTCGCCTGCGGGATGTCGAGGCCCGACTCGATGATTGTCGTCGAGACGAGCACGTCCGCGTCGCCCGCGAGGAACGAGAGCATGTGCTGCTCGAGCTCCCCGCTCCGGCATCTGCCCGTGCGCGACGATGTAGCGGAGCTCGGGGCAGAGCTGGCGAAGGTGCTCCGCCGCCTCCTCGATCGTCTCGACGCGGTTGTGGAGGAAGAACGCCTGCCCTTCGCGCTCGTGCTCGCGGCGCAGCGCGAGCTGGACGAGCTCCTCGTCGTATTCCCCGACGTGCGTGCGGATCGGGCGGCGGCCCTGCGGCGGCGTCTCGATGACGCTGATGTCGCGCAGGCCCGCGAGCGACATGTGCAGTGTGCGCGGGATCGGCGTGGCCGAGAGCGAGAGCACGTCCACCTCGAGCCGGAGCTGGCGCAGGAGCTCCTTCTGGGCGACGCCGAAGCGCTGCTCCTCGTCCACGATCACGAGCCCGAGCTCCTTCGGGACGACGTCGCGGGAGAGGACGCGGTGCGTGCCGATGAGGACGTCCACCTTGCCCTCGCGGTACGCGGCCAGCACCTTCTTCACGTCCGCCGGCTTGCGGAAGCGCGAGATCATCTCGACGGTGACCGGCAGGTCGCGGTAGCGCTCGCGGAACGTGTTCCAGTGCTGCTGGGCGAGGATGGTCGTCGGGGCGAGCAGCAGCGTCTGGCGCCCGTTGGCCGCGGCGACGAAGGCGGCGCGAACGCCGACCTCCGTCTTCCCGAAGCCGACGTCTCCGCAGACGAGGCGGTCCATGGGCCGCGGCGCCTCGAGGTCCTCCTTCACGGCTTCGATCGCGGTCAGCTGGTCGGGCGTCTCCTCGAAGGGGAAGCTGGCCTCGAGCTGCTCGACGAGCTCGTTGTCGGTCGGAAACGCTGTGCCCTCGGCACGCTGCCGCTGCGCGTAGAGGGCGATCAGCTCGCCGGCGAGCTCGTGGGCGCCCGCCCGTGCGCGGCTCTTGATGTTGTCCCAGGCCTTGCCGCCGAGCTTCGAGAGCGCTGGCGCGTGCCCGTCGGCGCCGACGTAACGCGACACCTTCCCGATCTGCTCGTGCGGGACGTACAGCCGGTCGTCACCGCGGAACGCGAGGAAGAGATAGTCGCGCGTGACCCCCGCGACGGTCTTCGTCTCGAAGCCGAGGAGCTTCCCGACGCCGTGGTCCTCGTGGACGACGAAGTCGCCCGTGCGCAGGTCGGCGAAGCTCTGCAGAGCGCGGCCGATCCGCGCGTCGGCCCGCGGCGGGCGCTTGCGGAAGATCTGCGTGTCCGGGAGGAGGACGAGCCCCAGGTCGCGCAGGACGAAGCCGCGCCGCGCGGGGGCGACGGCGAAGAAGAGCCCTTCTCCGTCCGGGAGCTCGCCGCCGGGCTCGAGGACCTCCGGCTCGATTCGGCGGAGGAGTGCCTTGGTTCTGAGGGCTTCGCCGCGATGCGCGAAGGTGACGACGACGCGGTTCCCGCCGCGCACGAACGCGAGGAGGTCGCGCTCTGCCTCCGAAGCCCGCGCGCCGCGACCGCCGGGCGCTGGGCCTCGAAGGCGTACCGCTGGCCAGCCGGGAGCTGGCTGAGCTCGGTCGCGCCGCCGAGACCGAGCTGAACGCCGAGCTCCTCCTGCACGGCCTGGCGCGCGTCGTCCGCTTGCCAGACGAGATCAGGGGCGGGAAGCGGAAGGACGAGGTCGTCCGGCGGAGGCGGTGGCTCGTCCTCGAGCCACGGCTCGACGAGGTCGGAGCGGCGCTCGGCCGCGGGCTGGATCAGCGCCTCGTCGAGCGGATGCAGCGTCCGCTGGGTGAAGGCGGAGTAGGCGCGGAGCGACTCGATCTCGTCTCCGAAGAACTCGAGGCGGACCGGCTCGCGGCCGGTCGAGGGGTAGACGTCGACGATCCCGCCCCGCACCGCGAACTGCCCGCGCTCCTGCGCCTGCTCGACGCGCTCGTAACCGGCGAGGGCGAGGCGCTCGACGAGCTCCTCGCTTCCCGGCGAGTCGCCCACGCGGAGGCGGATCGTCTCCGGCCTCGTCTCCTTGGGCGGCACGCCCTCTGCCGCGCCGATCGCCGAAGCGCAGACGAGCCCGCCGGCCGCGAGGATCTCGAGGGCACGGGCGCGCTCGCCGACGAGGTGCGGCGGCGGCTCGAGCCCGCTTCCCCAGCGCACACCGCGCGAAGCGAAGAGACCGACGTTCTCATCCCCGAGGAACCAGCCCGCGGCCTCCGCAGCATCGCGGGCCTCGGCATCGTCGGGGAAGACGACGACGAGCGGTCCGCCGCGCTCGAGGAAGACCGCTGCGAGGAAAAGCGGCACGAGCGGCTCGGACACGCGGGCAGGGGCAGGCGACGCGACGAACTCGCGGAGGCGCTCGCTCTCGGCGAGCTCGCGGGCGAGGGTGTTGAGTGCCGGCTGGTCCATGACGAGCGACGGAACGCGCGGTTCCGCGGGGTCATCGTAGCCGCGGCGCTAGGGTCTACCCGTGGCCGGAGAGCTACTCCCGATCGGCACGCGCCCGAAGCTCGTGGCGTCGTTCGACCCGCCTGATGCCGTGGCGCGGTTCGAGGAGTGGCGCGCGGCGCATGCCGAAGCCCTGGCGGCGATCCCGCCGGAAGCGTGGCGCGTCGAGTACGGGCGCACCGGCGTGGGCGCCTACGTGCGGGTGCGGGTGGACGAGGCGCACCTGCCCGAGAGCCTGACGACGACCTGACCGGGGCCTCCCCACGCCTCCACCCGCTTTCGAGCGTAGCCTCGAGCAACGCGCGCGTGGCGCACGAATTGTGCTGAGAGTGAGCTAGCGCTCGTTGAAGCGCTGCTGGGCATCTTCGAGGCCCTCCCGCACAAGCGCCTCCACCGCATCCGCGGCGCGTCCCACCAGCGCGCCCACGTCCGCTTCGGGCTCGAACGGCGAGAGCACCCAGTCGGACACGGGCCGCGGATCGCCGCGCTCCGGCCGTCCCACTCCGATCCGCAGCCGCAGGAACTCCGGTGTGCTCAGATGCTGCGCCAACGAACGTAACCCGTTGTGCCCGGCGAGCCCGCCGCCAAGCCGCGCCTGCATCCGCCCCAGGTCGAGATCCACCTCGTCGTGGACGGCAAGCAAGTCCTCCGGGTCGACCTTGTAGAACTTCGCCGCCGCTGCAACCGAGCGGCCCGACTCGTTCATGTAGGTCTGCGGCTTCAGGAGCGCGAGCCGCGCACCGTCCACGCGGACGTCCGCGACCTCACCGGAGAACTTCGAGCGCCACGAGCCGCCGTGCCGCCGCGCGAGCTCGTCCGCGACCATGAAGCCGACGTTGTGCCGCGTCGTCGCGTACTCGCGCCCTGGATTGCCGAGCCCGACGACCAGAAGGTCGAGCGTCGAGGCCTGCTCGCCCCGACGGAAGAGGCGCACGGGCTAACCCTCGGCGTTTTCTTCGCCGGAAGCTTCGGCTTCCGACTCGCCGCCTCGCTTCGCCTCGCCCTCGGCGGCCTCGCCCTCGCCTTCGCCTTCCTCGCCCTCGATCTCCTCGCCCTCCTCGGCCTCGACTTCCTCGGGCTCCGGCTCCTTCGTGGGCGGGCTGACCGTGGCGAGCACCGTCTCAGGATCGTCGAGAAGCGTGACGCCTTCGGGAACGCGCAGGTCGGTGATGCGGAGGCTGTCTCCGATCACCATTGCGGAGATGTCGAGCTCGAGGTGGTCGGGCACCTCCATCGGGAGTGCCTCGACGCGGACCTCGCGGTTGATCTGGCTGAGGACGCCGCCTTCCTTCTGGCCGGCTGCCTCGCCGACGAGCTCGACGACGACGCTCGACTGGATCGTCTGGTCGAGCCTCACCTCGTGCAGGTCGATGTGAAGGAGCCGGGCGCGCGTCGGATCCAGCTGGTAGTCCTTGACGACCGCATGGTGGGCCTTCTGCTGGCCCTCGAGGATGACGTCGAGGATCGCGTGCAGGCCGTGGTCGCCCGTCAGCGCCTTGCGGAGCTCGCGCTCCTCGATGCAGAACGGATGCGCCTTGTCCCCGCTCCCGTAGAGCACGCCGGGGATGAGGCCGTCCTCACGCAGGCGCCGCGAGGCCGCGCTCCCGCGCGACTCCCTTGCCTGCACCTGCAGCTTGACTCGCTCTCCTGCCATTTCCGGCGGAGAAGTGTACCGACGCCGTCTTGACTTCCGCAGTGGAGCCCGCTTGGCGGGTCCCAGCTAACCGCCTGGCCGCCACTGCCGTAGCCGAGCTCCTCAGCCGGCCCGATCGTGTGAGCGGATCGCCGAGGCTCTTGTCCGCTGGGCGCAGGAGGGATAGAACTCAGCTTCGTGGATTCCCGTCTCGAGCGGCAGGCGCGTAACGAAGCACTCATCCGCGAGGTGAACGAGCGGATCGAACAGGTCGATAAGGCGGTTGACCCTGAGGGGAATCGCTCCGCTTCGAGTTTCTCTGCGAGTGCGGCGAAGGCGAGGGTGGCGACCTTCGCTGTGCAGAGCGAATCGAGATGACGGTTGCCGAGTATGAGGAAGTTCGGCAGCAGGATGATCGCTTCGCGCTTCTTCCTGGCCATGAGACGCGAGAACTCGAGCGCGTGGTTCGGCGAACGGAGCGGTACGTGATCGTCGACAAGAAGCCAGAAGCCGAGCCTTTTCTTGAAGACGATCCTCGCGGCGCATCCTCGGAATAGCGATGCCACAATCGCCCTCGACCAACGTCTGCCGCTTGCCGCAAAACTCCCACGCGCTGTCGTCGCTTGGAAGGCGTGGAGGGAGCGGCTTCAGGGGCCGCTCCCGCGACGTCGTTCCTGCTCGGAGAGCTGAGCATCCTTGATTGGTCCGACCCTGCTGCTCTCAGCTCTGTATCGCAATTGACAACGGTCTCGCCATTCGACAGGTGTCGCGACCCCACCGCCGTTGATCAGATCTGTCCCGCTTCCGCCGTTGAGGAGGTCAGCTCCTGAGCGGCCCTCATCTGGTCGTCTCCCCCGAATCCGCCGATCTCATTTGGCGCGCCATTTCCAATCAACGTGTCGGAGCCTTCACCCCCGTCGATGTGCTCGATGCTCACGAGCGTATCGCTCCCATGGCCCGTCGCTTGCCCGGTTCTCAGGTCGACCATGACAGGCGATCCGCCGATCCAACGGACGTTGTCGAAGCCGCGCCCGCCGAAGTATCGGTCGTCGAAAGCATGCGGGTCATCGATCATCAGATCCTCGCCCGGCCGGCGCCGCTCACATCCTTCCCTCTTCCACCTTCCAGGTAGTCATCTCCTAGGCCACCGACGAGCCGGTCCCGATTTCGGCCGCCGTACAGCCCGCCCTCAAAGTCGCCTCCGCTGACCGCCCAAGACCAAATCGCGGCCGACCTAGCCTCTGATGAGATCGTCACCCATTGGCCCTTTCCCTTATCGGCGCCGTCTAGGATCAGCCGATCCCGCCCGCACCGCCACAAACCAAGTCGTTTCCGTCAAGGCTCCTCACCGTGTCGTCCCCAGCCATTCCGACGATCACGTCCCTTGCTGCTGTTCCGACGATCCGGTCGTCTCCTCTTGTGCCGATTATTGTGGCCTGGTGTCCGAAGCAGGTCTGCGATGCAGCCAGGGCCGGCGTTGCAACCCAAGCGGCTAGCAACCCCAAACCAACCGAGAACGATCCATAGCGCTTCGCAAGGCGCATGACCCTCCTCCTGATGGATTGAGGTCTGGAGACTACTCTTGATGATTTCCGCGAGCTCCGGCGCGACTGGATGTGCGTGGTTGTCGCAGAGCTCGACCCGCCGCCTGACAATATGCCGACGGGCCGGGCGAGTTCTTGATCGAACTCTCGGCAAGTTCCTCACGGAGTCGGCGCGGTCACCGTCACGGTCTCCGTCACGGTGTCTTGCACCGTCTCGGTCACCGTGTTCACCTCCGTCACGGTGTTTTGCACCGTCTCGCCGAGGAGGGTGACGGTGGAACTAGGCGCCGTCGTGGTACGCACCACCGCCGAGGTCGGGCCCGTAACAATGACCGGGTCTCCTTGGATGGTGCGTAGACGCATAGGGCCTTCCACCGTCTGTGTAACCGTGCCCTCGCGCGTGCGCCATTGGATCACTCGCTTGGCCGCCCCATTGATCGTCACCGTCTCCACGACACCCGTCTCGGTAACACCGTCGTGGGTGCGAAGGACTCATGGTCCACGTGCCTCCGCGTACTGACTGGTCAGGATTCTCGCAGCGAGCACCCCGAGGGCGGCGGCCCATACCAGGGCGGCGACGGCCAGCGCGATCCTCTCGATGCTCCATGGCATCGGTCGAAGTCCTCCCCCTAGCGATGCACCCCTCCTCGTCGTCTCATCTCGAGCCTCGGAACCCTACTCTACGAACTCCGCGCCTTATCGATCTGGTCTAAGGCTCGCGAAGGCGCTTCTCCGCCTCTACCAACGCCGGCTCACCTTGCGCAGTCGGTGGTAGGTCGTCTGCCCGTTATCCCGCTCGCAAAACCGCATGGGCGCTATAGGAAGCCAGAAGAGCTGGCTATGTCACGCCCTCAACGGGTGGTGCCGCTCTGTGATGCGAAGTGTCGCGTTTGCAGGCAGTTCGTGTTGATCACTCCTCGGCCGTGACGCCCCGTTTCGTCT
>CAVYAJ010000013.1:0-10316 GCA_963766155.1 uncultured Actinomycetes bacterium | reverse complement strand
GCGGGTGCGTTCGCGGCCGTGGAGGCGATCGCCCGCGCGCGGAGCGAAGATGCCCTGTCCCTCCAGGAGCGAGTTGCGAAGAGAACTGCTTGACGTCGTCCGGGTCGAGGACATCGGCCCCTACCGGCTCCTCCACCTCAAGCGGGGTCGCCTCGAGTCCGGCATCCCGGGCCAGTTCTTCATGCTCGCACCGCCCGGGCGCCTCCTGCCGCGGCCGATGAGCCTCTCGCTTGCGACCCGCACCGAGCTCGGCTTCCTCATCGACCCGGTCGGGCCGGGGACGAAGGCGTTGACCGGCGTTGTCCGCGGCGAGCGCCTCAACGTGCTCGGGCCGCTCGGAAACGGATTTCGGCTCGACGTGGAAAGACCGTTGCTCGTGGGCGGCGGGATCGGCGTCGCGCCGTTTCCCTATCTCTCCGAACGGCTCGGACGCCCGCCGGCCATGCTCGGCTTCCGTTCGAAGGCCTACGCCGAGGCGGCGGCGCTCGTCCCGAATGCCGAGGTCGTCGTCGAGCCCCGCCTCGTCACGGAGGCGATGCCCTCGGGCCACGACGTCCTCGCCTGCGGGCCCGAGCCGATGCTTCGCGCCGTCGCCGACCTCGCCCCGGCCGCGCAGCTCGCCTGGGAGGCGCCGATGGCTTGCGGCTACGGCGCGTGCTACGGCTGCGCCGTCGAGATCGGCGGCGAGCTCAAGCGCCTGTGCGTGGAAGGGCCGGTCCTGGAGCGAGCCGCGTGATCCTGAACGCCTCCGGCTGCCTCGACGCGCTCACTGCCCCGGAGGTCGCCCAGAGCCTCGACGCCTTCGTGACGAAGACCGTGACCCCGCTTCCCCGCGAGGGTAACCAGCCGGTGCGCATCGCGGAGACCGACCTCGGCATGCTCAACTCGATCGGCCTCGCCAACCCCGGGATCGATGGCTTCCTCGCCGACAAGCTGCCACGTCTCCTCGATCTTGGGGTATCCGTGTGGGTATCTGTCGGCGGGTTCGCAGCGCGGGAGTACGCCGAACTCTGCGCGCGACTCGACGACAAACCCGTCGCAGCGATCGAATTGAATGTCTCGTGCCCGAACGTTTCCTCACCGGAGGAAGAGGTGGAGGAGATCGTCGCGGCCGCCCGAGCGGCGACCACGAAGACGCTCTACGCCAAGCTCTCGCCTTCGGTCCCGGATGTGGGCGCCGCCGCAGCAGCTGCGGCGCGAGCCGGTGCGGACGGGCTCACGCTCGTGAACACGATCCGGGGGCTCGCTCTCGACGAGCGAACGCTCGAGCCGAAGCTCGGCCCGGGGGTCGGTGGTCTCTCGGGTCCGGCGCTGCGCCCGATCGCCCTTGCGGCTGTCTTCACCGCCTACCGTGCGACCGGATTGCCGATCGTCGGGGTCGGCGGGGTCGAAACGGGGGCCCATGGACTCGAGCTGATCGCCGCCGGCGCGTCCGCGTTCGCGCTCGGAACGGTCCTCTTCGCCGATCCGGAAGCGCCCCTTCGGGTGCGTGAAGAGCTCGAGCGGGAGGCCTCCGCCCGTGGCTTCGCAACCCCGCTTGCCGCCTACGCTGCGGCCCACGGCGGACCGCCGCCGACGCCTCTCCGGCGCGTCGCCTGAGCGGGCAACTGCTCGTTGCCAACGCAGCAAAAATGCTTGAAATAGCACGGAAAATTCACACTTGAAGCATTAGAAGTCGCTGCTAGAATCCCGCGCCATGCAGAGCGCCAAGACGCCCGTCCAGGCACCCATGCGGTCCCTGGATCAGAGGATGGACGCGCTCCGGCGAGCCAATGAGATTCGAGTCCGGCGGGCCCAGCTGAAGAAGGATCTGAAGAACGGCAACGCTCAGATCGAGCAGATCCTCCGCAACCCGCCGACGTACGTCGAGACCGCCAAGGTGTTCGACATGCTGATGGCCGTGCCGAAGTTCGGGCGTGTGAAAGCCGCGCGCTTCCTCAACCAGTGCCGAATCAGCCAGTCGAAGACAGTGGGCGGCCTGTCCGAGCGCCAGCGCACCGAGCTGGTCGGCCTCCTGCGCCGCTAGGCGGGCCGTGAAGCTCTTCGTCGTCACCGGTCCGTCGGGGGCGGGGAAGGGCACCCTCATCAGGGCGCTCATCGAGCGCCGCGACGACCTCGAGGTCGCGATCTCGGCGACCACGCGTCCACAGCGGCCGGGCGAGGAGGACGGGCAGGACTACCACTTCCTCACGGAGGAGGAGTTCCTCGCCCGGATCGAGGCAGGCGACTTCCTCGAGCACGTCGTCTACGTCTCCGGCCAGCGCTACGGGACGCTGCGCTCCGAGGTGGCACGGATCCACACGGCTGGAAAGAGCGTCGTGCTCGAGCTGGAGACCAAGGGCGCCCGCGCCGTGCGGGACGCCGAGCCCTCCGCCGTCACGATCTTCATCGCCCCGCCGTCGTTCGCCGAGCTCGAGCGACGGTTGCGCGAGCGCGCGACCGAGTCGAGCGGTGAGATCGACGAGCGGCTCGAGCTTGCGCGGGAGCAGATGCAGGAGGCCGACGACTTCGACTACGTCGTGATGAACGACGACGTCGAGCGTGCCGTCACAGAGCTTGACGGGATCGTGACGAGGGAGGCCGCGGACGTAGGTAGACTGAGCGCCACATGATGTATCCACGAATCGACGATCTGCTAGAAAACGTGAGCAACTCGCGCTACGCACTCGTGATCGCCGCCGCCAAGCGGGCGCGGCAGATCAACAACTACCACCACCAGCTCGGTGAGGGAACGTTCGACGACTTCCCGCCGCCGCTCGTCGAGTCTCGCTCGAAGAACTATCTGACGATGGCTCTCGAGGAGATCGGCGAGGGCAAGATCAAAGTCTCGCAGCCGGGCTAGCAACCTCTGGGAGCCGCGATGGCTCGAGTTCTTCTCGGAGTCACGGGTGGGATCGCCGCCTACAAGGCGTGCGAGCTTTGCCGACTCCTCGTACGGGCGGGCTACGAGGTCACTCCGGTTCTGACACCGGATGCGGAGCGGTTCGTGACCGCGCACACCTTCGAGGCCCTCGCCCGGCGTGAGACGCCGAGGACCTCTACCCACACCTCGTCGACGCCGACCTGCTCGTCATCGCGCCGCTTTCGGCGAACACGCTCGCGAAGCTGGCGCACGGGCTCGCCGACAACGTCCTCACCCAGCTCGGGCTCGCCTTCCGCGGGCCCGTCGTCGCCGCTCCGGCTATGAACGTCCGCATGTGGGAGCACCCGGCGACCCGGGCGAACGCCGCTTCACTCGCCGAGCGCGGCGTCGAGCTCCTCGGGCCTGCGGCGGGGGAGCTCGCCGAGGGCGAGCACGGGCCCGGCCGAATGGTCGAGCCGGAAGAGCTCTTCGCGCGCTGCCAGGAGCTCCTCGGCCAGACCGGTCCGCTTGCGGGCAAGCGCGTCGTCGTCTCCGCGGGAGGCACCCGGGAGCCGATCGACCTCGTGCGCTTCGTCGGCAACCGCTCGTCGGGCCGGATGGGGGTCGCCGTCGCGGCCGAGGCAAAGCGGCGCGGTGCCGACGTCACGCTGGTCTACGCGAACGGCGTCGCTGCGGCTCCGGCAGGCGTGGAGGTCGTGCCCGCTCCGACCGCGGCCGACCTCGGCCGGGAGATGCTCGCGCGCGCAGATGCCGACGTCGTCGTCATGGCCGCGGCCGTCTCCGATTACCGACCCGGCAATCCGGAGAGCGGTAAGCGCCCGAAAGACAAGGAGCCGTGGACGATCACCCTCGAGCCGACCGACGACGTACTCGCCGAGCTGGGCCGGCGGAAGCACAACGGGCAGATCCTCGTGGGCTTCGCGGCGGAGGGTGGCGAGGACGGTCTCGAGCGCGCCCGCGGAAAGCTCGCCAACAAGAACGGGAACCTTTTCGTCTACAACGACGTATCTCAACCCGGCGTCGGGTTCGAGTCCGAGGACAACGAGATCGTCCTCCTCTCGGCACTCGGCGAACGGAAGCTAGGCAGGCGAAGCAAGGAGGAATGCGCAGTGGCTATCCTCGATGAGGTCGAGGCACTCCTGGGAGGGGCGTGAATGGACGAGCAGGCTGTGGGAGCAGATCCGGGCCTCGAGGCGAGCCGAACCGCCGAGCTGGCCGATCGCGTCATCACAAATCTTCAGCGCGTCATGCACGCGCCGGACGAGACGCTGCAGTTCTCGGTCCTCTGCCTTCTGGCCGAGGGTCACCTGATCATCGAGGACTTCCCTGGGGTGGGGAAGACGAGCCTCGCCAAGGCGATCGCGCGGTCCGTGGACTGCGCCTTTTCGCGCCTGCAGTTCACCCCTGACCTTCTGCCCTCGGACGTCACGGGCGTCAACGTCTTCAACCAGCGCTCGAACGAGTTCGAGTTCCGGCCGGGCCCCGTCTTCGCGAACATCCTTCTCGTCGACGAGATCAACCGAGCCTCGCCGAAGACGCAGTCCGCGCTCCTCGAGTGCATGCAGGAGCGCCAGGTGACGATCGACGGCGTGTCGTACCAGCTGCCGCCGCCCTTCATGGTCATGGCGACGCAGAACCCGATCGAGTACGAGGGCACGTATCCGCTTCCCGAGGCCGAGCTCGACCGCTTCACGATGCGCATCGCGATCGGCTACCCGCCGCTTCCGGACGAGGCTCAGATGCTCTCCGAGCAGGCGACGGACACCCCGATCGACCGGCTCGAGTGCGTCGCTTCGGCGCAGGAGGTCCTCGACGGGATCGAGGACGCGAAGCGCGTCTTCGTCGAGGAGAGCCTCAACCGGTACATCGTCGCGCTGCTCCGCCAGACGAGGTCGGACAGCCGCCTCTATCTCGGCGCGAGCCCGCGCGCAGGAATCGCTCTCCTCAGGGTCGCGAAGGCCCGCGCGCTCGTGTCGGGCCGCGACTACGTCGAGCCCGACGACATCAAGGCGGTCGCGCCGACGGTGCTCGCGCACCGTTTGATCCTCGCCCCCGAGGCCCGGTCGTCAGGTCTCGACGCCGAGGATCTCGTGCGGTCGATCCTCGAACGAACACCGGTCCCCGTTTAGGCGCCGGGGGCGCTGGGACGTGCTGACCGACCGCGGCCGCTGGATCCTCGCCTTCGGCGGCGCTGTCTACCTTGCGGCGTGGGCGTTCGGGACGACGGCGCTCTACCCGATCGGGCTCGGCCTCGTCCTCGCGGTGGCGGCCGCCGCCGTGTGGGTGCGGCTCCTCAACCGGCCCATGCGGGTCAACCGCACACTGGGCAAGGGAGAGCATTTCGCCGGGGACGACATCCCCGTCCGGCTCGAGATCGACGTCGGCGGGCGCATGCCCTCGGGCGCGCTCACGGTCGTCGAGCAGATCGCGAAGTTCGGGGAGGTCCAGACCGTCATTCTCAGCCGCCACGGCCGCCTGCGTGGCTCGTACATCCTCGACGCGGTCCCGCGCGGCCGGTATCCGATCGAGTCCGCGAAGGCGGTGCTCGAGGACCCCTTCGGCCTCGAGCAGGTCGAGATCCCGCTGCCCGCGGGCGAGTCGGTGCTCGTCTACCCGCGGCTCGTCGACCTCGATGCGCTCTTCTCGGACTCCGGCGCGCGCGCGCTCGAAGGGCGGCGGCTTCTCCTCCGCCGGCCGACCGGCTTCGACCTCCACTCGGTGCGCGACTACGAGCAGGGGGAGTCGCTTCGGCGCGTGCACTGGCCGACCACGGCGCGGCGCGGGCACCTCATGGTCAAGGAGCTCGAGGATGCGCCGCGTGACGAAACCGCCGTCCTCCTCGACGGAGACGCGGGGGCGATCGTCGGGGTCGCGCCGGACAACACCTTCGAGCTCCAGGTGCAGGCCGCGGGCTCGATCCTCAAGGCGCATGCCGCCCGCGGTCGCCGCGCGGCGCTGATCGTCAATTGCGCGTCGCGCGCCTATCAGCGCGTTCACTCCTTTGACGGCGACTGGCTGCGCGCGCTCGAGATCCTGGCGGCGGTCGAGCCCGACGGGCCTACACCGGTCGCCGCGCTTCTCGCGGACGAGGCGGGCCCTGCGAGCCGGGCACTCGAGCTCACCGTAGTGACGGCGAGTCTCACGCCCAGGCTCGCGGAGCGGCTGGCCCAGCGTGTGTTCCAGCGCCACGCGGCCACGCTCGTCTACGTCGATCCGACGAGCTTCGCGCCGGGCGGCGATGCGACCGAGCGCGATCCGGGTATCGCCGCTCAGATCCTCCGCCTCGAGCGAGCGGGCGTCCCGGTCGCCGTTCTCCGCCGCGGCGACGACCTCGTCTCCGTCCTCGGCCGGAGCCAGCTGGGAGCAGCGGTTGGCTAGAACCAGCCTCCTCTTCCTGCTCTCCGGCTCCCTCATCGCGGGTGCATGGCTCCGGCTGGAGACGGGTGGCCTGCCGCTTGGACGGGTCCTGCTCATGCTCGCACTTGCGTTCGTTCCGACCTTCGCGGTCGCCGTGGGCGCGCGACGGGTCTGGGTCGCGGGTCTCACTGCCACCGTGACCGTGGCCGCCTGCGCCGAGCTCTTCCACGCGTCGCTGAGGAATGCGCGTCCGGGCGGGGAGCACGACTTCTTCGGCCCTGTGCTCGGGTCTTTCCGGGACGGGTTCCTCAACTTCTACGACACGACGCTCCCCTTCCGCCGCAGCGACTTCCCGCTCATGCATGCGGACGTGCTCCTCGCGATCTTCGGGTTCGCGCTCGCCGCAGGGATCCTGATCGCGGCCCGGCGGCCGATCGGCGCCGCGGTCGTCCTCGTCGTAGGAGTGGGGTGGCCGACAACTCTGGTGCCCGGCTCGCGCCCGCTCCTCGTCGGCGCACTCGCTCTGGTCGGCGTGCTGGCGGTGCTCTTCCTGCTCCGGAGCGGCACGCATCCCGCGCGGGGTCTCGCGCAGGGGTTCGCGGTCGCGCTCGTGCTGGTCGTCGTCGCCGCGGTCGCCTCGACATCCAGTTCCGTCGCCAAGGGCGCATTCCTCACTTGGCAGCGGTGGGATCCCTATGACCAGCCCGACGACCCCGTCGGCGTTCGCTATGTCTGGAACTCGCACTACCTCGGGATCCACTTCCCGAAGAAGAAAACCACGGTCCTGAAGGTCAAGACGGAGGGCGCGAAGAGAAACCTTTACTGGCGCGCGACGACTCTCGACGACTACACGGGCACGGGCTGGCAGGAGTCCCTCGACCTGGCCACGGAGTCGGACTCGAACCAGATCGATTCCGACAGCCTCGCGCTTCTTCCGGCCGCGGCGCGTAACCAGGCAAATTGGGTCAAGCAGGACGTGACCGTCGAGGCGCTCAAGGACAACCACCTGGTCGCCTCGGCTGAGCCGATGCGCTGGGACCCGCCCTCGGATGCGACCTTCCAGGACCAGGGCGGCGACATCGTCGTCCTCTCCCGCTCCCTGCAGCGCGACCAGACCTACACGGTCTGGAGTTACGCCCCGCAGCCCACTCCAAAGGAGCTCGGTCAGGCCGGGACGAACTACCCGGAGTCCATCGGGCGCTACCTCGAAGTCATCCAGACGGCCCCAGTGCCGAAGTTCGGCACGCCGGACCGCGACCTGCTCATGACTGTCTTCTTCGACGCGCGCTTCGACGACGACCCACTCATGCAGCAAAACCGCGCCCTCTACGACGCCGCCAGAGAAGGTAGTCAAAGGCGACGCCGTCAATCCGTATGCGGCGGCCGCGGCGCTCGAGGCCTGGTTCCGCCAACCGTCCCTCGGCGGCTTCGTCTACGACGAGCAGCCGCCGGTGCCCGCGGCGAACCAGCCGGCCCTCGTCCAGTTCGTCACGCAGACGAAGCGCGGCTACTGCCAGCACTTCGCCGGCGCGATGGCGCTCATGCTCCGCTACCTCGGCATCCCGGCGAGGGTGGCGGCCGGCTTCACGAGCGGGAGCTATGACGCAGATTCGCACGAGTGGACGGTCACCGACCACGAGGCACACGACTGGGTCGAGGTCTACTTCCCGGGCTGGGGCTGGATCCCGTTCGACCCGACACCCGGCCGCGGGACGCTCGACGCCCGCTACTCGTCGACGAGCCCCGAGCTTCGACGCGGCAAACATTCAGCGATGTCGTCGGCCCGGGCGGACGTGCCACGAGCGCCACCATCGACGCGCTCACGCAATCAGGAGGCGCCGGCCGGGCCAGGAGTCGTCGGGTATCGGCAACTCGCGCGGCGGAGGAGTCGTCGTTAACACCGTTCGAGACAAGGGCCCGAGCATCGTCGTCCTCGCCTTCCTCGTCCTCGCGGCGGCCGCCCTCGTCGTCATCGGGCTGAAGACCGTTCGCCGCACGCTGCGCTTCGCCGGACGGGATCCTCGCGAGCTTGCCGGCGCCTGCAGGCGCGACCTGATGGCCTATCTGGCCGACCAGGGGATGGAGGTGCCTCCGAGCGCGACGCTCGGCGAGCTCGGAGAGCTCGTGGAGCGCTACTTCGCAGTGGACGCCGGTCCGTTCGTGCGCGCGGCGACGATTGCGCGCTTCGGGCCGCCCGACCAGGCGCGCGTCGAGCTCGTTCGCGCGCGGCGCGAGCTCCGGCGGGTCCGGAGCGACATCCGCAACCGCATCAACATGACGAGCCGCGTCCGCGGCGCGCTCAGCCTCCGCTCGCTGGCCGTTTGAGCTCCCCTCTGCACGCGGTCGTCATGGCCGCGGGCGAGGGGCGCCGCCTGCGCCCGCTGACCGAGCGCTGGCCGAAGCCGATCCTCCCGATCGACGGCAAGCCCGTGATCGCGACCCTGCTCCGCGAGCTCGCGGCCGCCGGCATCGGGGCGGCCACCGTGGTCACGGGCCACCTCGCCGAGCAGGTCGAAGAGCTCGTCGGCGACGGCTCGGCGTTCGGGTCTCGGTGGGCTACGCGCGCCAGCCGGAGCCGCTCGGCTCGGCCGACGCCGTTCGGCGCGCCCTCGAGGCAGGAGCGCCGGCGCCGCTCCTCGTGGTCGCCGCCGACACGGTGTTCCGGCCCGGCGCTGTCGCCCGCGTGTCTGCGGAGTGGCTGGACTCGGGGGTCCGGGCCGGCCTGGCCGTCCGCCGTGGCGGCGGGGAGGGGAAGACGCCGGTGCGGGTCGAGGCAGCGCAGGTGGTGGAGATCGGAGGCGAGCGAGGCGAGCTGACCGCCGCACCCCTTTGGTTCTTCGCCGCCGCTGTCCTGCCCCGGCTCGAGGACTTGCGCGGCCCGCCGTTCGAGCTCGCGGCTGTCTTTCGGGACGACGCGGGCGCGGGCATCGACCTCCTGGCGCTCGAAGTCGGCCCGACTCGCGACCTCACCCGCCCGGAAGACGTTGTGGTGGAGAACTTCCCGTATCTTTTGAGGAGCGTATGAGCGAGACCTACGACCTCTACAGACAGGGCCAGGAGCACCTGGCGCGCGGGCGGGCCGCCCAGGCGACCGTGGCGCTCGAGAAGGCGAAGAAGCGCGAGCCCGAGAAGGCATCGATTCGGGAAGCGCTCGGCATCGCGTACTTCCGGATCCAGCGATTCTCAGAAGCCGAGGCCGAGTTCCGCGAGATCCTCGAGCTGCAGCCGGTCGACCACTACGCGCACTTCGCGCTCGGCCGCTGCCTCGAGAAGCAGGGAAAGCCCGCCGAGGCCGTCGGCCACTACCGTATGGCGAGCTTCTTCCGACCGCAGAGCGAGGACTACCGCCGCGCGCTCGAAGCTGTCGAAGCCGCGTAGTTGAGAGCAGTCGTCCAGCGGGTCTCGCGGGCGCGGATCGCCGTCGACGGTGAGACGGTGGCCGGGATCGGCGCCGGCCTCTGTGTCCTCGTGGGCCTGGCCGAAGAGGACGGGGAGGGTGAGGCCGTCCGCCTCGCGGACAAGGTCGCGCATCTCCGGATCTTCGAGAACGATCTGGGCAAGTTCGACCTCTCGCTACTCGACTCCGGCGGAGACGCGCTCGTCGTCAGCCAGTTCACCCTCATCGCGGACACCGCGAAGGGAAACCGCCCGAGCTTCTCCCACGCCGCGTCTCCAGAGCGGGCGGAGGCGCTCTACGAAGCGTTCTGCGACGCACTCGAAGCCGAGGGCGTACGGGTGGGGCGGGGCGTTTTCGGCGCCCGTATGGAGGTCGAGCTCGTCAACGACGGCCCGGTGACGATCATCCTCTGACCTGGACGAGCGGCCCACGGCCGGTCGAGGCGGCCTCGGATGCGGGTGCTATCCTGTCTGAACCACATTTCCCCAGTGCAGAAATGGGCGCGCGGCGCCCATTTTTTGCGAAAAGGGACAGAAACGAATGACTCAGGTTCACGAACAGGAACGCCAACTTCACCGCGAGGTCGCGGACACCGTCCAGGGGCGGCTGCCCGACGTCGACGTGCTCGCCGTCGAGCTCATGGGCCCGGAGCGGCTCTGCGTCTACATCGACCACCCGAGCGGGTCTACTACGCGCTCT
>CAVYAJ010000012.1:0-8130 GCA_963766155.1 uncultured Actinomycetes bacterium | reverse complement strand
GTACCACCACTCGCGCTGCACTCCGGCGACGTTGCGGCGAAAGTAGATGTAGCTCGTCAGCTCGCGGAGCGTGGGCGACTCTTTCGGGCGCACGGTCACCTCGCCGGCGCAGCTGAACTCGTTCACGTCGCGCGGTCCGCAGTTCGGGCAGTCGAGGAGGAAGCTCATCAGGCCGCAGTCTTCTCCATGTCGCCCAGCATTCGCTGCAGCTCCGCGAGAACCCAGACGAGAGCATCGCGGGTCGCTGCCTCGGCCGCCTCGCCGTCCCGCGCCCGGCAGGCGTCGAGCAGCGTGTCCGGCCCGCGCCGGAGCGCCGCGAAGGCTTCGGGGTCGCGGCAGAGGTAGAGGATGTAGCGCTCGACGCGGATCCGCTGATCCTCGAGCGCGCGCAGAAGCCGTGGCCGTTCGGCGCAGGCGTAGCAGGCGTCGCGGAGCGACCAGAAGGAGCCGAGGTAGGCATCGAGATCGCCGGCGCGGAACGCGCGCTCCATCTCGTCCCGCGCGGCCTCCATTGCAGCGAGCGCGCCTTCGGTGATGCGCTCGGCTCCGGCGCGGGCGAGGAACGTCTCGAGGCCGAGGCGAAGCGCCTGGATCTCCTCGAGCTCCTCGACGGAGAGCGATGCCACGCTCGAGCCCCGGCGCGGGATGCTGACCACGAGCCCTTCGCTCTCGAGGCGGCGAAGCGCATGGCGCACAGGGGTCAGGCTGACCTCGAGCCGGCCTGCCACCTCCTCGAGGCGCAGGCGCTCGCCCGGCGCAAGATCGAGGCGGCCGATCTCCTGGCGGAGGACCCGATAGACGCCGTCCTCGACGGACGAGATCTCGAGCGGGGCAGAGGTCTCGACAGACATCGTTGATCTTTGATCAAAGATGATCGAAAGCCTTATGTCAAGCGGCTTTGGGCGGATGGCTCAGGCGTCGATCGTGATGTAGCCCGGTTGCGCGGCCACGCGGTCGACCCACGCCCGGATCCCGGGGTAGCCGGCGAGGTCGAAGCCGCCCTGCTGTGCGACGTGCGTGTAGGCGTAGAGCGCGATGTCGGCGATCGAGAAGCCGCCGGCGAGGAAGTCGCGCCCGTCCGAAAGGCCGCGCTCGAGGCCGTCGAGCGCTGCGTAGCCGCCCCGCTGCTTCTCCTCCAGCGCCTCCTGCGACGGCGCCATGTCGTGCATGAGCCAGTGGCGGGCGACGGCGACGTACGGCTCGTGGCTGTACTGCTCGAAGAACATCCACTGGAGCACCTTCGCGCGGTCGTAGGGGTCCGAGGGCACGTACTGCGTCCCGTCCGCGAAGTACCAGAGAATCGCGCCCGACTCGCCCAGCGGCCGACCGTCGTCGAGGACGACGGTCGGCACCCGCAGGCCGGGGTTGAGCCCGCCGAGCACCTCCTCGCGGTCCGACTTGTCGACGACCGAGAGCGGCCGCCGCTCGTACTCGACGCCGAGCAGGGCGAAGAGAAGGCGAACCTTGTAGCAGTTGCCCGAGACCGCGGAGTCGTAGAGGGCGACGGTCACCGGTCGCCGTTCGTCCCCGGGATCCAGTCCGTGCCGGCGAGCGGCACCTTCGCCATGGCGGCGGCCTCGACGGTGAGCGCGACGAGGTCTTCCGGCTCGAGGTTGTGGACGTGGGACTTGCCGCACGCCCGTGCGAGCGTCTGCGCCTCGAGCGTGAGCACGCGCAGGTAGTTGGCGATGCGCCGCCCGCCGAGGATGGGGTCGAAGCGCGCCGCGAGGTCGTCGTCCTGCGTCGAGATGCCCGCCGGGTCGAGGCCGGCCTGCCAGTCGTCGTAGAAGCCGGCCGCACTCCCGATCGCGCGGTACTCGTGGTCGCGATGGGGTTCGTTGTCGCCCATCGCGATGAGCGCCGAAGTCCCGATCGAGACAGCGTCGGCGCCGAGGGCGAGCGCCTTGGCGACGTCGGCTCCGGTCCGGATCCCGCCGGACACGATCAGCTGCACCTGGCGGTGCATGTCGAGCTCCTGCAGCGCATCCGCTGCGATCCGGACGGCCGGGAGGGTGGGGATGCCGACGTGCTCGATGAAGACGTCCTGCGTTGCCGCCGTGCCGCCCTGCATCCCGTCGACGACGATCACGTCCGCGCCCGCCTTCACCGCGAGCTGCGACGTCGTAGTAGGTGCGGGTCGCGCCGACCTTGACGAAGACCGGCTTCTCCCAGTCCGTGATCTCCCGCAGCTCGCCGATCTTGATCTCGAGGTCGTCGGGCCCCGTCCAGTCGGGATGGCGGGAGGCGCTGCGCTGGTCGATCCCCTTCGGAAGATTCCGCATCTCGGCGACGCGGTCGGAGATCTTGTGCCCGAGGAGCATTCCTCCGCCACCCGGCTTGGCGCCCTGGCCGACGACGACCTCGATCGCGTCGGCCTTGCGCAGGTCGTCCGGGTTCATGCCGTAGCGGGAGGGGAGGAGCTGGTAGACGAGGATCTTCGAGTGCTCGCGCTCCTCCGGCGTCATGCCGCCGTCGCCGGTCGTCGTGGACGTGCCCATCTCGGTCGCGCCGCGCCCGAGCGCCTCCTTCGCCGGCGCCGACAGGGCGCCGAAGCTCATCCCCGCGATCGTGATCGGGATCGTCAGCTCGAGCGGCTTCTTCGCAAAGCGAGTCCCGAGCGTGACGTTCGTGTCGCAGCGCTCGCGGTAGCCCTCGAGCGGATAGCGGGAGATGCTCGCGCCGAGGAGGAGCAGGTCGTCGAAGTGGGGGACGCGCCGCTTCGCGCCGAAGCCGCGGATGTCGTAGATGCCCTCCTGCGCCGCGCGCTGGATCTCGGCGATGACGTTGCGGTCGTAGAGGTACGACTCGCGCAGCGCCCAGTTGCCGTTGCCCTCCGCCACTAGTACGCGCTCGCGTTGTCGATGGAGAAGTTGTAGAGCTTGCGGGCCGATCCGTAGCGGCGAAAGTCCTCGGGGTTCACGTCGTCGATGCCGGCGCTCTCGAGCAGTGCGCGCACTTCCTGCACGTGCTCGTCGCGGAGCTCCTTCTGAATGCAGTCGGCGCCCAGGCTTCCACCTCGCCGCGCACGTACAGGCGTGCCTCGTAGATGGAGTCGCCGAGCGCGTCGCCCGCGTCGCCGCACACGACGAGCCGCCCCGTCTGCGCCATGAAGGCGGAGAGGTGGCCGACGCTGCCGCGAACGACGATGTCGACGCCCTTCATCGAGATCCCGCAGCGCGCCGAGGCGTCGCCGTAGACGGCGACGAGCCCGCCGCGCCCGGTCGCAGCGGCGGACTGGCTCGCGTTCCCGTGGACGAGCACGCGGCCGGACATGATGTTCTCGGCCAGCCCGGTGCTCGCATTCCCGTGCACGCGCACGGTCGCGAGCTTGTTCATTCCGGCGCAGTAGTAGCCCACGTGCCCGTCGACCTCGACCTCGATCTCGGCGTCGAGCCCGGCGGCGACCGCGTGGGCGCCGTTGGGGTTCACGATGCGCCAGTGCGCCGCGCCGCCGTCGCGCGCCACGTCGTGGAGCCGCTGGTTCAGCTCGCGTAGGGGCGTGACCGCGAGGTCGACGACCTCGACGCCCGTCGCCTCCGCGGCCGCGCTCAAACCTTCTGCCGCTCCCAGGCGTAGACGATTCCTGGCGCCGGCTCCCAGGCCTGCGCGTCGGATGCGCCAGGGAGGACGGAGATCGCCCGCCACTCCGAGCCCATCGCCACCCAGTCGTCGGTCTCGGCGAGGACGGCGGGCTTGCACGCGATCGGGTCGCGGAGGACGGCGAAGCCGTCGATCGTGCCGACGAGGAACGTGTAGAAGCCGTCGAGATCGTCGAGGCAGCCTTCGAGCGCCTGCTCGAGCGAGGCGCCTTCGCGCAGGCGCCATGCGAGGTAGCCGGCCGCGACCTCGGTGTCGTTCTCGGTCTGGAAGTCGATCCCCTCGCGGCGGAGCTTCTCGCGCAGGCGATTGTGGTTCGAGAGCGAGCCGTTGTGGACGAGACAGAGGTCGAGCCCGGTGGAGAAGGGATGCGACCCTTCGGTCGTCACCTTGCTCTCGGTCGCCATGCGCGTGTGGCCGAGCGCGTGCGTGCCCTGGAAGTCCTCGAGCGCGAAGCGCCGCACGAACTCCTCGGGGCGGCCGGTCTCCTTGTAGATCTCGATCGTCTGGCCCGCGCTCATGACGCGGAGCTCGGGGTGCGTCTGCCGCACCCAGGCCTCGGCGTCGGCGGCCTCGGCTTCGACGACGAAGACAGCATGGCTCGAGCGCACCTCCGGCTCCGCTGACCCGCCGAAGGCCTGGCGGAGTTCACTCCCGAGCGCCTCCCAGTCCTGGAGGGGGTCGGCGGAGAAGAGGGTCAGCTTGCTCGACCCGCTCGGCGCCGGGTCGCGGTACACCGCGACGCCCGCGCTGTCGGGCCCGCGGTCCGACATCTGCTCGAGCATCGCGCCCAGGTGCCGGCCGAGCGACTCCTCGATCTCAGTCGACTTCGCGAACAGTCCGACGATTCCACACATATGTACTCAAGTTACATGGTGGATGAGAGGTAAACCCGCATGAAATAGACGTTTTTCGAAATCGGTATATGGAGGATTCCTACATATCTAGAAGCGGGTCAGGTACTCGCGCACCTCCCAGGGCGTGACCTGCTCGTGGTAGCGGGCCCACTCGTCCCGCTTCACGCGGATGAAGTAGTCGACGTAGTCCTCGTCGCGGCCGCGGCCGAACGCTGCGCGGAGCGCGTCGTCGCCCTCGAGCTCCTCGGTCGCGTCGAGGAGGTTGGAGGGCAGCGTCTCGAGCCCGCGCGAGCGCAGCTCCGCGTACGGGATCTCGTAGAGGTTCTCGCTGTTGGGGTCGCCCGGGTCGAGCCCGAGTCGATCCCGTCGAGGCCGGCGGCCAGGATCGCCGTCGCCGCGAGGTAGGGGTTGCAGCTCCCGTCGATCGTCCGGTCCTCGACCCTTCCGGGCCCGGGGATGCGGAGCATCTGCGTGCGGTTGTTGTAGCCGTACGAGATCCAGACGGGCGACCAGGTCGCGCCGCTCGCGGTCGAGCCGACCTTCAGCCGCTTGTAGGAGTTGACCGTCGGCGCCGTGATCGCGCTGTAGGCCTTCGCGTGCTTCTTCAGCCCGGCGATGAACCTGTAGGCCGTCTCCGAGAGCCCGAGCCCGCGCGGATCGTTCTCGTCCAGGAAGAGGTTCGTGTCGCCGTCCCAGAGCGACATGTGGAAGTGGCACCCGTTCCCGGTCAGGTTGGTGAAGGGCTTCGGCATGAAGGTGGCGAGGTTCGCCCTCCTCGCGCTTCTTCTCGGCCAGCTGGTGGACCATGTAGCGGAAGAAGATCGCCCGGTCGCAGCTCGTGAGCGCGTCGGCGTACTGGAAGTTCTGCTCGAACTGGCCGTTCGCGTCCTCGTGGTCGTTCGCGTAGTTGCCCCAGCCGAGCTCGTTGACGTAGCGGGAGACCGTCGTCAGGAAGTCGTAGTGGCGGCTGAGCCCGTTGAGGTCGTAGCAGGGCTTCTCGAGGGTGTCGAGGGCATCGGCGAGCTGGATCGAGCCGTCGTCGTTCAGCTCGACGAGGAAGTACTCGAGCTCGAGCCCCATGCGGAAGTCGAAGCCCTTCGCGCGGGCCTTCTCGATCTGGCGCCGGAGGATCGTGCGCGGGTCGTACGCCCACTCTTCGCCGTCGACGTGGATGTCGCAGGCGAAGCGCGCCACCGTCGGCTCCCAGGGGACCGGCGTGAAGCTCGCGAGGTCAGGGATGGCCGCGATGTCGGGGTCGCTCGGAAACTGTCCGATCTCGCCGGCGGCGAAGCCGGCGAAGCCCGCGCCGTCGGACACGAGGTCGTCCAGATTTGCTGCCGGCACGAGCTTGGCGCTCGGCCGCGCGTACATGTCCACGAACTGCGCGAAGTAGAAGTCGATTCCGCGCTTCTCCGACTCCTTGCGGATGTCGTCCACGGTGGGTGCGGCGGCGTGTCCGCCATGCGGCTACCTCCCTCTCTCCGGCTCGGGTGAGGCGAGATTAGCTAGGCCCGCAGCGCCTGCCGATGGCGGCTCCCTACAAGCGTTGGGCGGCGCTTATGTGGGTTCCGACCGCCCCAGCGCGTCCTGGAGCTTCACCATCTTCACGGCGATCTCGATCAGGAGCCAGTCCTCCTTGCGCAGGTCGAGCCCGGAGATCTCCTGGATGCGCCGAAGGCGCTGCCTGAGCGTGTTCGGATGGACGTACAGCGCCTCGGCGGTCGCGCTGATGTTGCCGCGCCGGCGAAGGAACTCCTCGAGGGTGCGAAGGAGCGACGTCTGGCGCTGGCGGTCGTACTCCGCGATCTTCGTGATCAGGTCTCGCTGGGAGTCGCGGACCGTGGAATCGAGCGACATGCGCAACAGGTACTTGTACGGGCCGAGCTCCTCGTAGGTCATCACGCCGGGTGTCCCGCGGATGACCGAGCCGAGCAGCGCGTGCCCGGCCTCCTCGAAGCCGGCCTGGAAGCTTGCCGCCCCCTTGCAGGGATTCGAGATCCCGATCGAGACAGGGCTCCCGACCTCGGCATGGACCGCCTCGACCCGCTCGACGAGCGACGCCTCGCCGGTCGAGGGAACGCGGAGGAGCGCCCGGCTGGAATCGTCGCGGTGGTCGAACAGGGATCCCGGAGTCGAGGCCCGGAGCGCCTTCTCGACCGCCTCGTCCGGTGGCGCCACCTCGACGACGACGTACGTGCGGTCGAGGTCGCAGCCCAGCCGCGTGGCGCGCCCTTCGACGGCGCCGAGCACGTTGCCGCCCGCGAGCTGCTCGAAGAAGTCCTTGATCAGGTTCTTCTCCGTCAGCCGCTCGATCAGCTCGATCTTCTTGATCGCCATCGCTGTCTGGTTCGCGGCGGCTCGGGCGAGGTCGACCTCGGTCGTCCCCTCGGCGCTGATCAGCCCGAGCAGCTCGTCGTCGGCGACGATCGGGACGGCGACGCTGGCCGAGCGGCCGCTCCGTGCCAGCTCCGGCCCGAGCTCCGAGAGCCGGATCGTCGCGCGCGACTCCGCGTCGGCGGGAGCCGACGCCTTCAGCCGGAGCTCCTCCGAGCCGCCGTCGAGCAGGTAGACGTGGCAGGAGCGGCTGCGGAGCAGCTGGCGTGTTCGCTCGGCGACCGCCGGGAGGACTTCGCCGAGCTGCTGCGCGCGAGCGAGCGTCTCGGCCAGCTCGGTCAGGTGCTCGAGCTCGCCCACCCGTTGGCGAGTCTCCTCGTAGAGGCGTGCGTTCTCGATCGCGCCCGCCACGAGCGAGGCGCGTGGACGTGAGGAGCTCGACCTCCTCGGCCCTGAACTCGCGCGGCGCCTCCGTGTGCATTGTGATCGCGCCGATCACGTCTCCGTCTCGCCCGGAGACGGGGACGGACAGCAGCGACTGGAACTTCTCCTCCTCGAGCTCGGGCACGAACTTGTTGCGCGGGTCGTCGACGGCGTTCTGCGGTGAAGGCCGGCTCGCCGTGCTCGACTGCCCACCAGGCGATGCCCTCGCCCTTATCCAGCGCGATCTCCCCGACGAGCTCGCGTAGGGCTCCGACGCCGCCCGAGCACGAGGTGGTCGTCCTCGATCAGGTAGACGAAGCAGGCGTGGACGGCGCTTGCGTCGGACAGCAGGCGCACGACGGCGTCCAGCACCTCGCTGAGGTCGAGCGACGAACCCACAGTCGAAACGATCTCGTACAGGATCCGCTCGTCCGCCTGCGCCGAAGCCGTCCCCTTCGCCACGCGGGGATCGTAATCCCTCGTGGCGTGGGAAACTAGCGGCCAGCTTGCCCTAGCGGGCAGCTGCCTAACGGCCGACCGGCTCGATGCGCACCGCAGACGTCTTGTACTCCGGCGTCCCGATGAGCGGATCGCCGACGTCGTGCGTAAGCCAGTTGACCTTCGCCTGCGCGAAGTGGAGCGCCATCCAGACGAGGCCGGGGTAGACGCGCTCGCCGACGGCGGCGCGCGCTTCGAGGTCGCCGCGCCGCGAGACGAGCCGCACCCAGTCGCCGTCCTCGATCCCGAGCGCGACGGCGTCGTCGGGGTGCATCTCGACGAACGGATCCTCCTGCTTCTGGACGACCCCTTCCTCGCGCATGGTCATCGTCGCCGAGTTGTAGTGGTAGAGCGTGCGCCCGGTCGAGAGGACGAACGGGTATTCGGAGTCGGGCTGCTCGATCGGCGGCTGGTACTCGAC
>CAVYAJ010000011.1:0-49463 GCA_963766155.1 uncultured Actinomycetes bacterium | reverse complement strand
AGCAGTGGGTAGTCGGCGACGAGCGCCGACTTGTCCGCCGGTCGGCTCGAGGCGCGTTCCGCGGAGGTGCTGGTCGATCTCGCCGCTGTACTTGTCGAGCGTCGTCTGCAGCGGCTCGACGGCCTCTGGCTTCTTGCGCAGGACGACCTGGCGGACGACGGTCTCGACGTCGGTGTCGGACAGCGCGACCGTGACCGCGAACCGATCGATCAGCTTCTGCAGCGTCGCGTTCGCTGTGAGCGCGCCTGCCCGGTCGCGACGACGAGCACGCGGCTCCCGAACCGTGACGAGCAACCCTCGACGAGATGCTGGACGTGCTCGGCCTTCGCGTTGTCGTCGTTGATGTACTGCTGCATCTCGTCGAGGACGACGAGCGTGAGCGGCAGCTTCCCGTCCGTTGTCGCTCTGGAGCCGGAGCACGTCCTCGAAGACGTTCGAGCATCTCGTCGTTGCTGATGTCCTCGACGCTCGGGAACTGCGCCTGCAGCGCGGCTGCTCACGTCGGCAGGTGTGTCGCCGAAGCTGTGCGCCGGCGTCGATCAGCGCCTGCGCGAGCACGGGCGAGACGTAGAGGTTGCGAAGCTCGTGGTCGAAGGACTTGCCAGCCGCCTCGACCGCCTCCCGAACGCGCGTCGAGACAGCCCTCGTTCTTCATCCAGAGCGCGAAGCGCGCGGGCGCGTACTGCTGCGGCAGCCCGGCGCGCCGAGGACGATCTCGAGAAACGCAAGCCGCACGGAGCCCGATGCGCCTGCGCCGAGCGTTCCCGCTGCCGACCACAGGCCGCCTTCGCGCTTGCCGGCCGTGGACAGCTCGGTGAGGTGCGTCTCGATCTCGTCGGGAAGCTGTCGTCGATGCCTCGCGCCGACACGCCGGACGGCAGCTCGTAGTCCCGCCAGAGGTACTCGAGAACGCGCATGAGATGCGACTTGCCGCTCCCGTAGAAGCCGCTCACCCAGGCCGCCGGCTGCTCGGGCTGGCTCAGGTGGCTGAGGAACTGGTCGAGGATCCGCTCGAGCCCGCGCTCGTACTCGCCCTCGCAGACGAAGCTCCGCAGCTCCCACTCGAGCGTCGCCCAGTCTCCTTCGTCCTCTGGGTTCCTGACCTTCGCGACGCCGAGGTTCGGGATGTCGCCGACGGTGGGATCGAGAGCGAAGACGTCGCGGTTCGTCGTGATCACACTGACCAGCCTTTCTCGCTGCTGATGACGGTGGCGTGGTAGTTCCAGCCGTCCTGCGCGCCCATCAGCCGGTAGTTGTTTCCTTCGACTGCGCCAGGGAAGAAGACGAGCAGTCGTCCGGCACAAGGCTCTCGACCCGCTCGATCAGCGCGGAGACCTTCACCTGCTCACCGAGACCGAAGAGGCTGCCGGCACCGACGAGGCCGACGACGTTCGTCGGTGCGGACTTCGCGGTGAGCTCGCGCTTGCACCTCGCTCGACGAGCTGCTCGAAGAACCCGGGCAGCTCCGGCTGGATCAGCTTCGGCGACGCGAAGTACGCGTCGCGGTACTCGTGGTGCGGCCATCCACTCCTCGAACGAGGTCGTGATGTCGATCATGCTCCCACTCGTGACCGGCCTGCGCTCGTCGCCGTTCCGAACTCGGGCAGGTTCAGGCGGAGCCGGCGCTCCTCCTCGGGCGCATAGACCGCCATCCAGACCCGCTGGGACGGCGCGAGATTCTCGACCCACGGCAGCCGCGCGAACTCGCTCGTAGTTCGCGATGAGGTCATCGACGCGACTCACGCGAGCTGCCCTTCGACCGGTCGAAGGAGCTCGGTGAAGCCGACCTCGGTGATGCCGCCGCTTCGCCGGAAGTCGATCAGGCTCCGCTGCGACGCGACGGCTGCGAGCTCGAAGAGGTGCGAGCGAGGCTGATCGAGGACTCGAGCCCAGAACGTGTCGAACAGAGCCTCGCCGCGACTCCTTCGAGATGGCCGAGCATGAGCGCGTACGCCGTCGTCGACGGCGGTGCATGCCGGCCGTCGCCGGATCTTCTCGTGTCTTGGCGCCCGGCTCGAGGTGGCCCGTCTGCTCCCACGAGGAGAACGTGTTCCGGCCGATCTTCGCCAGCGTCGCCTCGCTGTAGACGTCGGGGAAGACGCGCGCGACCGCGTCGGCAAGGTCTCGCGCTCGTGAGCGCGTCGCCGGGATCGCGTCTCGAAGATCGCGCCAGCGCTCGCCCGGAACACGGCATCGCGCGCGAGAGCGCAGAGGCCAGCGAGTGAGTGGCTGGCCTCGAGGATCGTCCGTCCATAGATCTCGAAGCGCACGGAAGAGGATCGAGTCAGGACGGAGCAGATAGAGCTCCCTGAGGTAGCGGAACGTTCGCTTCCGCGCGCCGGCGGTGTCCTTGCCGAGGACGTTGTCGACGAGCGCTGCGCGTTCGTACGTCGTCTTGGCTCGGCGTCTCGGGGGACGGCGTCGAGCAGTTGCTGCAGGGCCGGCACGACGATCGTGTGGCTCGTGTTGGCGCCGCCGCTTCGATCCGACGAGACGATCTCACTCGCGAGGGAACTGTCGATATCGACCATCGCGACGGATTCTGACGACCGAGTCAGGGCGCTCATCGTTAACGGAGTTGACTGAGGTCTCCGACGGTTTGGGTCGACATTACGTCGCCCCCGCCCGACGGAGTCCCTTTCAACCTCGATGACTCGCTCGCCTGGCTTCCTCGTGACTTAAAACGCCTTTCATGATCGAGGCGAGTCGTACCGCTGGCGATGTGTTGAGATCCCTTGCGCTGAGCTGGACAACGTGTCCAAAGTTGACATGGCGCCTGAAGCTAGCACGCGCGGATGGACTCTGCAGTACAGAAAGGTGACGCCGTCGTCTCACGCTAAAGAACTCGTCTTCAGCGCTTGATGGCGTACAACTCGTGACTGGATGCGTCTCGTCGATAGTCAATTGCTGCTCTCGCCAACCCACCTCAACGCTTTCCTGGCCTGCCCGCACCTGACGACGCTCGAGCTAGCCGTCGCGCGCGGCGAGCTCAAGAAGCCGTTCCGAAGAACCTCCACGCCGAGATCATCCGACGAAGGGTGACGAGCACGAGGAGCGCTACCTCGAAGGTCTCCGCGCCGAGGGAAAGTCCATCGTCGAGCCCGAAACAGCGGCCGATACCGAGGAGGCGATGCGCGACCGGGCGCCGACGTCATCTACCAGGCCGCCTTCGTCGACGGCGACTGGCGCGGGCTCGCCGACTTCCTCGAGCGGCAGCCGGACGGCGGCTACGAGGTCGTCGACACGAAGCTCGCGCGGCACGCGCAAGCCGGCGCACGTGCTCCAGCTCTGCTTCTACACCGAGCAGATCGCGCGGATCCAGGGCGCGCTGCCCGAGGCGATGCACGTCGTCAACGGGCTCGGCGAGCGCGAGACCTTCCGCCCGGACGACTACCTCGCCTACTACCGGCGGCTCAAGCGGCGCTTCGTCGACGCCGTCGTCGAGAGCGGCCGCGACACCTACCCGTACCCGGTCGACCACTGCGGGCTCTGCGACTTCCTCGCGCTCTGCCAGCAGCAGTGGGAGGACGACGACCACCTCGTCGCTCGTCGCGGGCATCGTCGCGCTCGCAGGTCGAGCGGCTCACCGCGGCGGGATCACGACGCTCGAGGCGCTCGGCGACGCCCCGCCGGACACGCGGTCCCGAAGATCCGCCCGCAGACCTTCGAGACGCTCCGCCACCAGGCCGAGCTGCAGCTCCACCGCCGCGCGCACCGGCGAGCACCGGGTCGACCTGCTGCCGCTCGAGGCCGGACCGCGGCTTCGCGCTCCTGCCGGAGCCGTGCCCGGGCGACATCTGGCTCGACCTCGAGGGCCACCCGTGGTTCGAGCCGGCGCGCGGGCTCGAGTACCTGTTCGGCTGGGTCGAGCTCGACGAGGACGGCGAGCCGCGCTACGACGTGCTCTGGGCGCGCGACCGCGACGGAGGAGAAGGCGCGCCTTCGAGCGGCTGATCGACGCGATCGTCGAGCGCCGCGCGCCGCTTCCCGGGCATGCACGTCTACCACTACGCCGCCGTACGAGCGCACCGCGCTCAAGCGGCTGATGGGCGAGCACGGCACGCGCGAGGACGGAGCTCGACGACCTGCTGCGCGGCGAGGTGCTCGTCGACCTCTACCGCGTCATGCGGCAGGCGCTGCGCGCCTCGGTCGAGAGCTACTCGATCAAGAAGGTCGAGGAGCTGTACGGGTTCGAGCGCGAGGCCGAGGTCTCGCGGCGGCAGCGAGTCGGTCGTCGCCTTCGAGGAGTGGCTCGAGATCGGGCGACGCAGTCGCTGCTCGACGGGATCCGCGCCTACAACGAGGAGGACTGCGTCTCGCTCTACGAGCTGCACCGCTGGCTGCTCGAGCAGCGGCCGCGCGGAGCTGCCGTGGCGCCCGCCGCCGGAGGCGCGCGGAGCGCAGCGAGGAGGCGAGGAGCGCCTCGACGAGCGCGACCGCGTGCGCGACGGAGCTGCTCGAGCGGCGCGGAGGAGGGCGAGCCGCGCTGGCTGCTCGCGCAGCTGCTCGAGTACCACCGGCGCGAGGAGAAGCCGCAGTGGTGGGAGTACTTCCACCACCTCGGCGCTCGACGAGGAGGAGCTGCTCGAGGACGCGCGACACGATCGGCGGGCTCGAGCTCGTCGGCGAGCCGGTGCCGGACAAGCAGTCGCTCGTCTACACGTTCACGTTCCCGCCGCAGGAGCACAAGATCGGCGGGCGACGCGCGTCGACCCGGCGACCGAGCGCGAGCTACCGCGTCGACGGTCGACGACGAGCACGGGACGCTCACGCTCCGCCGCGGCGAAGGCGCGCGCCGACGAGCCGCTGCCGCGCGCGCTGATCCCGCCCGAGCCGCTCCCGACTGGGTGCAGCGCGACGCGCGTCCTGCGCTTCGCCGAAGAACCAGGACGGCGTACCCGGCGCTCGTCGAGATCCTCGAGCGGCGGCCGCCGCGCGCGCGAGCTCGACGGGACGCTCGGCGAGGCGGCGCTCGAGCCTCGACGGGAGCTACCTCTTCGTCCAGGGCCCGCCCGGCTCGGGCAAGACGTGGAACGGCGCGCGGATGGCGATCGCGCTCATGCAGGCCGGGCAGCGGGTCGGCGTCACCGCGCTCAGCCACAAGGCGATCCACAAGTTCCTCGAGGAGGTCGAGGAGGCGGCGCGTCGAGGCCGGGCTTCGCGTTCCGCGGGCTGAAGAAGTGCGAGCGGCGAGGAGTCAGCGTACGAGGGCACGAGTTCGTCGACAGCACCGACGTCGAACGACGACATGCTCGACGACGAGCTCCAGCTGCTCGCGGGCACGTCCTGGCTCTTCTCGCGCGAGGAGCTCGACCAGCACGTCGACACGCTCTTCATCGACGAGGGCGGGCCAGTTCGCGCTCGCCGACGCGCTCGCGGTCGGGACCGCGGCGCGGAACCTCGTCCTGCTCGGCGACCCGAACCAGCTGCCGCAGGTCTCGCAGGGCTCGCACCCGCCGGGCGCGGACGCCTCCGTGCTCGCGCACCTGCTCGGCGAGCGACGAGACGGTGCGGCCGGAGATGGGCCTCTTCCTCGAGCAGCACCTGGCGGATGCGGCCGGAGGTCTGAACGACTTCATCTCGGCGGCGTTCTACGAGGGCCGGCTCGCAGCCGGCGCGAGGTGCGCTCGAGCGGTCGGCTCGAGGTCGGGAACGGCCTCCGCTTCCTCCCGGTCGAGCACGACGGGACACCGGCAGCGCGTCGCCGGAGGAGGCGGAGGCGGTCGCGCGACGAGATCGAGCGGCTGCTCGGGACGCCGTACGTGACGAGGACGGGGCGACGAGCGCTGCGCGCCGGACGACTTCATCGTCGTCGCGCCGTACAACGCGCAGGTTCGCTGCCTGCGCGAGGCGCATCCCGGACCGGCGCGTCCGCATCGGCACGGTCGACAAGTTCCAGGGCCAGCAGGCGCCGGTCGTCTTCTTCTCGATGGCGAGCTCGAGCGGCGACGACGTTCCGCGCGGGCTCGAGTTCCTCTTCTCGCGCAACCGCCTGAACGTCGCGATCTCGCGCGCGCAGTGCCTCGCGTACCTGGTCGCGCGCCCGCGGCTGCTCGACGCCGAACTGCCGCACCATCGAGCAGATGCGGCTGGCGAACGCGCTCTGCCGGTTCGTCGAGATGGCCGAGCAGCGTGAAGCTCGCCCCACCCTTGGTGGTCCGTCATGCGCTAGGCTGGCCGTGACAGGGAGAAGTGCGCCTTCAGACAGAAAGGAGAAAAGCGAAAGAACTGAAAAGACGGACATATTGATTCGCCGAAGAGGAAGGGACTGAGCCGAGGAGGCTCTTTTTTTGTTCCCCTTCGCGAGTAAAGGAGGTATTTAGCCTCCTCTTTTTTTGTGTGCAATGTTGACAATACTGAAAACAAGGAGCGAAAAGATGAATTCAATGCAAGGTGAGTTGTTCCAGACATTCCTTCGGGGCCGCGAAGTACCAGTGCCGCCTGACACTCTCTGGGAGCTCGGGTTCGGATGCGAGGCACTCTCCGGTTGGCTTCCGAACCGTTGCGCATCGCGAAGGGGATGGGTAGGCCTCCTGACGGCGGCCGACGAGCGCCCACAGAGAACAGTTCGGGGTAACCAAGAGGGAAGCGTCCATGGCTCGGAGAGTGGCCCTCTGGCCACTCTCCGGAGGAGGCGACTCAATGATGGATGACCGTGTATTGGTGTGGCACAAGAATTCTGCGTCACCTGTGATTCATGTGGATGGCGACTGCCCGACCCTGTCCCGAAGCAGCGTCCCGGCGGTCTGTCAATATTCAGGGGCTCGGTCAGCTGGCTGGATGCGACTCGGAGAGGCGCTGTGTGTACCTGGTGCCCGGAAATGCGAGCGATGCATGTGACGAGCGCCCCCGAATCGCTCCGCTTTCGTGCGTCAAACGGCCGCCAGCCCCCGCGCCTTCTTTGACGCCGCCGACTGCCGCTTCTGGGCTGACAGCTCCACCTTCCGCAGGCGGATGAAGCTCGGCGTCACCTCGACGCACTCGTCCTCCCGGATCAGCTCGAGCGCCTGCTCCAGCGACAAGGGCCGCGGGGGGATCAGGCGCACGAGCTCGTCCGCGGTCGAGGAGCGCATGTTCGTCAGCTTCTTCTCCTTGGTCGCGTTGACGTCGAGATCCTCGGCGCGCGCGTTCTCGCCGACGACCATGCCCTCGTAGACCTCCGCGCCCGGGCCGACGAAGAGCTGGCCGCGCTCCTGCAGGTTCAGCAGCGCAAAGGACGTGGCCAGCCCGGACCGGTCGGCGACGAGGCTCCCCGTCGGGCGCGTCCGCATCTCCCCGTGCCACGGCTCGTAGCCGTCGAAGACGTGGTGGAGGATGCCCGTGCCGCGCGTCTCGGTGAGGAACTCGGTGCGAAAGCCGATGAGGCCGCGCGCGGGCACGAGGTACTCCATCCGCACCCAGCCGGTGCCGTGGTTGACCATCTGCTCGAGCCGGCCCTTGCGCAGGGCGAGGAGCTGCGTGATCACGCCGACGTAGTCCTCGGGCACGTCGATGGCGAGGCGCTCGACCGGCTCGTGCCGCTTGCCGTCGATCTCGCGCGTGACGACCTCGGGCTTCCCGACGGTGAGCTCGAAGCCCTCGCGGCGCATGATCTCGACGAGCACCGCGAGCTGGAGCTCGCCGCGGCCCTGCACCTCCCAGGCATCCGGCCGCTCGGTCGGGAGCACGCGGAGCGAGACGTTGCCGACGAGCTCCTGGTCGAGCCGCGCCTTGACCATGCTCGCGGTCAGCTTGTCGCCGTCGCGGCCGGAGAGGGGAGAGGTGTTGATCCCGATCGTCATCGCGAGGCTCGGCTCGTCGACGCCGATGACGGGGAGCGGGCGCGGGTCGTCCGGGTCGGCGAGGGTCTCGCCGATCGTCACCTCGGGGATGCCGGCGACGGCGATCAGCTCGCCCGGCCCGGCCTCCTCGGCGGAGACGCGGTCGAGCGCCTCGGTGACGTAGAGCTCCGTGACCTTGGCGCGCTCGATGGTCCCGTCGGCGCGGCACCAGGCGATCTGCTGGCCCTGCCGGATCGTCCCCTCGAAGACGCGGCAGAGCGCGAGGCGGCCGAGGTAGGGCGAGGCGTCGAGGTTCGTGACGAGCGCCTGCAGCGGGTGGCCCTCCGTGTAGGACGGCGCCGGGATGTGCGCGAGCAGCACCTCGAAGAGCGGCTCGAGGTCGGGCGCGAGCTCGTCCGGCGCGAGCCCGGCCTGGCCGGCGCGCGCGTTCGCAGTAGACGATCGGGAACTCGATCTGGCTCTCGTCGGCGTCGAGGTCGAGGAAGAGCGCGTAGACCTCGTCCACGACCTCGGCGATCCGCGCGTCGGGCCGGTCGACCTTGTTGACGACGAGGATCACGCGGCAGCCGCGCCTCGAGCGCCTTGCGCAGGACGAAGCGCGTCTGCGGCAGCGGCCCCTCGCTCGCGTCGACGAGGAGGAGGACGCCGTCCACCATCGTCAGGCCGCGCTCGACCTCGCCGCCGAAGTCCGCGTGGCCCGGCGTGTCGACGATGTTGATCTTGAGGCCGCCGTGGCGGACGGCCGTGTTCTTGGCGAGGATCGTGATGCCCTTCTCGCGCTCGAGGTCCATCGAGTCGAGCACGCGCTCGGCCACGTCCTCGTTCTCCCGGAAGGAGCCGGACTGCCAGAGCATGGCGTCGACGAGCGTCGTCTTCCCGTGGTCGACGTGGGCGACGATCGCGACGTTGCGGATGTCTGCGCGCAGAGGCACCCGCCGAGCCTAGCGACTGGCGCGGAGCAGGCCGGTCGAAATCGTCGCATTAGCGGGGATTTGCGCCTTGGACGGCCGCGCTCGACCTAGACGTTCGGCGGGCGAAATAGGCCACTGCGTTTTGTAGCTTGACCGGGTGCGACGATCCGTCCTTTCCGTGCTCGCTCTGCCGGCCGTCGTCGCGCTCCTCGCTCTTGCCACTGCGGTTCCGGCGGGGGCCGCCACTCTGCCGACAGGATTTCAGGACAACACCGTCTTCTCGGGGCTCGACCACCCGACGGCGGTCCGCTTCGCGGCCGATGGTCGCGTCTTCGTCGCGCAGAAGAACGGGATCGTCAAGGTCTTCAGCTCCGTGACGGCGACGACCGGCACGACGTTCGCCGATTTACGTTCGCAGGTCGACGACTACTGGGATCGAGGGCTTCTCGGGCTCGCGCTCGACCCGCAGTTTCCGGCGCGGCCGTACGTCTATGTCCTGTACGCCTACGACGCGCCGCTGGGAGGGACGGCGCCGGTCTGGAATGACGCCTGTTCAGATCCGACCGGCAACGGGTGCGTGATTTCCGGAAGGCTCTCCCGCTTGACGGCGAGCGGGGACGTGTCCGTCGGAGAGCAACCGCTCATCAACGACTGGTGCCAGCAGTACCCGAGCCACTCGATTGGATCGCTCAATTTTGGGCCGGACGGCTTCCTGTACGTGAGCGGAGGCGATGGCGCGAGCTTCAACTTCGCCGATTGGGGACAGCACGTCGGCAATCTCAGCCCGACGACGACTGGGCAGGCGAACGTCTGCGGTGATCCTCCCAATGAAGGCAGGAGCTCTCCGCAGCCAGGACCTGCGAAGTTCATCCGACCCGACCACGCTCAACGGCGCGATTCTCCGGCTGGACAGCGATACGGGCCTCGGAGCGCCGGGAAATCCCTTCGCCGGCGGCGACACCAATGCGGCGCGCATCGTGGCCGAGGGCCTGCGCAATCCTTTCCGCTTCACGTTCCGGCCGGGAACGAGCGAGGTATGGGTCGGGGACGTCGGCTGGAGCGCGTGGGAGGAGATCAATCGCCTGGCGACCCCGATGTCGTTCACCAACTTTGGCTGGCCCTGCTATGAGGGCAACGGACAGCAGTCCGGGTATGCGTCGCTCGCGCTCTGCCAGGGCCTCTACGCAGCAGGCACGGGAGCCGTCGCGGCGCCGTACTACACCTACTCTCACAGCGCTCAGGTCGTCACCGGGGAGACGTGCCCTACGGCCAACGGCTCCTCGATCAGCGGGATTGCGTTCGCGACGTCCGCGACAACCTATCCTGCGCCGTACAACACGGCTCTGTTCTTCGCCGACCACAGTCGCAACTGCATCTGGGCAATGCTGCAAGGGTCGAACGGTTTGCCCGATGCCTCGAATCGCCGCACGTTCGAGGCGGCGGCGTTGAACCCGGTCGACCTGCAGATCGGACCCGACGGCAACCTCTACTACGTCGATTTCGACGGCGGCACGATCCGGCAGATCACGTGGACGGTCAACCGCTCGCCGGTCGCAGTGGCCTCTGCATCTCCGACGACCGGTGCTGCCCCGCTGACGGTCCAGTTCGATGGCACTGGCTCGACCGATCCGGACAACGACCCGCTGACTTACTCGTGGGACCTCAACGGCGATGGCACTTTCGGGGATTCGACCTCGGCGACTCCGAGCTTCACCTACACCCAGAACGGCCAGTTCAACGTGACGCTGCGGGTCAGCGACGGCCGAGGCGGGCTCGGCATTGACCAACTGACGATTCTCGTGGGCGCGGGCGGGCCCAGCGCGACGATCAATTCGCCGGCGGCCGGCACCCTCTGGAAGGTCGGAGACGTCATCTCGTTCAGCGGGTCGGGGACGGATCCGATCGACGGCCAGCTGACGGCGTCGGCTCTCACCTGGAAGCTCATCCTGCACCATTGCCCGACGGACATCGGCTCCTGTCACACGCATGATCTGCAGAGCTGGACGGGGATCAGCACCGGGAGCTTCACCGCGCCCGACCACGAATATCCCGCCTACCTCGAGCTGCAACTCACCGCGACGGATTCTCGGGGGCTGAGCGACACCGTCAGCCGCCGGCTCGATCCGCGAACCGTCCAGCTGACTCTCGCGTCGTCGCCGGGCAAGCTGCAGGTGACTCTCGATGGCACGACCGCCGCGTCCCAGATCGTCGAGACGGTGATTCAAAACTCGACCCACACGATCGGCGCCTCGAGCCAGACCATCGGGAATCGGTCGTACGCGTTCATTTCCTGGTCGGACCGCGGGCAGGCGATTCACACCATCGTGGTCACGGCTACGTCGAAGTACACAGCGACGTTCAAGAAGACCTGACCCTCGAACAGCCGCTCGGGCCGAGGATCGGAGCGGCGGCCGCTCGCCCGTCCGGGCAGTTGCCAACGGTGGCGCGAAATCGCGGCTATGTTGGTTGTGCGCGGAAGGCCGAGCGCGGAAGCCGCCGAGGCTCCAAGACTCCTCTTCGACTGTCTCATCTGGCCCGAGTGCCCTAGGAGGGCTCGTCCGAGTCCTTAGTCCTTGGACCAACGATTGGAGCAACACATGCATGCCATCGTGAGACGCTACGAAGGAATCGACGAGAAGCGCACCGACGAGCTGTCACGCAAGGTCGGCGAGAGCCTGACCCCGCGCCTCAGGAAGCTCGACGGCTTCAGCGGCTACTTCCTCATCGAGGCCGAGAACGGCGTCATGAGCTCGGTCAACTTCTACGACACCTCGGCGCACGCCGACGAGTCGACCCGCGTCGTGGCCGAGTGGCTGCGCGAGGAGAAGCTCGAGCAGATCCTTCCGAATCCGCCCAAGATCACGGGTGGAAAGGTCCTCGTCGAAGCGATGCCCGGCGTCAGCGCGTAACGATCGCACCAGATCGGGATGCACGAGAGAAGGCCCGCTTGCGGGCCTTCTCTATGGGGTGCGGAGGGCTAGTGCGGCGAGGTGATCCAGACCTGGGGCTGACCCTGCACTCCGGCGTTGGCCATCGCGCCCTTGAGCTCGTCCGAGGTCATGAAGGCCTGCGCGGCGCTGTCGCTCTCGAAGTCGTGGGTGACGGTGATGTCGTTCGGGCTCTCAATGGACTGGTATACCGCGTCGTCGACCACGCCCATCGAGCGGCGCGTCGCGTCGAACTCGTCGTATCCCTTCCTCCAGGCGCCGGGGTCGGCGACGGTGTGGCGTACGAACAGACGGACCATGAGAACTCCTTCGGTCTTGGGGGGTCGGGGCCACGGTACCGCGCCGGCGTCCAGCGGGTGGCGAAAGACCGTCGCGGGTAGGTACCCGACATGCGAAACGAACCGGCACCGCTGATGAGGCGGGACGCAATCCCGATTTTCCGCCAGATTCTCCCGCTCGCCGGGGCAGTCGATCGAGGAGTACGCAGGTTGGCGTTCGTCGGGCTCGGGGCTGCGGGTGTGATCGCGCTCGTCGTCCTCGTTCGCTGGACCCCGAGCGACGGGAAGGGCTGGGCCGGTTTCGGCGTTCTCTTCGCCCTGCTCCTCATCCCGCCGGCCGTTCTGCTCGCGTTGGTGCTTGTGCTCGGGGAGGTAATTCAACTGCCCGACAAGCTGCGCGGCTATCCGGACACAACACGCAAGCACGTCGCGGAACTCCGCGAGATTGCGAACGACGCGCAGCGGCGCGAACGGCCGGCCTGGCGGCGCCTGCCGGGGAGCACGTGGCGGCTTGCAACGCTGGTGCGCTCGGCCCGCGAGCTGCTCGCGCCCCACGCGCCGCTGCTTCCACTCTTCAGCGTCCCGTTCCTCGTCGCGACCCTCATCTCAGCGCTGCTCGTGCCTGTCGTAGTGCTCGCCGCGCTCGTCGTACTCCTCGCCGCAGCGGCGTAGTCCGAGGCGGCGCCTCCGCGTAAGCTGAATGGCTGGGACTCGACCGAAGGAGGAGAGATTTGTACGCGCGTATAGCCACGTTCGAAAGCGATCCCGCCATGGTGGACGACGCGATCAGCATGGTCCGGGGAGAGGTGGAATCGGGGAACACACCGCCCGGGCTCGAGGGCGCCAAGATGCTGATGCTCGTCAACCGCGAGACGGGCAAGGGCCTGGGTGTGACCCTGTTCGAAAGCGAGGAGGCGATGCGGCGGGGCGACGAGGCGCTCAACGCCATGAACCCGGGCGGAACCGAGCGGCGCACGTCGGTCGAGTTCTACGAGGTGCCGGTTCAGACGATCAGCTGAGCCCTGCGCTCTGCGCGCCTAGCTCGGCCAGCACCCGTTCGCCGTACGACTCGAGCTTTGCCGGGCCGACGCCCGAGACGGCGGCCAGCTCGCCCAGCGTCTCGGGGCGGACGCGGGCGATCTCCTCGAGCGTCCGGTTGCTGAAGACGACGTAAGCGGGGACGCCCTGTGACCGCGATTGCTCGAGCCGCCAGCGCTTGAGCGCGGCGAAGCGGGCGGCTGAGGCATCGTCGAGCGTCGTCTCGGGCTTCCGCGCCGCGGCCGTCCGCACTCCCAGCTCGGCGAGGAACCGGCTCGGCTTCCCCTTCGCCGACCAGCTGAGGAAGAGCCGGGACTTCGCGCGCGTGAGGCCGACGTAGAGGAGCCGACGCTCCTCGGCGAGCGCCGCCGCGCCGCGGGAGCGCTTGTACGGCAGCAGTCCCTCCTCGAGACGCGGCAGGAAGACGACCTCGAACTCGAGGCCCTTGGCGCGGTGGTACGTGAGTAGGTTGACGCCTCGTCCCTGCGACTCGGAGTGGAAGCGGTGTTCGAGGTCGGCGAGGAAGTCGGAAGCCGTCCGGCTGCCGTCGTCGAACTCCTCGGCGAAGCGCACGAGGCGGGCGAGGTCGGCCTGCCGCGTTGCCTCCTCCTCGCCAAGCCCGCCGGGAATCTCGGCGAGGAGGCCCTGTGCCTGCGCGATCGCCCGCACCGTCTCGGCCGCGGGTGCCTCGCCCGAGCGGCGCAGGACGCGCAGCATTTGCCTCGCGGCCGGCCGGGCGAGGAAGGCGCTGCCACGCACCTGGTAGGGGATACCGGCATGCGAGAGGGCTTCCTCGAAGTCCTCCGACTGCGCGTTGATCCGGTAGAGGATCGCCGTCTCCTCGAGGGGAACGCCCTCGCCGAGGAGCGCCGCGATCCGCGCGACGACGGCGGCGACCTCACTCTCGACGAGCGGCTCGGGCCGGGCGAGCGGCTCCTCGCCGGAGGGCCGTGTCGCAGTCAGCACCTTCTCGGACCCGGCAAGCATCGGGACGAGCCGGTTCGCGAACTCGAGGATCTCCGGTGTCGAGCGGTAGTTGCGCTCGAGACGGACCACCGTCGCGTTAGGAAACCGCTGTGGCATCGCCAGGAGGTGCTCGGGCGTCGCGCCCGTGAACGAGTAGATCGACTGGTAGTCGTCGCCGACGCAGCAGAGGTCGTCGCGTTCGCCGAGCCAGCGTTCGAGCAGACTCTGCTGGAGGAGGTTGACGTCCTGGTACTCGTCGACCGTGAAGGCGTGGTAGCGGGCGCGGAACGTCTCGCGCGCGCGCTCGTCTTCGTCGTACAGGCGGACGGCGAGCTCGAGTAGGTCCTCGAAGTCGACCAGGCCCCGAGCTTCCTTGCGGCTCTCGTAGCCCGTGAAGACGCCGGCCATGAGGTCGGGCGGGATCGGCGGCTCGTGCTCGCCGAGGCCCTCGAGGTAGGTCGCGGGCGTGAGGCGGCGGTTCTTCGCCCACTCGATCTCGTTCGCGAGGTCGGCGAGCGGCCGGAAGCGGAACGGCCGCGGGAGCGAGCCCGCGCTCTGCTTGACGAGGAGCGCCTTCGACGGGAGGACGGATCCCGTGCTCTCGGGAGCGAAATGGTGGAGCTGGGCGAGCGCCGCCGCGTGAAAGGTCCTCGCGGGGACTCCGGTGACGCCGAGACGGGCTAGGCGGGCGCGCAGCTCGCCGGCCGCCTTGTCGGTGAACGTGACGGCGAGGATCTGCGACGGCGAGAACGCGTCCGTCAGGACCTGGTTCGCGATGCGGCGCGTGATCGTCGTCGTCTTGCCGGAGCCCGCGCCGGCGAGGATGCAGACGGGCCCGCGCACGGCTTCGACCGCGCGGCGCTGTTCCGGGTTCAGACCGGCGAAGACCCCGTTTGCATCCACGCTGCCACCCTAGTCAGCCCTCCCCGCACCTCCCTCTCCTTGCCCATTTCCCGCTTCAGCCCTAGATTCTCCGCGTGTCGAATGGCGAGGACCTCGAAGGCCGGATAGCGCTCGTCACGGGCGGCGGACGCGGGATCGGGCGGAACACCGCGGTCGAGCTCGCCGGCGCGGGGATGAAGGTCGCCGTCTCGGCCCGCTCCAGGGATGAGATCGAACGAGTGGCTGCGGAGATCGGCGGCATCGCCATCGAGTGCGACGTGTCCGACCGCGCCCAGGTCGACCGGATGGTTGCCGAGACGGAGGAGCACCTCGGCCCGATCGACCTCCTCGTCGCGAACGCCGGGATGGCGCCCGACGAGGACAACGCCTGGGAGATGGAGCCGGCCGATTGGTGGCGGACGTTCGAGGTAAACGTCCTCGGTGTCTACCTCTGCAACCGCGCCGTCATCCCGGGGATGCTCGAGCGCGGGCGCGGCCGGATCGTCAACGTGGCGAGCGGCGCGGCCTATCTACCGGGGAGCTCGGGCACCTCATACAGCGCGAGTAAGGCGGCCGTGCACCGCTTCTCTGAGACGCTGGCCAACCAGCTCGAAGGCCGCATCCCCGTCTTTTCCATCAGCCCGGGGCTTGTACGCACGAGCATGACGGACGAATTCGGCGACGACGCGCCCTGGACACCGCCCGAGCTGGCGCCGCGCCTCGTGCGCGCGCTCGCCTCAGGACGGCTCGACGCGCTCGCCGGCCGCTACCTTCACGCCGAGCACGACGACATCGACGATCTGGAGCGCCGCGCGGGCGAGATCGTCGAGGACGACCTGAACGCGATTCGCCTGCGCCGCTAGCCGCCGACCGCAGACCTGATCTTCTCGAGCGTCCCTGCCTCCGCGGTCTCGCCCCCCTCGGCCGCCTTGCCCACCGACTCGGCCACCTCGAGCACGAACGCTCGATGGCCGGGAGCTCGTCCGGCGCCTTCGCTTCCAGGATGTGTTGCGCGTCCTGGAGGGCGGCGATCGTGTGGCCCTCGATCTCCTCCGGCGAAGAGCGCCACCCAAATCCCGTGCCTTTGGTGTCGCCGAGGTCGCGCACCAGAGTGCTCTCCGAGTTTTGGCGCGCGCCGGCGAGGTGCTTCGCCATCGCACTCGACTCCTTGAACGTGTCGAAGAAGCCGCGGTCGGCGATCGTCATCCAGAAACCGGCACCCGTGACGCCCTTCTGGAGAGTCTCCCATTCTTCTTCGGTGAAATCGTCCTTCGTCGCCATGCATCCTCCCGTGTCGAAGTCGCGTCCTCGGCAGCGTACGCTTTAGCGCATGGATCGCCCCGCATGCGGCACGACGAACCCTGACGGCGCGCGCTTCTGCATCGCGTGCGGCACGCCGCTTGCGCGCCAGCAGCCCGCGCGGCGCGCGAGGAGCGCAAGGTCGTCAGCGTCCTCTTCGCCGACCTCGTCGGCTTCACCGGCCGCGCCGAGCAGCTCGACCCCGAGGACGTGCGCGCGATGCTCTCCCCGTACTACGCGCGCGCTGCGCTCGCGAGATCGAGCGCTTCGGCGGGACCGTGGAGAAGTTCATCGGCGATGCGGTCATGGCCGTCTTCGGCGCACCGGTCACGCACGAGGACGACCCCGAGCGCGCCGTCCGCGCGGCGCTCGCGATCCGCGACGCCGTCGCGAGCTGAACGAGGCCAACCGGCTCGACCTGCATGTCCGCATCGCGGTCAACACCGGCGAGGCGTCGTCGCCATCGACGTGCGACCCGTCGGCGGGCGAGGGAATGGTCGCCGGCGACGTCGTCAACACGGCCGCCCGTCTCCAGCAGGCCGCGCCGGTGGACGGCGATCCTCGTCGGCGAGACGACGCTACCGCGCGACCGAGCGGGTCGATCGAATACGCGAGAGCGAGCCGGTGCGGGCGAAGGGGAAGGCGGAGCCGATCCGCGGTGTGGGAGGCGGTCGCGGCGCGCGCGCGCTTCGGCGTCGACGTGGAGCAGCGCGGCGCAGCGCCGCTCGTCGGCCGCGAGCGAGGAGCTCGACCTGCTGACGCGACGGCTCGCGCGCACCCGCGGGAGCGGAGGCCGCAGCTCGTCACGCTCGTCGGCGTCCCGGGCATCGGCAAGAGCCGGCTCGTCTCGGAGCTCGTCGCAGGTCGTCGACGCCGACCCGGACCTGATCGTCTCTGGCGGCAGGGCCGCTCCCTGCCGTACGGCGAGGGCGTCGCTTCTGGGCGCTCGGCGAGATGGTGAAGGCGCAGGCCGGGCATCCTCGAGACCGACTCGCGCGCGAGGCGGCCGAGGCGAAGCTGCACGAGGCCGTCGCCGCGACTCGTCCCGCGATGCCGACGAGCGCGACTGGATCGAGGCGCACCTGCGGCCGCTCGTCGGGCTCGCGGCGAGGAGACCCGAGCGCGGACCGCCGCGACGAAGCCTTCGCCGCCTGGCGCCGCTTCTTCGAGGCGCTCGCCGAGCGAGCGGCCGCTGGTGCTCGTCTTCGAGGACCTGCACTGGGCCGACGACGACCTGCTCGACTTCGTCGACCACCTCGTCGACTGGGCGAGCGACGTGCCGCTGCTCGTCGTCGGCACTGCCCGGCCCGGAGCTGCTCGAGCGCCGGCCGGGCTGGGGCGGCGGCAAGCCGAACGCCGCGACGGTCTCGCTGTCGCCGCTCTCCGAGCGACGAGACGGCGCGCCTGCTCGCCAGCGCTGCTCGAGCAGACCGTGCTGCCGGCAGAGCTGCAGGCGGCGCTCCTCGCGCCGCGCCGGCGGGAACCCGCTCTACGCGGAGGAGTTCGCGCGCATGCGTCGCGCGAGCGCGGGCGCAGCGCGAGGCGCCTGCCCCTCCCGGAGACCGTGCAGGGCATCGTCGCCGCGCGCCTCGACGCGCTCGCCGCCGAGGAGAAGGCGCTCCTGCAGGACGCCGCCGTCGCTCGGCAAGGTCTTCTGGCTCGGCGCGCTCGCGGCGCATCGGCGGAGGTGCCGCGCTGGACGTCGAGGAGCGTCTGCACGGGCTCGAGCGGCAAGGAGTTCGTCCGCCGCGAGCGCCGCTCCTCGGTCGCCGGCGAGACGCGAGTACGCCTTCCGGCACGTGCTCGTCCGCGACGTCGCGTACGGCGCAGATCCCGCGCGCGCGACCGCGCGGAGAAGCATCGCGCGCGTCGCCGATGGATCGAGGCGCTCGCCCGACCGCGGAGGACCGCGCCGAGATGCTCGCGCACCACTACGCGAGCGCCCTGGAGTTCGCTCGTGCGGCCGGCCAGGACGTGGAGCCGCTCGCCGAACGCGCGCGTCTTGCTCTGCGCGAGGCGGGCGACCGCGCCTACGGACTCTCCGCCTGGGGAGCCGCCGCGCGGTTCTACGAGGAGGCGCTCGACCTCTGGCCCGCCCGGCGATCCGGATCGCGGGATGCTCCTCTTCCGCTACGGCCAGGTCGTCGCGCTACACGATCCGAGCAGCCGCGGCGTCGCGATCCTCGAGAATGCCCGAGACGTCTTGCTCGCCTCCGGCGCCCGGGAGCAGGCCGCCATGGCAGAGGTCGCGCTCGTCGACGCGCACTGGTTCGGCGGCGCTCCGGAGCTCGCTCGCGAGCACCTGCGGCGTGCGGAGGAGCTGACCGAGGGGGCGCCTCCGTCGCGCCCGAAGGCCTTCGTGCTGAGTCAGGTGGCCCGCTTCGCGATGCTGAGCGACGAGGACGCGAGGGCGGTCGAGGTCGCGCGGGAAACGCTGGCGATGGTCGACGAGCTCGATGCTTCGAACGAGCTTCGGGCCCAGGCGCTCAACATCATCGGCACTTCGCGGACGAAGCTTGGGGAGCGCGAGGGGCTCAAGGATCTCGAACGATGCATCGAGATCACGCAGCCGGGGTCCTGACGAACGTCTGCGCGCCTACATCAATCTCGGCTCGACCCTGAGCGAGCTCGGTGAGCTCCCGCGCAGCTTCGAGGCGCACGAGGAAGGCCTGCGCGAGGCCGAGCGATTCGGAAGCTTGAGGTCCAAGCGCTGGCTGGAGGGCGAGGTCGCCATCAACGACTTCTACAGGGGCCGGTGGGACGAGTCGGTCGCGCGCGCCGGCGAGTTCGTCGGCGAGGTGGAGGCCGGCCAACCGCATTACATGGAGGCCGCAGTGCGGGCGGCGCGGGCGCTCATCCGGCTCGCGCGCGGAGACCAGGCCGGTGCATTTCAGGATTCGGAGCGCACCATCGCCCTCACGGGCGAGGCCAGGGATCCTCAGCTGGTCCATCCCTCCCTGGCGGTCCACAGCCGAGTCCTGCTGGCGGCAGGCCGCCGAGCCGACGCCGGCCGCTCCGTCGACGAGCTGCTCGGTTTGCTTGCCCTGGGTAAGACCGGCTTCATGTCCTACTGGGGAATTCCCCTTGCGGTCGTGCTGGCGGCGCTCGGCCGAGGTGGAGAGCTCGAGGCTGCGACCAAGGGGAGAGTGGAGACGCGGTGGCAGATCGCGGCCCTCGCGTATGTGGCGGGGGACTTTGAAGAGGCGGCCGATCTCCTGGACGAGATCGGAGCACCGGCCGATGCTGCCTACGCACGCATGCGCGCCGCCGAGGCGCTCGCTGCGGACGGGCGGCGAGCGGAGGCCGACGCGCAGGTCCAGCAGGCGCTCGCCGTCTTCCGCTCGGTCGGTGCGACAGCCTGGGTCAACGAAGCCGAAACGCTCTTCGCCGCCTCGGCCTGACCTAGCTCGGGCGCCTCCCGGCGGCGAGCGTCTCCATCGCCTCGCGGTCGATCATGTCCGGCTCGATGACCGCCACGCGCGCGGCGGTGCAGGCGCGGAGCGTCGCGCCCCGCGTCCCCTCGCCGACGATGGCGCCCTCGCCGAGAATGGCGCCCGGGCCGACCTGGGCGATCTCCTCGCCGTCCACGACAGCGGCCAGGACTCCGTCGAGCACCAGGAAGAGCTCGTCGCCCGGGTCACCCTGCTCGACCAGGCGATCGTCGGGCTTCAGCTTGCGCCGAGGCATCTTCGCGTCCCCCTTCATGATGCTGGCCGAGAGCTCGCGCTCGAGGGCGGACTCGGCCTGCGCGACGAACGGCTCGGAATCCTCGTCGCCCCAGGGCGTGTGCTCGCCGTGGGCCTCGCGGTACCAGGTCTTGAAGTCGACGGTGCCCGCCTTCTGTGCGAGCTCGCCTTTGCTGTCGTAGACGAAGTGCCGGGGAAAGCCGCTGGCTCCGATGAGCTCGTGGTCCGAGGAACCGTCCGCCCGGATCGTCAGCGCGAGGGTCGTCCACGCCGTGGCCGAGTGGACACGCATGAACGGCCGGCCCTTGACCCGCCGGGGGGCGGGAAAGCCTGCGCGGCCGCCCACCGTCTGGACGAACCGAACTTCGTCGTCGCGCACTTCGGGCTCGGGCTGCAGGGTCTCGAAGGCGACACCCTGGAAGACGAGATCCTTCGGGCCGAGCTTGAACGTGGTCGTGCCGACGTAGCCGGCGCCCTCGTGCCCGTATCCGACGATCTTGCCGTCCTCGACCTCGATCCAGGCTCTGAGGTCGTTGGCCTCGCGGTAGCGGTCCTCGTCGCGCAGTCGCTCGAGGTCACCCGCGCCGATCTTGTCGGGCGGCGGTTCGTCGTAGTGGCCGATCCCCATCTCGAAGGGAATCTTGGGCATGCCCTCGATTGCCTCCGAGGGGATCCAGGAGATGGCGGTTACCGATGATTCGATGCGCATGAGGCCTCCCTCGTCGTCGAAACGGGCTAGACCACTCGGGCGCGGGTGTATAGGAGGGTCGGCGCTAGCTCGCTGCCGGCCGGCCGTGGACGCGGTCGTAGAGGTTTTGTGCGATTTCCACGGCCTTGTCCTCCGAGGTCGTGCCTGGCGGGCCGCCGTAGTCGATGTTGTAGGCGAAGTCGCCGTCCGCGAAGAAGATGGCGTACGAGTCGTAGGGGCGGTTCTCGGATGTCCCCGCCGCCTTGATCGCGTCCTCCGTCGCTACCCGCCGCACGCCGGTGGCGCCTGGGATGCCGTCGACGTCGAACTCGCTCACCGAGAACGCGCACGACTCCGGGCACGGTCGCAGGCTGTCGGTGTGAAAGAAGTCGACCGTTTTCTTGGCGCTGTCGGGTGAGTCGACCTGGATGACGAGGCTGAACGTGTGGGCGTCGTCCTTCGAATGCACGTCGCCGAAGTAGCGGGTGTCATTGATTGCCTGCACGAACCCGACGGTCTGGAGACTCTGCTTGTCCTCCTCGCTCGGGTTGACGAACGCATCGCCCATCTTCTCGATGAGCTCCTGCTCGTCGGAGGCCGTCTGCTGCTGCTCGACCGGATCGGGCTTGGAGTCCGGCGCGTCTTCTTCGGTCACGACCCGCTGGTCGAGCGCGAGCGGTCCCGTCGAGGTGGCCTCGTCGCTCCCGCCGCCGCAGGCGGCGAGCCCCAAGGCCGCAGTCGCTGCGAATGCGAGGAGGAGAGCCTTCAAGACGCCTGATCCTACGCCGCTCCTGCCCGCGATTCCAGGCTATGGACCGAGTAGGTTTGGTCGGTGCAGCTGACGACGGGCCAGTTCCTCATCGCGTGGGCCTTGGCCGGCGCCGCGTCGATCGCGGTCTTCCTGCACGCGAACCGAAAGGGCGTGCCGCACGCGACGGCGTGGGGCGTCGGCGTCTTCCTGGTGCTCGGCCTGGCCCTGCCGCTCTACGTGATCAGTTATCTGAGGCGGAAGCGCTCGGGTCGGTGAGCGGTTCACTGAGCGGCTCGGTCAGCGGTTCGGTGAGCAGCCCCTCGCCGTTCTCGAAGCCCTCTTCGCCGAACTCGAGGCCAAGCTCCTTCGCGCGCTTGCGATCTTCCTTCTTCTGAGCCTTGGCCTCGCGCTTCTCTGCCTTTGCGCGCTCGCGGGCCACTTTGGCCATCGTCTGCTTGCGCTTTGAGCTAGACGCCATGGTTAAGGCTTACCACTTCGAGCGCCGGCCGCGGCGACTCGTGTAGAGGAGCTTTGCAGGAGCGGAGCTCATTCCGGCCTTCTCGAACTGCTCGTGGTAGCCGAGGCGGCGGGCTGACCGGCTCGTGTCGGCCTGCTGGTCGGGGAGGACGAAGGTGATGGCCGTGCCGCTCTTCCCCGCGCGGCCGGTGCGGCCGGTGCGGTGGACGTAGCCCTTGTCCTCCGCAGGCGGGTCGAAGTTGATCACGTGCGTGACGCCCTGGAGATCGAGGCCGCGCGCGGCGACGTCGGTCGCGACGAGGGTCGAGACCTTGCCCGCGCCGAAGCGGGCGAGAGCGCGCTCGCGTTGGTTCTGCGACAGGTTGCCGTGCATCGCGACCGCCTCGACGTGGTGGTTGCGGAGCTTGCGCACGAGCGTGTCGGCACCGCGCTTCGTCCTCACAAAGACGAGGGTGAGCCCGTCCGAGCCGAGGATGTGCTCGGCCAGCGTCTTGACCTTGGTGTCGGTCGTCACCGCGACGAAGCGGTGCTCGATCTCGGCGGGCTGCTGCCCGGTCGCGAGCTCGGCCTCGACGTAGGACGGGCTGCGCGTGTACTCCCGCGCGAGCCTGCCGACCTCGCCGTCGAGAGTGGCGGAGAAGAACATCGTTTGGCGGTTCTGCGGCAGGCGGCGGACGATGCGGTCGACCTGCGGCTTGAAGCCGAAGTCGAGCATCCGGTCGGCCTCGTCGAGGACGAGGATCTTGATTCCCCGGAGTCGACGAGCCGGCGCTCGGCGAGATCCTCGAGGCGACCCGGAGTCGCGACGAGGACTGGGCGCCCTTGATGCGGTTCGACTGCGCGCGAAGCGGGACGCCGCCGTAGGCGGCCTCGACCTTGAGGTTCTTCGGCTTCGCCACCGCCTTGAGCTCGTCCGTCACCTGGGTCGCGAGCTCGCGCGTCGGGACGAGGACGAGGGTTGACGGCCGTCCGTCGCCGGGCGATGTCCGCTCGACGATCGGCACCGCGAAAGCGAGGGTCTTGCCGGATCCCGTCGGCGCCTTGGCGAGAATGTCGAGCCCGCCGAGGGCATCGGGGAGGGCGAGCGCCTGGATTCGGAACGGCGTCGTGATGGAGCGAGCGGCGAGCGCGTCGACGACGGGCGAAGACACGCCGAGCTCGCGGAACGAGTGCTGCATATGTAGTTCAACTTCCTTTCGGGTTCGAGACTTGCCTACCTCGATACACCCGAAGGAGGAACGAGAAGCTCATCTCACCGGGAGGCTCGATTGCCTGACCCGTGCTCACACCGTAGCAGGAGGACCGGTTAGGAGCTGGGAGAAACGGTCACCTCGACGCCGTGCACGGAGGTGCTCTCGCCCATGTCCGCGCTTTCGCCTGGGTTCAGGGCGTTGACGTTTGCCCGCCCCGGCTCCCGCTTCGGCCAGCGGCCCTTCGGCGAGTAGGCAACTCCGCGGGGGAGCGCGTCCGAAAGGGTGACGAGCAGCTGCAAGTGTCCAGTCTCGTTCCGCACGACCGCCCCCTCGCCCTCGACGAGCCCCCGCTCCGCGGCGTCCTCCGGATGCAGGGCGATGGTCGCCGCGCCAATGCGCCTCGCGATCTTGGCGTCGTTCGCAAAGCTGTCGTTCAGAAGCCAGGGTGAGGCAGGGGAGAGGAGCCGCAGGCGTCCATCCACCGGCCGTGGATCGACGAGCGGCAACGGCACTCGCGGGAGGCCGTCGTCCTCGGCGCGCGCCGAAGCGAGCTCGACGCGCCCGCTCGGAGTGGGGAAGCGGAGATCGGCGAACTGGACGACCGGCTCTTCCGCGATGGGAACGGTTCCCTTGGCCGCGAGTGAGGCGAAGTCCTCACCCGTGCCCGACCGCTCGAGCAGCGTGTCGATGAGGTCGCCGTCGCTTTCGAAGAGCTCCGCCTCCTGGTAGCCCATCGCGGCTGCGAGGCGCCGGAAGATCTCCATGTTCGGAAGCGCTTCCCCGAGCGGCTCGGCCGCCTTGACCTGAGCCGAGAGGGTGAGCTGGAAGTAGGAGGCGACGAGATCGTCGAACTCGAGGAAGCTCGCGGCCGGGAGCACGTAGTCGGCGAAATCGGTCGTGTCCGTCGGGAAGAGGTCGATGGCGACCGTGAGGAGATCCTCGCGGCGAAGCGCCTCGTGCAGCCGCGCCTGCTGCGGATTCGAGGCGGCGATGTTGATGTTCCAGCAGAAGAGCGCCTGCGCTCGAGCGCGGATCGGCGAGGCGGTCCACGAGCGCCATATGGCTGATCGGCTCCGGCGTCTCGGGCCCAAGATGGGACGCGAGGAGGTAGTCCTCGTCGATGCCGCGTGACTCGGTCCCGTTGAGGTAGAGGAAGCCGGCTCCAGGCTTGCCGAGATTGCCGGTCACGGCGGGAAGGAGAGCGCACGCCGCGGATCGCGTTGCCGCCGTTCCGCTGGCGCTGGAACCCCTGCCCGAGCCAGAGGAGCGAGGGGCCCCGTCCGTAGAGGCTCGCCGCCTCCTCGATCAGACCGGCCGGAACGCCGGTTGCGTTTTCCGCCCAGGCAGGCGTGCAGTCGGCGAGGAGGGGCGCAAGCTCCTCCCAGCCGACCGTGTGCGCGTCGACGAATTCCCGGTCGAGCAGGCCGTCGCGTGCGAGGACGTGGAGGATGGCGAACGCCAGGGCTGCGTCGCTCCCGGGGAAGGGCTGCAGATGCAGGTCGGCCGCAGCGGCGGTGGGCGTTCTCACCGGGTCGACGACGATCACGGAGGCGGGCGACTCGGGCAGCCAGTGGTCGTGCGCGTGGGGCGCGGATGCGGAAGGATTCGCGCCCCAGACGAGGATGCAGGCGGAATCGCGGGCCGTCCGCGGGTCGAAGCCCGTCATCGAGGTCCCGTAGACGTACTCGAGCGCAACGTGCCCGGCCTTGTTGCAGATCGTGTCCGGGTCGACCTCGGTCGCCCCGAGGCGGTGGAAGAAGCGCAAGGGGAAGAAGTAGCCGAGAAGCGAGAACGTCCCCGTGTAGTGGGCGTTCAGGACCGTGCTGCCCGCCGGGGCCAGCTTCGATCTCCTGCAGTCGCGTCGGCGATCTCGGCGAGCGCTTCGTCCCAGGACACGGGCTCGAATCGACCCTCCCCCTTGGGGCCGACCCTGCGGAGCGGGCGCGTCAGCCGCGCCTCGGGATCGAGGAACGATCCGTTGTAGCCGATCGAGCACTTGTGGCAGAGCTTCCCCCGGCTCACAGGGTGGTCGGGGTCTCCCCGGACGTGTCTGATCGTCCCGTTGCGCTTGACGACCACGATGCCGCAGGCGTCGTAGCAGTCGCGCGGGCAGGTCGTGAGAACTATGTCGTCAGCGTTGGCGGCCAAGGCCTCGCAATAGCCTACGACTGCGGACCGGCCGCTGCACCTGAGCTGGAGGAAGCCTAGGCGAGCTCTTCAGCCGGCACGGTGATCTGGGGGCCAAGATCCGCGTCGCGCGAAACGAGGCGCGCGTACTGGCCGCCGAGGGCCAGGAGCTCGTCGTGGACGCCGCGCTCGACGATTCGTCCCTTGTCCAGGACGATGATCTGGTCGGCGTCGCGGACGGTGGAGAGCCGGTGCGCGATCGCGATCGTCGTTCGGTTCTCGGCGAGGCGGTCGAGGGCCTCCTGCACCATGCGCTCGGTCTGCGTGTCGAGGGCGCTCGTCGCCTCGTCAAGGACGAGGACAGGCGGATTGCGGAGGATCGTCCGCGCGATCGCCATGCGCTGCTTCTCCCCGCCCGAGAAGCGGTAGCCGCGCTCGCCCACCATCGTGTCGTAGCCGTCGGGCAGGGTCGCGATGAGGTCGTGGATCCGCGCGGCGCGGGCGGCCTCCTCGATCTCCTCGTCGGTCGCGTCGGGCTTGGCGAAGCGCAGGTTCTCCCGGATGGACGCGTGGAAGAGGTAGGTCTCCTGCGAGACGACGCCGATCGTCCGCGCGACGGAGGCCATCGTCGCGCTGCGGATGTCGATCCCGTCGATGGTGACGCTGCCCCGGTCGACGTCGTAGAGGCGGGCGACGAGATAGCCGATCGTCGTCTTTCCGGACCCGGTCTCCCCGACGAGCGCGGTCGTGGTCCCTGCGGGCACGTCGAAGCTGACGTCCTCGAGAGTCCACGGGCCCTCGCCGTAACGGAACCAGACGTCGTCGAAGGCGACGTCGCCGCGGCAAGGCGGGAGGTCGACGGCGTCCTCGCGTTCGATGATCTCCACCGGCTGGTCGAGGTACTCGAAGACACGGTCGAAGAGCGCGAGCGACGTCTGCGCGTCGAGCTGCACGTTCAGGAGGGAGCCGACCGGCCAGAAAAGGCGCGTTTGCAGCGTCGTGAACGCGACGACGGTGCCGAGGGTGACTCCGCCGATGAAGCTCTGGCCGGCGAACCAGTAGACGAGCGCCGGCATGATCGCGAAGCTCATCTGGATCGAGGCCATCATCCAACGGCCGGCCATCACCCTCTTCACCTCCAGGTTCGCGAGCCGGTCTGACTCGCCCTGAAAGCGTTCGGCGAGCTCGCCGGTTCGGCCCATCGTCTTCCCGAGCAGCATCCCGGAGACGGACAGCGATTCCTCCACGAGCGTGGAGATGTCGGCCATCGTCCGCTGTCGGTCGGTGGTGATGCGCCGCCGCACGTTCCCGACTCGGCGCGTGAGCAGGACGAACAGGGGGATGAGCGCGAGCGAGAAGACGGCGAGGCGCCAGTCGAGGAGGAACATCGCGACGACCGCGGCGATCACCGTCGTCACGTTCGAGACGATCGAAGTGGCGGTGGAGGTGACGACGCCTTCGACGCCGCCGATGTCGTTCGCGATCCGCGACTGCACCTCTCCCGTCCGGGTGCGCGTGAAGAAGGCGAGCGAGAGCCGCTGCAGATGCCGGTAGACCGTGTGCGGAGGTCGTGCATCACCCGCTGGCCCACCTGGTTGGAGAGCCAGGTCTGGAAGACGCCGAGGATCCCCGTAAAGACCGCGATCCCGATCAGCCCGAGGACGAGGATCGTCAGCAGCCGGTTGTCGTTCTCGGGCAGCGCCTCGTCGAAGATGTCGCGGACGAGGAACGGCGAGACGATGCTGAGGAGCGCCGAGAAGCCGATCAGCGCGAGCACGACGCTCAGGCGCCAGCGATACGCCTTGAAGAGGCCGAAGACCCGGCGCAGGTTCGCGCGCCGCACGGCCGGGTCCGCCGGCCGCTCCGGGTGGCTTGTCTGGGCTGAAGCGGGGCCTCATGAGCCCACGTTAGCTGCCCTGGCCTGGGCTACGGCTCGACGGTGAAGGTGAACATCATCCCGCTCTCGTGGTGCTCGGCGATGTGGCAGTGCGCCATCCAGATGCCGGGATTCGTCACGTCGAGCAGGATGTCCACGGTCTCGCCGGTCCGAAGCAGCACCGTGTCCTTCCAGACGAGGTTGGGCTCGGTGATGCCGTCGCGGCTGAGGACGAGGAAGCGGCCCGCCCCGTGGATGTGGAACGGGTGGTGCATCGGATGGTCGGAGTCCTTCTCGTTGACGATCCGGATCTTCACCTGGTCGCCGACGCGGAACCTCCAGTCGATCGCGTGCCCCCGGTCGCCGGTGTTCTTGTCGACGATGAGCCAGCGCGTGTTCTCCGGCGTCGTCTCGCGGTTGACCTCGACCATGTCGTCTTCCCACTCGATGCCGCCCGACCGCGTTCGTGCCGCATGCGCGTGCTCGTCGTGGTGGTGGTGCTCGTGCTCCTCGTGTCCGCTCCGGCTCAACCGGTCGGGCGCAGGGTCATGCCGCACTTCGGGCACTCACCGGCCCAGGTTGCCGTGATCTCGGGGTGCATCGGGCAGGCGTACTCCGTCGGCGCGGCCATCGGCGCGGCCGGGATGAGCTTCATCCCGCACTTCGGGCACTTGCCTTCCCAGGTCGCGACGATCTCCGCGTGCATGGGGCAGGCGAAGACGACCTGTCTCGCCCTCGGCTCCGCCCATGTCCATCTCGGCGACGAGTGAGAGCGTCTTGTCGGGCGCGGCCTCGAGATACGGAGCGATCCGCTCGCGCTCGGCGGTCAGGTCGGCGTTCTCGCGCAGGGTCTCGAAGTCGAGCGGCTCCACCTCGTCCTCCGAGACGGTCACGGACGCGAGCCGGTAGGTCGTCTCGGGTGTGCGGTGCTCGAGCGCTGCCTCACGCCCCGCGTCAAACTGAACATCGACCACGACGCGCTCAGAGGGAGCGAGGATGACGTCCTCGACGAGCTCCTCGCGCTCGACGCGGCCGCTGTCTCCGCCGACGAGCTTCATCTTCGCGCCGGCGCGCCGACCCGGAACACGCGTGTGTTGGCCGTGTTCGTGAGGAAGAAGCGGACGACCTCTCCGCGCTTCGCCTCGAGGGCGAGCTCGGTCTCGCCGCCGACGAGCATCGTGGTGCCGAAGCGGCCCATCGCCACGTGGCTCGGCCCGGAGTGGCTGAACTCGGCCACGTGCCCGTCCTCGATGAGGATGTCGTCGAGGGTGAGCGACGACCTCGCGGTGCGCGGGCGGCCAGTAGTCCTCCTCCGCGGGCTCGACGACGATGTTTCCGTAGAGGCCCAGCTCTTGGCCGTAGTCCTCGCGGATGTGCGGGTGGTACCAGTAGACGCCGGGGTCGGGGAACTCGATGCGGTACGTGAAGCTGCCGCCGACGGGGATCGGCGCCTGTGTCTCGTGCGTCCCGTCGTAGCGGTTGTCGAGGCGAAGCCCGTGCCAGTGCACGGTCGCCTCGAGGTCGCCCTCGTTCCGCACGTTGACGACGATCTCCGATCCCTGCTTCACCTTCAGCGTGGGGCCCGGGATCGAGCCGTTGTAGGCGAGCATGCGGAGGGTGTCGCCGTCGATCTCCTTCGTGACCGGGGCGATCGTGAGGTCGAGCTCGTCGCCGTCGGAAAGCTCGACGACGGGGGTCTCGACGCTGGGCGCCAGGCCGGCGGTGCTGGTCGGGAAGTTGTCACTTGCCATGGGTTGCCGCTCCTTCGAATGCGGTGGGGGATGAGGCCGGAGCGCGCTCGGCGATCCGCTCCGCGATGAACTCGGCGTCGTCCTTCACCCAGCCGACGAGCGCGGAGCCGCGCGTGTGCTGCCAGGGAAGGCCGAGGAAATAGAGGCCGGGGACGTCCGTGACGCCGCGACGGTGGACGAGCTTGCCGTCGTCATCCGTGATCGGAAGGTCGATCCAGGAGTGGTCGAACCGGTAGCCGGTCGCCCAGATGGCTGCGGCCACGTCGAGGGTCGAGCCGTCCTCGAAGACCACCGTTCGCCCCGAGGCGCCCACTGCGCGGCCGTGCATGGTCACGCCGGCGCGCTTGGCGGTCCGCGGGCTCGAGCCGATGAGCGTGTCCCGGGTGGAGAGGCGGCGGCCGAGCTTCGTGTCGATGCTCTTCTCGAGGATCCCGAGCTTGCCGAGCCACCAGAAGAGGTCGCGCCCGCCGATCCGCTGCGGAAGCGGCATCTGGCGCGATCCGACGGAGAGATGGGTCTCGCGCTCGGCCGCGAGCTCCTCGGCGATCTGGAATCCGGTGTTGCCGCCGCCCACGACGAGCACGGGCCCGTCGGGGAGCTCACGCGGGTTGCGGTAGCCCACGCTGTGGGTCTGAAAGACGGCCGTGTCGAGGTCGGCGGCGAGGGCTGGCACGCGTGGCACCTGAAAGGGCCCGGTAGCGACGACGACCTGGTCGGCCTCAACGGCTGCGCCGTCTTGAAGGTCGAGCCTGAAGCCGCCGTTCTCGTCTCGGACCGACCGGGACCTCGCTGCCGAGCTGCACGGGGAGGTCGTGGGTCTCCGCGTAGCTCTCGAGGTAGGCGATCACCTCGTCGCGGCCGGGATAGCCGTCGGGGTCGCCGGGGAACTCGAGGCCGGGAAGGCTGTCGTAGCGCCGCGGCGTGAAGAGCGTGAGCGAGTCCCAGCGCGTGCGCCACGCGGCACCGACCGAGTCGGCGGTGTCGAGGATGACGAAGCGGCGGTTCTGCTGGGCGAGCTCGTAGCCCATGGTCAGGCCGGCCTGGCCGGCCCCGATCACTGCTACGTCGTAATGGTTTGGAGCATGCATGTGCTGAAAGTCCTCGGAGTTGTGGATTGTTCGCCGCGACCGGAGCGCCTTCGCATTCCCACTGGGCGGGACGCGTAACGCACGCCGCCGGTGCGCGGTCGAGGCCCACAGTAGCACCCCTTTTGGCGCGCCTTTCTGGCGCGCTACGAGACGGGTGTTAGCCTGCGCATGGGATCTCGGGGTGGGTACAAGCTCGCCCGCGTTCTACGGCTGACTGTGGCGCCCGTGACCGCCCCCACCGGGGGTCTCGACGGTGAGCACGTCGCCGCGTGCGAGGTCGCCGCTGATCTTGCCCGCGCGCTCTTCGCCGTTCAGGAGATTGCGGCCCGGCTGTCCGGGGTCGCCGCCCTCGACTCCTTCGGGAGAGTGACGACGCCGCTCGCTCACGACTGAGAAATGGCACGGCTCCAGCGCCTCGATCTCCCTGATGACGCCGTCACCGCCGCGATGTGTGCCATCACCGCCGGATCCGAGACGGAGTGCGTGGCGGCGAATTCGGAGTGGATAGGCGAGCTCGAGCGCCTCGGTCGGCGTCGAGAGCGTGTTCGACATGGTCACGTGCACGCCCGAGGGCCCGTCGGCCCCCGGGCAGGCGCCTTGCCCGCCACCGATCGTCTCGTAATAGGTGAAGCGGTCGTTCCCGAATGTGACGTTGTTCATCGTGCCCTGGCCCTGGGCGGGGACGGGTACGGCTTGAGCGAAGCAGGCGAAGAGGAGGTCGGCGATCCGGCACGAGGTCTCGACGTTGCCGGCCGCGACCGCGGCAGGCGGGCGCGCGTTCAGCAGCGAGCCCTCGGGTGCCGTGACCGCTACGGGAGCGAAGGCGCCTCCCGAGGCGGGGACGTCGGGATCGGTGACGCAGCGGACGACGAAGTAGGCGGCCGAACGCGTGACGGCGAGCGGGCAGTTGAGGTTTCCCGCGTGCTGAGGGACTGTGCCTGCGAAGTCAATCTCGATCTCCTCGGCGGCGATCGTGAGGGTCGCGCGCAGCTCCAAATCTCCTTCGCTGGCCTCGAGGACGTCCGTTGCCTCGAAGCACCCGTCAGGTAGCGCGCCGATCGCCGCGCGCACGCGCCGCTCGGAGTAGGCGTAGAGCTCGTCCATCGCGGCCGCGACGCGTTCGTGCCCCCGCCGGGCGCAGAGCTCGGCGATGCGCCGTGCGGCCAGGTGGTGCGCGGCGAGCTGGGCTCGAAGGTCGCCCCGGCGCTCCTCGGGGTTGCGCATCCGGGCGACGAGCTGGGCGAGCACATCGTCGTCGAGCCGGGTCGGCGGGATGACGACACCCTCGTCCGCGAGGGTTGTGGAATCGGCGGGCAGGCTGCCCGGCTGGGAGCCGCCGACGTCGGCATGGTGGGCGCGGGTGGCGGCGAATCCCAGTGCGGTGCGTGAGACGAGAGTGATGTCGGGCAGGTGTGTGCCGCCGGTGAACGGATCGTTCAGGATCCACACGTCGTCGGCGCCGGGGTCGTGCGCCATGACAGCGGCGACGGCGTCGGGCATGGCGCCCAGGTGAACCGGGATGTGCTCGGCCTGCGCGATCATGCGCCCGTCAGAGTCGAAGAGGGCGGTCGAGCAGTCTCGGCGCTCCTTTATGTTGGCGGAGAAGGCCGAGCGGACGAGCGCGGCGCCCATCTCCTCGGCGACCGCGCGCAAAGCGCTGCCGATGACTTGGAGCTCGATATTCACAGTCGCGTGAGTCGAAGAGTGCTATCGGTCCCGTCCCGAACCCCCACCCACCCCGGGGGAATCCAACACGTCGCGCCCTCGAGCTCGAGGACGTGGGGGCCGGCAACTTCGAGCCGCTCGGCGGGTGGGAGGACGAGCTCCGGGCCGGGACGTACGTTGGCTGTCCGCAGTGCGACGAGCTCGACGGGCCGCTCCCGATCCGAGTAGCCGTACCGATCTTCGTGCGCACGATGAAACGCCGCCGCGACATCGGCGCCCAGTGGCACCGTGAGCTCGAACGACTGACCCGTGTAGCGGAGGTCGGCCTCGCCCTCGGCCGGCAGCTCGCCCGCCTCCGCCAAGGGGCGTACGTAGGAGCGCACCGTGTCGCGCCGCTCGTCGCTCGCCACAAGTCCAAGCGCCGACAGCACGCCGGCGGCGGCCGGCACCAGCACCGTCCCGATCTCGAGCTCCTCGGCAAGCGCGCATGCGTGCAAGGGCCCAGCGCCTCCGAAGGCGATCAAGGCGAACTCCCGGGGGTCGTGGCCTCGCTCGACCGAGATGACGCGCAGGGCACGCAGCATCTCGGCGTTGACGACCTCGACGACCTCGGCGGGATCCAACTTCTCGAGCGCTCTCGCGGCAGCGTCGCGGTCCAGCTCGAGCCCGCCCGCCAACCGCTCCGGCAGACGACCCAACAGGAGATTGGCGTCCGTGACTGTCGGCCGCGTCCCACCGCGCCCGTAGGCGGCCGGCCCAGGATCCGCGCCCGCGCTCTCGGGACCCACCCGAAGAGCACCGCCCGCGTCCCGCCAGACCAGTGATCCACCGCCCGCCCCGACCGTGTGGAGGTCGACAGTCGGCAGGCGCACAGGCAAGCCGCCGACCGCGCGCGCTGCGCTCCGCGCGGCCGCGCCAGCCGCGATCAGGCAAACATCCGTGGACGTGCCTCCCATGTCGAGGGAGATCGCGTTCTCGATTCCGGCCATTCGCGCCACGCGAGCTGCGCCTACGACCCCAGCCGCAGGCCCAGAGACCAGGATTGGCGCCGGATGGGCGGCCGCCTCCCGTACCGAAGCGACTCCGCCCGAGGATCGCATTATCAGCGGCTCGGGGAGACTCGCCTCAGCGCAGCGCTCGGCGAGAGAACCCAGGTAACGAGACACCACCGGCCCGAGGTACGCGTCGACGGCCGTGGTGGAGGCGCGCTCGTACTCCCGGAACTCCGCCGAGACCTCGTGGGACGCGACGACGTGGGCGTCGGGTAGCCGCTGCCGCACCTCTGCTGCCACGGTGGCCTCGTGGGATGGGTCCCGGAAGGAGAAGAGCAAGCAGATCGCAACCGCCTCCGCATCAAGCTGAGGCAGCGAAGCGAGGTCGAGCGCTTCCACGACGCCTTCGGGCCCGATCCGCTCGCGCACGCCAACGCAGCGCTCGAGCGGAACCAGGGGCGCCGGATGGTCGGAACACAACCGGTACAGGTGTGCCCGATTCTGTCGCCGAAGGTGGAGCAGGTGCTCGAAGCCCGCGGTCGCCACAAACGCTGTTCGCGCGCCCTTGCGCTCGAGAAGTGCGTTAGTCGCGATCGTCGTCCCATGCGTGAAGCGCTCGACCGACTCGGCACCGACGGCGCGGGCGGCTGCGACAACCGACTCCTCCGGGCGAGCGGAAGTCGGAAGCTTTGCCGTGCGGAGCTCGCCGGCTTCGAAAAGGACCGCGTCCGTGAACGTGCCGCCGACGTCGATCCCGAGGATGGCCATCGGCCAACCCTAGGAGACAGGATCGCCGCCCGGAACCGGCGCGCAAGTTTTTGTCGGATTCCGCGTCTTACTGGGTAGAGTCATCAACCGCCGGGAAGGGAAACTCGCCGCATGCTGCACTGGTAGTACCCCAGCTCCAGCCGCACCCAAGTCGACCCAGCTGAGCGCCGCTCAGGCTGCTGCGCCCGTTCCGAGTTCGTCGCCGTGCGCCAAATGGCGTCGACTGAGGCTGGCCCGGCCCGTGATCGTCACCTCAATCCTCTTCGACGCGCGAGTGACAGGTGGTCACGAGGTCGGTCGGCGGGGGCTCTTACCACGGCTCCGGCGCACCCCAAGTCGATCCAGCTGTGCCCGCCGCTCAGGGTGCTGCGCAGGCGCCGAGCTCGTCGCCCTTGGCCAGGAAACCTTCGACCGCAGCCTCGCCGACCGTGATCGTTACGGTGGGATTCTTCTTCGATCCCGTGTGATGACAGATGGTCACTTTGCTCGGAGGCGGCTCTTCCTCGACCGCGGGAGGATCCTCGACCGCGGGAGGATCAGTGGTCGGTCCTGGCGACGGAGCGGGATCCTGCCCGGGAGCGGGATCGTGCCCGGGCGCGGACTCGTGAGCATGTCCGGCTGCGGAGACTCCGGGCGACTCGCCGCCGTGCGCGACCGGAGCTGGGTCGGAAGCTGGAGGCGAAGCTTGCTTCTTCTGGGCCACTCCCGGCGTCTTCTCCGTCTCGACAGCAGCGGCCGGCATGGTGTACGTCAAGGGCGTCTCGAGCTGGACTTGGGGCGCGGCGGCCGTAGTGGGCGGCTTCGTGCTCTCGATTCCTCGCTCCAGTACTCCGTACGCGACCAGAGGAGCCGTTGCCCCGAGCGCGACGCCGAGCGAGACCTTGATCGGAGCAACGCCGGTGCCGAGGGCGGACTTGATCGACGCAAGGCCATCTTTGAGCGGGAGCAGGAACGGCAGGGGCGAGAGCGCCCGTGCCCGCGCGGGCACTTTCGGCAGCTCCGGCTCCGGACGTCGTAGCCCGGCAGCGACTGATCTTCGTGCCCGAAACAGAAGCGTCTCCACTGCCTGGTACGAGGAGCCCAGCTCCGCGGCGATCTCGTCGTAGCTCAGGCCGCGCCAATCCCGGAGGAGGAGCGCACGGCGCTGCCGCTCGGGGAGCCCCGCAAGTGCAGCCGAGAGCCCAAGAAGGTCGTCATTGGGTTCGTCGTTCGTCGGAATCTGGTCGAACGTCTCGGGGCTCCGCAGTTCCACCGTTGCGCCTGCCAAACGCGTACGCAACATCGACGAGCAGACATTCGCCGCGATCTGGAACGACCACGGACGGCTCGAAAAGGGGCTCGACGCCGCTGTTGAGGCTGCGCCAGGCGTTCAGATACGTTGCTTGCAGCGCGTCTTCCGCCTCTTCAGGCGAGTCGAGCCGGGTCAGGCAGTACCGGTAGATGCGACCCGCGTAGTCGTCATAGAGGCGCTCGACGCGCGCTCCTGGAGCATCCGCGTGCCCCGCTTCGCGGAGCGGAAGCTCACCCACGGTCCCTGGTTTGATCGAGCTAGCGGGAGATTCGCGCACGCACACCCTCCGATCCAGCCTCAAGTTTCCCCACGAAATAGCGTGTTCGGATCCCTCGAAAGGGTGACTCTCACGTCGCGCATTCAGGCGACCCGCGCTCGGTTAGCCTGCGCGAGTGGCCTTGCCCCGTGAAGTTGCGGTCGTCGGCGCCGGAACCATGGGTGCCGGGATCGCGCGCATCTTCGCGGACGGAGGTGCTTCGGTTCGCCTGACGGCGCGGCGCGAGGAGAGCCTCGAGGCCGCGCGGGAGCGGGCGGGGGAGGCCGTCGCGATGACGACCGATCTCGACGAGGCCTTGACCGGCGCCGATCTCGTCGTCGAGACCATCGTCGAAGAGGTCGAGCCGAAGCGCGAGGTTCTCGCGCGTGCCGAGGAGCTCGCGACGCCCGACGCGATCCTGACCACGAACACGTCGTCGCTCTCGGTCGACGAGGTGGGCGGCGGACTGCAACGGCCCGAGCGCTTCGCCGGTCTCCACTTCCTCAACCCGCCGGAGCTCGTCCAGGTCGTCGAGATCGTCGGCGGCGCGCGTACCGCGCCGAGACCCTGGAGACCCTGAGGGGCTGGATGGAGGAGCTCGGCAAAGCGCCCGTCGTCGTCCGGCTCGACGTGCCGGGCTTCGTCGTCAACCGGCTCCAGTACGCGCTTCTCCGCGAGGCCTACGCGCTCGTGGACGCGGGGGTCTGCAGCTTCGAGGACGTCGACCGCGCGGTCACCGCCGGCCTGGGCGCGCGCTGGGCGGCGATCGGGCCGTTCCAGACCATGGATCTCGCCGGGCTCGACGTTCACGCAGCCGTTGCGGAGAACCTGTGGCCCGAGCTGGCGACGACGAGCAGGCCCTCGCGGTCGATCGAGGCCGCGCGGGAGCGCGGCAGCATCCGCGCCGACTTCGACGCGGAGGAGCTCAAGGCGCGCCGCGACCGCGTGTTACGCCTTCTGGGCGAGGCATAGGGCGAAGTCGCCCGCCTGATCGGTCCACCAGAACTGGATCTCCATCCTCGCTGCGGCCAGTTCCGCCGCGACGCCCTCGCGCGTGAACTTCGTCGAGATCTCGGTGCGGAGCGTCTCGCCCTCGGCGAACTCGACCTTGAGGTCGATCTCGCGCAGAGTCACCGTCTGAGGTTCGAGCGAGCGGACGAACATCTCCATTCGCCCGCGCTCGTCACTCCAGACCGCCTCGCCGTGGAAGCGCTCCGGGTCGAAGTCGGCGCCGAGCTCGCGGTTGAGAATGGGGAGGAGATTCCCGATCAGCGCCGCCGAGAGACCCTCTTCGTCGTTGTAGGCGGCGACGATCCGCGCTACGTCCTTCATGAGATCGAGGCCGAGGAGGAGCGCCCCGTCCTTGCCCAACATCGGGGCCACCGCGGAGAGGAGCGCGGCGCGATCCTCCGGGTCGAGCCCGCCGATCGTGGAGCCGAGGGAGACGACAAGGGTCCGCTCGTAGGGCTCCGGCAGGCCGGTCTCGAAGTCCCCGACGACTCCGACGATCTCGAGCTGGGGATAGCGAGCAGCCAGGTGGCCCCCTGCCGCCTCCAGAGCCTCACTGCTCACGTCGACGGCTACGTAGCGGTCCAGTCCGCTCAACGCGTCGAGGAGGAGCGGAGTCTTCACCGACGAGCCTGGCCCCAGCTCGACGACGGTCCTGGGTGCACCAGCGCCTCGATCTCGGGTGCGCGGGCGGCGAGGATCTCCCGCTCGGCCTGCGGGAGGTAGTACTGGGGCAGCTCCATGATCCGTCCGTAGAGGTCGGAGCCGCGGCCGTCCCAGACCCAGCGGGAGCGCATGCGCTTCGGGCTCGCGGTCAGTCCTTCGCGCGCCTCGCGCCGCAGCTGCTCCAATAGCTGCTCCCGGGTCATGCGCCGCTTGAGCCGGAAGCTCACAGGCCGTGCCGATCCGCCTCGGCCTGCTGCCTCGGGGTAGCCCGCGTCTGCGTAGCGCGCGACGCCGAGCGCCGGATCCGTCCAGAAGACGCGCCTGATCTTCCGCTCGGCGAGCTCGCTGCCGTCCGCGACGACGACCATCCCGGAGTGGATGGAGCGGCCGACGCCGACTCCGCCTCCGTTTCCGACGGCGACCCAGCTCGCGCCCTGCGCGGCGTTGAGCAGCGCGGAGAGGATCGGCCAGTCGGCGATCGCGTCGCTCCCGTCCAGCATTCCCTCGGTCTCGCGCGTCGGAGAGGCGACGGAGGCGGGATCCATGTGGTCGCGCCCGAGGGCGAGCGGGCCGCACTCGCCCGAGCGGACGAGCTCGTTCATGGCGAGGGCCACCGTCCCGTTCGCCCGAGGCCGAGCCAGCAGATCCGGGCCGGCAGGCCCTGGCAGCGGGACGCGTCGCGCGCGAGCTCGATCCAGCCGCGCAGGGTGTCGGTGCCGACCGACGTCCATGAGGACGTCCTCGAGCTGCGGCGGAGGTCCTCGGGATCGCCGGAGAGGGCGATCCAGCGGAAGGGGCCGACGCCGCGCGCGAGGAGCGGGCGTACGTACTCGGCGACGAAGCCGGGGATCTCCGTCGCCCCGGCAGGCCCTGCGCCGCGAGCCTGCGCGCGGATCCCGTTTCCGTACTCGAAGACGACCGCGCCGCGCTCGCTTGAAGCCGAGCAGCGCGGCGACGTGCGCGCGGTCGAGCGAGTCGAAGACCGCGCGCTGGAAGCCGGGTCTCCGCGTCTGCCGCGCGCGCCTCCTCCGCCGAGAAGCCGCTGGGCACGTAGCCGCGGAGGGGTCGTGGGCCGCCGTCTGGTCGGTGACGACGTCGAACTCGACGCCCTCGGGAGCAGGCGCGGGACGACCTCGGCCGCGTTCCCGACCAGCGCGACCGCGCCCGGGCCCGTCGGGTGAGGCGCGGCGAGCCCGTCGTCGTAGCGACGGCGACGAGGTCGACCCAGCCGTCCGCCAGGCGGCGCTCCGCGCGGGCCGGGATCGACCTCGACGATGAGGGCGCGGCCTCCGTTCAGCCCGACCCCGAACCCCTGCGCGCCGCCCATGCCGCCGAGGCCGGCGGTCAGCACGCGCCGGCCGGAGAGCGAGCCGCCGAAATGCTTCGCCGCGATCGCTCGGAAGGTCTCGTAGGTGAAGCCGAGGATGCCCTGCGTGCCGATTAGAACCAGCCCGCGGCGGTCATCTGCCCGTACATCGTCAGGCCCGGCGTCCTCGAGCCGGCGGAAGGTGTCCTGGTCGGACCACTCCGGGACGACCATCGCGGTCGAGATCAGGACACGCGGCGCGTCCTCGTGGGTCGGAAGCGCGGCCACCGCCTTCCCCGACTGGACGATCAGCGTCTCGTCGGGGCCGAGGCGCTCGAGGGCGGAGACGATGCCGGCGAGGTCTTCCTTGGAGCGCGCCGCCTTGCCACGCCCCCGTAGACCACGAGCGCGTCGGGATCCTCGGCGACGGCAGGGTCGAGGTTGTTGAGGAGGCAGCGGAGCGCGCCTTCCTGCTCCCAGCCGCGGCAGCGCAGGCCGCTCAAGCGGCGGTGCCCGGGAAGACCACGCGGAAGGAGGCGCCGCCGCCGGGGTTGTCCTCGACCCAGGCGCGGCCCCCGTGCAGAGCGGCGAACTGCGCCACCAGCGAGAGGCCGACGCCGACTCCGGTCACCTCGACCTCGCTGCCGCGGGCGAAGGCCTGGAAGATCGTCTCCTTCTCGGCGTCGGGCACGCCCGGGCCGTGGTCGTCCACGCGCAGGAGCGCACCGGTTCCGTCGGGCGCGACCGACACCTCGATGGACGAGCCCGCGGGAGTGTGGCGCTCGGCGTTGGCGATGAGGTTCTCCACGATGCGCTCGAACTTGGCCGGGTCGACGCTCGCGTGGACGCTCTGGGCCTGCACGTCGATCTCCCTGCCGTCGGGCCGGCCCGCGACGACGCTGCGGACGAGCTCGGCGAGGTCGGCGTGCTCGAAGTCGACACGAAGTCGTCCGTGCCGGAGCCGGTCCACGTCGAGGAGGTCGTTGAGCAGCCGCTCGAGCCGCGTGGCCTGGCTCGCGACGAGGCCGATCATCTCCTCCCGTCCCTCGTCGGTCAGCGTGGGCCAGCGCTCGCGCAGGGTGATGGCGAAGCCGAGGATGGCGGTGAGCGGCGTGCGCAGCTCGTGGGAGACCGCGGAGAGGATGTTCTCCCGGACCTGCTCGACGCGCTCGCGCTCGGTGATGTCCTGGGTCGTCCCGACCATGCGCACCGGATGGCCGGCGCGGTCGAGGATCACGCGGCCGCGACCTTGCACGATCCGCTCGCTTCCGTCCCCGAGCGACGGCACGGTGCGTCATCTCGAAGGCGTGCCCTTCCTCGAGCGCCACGCGCGATGGTCGAGCGCACGCGGTCTCGGTCGCCCGGATGGATCCGGGAGAGGTAGGCCTCGTAGTTCAGCTCGCCGCGCTCGGGCTGGAGGTCGTAGATCCGGTAGAGCTCGTTCGACCACGTGACGCGGTCGCCGGCGATGTCCCACTCCCAGCTGCCGATGTGTGCGAGGGCCTGCGCCTCGGCGAGCCCCACCGCGGCCTGGCGGAGCGACTCGGCGGCGGAGTCGCGCTCCGCGATCGAGGCGCCGAGCGCGAGCAGGCTGATGGCGGTGACGGCGAGGAGGCTCTGGAGGATCTCCACCGCCGACCGTCTCGTCGCGGCCGCCGAGCGGGACGTTCTCCGAGATCACCCCGGCCACGCCGAACGCGGCGACCGTGAAGCTCGCAGTCACCGCGCCGAGCTGAGTGAAGCGGACGGCGGCCCAGAGGAGGAGCGGGAAGAGGAGGTACGGGTAGCGCCAGAGCCCGCCGAGGAAGATGAGCGCCGCGCAGGCCGGCGAGCGCCGCGAGCACGACGGCGCCCTCGGCGAGGCGCCTCGCCGGGACGCGAAGCGGAGGACGCGTCGCCCAGACGAGGATCAGTGGCGCGACGAGCAGCGCTCCCGTCGCGTCGCCGAGCCACCAGAGGACCCCAGCGCGATCCGTAGGGAGATGCGGCCGCCGAGTCCGCGAGCGCGAGCACGGTGACGCCGTTCGTCGCCGCCACCGCGGCGGCGACGGCCGCCGCGCAGGCGAACCTGACCACGTCCTGGACGCGCTCGAAGCGATTTCCGGAAGGAGAACCGGCGGAGCAGGTAGACGGCGACGAGCGCCTCGAGCGTGTTCCCGACGGCGATGCCGGCCGCGACCCAGAACGAGACGCCGCTCGTCGCGTTGCCGAGGAGGGCGCCGATCGCGACCGCGGGCCAGACCCTCGGGCCGAGCAGGAGCAGCGCCGCGATCGCGATCCCGGTGGGCGGCCAGACGGGCGTGATGACGCCGTGGCCGACCGCCAGATTGAGGCCGAGCTTCGCTCCTCCGAAGTAGACGGCAGAAACGAGGGCGACCTGGAGGACGTACGAGCCTGGGCGCGTCCGCACGGCAGCCGGATCGTACGTCAGGGCGCCTTCTCAGCCGAGCGGCGCGAGCAGTGTCTTCTTCCCTTCGAAGGCGAAGAAGAGGAGGATCGGTCATCCGGAAGGTCGTGTTGTTCGGGCCGAGCATCGGCCGAACGCCGGGTCGCGGACGATCGAGTACTGGCTCCCTTCCATCGCGCGGTGGAAGGTCTCCGCCACGATGCGGGCGCCGACGCCGGTCAGCTTGCCGCCGTTCAGCTCGGCCTCGCGCAGGATGTAGAACCAGAGCGGCGTGTCGGTCGAGGAGCGCTCTCGCTGCGCCTGGGTGAGGCTCTCGAGATCGGCACCGCCGTCTCCGTCGCGGATCTGCGCCTTGGTGAGCTTCGTGACGTGATGCCCTTGCTCCGCAGGAACGTGACCATCTGCTGGCCGGTCGCGAGCCTGACCATGTTCGCCCGCGTCAGGTTGCGGAAGGCGAGGTTCGCTCTCGTCTCCGCAGGCCCGCGGGGCGCCGAACGACCGGCGGAGGATCGGAGCGGGTCGACGATGCGCGTGTCGATCCGCATCGCCTGGTTGAACTTCGCGGCCGGCACGCCGAGGTCGGCGCTGGCCGCGCCCGCGAAGTCGTACAGGCGCCGGAAGTCGGCGATCCAGTTGCTCAGCAGGCGCAGAAAGCCGCCGAGGTCGCCGCTCGTCGCCGAGAAGGTGAAGAGAAGGTCGAGCGTGCCGAAGCCGTCGTCGAAGATCTTGTTCCAGTTGTAGGAGCCGCGCACCATCGAGTGTCCGAGCCGGTAGGCGGCAACGGAGAACTCGATCGGCATCGTCGGCACGTCGGTCGGCGCCGCGCCGACCTCGAACGCCTTGCGCCCGTTGGTGAAGACGTCGTTGACGACCGCGCCGCGCAGATCCGCGGCAGGAAGTCGGTGCGAATCATCCACTGGTAGTGCTTCGTCACGAGCTCGCGGGCACGCGCGAAGCGCGAGCCGGCGGGACCGATGCCGGCAGCTGTCGACGACGCGGTTGTGGAAGCGGATCATCGCGAGGTGGGTCTGCGCGACGGCGAGGTTCTCGTCGTTCCGCGGGTCGGGGATGATCGCCTTCCGTTTCGCCGCAACGGTGGAGCCTGCGCCGCGCGGGAGGTCGAAGCCGTCCTTCGGCCAGTCCCGTCGCCGCGGCCGTCTTGCCCATCTTCAGGTGGAGCCCGTCGGCCTCGTAGAACTGCTCCGACCCGGGATCCCCCGGGCCGCGCCGTAGAGGGAGTCGAGGTCGAGGCTCGGCGAGCGGGCCTGGAGCAGCGCGGCCGGGGCGACGTGCTCCCGAGCATCACCGTGTCTTGTCGAAGGTCAGGTCGTGGTCGATGAACTGGCCGAGGTAGGTGAAGCCCGCCGGGACACCGACTCGCCCCCTCCGCCGCGGCCATCGCGTCCGCGAGCTTCTCGCGTCCCCTCGGGAGCTGCTTGCCGGCGCCCTTCGGGCCCATCCGGGAGAACCGGAACGGCGGGGTCGCCGCCTCGGCGGCCGGGCGAGCCGTCGGCTCACGCCCTCCGCCGCTCTCGCCGAGCAGGCCTTCGCCGATGACGAAGTAGCTCTCGGATCCATGTTCCACAGCCTCTCCTTTCCCGGGGAAATCGCGCACGACAAAAGCGGCCGCAGGCGGGTCAGGTTAGCGCGCTCCGCGTCAGTCCGCGAAGTCGTGGTGATGTTGCTCGGGCGGGACGTAGGCGAGGTCGCGGTAGATGCCCAGATCGTGGCGGATCGTCGCCTCGCGCCTCGTCCCGCTCTCGTCCCGGTAGGTAACCGTCACCTCCAGCTTGGTCGGCTCCTTCCTCGCGAAGTAGGCGGCGCTCGAGTCGACCAGCGTGCGGATCTCCTTGAAGGGCGCCAGGTACTCGATGTTGCGAAAGAGGGGAAGCCGGGAGATCTCCACGGAGCCGCCGAGGCCGTGAAACGTTGGCTCGAAGCGGCACGACACCTTCAGGGGCCGGGGCGATCGCCGATGTTCGCGACCGTGGCGTAGAGGAGGCCGTCGTCGAAGACGAAGTCAACGATGACGTCCGGCTCGCGCTCCTCCACGGACACCAGCTCAGCTGGCTTCGAGCTCGAGACCTTCTGTGAGCGATCTCGAGTGTCTCGATCGCGACCTCGCTCGCCTTCGCGTTCAACGCTGGGCCTTCCCACTTGGCGGGCCAGCCGCGGATGAAGTTCCAGCGCAGCACCGGCTGGCCGGACTCGTCGAGGAGGATGATCGTCCCGGAGCGGCGGTCGGGTTTGCCGTTCACGACGGCTTGCCGCCAGTTCCAGAGGGAGAGGTCGCGGGTGAGGCCGCGCTTGAGGACGATGTTCGCGTACTTGGTGAGCCCCGGCAGCTTGTGCGCGGTGCTCGGGTCGGCGCCCGTGCGGTACTCGATGACCGCCGTCTCCGACTCGAGCCCGCTCGCCGACGAGAAGGCGGCCGCCGCGATTCCGTCGATCTCGACGATGAAGTTGAAGACGGTGTAGGGCTCGGTGCGGCTGGCGGCGGGAATGCGTTCAGCGTAGCGCGTTATGCGACGTCTTCTACCGTGCGTGAGGCGCGGTAGAGGGTCTCCAGCTCGCCTGCCCTGACCGGCCGGCTGAAGTGGAAGCCCTGGCCGAGCTCGCAGCCGTGCTCGAGGAAGAAGGCGCGCTGCTCCTCCGTCTCGATGCCCTCGGCGAGCGGCTCGAGGCCGAGGTTCCGGGAGAGCTGGATGATCGAGGAGACGAGCACCGCCGAGTTGCGATCCTCAGGAAGGTCGCTCACGAAGGAGCGGTCGATCTTCAGCGTGGAGACGCGCATCTGGTTCAGGCGCGAGAGGGAGGAGTGGCCGCTCCCGAAGTCGTCGATCGCGAGGCGAAGTCCGCGCTCGTGCAGCTCGTCGATGACCGAATCCATGCTCGTCCGCGGATCGACCATCATCGCCGACTCGGTGATCTCGATCATGAGCCGGTCGGGGTCTGAGCCCGAAGGACTCGATCGTGGCGAGCACGTGGCGCGATGGCGGTCGGCTGCCAGAACGAGGGCGGCAGGTTGATGGAGACGTACAAGTCGAGCCTTTGCGGTCACGCCAGTGTCGCCTGCCGGCACGCCTCTGCGATCACCCAGTCCGAGAGGGCGCCATGAGGCCCGTTCGCTCGGCGAGCGGGAGGAAATCGGCCGGCGGCACCAGACGTTCGCCGTCCTGCCAGCGGATGAGCGCCTCGGCGCCGATGATCTCGGCGGAGTCCAGGCGGACGAGCGGCTGGTAGTGGAGGACGAGGCCGTCGCCGCGTCGATCGCCGTGCGCAGGCGCGCCGCCATCGAAAGCTGCGTGAGCGCGTCGTCGCGGTCGAGCGCATAAAGGGCATGGCAGTCGCGGCCCGCGTCCTTCGCGCGGTACATCGCGGTGTCCGCGTGCTTGAGGAGAGTCTCCGAGTCGGGCGCGTCGTCGGGGAAGAGGCTGACGCCGATCGAGGCGCTGACGAAGATCTCCACGCCGGAGACGACGAAGGGGAGCCAGCAGCGTGCGGCGGATCTTCCGCGCGACGACCGCAGCGGCCTTGCGGGCGTACTCGGGGTCGTCCTCGTTGCCGTTCGGCTCGATGTCGGCGAGGAGGACGAGGAACTCGTCGCCTCCCTGTCGGGCGACCACATCGGCCGTTCGCGTCGCGCGCTGAAGGCGTCCCGCGACCGCGCGGAGGAGCTCGTCGCCGGCCGCGTGGCCGAAGCTGTCGTTGATCAGCTTGAAGTTGTCCAGGTCGATGAAGAGGACGGCGGCCCCGCATTTCTTTCCGGGGCAGCGGTCGAGCGCCTCGTCCAGCCGCTCCTGGAAGGAGACCCGGTTGGGCAGGCCGGTGAGCGGGTCGTGGAAGGCGATGTGCTGGAGCTGGCGGCGCGCCTCCTCGAGGGCGTCGGATGCCTTCCGGCGCTCGGTGATGTCGGCGACGATCCCGTCGACGAGCGAGCTGACCTCCTGGCCCGCGCCGCGGGCGCATCCGGTCCCAGACCCAGCGCGTCTTCCCGTCGTAGCCGACCAGGCGGTACTCGATCTCGACGGCCTCTCCGGCCTCGAGCTTCGGGAGGACGTCGTACGTCTCCTGGTCGTCCGGATGGACGGCTTCCTCCCACGCCTCCTCGGGCGTCTTGTCCTCGGGAAGGGGGCCGAGGAGGCTCTCGAGCCCCTCGCCGATGAACGTGTTGCAGACATACGTCCCGTCCTCGAGGTACTCGGACTCGTAGAGATGGATGGCGACGGTGCCGGCGACGCGGCGGAGAACATCCGTGGTCGCGAGCGCTTCGTTCAGCGCGCTCGTGCCGTCGTCCGAATTGGGGGGGTTATCGGGCATGGGTAGGGAGGCCAGCGTGGGTTTATCGGCAATCGCGCGCGAGAATTGAATCCCCTCTTGCGCGAATCTGTGCCGGTTCCTGCACGGTCACACTCACGCGCGAGTCGCGGAGCTATCACCGGCGCATGCCATTCGATGGAAGGAGAAGCATGCGCTCGAAGATTCTCGTCGCGCTCGCGATCGCCGCGGTGGCGGTCGCGGGTGCGGCACTCGCCGCCATCCCTGACGGGAACGGCGTCATCCACGCCTGCCGCAAGGCGGAGGGCGGCGCCCTCCGCGTCGTCGCCAAGGCCTCGGCGTGCCGCTCTCGGAGAACGGGCGCTCGCCTGGAACCAGCGCGGCGTCGCGGGACCGACCGGCCCGCCGGCCCAGGGCTCGACCGGACCGGCTGGTCCCGCCGGGCCCAAGGGAGCGACCGGCGCGCAGGGGCCTGCCGGCGCCCGGGCTCGCCTCGTTCGACTCCCTCGCGGGGCTCGGCTGCACGATCGGCGGACAGGCGGGAGCGATCTCGATCGCCTATGACGGCTCCGGCCTCGCGCAGATCCACTGCGTCGCGGGCGCGGGCGGCGACGCAGTCATCCGGATCAACGAGTTCTCGGTGGGGATCGAGGGCGCGCTCGGCGACGAGTTCGTCGAGATCGCCAACACCGGGACGGCGGCGGCCGACCTCTCCGGCTGGAAGCTCGTCTACCGGTCGGGAGCGGGAACGAGCGACGTCTCGCTCGGCACGCTCGCCGACGGCACGATGCTGGCGGCGGGATTGTTCTTCCTCTTCGGAGGCTCGGGCTACTCGGGCGCGCATCCGGCCGACAAGTCGTTCTCGGCCGGCCTCGCCTCGGCCGCGGGCGGAGTCGCGATCAAGGACGCCGACGGAAACATCGTCGACTCCGTGGGCTGGGGCGACGCGACGAACGCGTTCGTCGAGGGAACCACGGCGGCTGCGCCTCCGATCGGCCCGCTCCCGGGAAGAGCGACGCGCGCCATCCGAACGGCCACGACACGAACGTGAACGCGGCGGACTTCACGATCGGCGACCCGACTGCCCGGGCATTTCCAACTGACGGTAGGAGTGGCGGCGGCGGGATCGAACCCAGCGTCATGACGACGAACGACGAACCCGACCGCCGCCTCTCCGCCCTGATCGCGGCGCTCTCGCTGAACCGCGGCGAGCTCGATGCGGACGCGCTGGAGAGGCTTCTCGGCCTCATCGAGTCGACGCAGCCCTCGCCCGCCAAGAGTTAAGCGCCGCTGCGTCACAATGTGGGCGTGAGCTCTGCCACATCGGCGCCGGGCGTCGTCGAGCTGGAGCGGCCCGCGGACAGCGAGCACGAGGAGCACGACCGCCCGTGGATCGTGATCGTCTGGAACGACCCGATCAACCTCATGTCCTACGTGACGCTCGTCTTCCAGAAGCTCTTCGGCTACAGCCAGGAGAAGGCGACGAAGCTCATGCTCCAGGTGCACCACGACGGCAAGGCCGTGGTCTCGAGCGGCACGCGCGAGAAGACCGAGTACGACGTCGCCCGCCTCCACGCGCACGGCCTCTGGGCGACGCTTCGCCAGGATTGATGCCGTTCCTGCCCGTACCGATCGAGCGCACCGCGGACGGTGACTTCCGCGTGCACCTCGGCCCGCGAGGAGCGCGACCTCCTGCGCCGCTCTCCCCCGAGCTCGAGGAGCTGCTCGCGGCCGAGCCCGACGACCCTCGCTCCGGCGCCTCTTCCCGCGGGCCTACGACGACGAGCAGGTCGAGCGGGAGTACCGCTCTCTCATGGGCTCCGAGCTCGTATCGCTTCGCCTGGAGAACCTCCGCGCGCTGGAGGAGACCGCCGGCCGCGACCGGCTCGACGCCGGCGAGCTCGATCGCTGGCTCGCCGCGCTCAACGACCTGCGGCTCGTCCTCGGCACGCGGCTCGACGTCAGCGAGGACGAGTTCGCGGACGGGTTCGACCCGAACGCGCCGCACGCCTACGAGCTCGCCGTCTACGCCTTCCTCACGTGGTTGCAAGAGGCGGCGGTCGCAGCCGCCGCCCAGAGCCTCTAGCGGTAGCGGTAGACGATGCGGCCGCGGGAGAGGTCGTACGGGGAGACCTCGACCTTCACGCGGTCGCCCGGGAAGATCTTGATGCGGAAGCGGCGCATCTTCCCCGCGGTGTAGCCGAGCACCTCGTGCCCCGCGTCGAGCTGGATCTTGAACATCCCGTTCGGGAAGGCTTCGACGACCTCGCCCTCCATCTCGATCTTTTCTTCCTTCGCCGCCACGGCGGCAAAAGAATACCGCGTTCGGGGGACGCTCCAGCCCGCTTCGGATCGCACGATTCGAGGGTGGGAGCGCTCACAGAAAGCCTCCTGCGGCGCAAGCCCCAGACGGGCTCGAATCGGGCTGCCGAGACGTTTCGCTTCATCTGCTACCTCGACCGCATTCCTCCGCACATCCTCGAAGACCCCGCATTCCGATTGCTCCCGAGCCCGGAGAAGTCGAGTGCGAGCTCGAGGCGGAGGACTTCGCGGGCGCGGTCGCCGAAGCGATCCGCACACTCGAGGTCGACTTCGTGCACGTCCTGGGGATCGAGCGGCTGCTCTAGCCGCCCGCTGTTGCCGTCGTAGGAAACGAGTTCGGAGTCGTCGGACCCGGAGCTAGGATGGGCTGCCCGTGCCTGAGGCGCCGTTCGTCCATCTCCACGTCCACTCCGAGTACTCGATCCTCGACGGCGCGTGCCGCATCCCGGACCTCGCGGCGCGGGCCGCGGAGCTCGAGATGCCGGCCGTCGCTCTCACCGACCACGGGTCGCTCGCCGGCGCGGTCGAGCTCTACAAGGAGGCCGGGAAGGCAGGCGTGAAGCCGATCGTCGGCTGCGAGGTCTACGTCGCCGACGACACCATTGCCAGCCGCGAACATCACAGCCGCAGCTTTATTCCGAACCATTGAGACGTTCAAACCAACACTCCTAATCGATGAGGCAGACACCTTCCTTCGAGACAATGACGAACTTCGTGGTGTTCTGAATTCTGGACATCGGCGCCAAACCGCGATGATCATCCGATGCGTTGGCGTGATAATCACGAACCAAGGACATTCTCAACATGGTGTCCTAAAGCGATTGCGCTGATTGGAAAGCTTCCAGGGACGTTAGAGGATCGCTCGATCATCATCGCGATGAGGCGTAAATCCCGTAAAGAGGTTGTGGAGCGTGTTCGTAATAGCGTTTTAAGTAAAGAGGCTAGCGAACTTCAACGCAAAGCGGCGCGTTGGACGAATGACCATCGGAATGCAGCGAGATTGGCCAATCCCACCGTACCCGAGTCTCTCAATGATCGAGCGGCCGATTGCTCTGTCCCTTGCTTGCCTGATCGCGGACCTTATAAGTCCTGAATGGTCCAAGCTGGCAGAATCTGCGGCTATCGCCTTGGTCGTCCGTAACGGTGACGATGGCAGTAGTGGCGCTCAACTTCTCTCCGATATCCGCGGCATGTTTCAAAGCCAGGCTCTACCCAAAATCTTCAGCGAGACCATCGTCAATAAGCTGGTTGAGATGGAAGATCGTCCTTGGCCTGAATGGAAGAACGGAAAGCCGATTTCAAAGCCTCAACTCGCCCGCATTCTCGGCCGTTTCGATATCGTCGTCACCACCGTCAGGATCGGCGATGTCACCGCCAAAGGCTACCACCTCGAACAGTTCGATGATGCCTTTTCCCGCTACTTAGACACTCACCCCGCTTCTCAAACCGTAACACCGTCACAACCCACGCCAGTCCTACCTTGTGACGGTTTCAAAAGCGCAACACCCGAAATTGATGTTACGGTTTCAAAACCGTCACAACCCACGCCCAGTGCTACTTGTGACGGTGTTACGGTTTCAAAACCCCTGGAAGGCGATAGAGAGGAAATATGAGCGATGTGCAGGACCTCATCCAGGCCATCAAAGCTGCCGGAGTCACCATGCAAATTAGAGGTGAGAACATCCTCATCGAACCCGCCAGTAAGGTCTCACCGGATCTCAAGGCTCAGCTGCGAGAACGGAAGGCGGAGATCCTTGAATCCATGCGGCGCTTGGAAGCCGTCGACTCTTGGGAGTGGATCGAGGAACGCGCAGCGATTATGGAAATCGATGGCGGACTCACCCCGGAGCAAGCGAACTGCAAAGCATTCATCGCTTGGTTTAACAGGTTTGTTGGTGACTGGAGGAAGCCGATGAATTGTGATCGATGCGGCCGGCCAGGTTCAGACGTTCTGGGCGAAGTGGTCTTATGCGAGGGATGCCTGTGCCTGGTTGTCCGCGAATGGAAATTGAAGTTCGAGAGGTCAGCCGGCTGTCGTCATGAAGTGGAGGTAAGCCATGAATCGCGACAACCTGTTCGTCCTTGTCCTGCTTGGCACGCAGCTTCGCGCTGTGATAGCGTCTCCAGCCATACTTTGCTTTTTCCCGTTTCAGGCCGCGCTCCTGGTGCTGATCGGCCGCATGGTGTATTCATAGCCGGGCGGTCGTCGCAAACATTAAGCCCTTTGTTTCGGTCGACCGCAGATCTCAATCGCGCGGACTTAGTTGTTGGAAAATTTTGAAAATTCGCCTGGAAATCGATGCGAAATCAGGCCGATTTTGTGCGACTTGCAAACTTAACCCAAGTAAATGAGTGCAATGGTTAACAGAATCAACGACTTAGACTTCCGAGGCACCCCGCCACGTTGATTCTAAAAGGAGTTCAAGTGCTTCAGATGGAGAAGAATCGAAGCGCGCGTGGTATCGGCAAAAAAGTGCAGTTGCATGATGCAACCACGGAAAACGGTTGCATGATGCAACCATTATTCCGATTTCTTACCTTGCGGCACCCAATCGAGGCCTTCGGGGATGCGGGTTCGAAAGCGTTTCCAGCCGCGGTCGGCAGCCGTTTTAATTTCGTGGTGGGCAACGCAAATGACCTGGAGGTTTTCTTCTGGTCGGGGCCACCTTTCCACAGAGGAACGATATGGTCAATCTCCTCACCCAGGTGCGATCCAGCCTTCGACCTGACACATCGGATGGCGTTGAAAGAGGCGTTTGTTTCG
>CAVYAJ010000010.1:0-28748 GCA_963766155.1 uncultured Actinomycetes bacterium | reverse complement strand
GCGAGCTCTTCGGCGAGGAGTCCGAGGAGGCTCTACCCTTCTTCGCGAACCTCGTACCTCACGCAGGACCCTGATGCCGCGCAGCGCATCCCCGCGAGCTCAACCGCGATAGATTCAGATGCCACCTTCGAAGCCTTTTTTGAATCTCTGCAAGCTCGCTGAGGACCACCCTCGGCCTCGTTTTCTAATACCCGCACTGGGCGGCCCCCGACCCTCGAGCTGATCGAGTCGCTCCTGGGCGTGACGGAGGAGTCGTCGGCGGCTCCCCCCCTCGACCGCACCGAGCGCGAGCACGGCGTCTGGAGCCTTGGCGAGCGCGCGCGACAGCGCTACCCGCACCGCACCCGAGAGGTCGAGGCATCGGCCGCTGCCGGCCGATGCGTCCAAGTTGCTCGCAACGCTCTCCCGCGGAAGGCGACCTGCCCGAGACGGTCACCGACCACCTCGCCCAGCGGTCCGGCGGCATCCGTTCTTCCTCGAAGAAGCGCTTCGCGACCTCGTCGAGCGCGGCGCCCTGGTGAAGAAAACGGCCATCTCCCACTTGCCGTTCTGCTTGACCAGAGCGCCGCGCTCGACGAGGTCGCGGAGCGCCTCTTCCAGGAAGAACGGGTTGCCGCCCGACCGCTGGGCGAGGTGGTCGGTGACCGTCTCCGGCAGCTCGCCCTCCGCGGAGAGCGTCGCGAGCAACCTGGACGCGTCGGCCGGCAGCGGCCGCACCTCGACCTCTCGGGTGCGGTGCGGGTAGCGCTGTCGCGCGCGCTCGCCAAGGCTCCACACGCCGTGCTCGCGCTCGGTGCGGTAGAGGAGGAAGAGAGCCACCGACGACTCCTCCGTCACGCCCAGGAGCGACTCGATCAGCTCGAGGGTCGACTCGTCCGCCCAGTGCAGGTCCTCGAAGACGAGGCCGAGGGGCTGCTCCTCGGCGAGCTTGCAGATGAACTCGTAGAAGGCTTCGAAGGTGGCGGTCTGGATGCTCTCGCGGTTCAGCTCGCGGATGCGCTGCGCGGCATCGGGCTCCAGCGTGAGGTTCAAGAGGTTCGCGAAGAAGGGGTAGACCTCCTCGGACTCCTCGCCGAAGAGCTCGGCGAGCTGGGCTTTGAGCTCCAGCCGGACGCGCGCCTCGGGCGTCGAGGCGCCGACACCGAGCCACTCGCGCATGAGGTCCCGGATCGGCCAGTAGGGGAAGGTCTGCGCGTAGGAGACCGAGCGGCCCTCGATGAAGCGCACGCGGTCGCGGTAGCGGCTTCGCACCTCCCAGACGAGCCTCGACTTGCCGATGCCCGGCTCGCCCACCACCGAGACGATCGCGCCGCGGCCCTCGACAAGGCCTTCCATCACCCGCTCGAGCACGCTCAGCTCGAAGTCGCGGCCGACGATCGCGTGTGCAGGCTCGGGATGCTCCATCTCGCGCGCGCCGAGGATCTTGTAGACGCGGAGCTTCTTCGAGATTCCCTTGAGCTCAGGAGTCTCGAGTTCCTCGACCTCGAAGCAGTCCTCGATCTGGCGCTCGGTGGTCGGACCGACGACGATGCCGCCCTCGGGGGCGATGGTCTGCAGCCGCGCCGCGACGTTGACCGTGTCGCCGAGCGCGTTCCAGGGATCGCCGTCGCCGTCCGCCTCCATGCCGACGACGACCGGGCCCGTGTTGATTCCGATCCGTACGGCGAGCTCGATGCCGTAGGCATCCTTCACCTCCTGGGCGTAGGACTGCACGGCGCGCTGGATGGCGAGCGCAGCCCTGACGGCCCGCTCCGAGTCGTCCTCGTGGAGACCGGTGCGCCGAAGAACGCGAGCATCTCGTCGCCGACGAGCTGGCGACCGTCCCCTCGTAGCGGCGGACCTGCTCCGCCATGAGCCGCATCACCTCGTCGATCAGGAGCTTGGAGCGTTCGGGACCGAGCTGCTCGCCGATCGCGGTCGAGCCGACGACGTCGGCGATCAGCGCCGTGACGATGCGGCGCTCTTCTCTGGTTGTTACGGCCACGGTTGAATTTTACCGGTGGCCGTCGGCCTACCCCCCGGCGTAAATCGAGACCGGGAGATCCAGGACGACGTTGTCCGTCGCCGGCAGGTCGGCCTCGAGGCGTGCCAGCACCTCGTTCGCGCCCGGCGCGGCGGCGAGAAGCCGCTCTTCCACCTGGTCGATCGTCTCGAGGCGGACGAGCTCGTTGGCGAACGGCTTCGGGAAGCGCCCGCGGCCGAGATACCAGCCGTAGAACTTCTTCAGGAAGCCCGTCGCGCGCTGCTCGCCCATCTCCGCGACGGTGTCGCGCATGAAGTGGAGGAGCTCGGCGACGACCTCCTCGCGCGTGGGCGTGCTCTCGACGATCCCCGCGATCTCGCCGACGGCCCAGGGGTTCCCCTGCGCGACCCGGCCGACCATGACGGCCGCGCAGCCGGTCTCGGCGAGGACGGACTCGGCGCGACCCCGGCTCGTGATGTCGCCTGACGCGACCACGGGCACGTCCACGAGCTCGACGAGCTCGGCGGTCAGCGTGTGGTCGGCGGTCCCGGTGTACATCTGCTGGGCCGAGCGGGGATGCAGCGTCAGCGACGCGGCTCCCGCGTCGACGAGCTGGGGGCCGACCTCGAGAGCGGTCCGCGAACCGTTCTCGACACCGCGGCGCATCTTCACGCAGACGGGCACGTCCACGGCCTCGGCGACGGCCTCCACGATCGCGGCCGCTCGGTGCGGCTCGTCGAGAAGCGAGGCACCTGCGCCTGTCTTCGTCACCTTGCGCACGGGACAGCCGAAGTTGATGTCCACGAGGTCGGCGCCGGCGGCTTCCACCATTCGTGCCGCCTCCGCCATCACGCCCGGCTCCGAGCCGAAGATCTGAACGGCGAGAGGATGCTCGTCCCGCCCGATGCGCAGGTAGCCGAGCGTGCGCTCGTTCTTGTGCGAGAGACCGGCGCAGCTGACCATCTCCGAGCACACCAATCCGGCGCCGTAACGGCGTCCCTGGCGGCGAAATGCCTGCACGCTCACCCCCGCCATCGGGGCCAGCACGAGGCGTGTCGGAATCTCGACGGAGCCGATGGTCCAGGGCGTGTTCAAATCGACACACATGGAAAGGGAATCGTAGCCGGGCGGCGAACGTTTTCCGTTTGACGGGACGGCTACAATGTCGCCCGCGGCGGTGCCTGACGGCCCCGCGTTTGCGTATTCAGGGGCTGGAGGAAGCAGTGAAGGAAGTCATTCTCACCGCCGAAGGGCACGACAAGCTGAAGGAAGAGATCGAGTACCTCTCGACCGTGAAGCGGCGCGAGGTGGCCGAGCGCATCAAGCAGGCACGCGAGTTCGGCGACATCACCGAGAACTCCGAGTACGACGACGCCAAGAACGAGCAGGCCATGCTCGAGCACCGCATCGCCACGCTCGAGGAGCGCCTGGCGAGCGCGCGTGTCGTGAACAAGAAGGAGATCCCGACAGGCGTCGTCGCCGTCGGGACGAAGGTTCGCCTGCGCGACGTCGACGCGGGCGAGACGATCGAGTACCACATCGTCGGCTCCGCCGAGGCGAACCCCGCCGAGCACAAGCTCTCCAACGAGTCGCCGGTCGGCAAGGCGATCATGGGGCACAAGAAGGGCGAGACCGTCGAGGTCGCCGCCCCGCGCGGGTCGCTCAAGTTCAAGATCATGGACATCAAAGCGGCCTAGCAGACCGCTGGGCGAGCGACGCGCCAGCAGCCTGCTAGGGACGTAAACTCGCCCGCCGATGACCCTTCCGCACCGCTTTCCCGACCGGGAAGAGATCGCTGCCGTCCGGGCCGAGGCGGAGACCCTCGAGCCTCAGGCGACCGGCGCCGAGCACGCGCTCGCCGGCCGCGTCATGGGCCGACGGGACATGGGGAAGCTCGTCTTCCTCGACCTCGTCGACCGCAGCGGGCAGATCCAGCTGCTGGCTCAGCCTGACGAGCTCGGAGGCCTCGACCTCGACCTGGGGGACGTCGTCGGCGTACGCGGGCACGCGACGAAGACCAAGCGCGGCGAGCCGTCGCTTGCGGTGACCGAGCTCCAGCTCCTCGCCAAGATCGGGCGGCCGCTCCCCGACACCTACCACGGCGTCGTGGACGCGGAGACCCGCTATCGCAAGCGCTACCTCGATCTCCTCGTCAACGAGGAAACGCGGCGCGACTTCCTCATCCGCAGCGAGCTCGTCGCGGCCATCCGCCGCTACCTCGATGCGCGCGGGTTCGTCGAGGTCGAGACGCCGATTCTGCAGCCGCGCTACGGCGGTGCGCTCGCCGAGCCGTTCGTGACGCATTCGAACGAGCTCGACGCCGACCTCTACCTGCGCATCGCGGACGAGCTCTATCTCAAGCGCCTCATCGTCGGAGGTCTCGAGAAGGTCTACGAGATCAGCAAGGACTTCCGCAACGAGAGCATCTCCTACAAGCACCAGCCCGAGTTCACGATGCTCGAGTGGTACGAGGCCTACGCGGACTACGAGGACGCGATGGCCCTCGTCGAGGATCTCCTCCGGCGTCGTGACGCAGGAGGCGACGGGATCCACAACGGTCGCCTTCCGCGGGCACGAGATCGACTTCGGTCCGGCCTGGAAGCGCTTCAGCCTGATCGAGGCGCTCGAGGACGAGGGGGTCTGGACCCGCGACGCAAACGATCTGCGCAAGCGGCTCCACGAGCGGGATGTCGACACGGGCGCGGACGAGTCGTGGGCTCAGCTCATCGACCATGCGCTCAGCCATCTCGTCGAGCCGAAGCTGATCCAGCCGACGATCCTCCACGACTACCCGGTCGAGCTCTCGCCGCTCGCGCGCCTGAAGGAGGGCGACGAGGGGATCGTCGAGCGCTTCGAGTACTTCGCCGGCGGGATGGAGCTCGGGAACGCCTACTCGGAGCTGAACGACGCCGAGGAGCAGGCCGCGCGCTTCGCCGAGATGGGCGCGGAAGATCCCGATTACGTCGAGGCGCTCTCCTACGGGATGCCGCCGACGGCCGGCCTCGGGCTCGGCATCGACAGGCTCTCCATGCTGTTGACCGGCCGCGACACCATCCGCGACGTCATCCTCTTCCCGACGCTCCGGCCGACGGAGTGATCCTTCAAGCTCGCAAGTATGTAGAGGCTCGCGAGGCCGGCCCACTCTCCGTAGGGCTCGAGTAGCTCGCGCGTCTCCTCTGTCTCGACCCAGCGGCCGCGCTCGGCCGAGACGAGCTTCACGAGGCCGAGGTCGCCGACGAGGCCGCACTCGTAGCGCCCGAGCCCGTAGAGACAGATCATTCCGGCCGACCACGGGCCGAGCCCGCGCTCGCGCTCGATCCTCCGCGCGGCCACTTCGGTCGAGACGGCGTGGAGCCGTTCGAGGTCGAGCTCCTTCGTGAGCCGGAGGAGCGCCGAGCCCTTGCGCGAGACGAGGCCGTGGCGAGCAAGCTCGGCACGCGTGAAGCGCTGGAATGTGTCGCGCTGCGGAGGAAGGCGCAGCCCTTCGTGCTCCGGAGCTGCAAGGCGCAGGAGCCTCGCCTCGAGGAGCCGGGCCGCCTTCGACTCGATCAGCTGCCCGCAGACCGCCTTCAGGAGCGAATGGACGACCGTGGCCGTTCGGATCGGCCGCATTCCTCTGAGGGTCTTGACCGCGTTCCCGATCAGCGCGTCGTCGCGGAACCGGTGCAGGAACTCGCCGTGGTCGTCGTCGGCCGCGAGGACGAAGCGGAGCTTCGCGAGCGCTTCCTCGGGCTCCGAGCTTTCGATCGATGCGTCGAGTTTGCCGTCCGGCTTCTGAACCACGCGGGCCAGAGCAGGCGCCTCACCCGCCTCGTAGGCAACCGTGAGGACGCCGTCGCGGAGGAAGCGCGTCGCGTCGCTCTTCATCCGTGCGGAAAGGGCGAGCGAGTAGGGCTGGACCGGCGCGATCGTGGTCTCGAGGGGCACCCCGCGAGACTACTTGGCGCGCCTGCCGAAGTCTGCGGTGACGATCGTCGCTTCCGAGTAGTCGTTGTAATAGCCGACCGGGTTCGTGACGTGGGCGATCGACACCCCGATCCTGTTCCAGTCCTTGTTGAGGAGGTTGGCGCGGTGTCCGGGGCTGTGCATCCAGAGCGAGACCGTCTTGCGGACGCCGAGCCCGGGGGCTCCCCAGGCGAGGTTCTCACCGGCGCTCCATGACGTGTAGCCCGGGCCCGGCCAGTACCAGCGGATCCAGGTCCCGAACGACTTCCACTTGCCGTTGTGGCGAAGGTCGTGGCGGAAGTAGCCGACGTGCGCCATCGAGTTCGAGTGCCGGGTCGCCGCGTGTCCGAGGCGTGTCACGCCGTGCAGGGGCTCGAGCCCGTGGTTCTCGCGCACGTCGTTGATCCTCTGCACGAGCCGATCCTCCGCCCCGTCGTGCTGGACGACCGTCGTCGCGCCGGCGGGGGCCGCGAAGACGAGTGCTGCAAGGGCTATGGAGATACAGCGGAGGACGGTCACACGATAGAAAATCGTCTAGTCGGAGCGGTTACGCCGCCCTCGCGAGAGGGATCCTTGAGGAAATCTGTCGTGCGTCCGATACGAACACGTAGCGTGTCTCGCAGGCGTTCGGTAGCTCCCGACCGGACCGGTACGATAGGTCGCGGAGCAAGCGAGAAAGGATTCAAGGGTTGTTCGAACGGTTTACTGAGAGGGCAAGACAGGTCGTCGTTCTCGCGCAGGACGAGGCCCGCGCGCTGAAGCACAACTACATCGGGACCGAGCACATCCTCCTCGGACTCCTCCGGGAGGAGGAGGGGCTCGCAGCCCGCGTTCTCGAGAGCCTCGACATCACCGTCGAGGAGGTGCGCGCCCAGGTCGCGCGCATCGTCGGCCAGGGCGACGAGGTGACGACGGGCCAGATCCCGTTCACCCCGCGCGCCAAGAAGGTCCTCGAGCTCGCGCTTCGCGAAGCGCTCTCTCTCGGCCACAACTACATCGGGACGGAGCACATCCTCCTCGGCCTCGTGCGCGAGAACGAGGGTGTCGCGGCCCGCATCCTGCTCGACTTCGACGCCGACGCCGAGAAGATCCGCAACGAGATCATCCGCATGCTCTCCGGCCCCGGCCGGCGGCAGCAGGGCGGCGGCGGCGCGCACGGGCGAGAAGACGAAGAGCTCCAAGCTTCTCGACCAGTTCGGCCGCAACCTCACGCGGCTCGCCTCCGAGGGCAAGCTCGACCCGGTCGTCGGGCGCCAGACGGAGATCGAGCGCGTCATGCAGATCCTCTCGCGCCGCACGAAGAACAACCCGGTGCTCATCGGCGAGCCCGGCGTCGGCAAGACCGCCGTCGTCGAGGGCCTCGCCGCCCGCATCAGCGGGAACCAGGTGCCCGAGCTCCTGAAGGGCAAGCAGATCTACACGCTCGACCTCGCGGCTCTCGTCGCCGGGTCGAAGTACCGCGGTGAGTTCGAGGAGCGCCTGAAGAAGGTGATGAAGGAGATCACCCAGCGCGGCGACATCATCCTGTTCATCGACGAGCTCCACAATCTCGTCGGCGCGGGTGCCGCCGAGGGCGCGATCGACGCCGCCTCGATCCTGAAGCCCGCGCTTGCCCGCGGCGAGCTGCAGACGATCGGCGCCACGACTCTCGACGAGTACCGCAAGTACCTCGAGCGCGACGCCGCTCTCGAGCGCCGCTTCCAGCAGATCAAGGTGGAGGAGCCGACCGTGGACGACACGCAGCAGATCCTCCGGGGCCTGCGCGACCGCTACGAGGCGCACCACCGCTGCACGATCACCGACGACGCGCTCCGCGCGGCCGCGGTGCTCTCCGACCGCTACATCCAGGACCGCCACCTGCCGGACAAGGCCATCGACCTCATCGACGAGGCCGCGTCCCGCATGCGCATCAAGACGATGACGGCTCCCCCGCGGCACCGCGAGCTCGAGGAAGAGATCGAGCGCGTCCGCGAAGAGAAGGAAGCCGCCATCGAGGCGCAGGAGTTCGAGAAGGCCGCCAACCTCCGCGACAAGGAGCGCAAGCTCTCGCAGAAGAAGCGCGACCTCGAGGAGAAGTGGCGCAACTCGGAGCAGGTCGAGCAGCCGGAGATCGGCGAGGAGGAGATCGCCGACATCGTCTCGATGTGGACGGGCATCCCGGTCTTCAAGCTCACCGAGGCCGAGTCGCAGAAGCTCATCCGCATGGAGGACGAGCTCCACAAGCGCGTCATCGGCCAGAACGAGGCGATCGTCGCGGTGTCCAAGTCGATCCGCCGCGCGCGGGCCGGCATCAAGGACCCGAAGCGCCCGACCGGCTCGTTCATCTTCCTCGGCCCCTCGGGCGTGGGGAAGACCGAGCTGGCGCGCACGCTCGCCGAGTTCCTGTTCGGCGACGAGGACGCGATGATCCAGGTCGACATGTCGGAGTACATGGAGAAGCACTCCGTGTCCCGGCTCGTCGGCTCGCCTCCGGGCTACATCGGCTACGACGAGGGCGGCCAGCTCACCGAGGCCGTGCGCCGCAAGCCGTACTCCGTCGTCCTCCTCGACGAGATCGAGAAGGCCCACCCGGACGTCTTCAACATCCTGCTCCAGATCCTCGAGGACGGGAAGCTGACCGACGCCCAGGGCCGCAAGGTCGACTTCCGCAACACGATCGTGATCATGACCTCGAACATCGGCGCGGCCACCATCTCGAAGAACCAGTCGCTCGGCTTCTCGGTCGGCGACGAGACCGGCCTGTCCTACGAGGACATGAAGGACCGGATCATGGGCGAGCTCAAGAAGGTCTTCCGCCCCGAGCTCCTGAACCGCATCGACGAGGTGATCGTCTTCCACAAGCTGGCGAAGGAAGAGATCAAGACGATCGTCGACCTGATGATGAAGCGGCTCAAGGAGCAGATGAGCGAGCACGAGGCCGCCATCGAGCTCACCGAGGAAGCCAAGGAGCTGCTCGTCGAGAAGGGCTACGACCCGGCGATGGGCGCCCGCCCGCTCCGCCGCGCGATCCAGCACTACATCGAGGATCCGCTGGCGGATTTCGTCCTCGGCCGCTCGCTCAAGCCGGGCTCGACGATCATGGTCGACCGCAAGGACGACGAAGAGGTCGGCATCTCGGTCATCGACCCGCCCGACGAGCCCGAGCCCGAGAAGGTCACGGTTCCCCCCGAGGAACCTGCGGCCGAAGCGGGCGACGAAGAGCCGCACGACGACGAATAACCTCTTCGCGGGCGGGTAAGAACCGCCACAATGCCTGCCACTAAGGAGAACTGATGCAGGCAACGATCAAAGAGAAGCGCGAGGTTGCGAAGGGAACCCTCTTCGTCACCTTCGACCTCGCCGGTGAGGACGTCGAGTTCGAGCCGGGCCAGTACTTCTGGGTCGAGCTCCTCGACCCGCCCTACGACGACGAGAAGGGCCCGCGCCGGCACATCACGGTCGCCACGTCGCCCACGGAGAAGGGCGTTCTCGGGCTCGCCACGCGCATCCGCGACACGGCGTTCAAGCGCTCCCTCGTCGATATGCCGGAGGGCTCCGCGGTCGATGTCGAGCAGCCGAAGGGGAGCTTCGTCCTCCCCGAGGACACGTCAAAGCGGTTCGCGTTCGTCGCGGGCGGGATCGGCATCACGCCGTTCCGCTCCATGCTCCGCTACATCGCGGACAAGGGCCTCGACTACGACGTCACGCTGGTCTACTCGAACCGCGACGTCGAGTCGACCGCGTTCCTGGACGAGCTGAAGGAGCTCGAGTCTGTCGTTCCGCGATGCCGGGTCATCTTCACGATGACCGAGGATCCGAGCTGGGACGGAGACTCACGCATGCTGGACGCCGACGTGCTCCGAGACCTCCTCGGCGACCTCGAGTCCTTCCACTTCATGATCGCCGGGCCACCGCCGATGGCGAAGTCCGTCGAGGGCTCGCTGCTCGAGGCGGGCCTCTCCGAAGACCAGGTTCAGTCGGACTCGTTCAGCGGCTACTAGGCGAGTGCGAGTAGCGGTCGTCGGCGGGGGAGTTGTCGGTCTCTCGTGCGCGTTCGCTCTCAGGCGCGGCGGGCCGAGGTGTCGGTCTACGAGCGCGGACGCGTCGGCGAGGGCTGCTCGCGCGGCAACACGGGCTGGATCTGCCCGGGGCTCTCCGCGCCGCTCCCGGCCCCCGGGGTGATGGGCGGCGCGCTGCGCGGGATGCTGCACCGCGACAGCCCGCTCCAGATCAGCCCGCTGCTCGGCCCGTCGTTTCTCCGCTGGTCCTGGGGGTTCTGGCGTGCGTCCTCGGCCGAGCGCTACCGGGCGGGCCTCGAGGCCACCGTGGCGCTGACGAAGTCGGCGTTCGCGGATTACGACGAGCTGCGCGCCGCCGGGGTGGAGTTCGAGATGCACTCGCCCGGGATGCTCGTCGCGGCGCTGACCGAGCCCGGCCTCGACGAGTACGCCACGATGCTCACCGAGGCCGAGGAGGCCGGGTACGAAGGGCCGGTGCGCGTCATCTCGGGCGGCGAGGCCCGCGAGCTCGACCCGGCGCTCTCCGAAGCGGTGATCGGCGGCGTGTACGCGCCGAGCGAGCGCTACGTGCGGCCGGAGAGCGTCTCCCACGGCCTCGCCGCGTGGCTCCGCGCGAACGGTGCGGAGGTGCAAGAGAACACCGCTGTGGACCACCTCGAGGACCTGGACGCGGACGCCGTCGTCGTGGCGGCCGGCGCCTGGTCGGGCGAGCTCCTCGGCGAGAGCCGTTTCCCGATGGAGGCGGCGAAGGGCTACAGCATCACGGCGAAGTCGGGCGGCAGGCTTCCGCGTCACGCGCTCTATCTCTCCGAGGGCAAGGTCGGGACGAGCACGTTCGACGGCGGCCTGCTGAGGATCGCGGGCATCTTCGACCTCACCGGAATCGACGAGTCGCTGAAACTACGACGCATCAATGCGCTGCTCCGCTCGTCAGCCGCCTTTCTGAAGGACTGGGCGGCTCCCGACGAGATCGAACTCGTCTGGGCCGGCCTGCGCCCATACCCCTCGGACGGTCTCCCGGTGATCGGCGCGGTTCCCGGGCGCGAGGGTCTCTTCGTCGCCACCGGGCACGGCCGCATGGGCATCACCCTCGGCCCGGCCACAGGGAAGCTTCTCGCCCAGGTGATCCTCGACGGCGTCTCGCCGCGAGAGCTCGAGCCGTTCCGAATCGAGCGCTTCCGCTAGCGGGCTGCCAGGGCGTTCCGAGTCGGTGAAGATCTGTGCCGGCATCGTCGCGGGATCGTCCCAGGAGCCTGGAGACGTCGGACCCCGGCCCTACGATGGGTCGCCCATGGCAAAGGCCGCCGCAATCCAACACGCCTGCTCCGAGTGCGGGTACACGACCGGGAAATGGCTCGGAAAGTGCCCGACGTGCGGAAGCTGGGGCACGCTCGTCGAGGAACGGATCGCTGCGGTGCCCAAAGGCGTGACTCAGGCGGCAGGACGGCCGCTGCTCCGCCTCGTCGACGTCGAGGCGGCCGACGCCGAGCGGATCCCCACCGGTGTCGCGGAGCTCGACCGCGTGCTCGGCGGCGGGCTTGTGCCCGCGAGCCTCGTCCTCGTCAGCGGCGACCCGGGGATCGGGAAGTCGACCCTCCTGCTCATGGCGCTCCGCTCGCTGAGCGCCGACCGGCGCGTCCTGCTCGTCACGGGCGAGGAGTCGGCTGCGCAGGTGAAGCTCCGCGCCGACCGGCTGGGCGGCGGAGCCGACGTGCACATCCTGGCCGAGACGAATCTCGACGAGGTCTGCGCCACTCTCGAGCGGGAGCGGCCCGATGTGTGCGTGATCGACTCCGTGCAGACGCTCTACGCGCCCGAGCTCGGCTCGGCGCCGGGCTCGGTGGCACAGGTCCGCGAGGCCGCGGGCAGGATGCTCCGCGTTTCGAAGGAGCTGGGGATTGCCACGTTCCTCGTCGGGCACGTGACCAAGGATGGGAATGTCGCGGGACCGCGCGTCCTCGAGCACCTCGTCGACTGCGTCCTGCACTTCGAGGGCGACCGCTACCGCTCGCACCGCATCCTTCGCGCGGTGAAAAACCGGTTCGGCTCCACCAACGAGCTCGGTGTCTTCGAGATGACGGGCGCGGGCCTGGAGGGGGTCGAGGACCCGTCCGAGCTCTTCGGCCGCTCGCAGGACGACCAGCCCGGGTCGGCCGTGGTCTGCGCGCTCGAAGGAACGCGCCCGCTGCTTCTCGAGATCCAGGCGCTCGTCTCTCCGAGCGACCTGGCCATGCCGCGGCGAGTCGCCACCGGAGTCGACCCGAAGCGCCTTTCCATGATCGTGGCCGTGCTCGGCCGGCATGCGGGCGTCGCGCTTGGGCAGGCCGACGTCTTCGTCAACGTGGCCGGAGGCCTGCGGATCGACGAGCCGGGCGCCGACCTGGGAATCGCGCTCGCCATCGCCTCCGCCGCGCGCGGAAAGCAGGTCCCGCGAGGGGCTTGCGTGCTTCGGCGAGGTCGGCCTGACCGGTCGTCTTCGGCCTGCCGAGCCAGGCGGAGCGGCGGCTGGCCGAATGCGCCAAGCTCGGCTTTTCTTTGACGATCGTGCCGGAAGGCACCGAGTCCCGTGGCAAAATGCGCCTGACGGCAGCGGAAACGCTGAGGCAGGCCATTCAAGCGGGGCTCGATGCGAGCGGATCCTCGGACTGACAAGACTCTCCTCGCGGCTCTGAGCCGAGTCGCACCGGGAACTCCGCTGCGCGCGGGGATGGACGACATCATCCGCGCCGAGCTCGGGGCGCTCCTCGTCATCGGCGACCCCAACGTGCTGTCGTTCCTCTACTCCGGTGGGATGCGGCTCGACCTGCCCTTCACGTCCCAGCTCATCTACGAGCTGGCCAAGATGGACGGCGCGATCATCCTCAACGAGACGGCGCAGAAGATCGTCTACGCGAACGTGCAGCTCATGCCCGACCCCTCGATCGCGTCCGAGGAGACCGGCACGCGTCACCGAACCGCAGAGCGCGTCGCGAAGCAGACCGAGGCGCTCGTGATCTCGATCTCGCAACAGCGCGAGACGGTCACCATCTTCGTCCGCGAACTCCGCTACCAGCTCGGCGAGATCTCCGACGTGCTCGCCCGCACGAACCAGGCGCTCGGCACGCTCGAGACCTACCGGCAGCGGCTCGACCAGGGCCTCACGCGCCTGACCGCGCTCGAGTTCCAGAGCGCCGTCATGCTCGACGACGTGCTCGTGGTCGTCCAGCGGGCCGAGATGACGACGAGGATGGCCGAGGAGATCGAGCGCAACTGCGTCGAGCTCGGCGGTGAGGGCCGCCTGATCCGCATGCAGCTCGACGAGCTCATGGAAGACGTCCCCCGCGACAAGGCGTCGATCGTCTACGACTACGAGCCCGCAGGCGAGCCTCAGAAGGCACGCCGAGGTGCTCGAGCGCCTCGCCGGCCTGACGCACACGCAGCTGCTCGAGTTCGAGGAGCTCGCCGAAGTGCTCGGCTACCCGCGCGAGACGAATCCGCTCGACCACGGGGTACAGCCCCGTGGCTACCGGGTGCTTTCGAGGATCCCGAGGCTTCCGGACACTGTCATTCGCCACCTCGTGCAGGACTTCTCCTCGCTCGATGCGGTCATCCGCGCGAGCCACAGGGACCTCGAGGCGGTCGACGGCGTCGGTGCCGTCAGGGCTCGCGAGATCCGCGAGGGCTTGCGGCGGCTGCAGGAGCACAATCTTGTTGACCGCTATTTGCAGCTCTAACGCGCCGAATTAGCCTCTCTCAGGTTGCAAAGTGCCCGCAATAGGGCACAAAAGCCCTGGAAACTTGGCGTTTTAAGCGCATTTCCGATACAATGGCTGGATTCCGCAGGCATCTGGCGCGGCTTTTTTTGGGCCCGGGAAGAGGAGGAGAGCTTGTACAAAGTGGGCGATAAGGTCGTCTATCCCCATCACGGCGCTGGCACCGTGGTGAAGAAGGAGAAACGAACCATTCTGGGGCAGGAGCGCGAATACCTGACCATCAAGATCCTGCACAACGACATGACCGTCAACGTGCCCGCGGAGAACGCCGAGCGAGTCGGCCTCCGCAAGGTGATCGACGAAGAGATGGTCGAGCAGGTGCTCGAGGTCCTGCACGGCAGTGGCACCAAGATGCCGAAGAACTGGAATCGCCGCTTCAAGCACAACCGGGACAAGATGAAGACCGGCGACATCTTCGAGCTGGCCGAGGTCGTCCGGAACCTGTCCCTCCGGGATCAGGAGAAGGGCCTCTCGACCGGCGAGAAGCAGATGTTCGTGAAGGCCAAGAAGATCCTCGCGAGCGAGCTCATGTACGCGAAGGGGCTCGACGAGGAAGCGGCAGGCCTCTGGCTCGACGAGGTGCTCGAGTCCGTCGCCGCACCGGCCTGACCCAACCGCGCAGGTACTGCGACGGGCGGACCACGGCCGTCGGCATCCTATGCGCGTGCGCGTTTTTCTCGTCCTTGCCCTGACGGCTCTTCTGGCCGCGTCCGTTTCCGCCTGCGACAGTGGCGGCGACGGCGGGACGACGAGCGTCGGGACGACGAGCGTCGGCACCACCAGCACGGGAACGAGCAGCGGCACGACGACGCAGGGAGCGCTCTCCCCGCGCGACTTCAAGAACAAGGTCGCAGCCGCGATCATCACCGGCACCGACCTCCAGGGCGACCCGGGCTTCGGCATGAGCGTCGATGTGAGCGAGCAGAAGGGCCTCGACACCGTGCAGCTCGTCCTCGGCGACGCCTACAAGCAGTACACCTCCGACCCGGACCGCCAGGACGAGATCGTCGACGGCCTTGTCCAGGAGGCCGTCAGGCGTATGGATGAGGGGAACACCAAGCGGAGCTTCTCCGAGGTGCGCGACCAGCTGATGCCGGTGCTGAAGCGAAGTGTCGACGTGAGCCGGATCGAGAACGATCCCGCGGTGAGGCGGTTCGACGACCTCGACGTCGTCTACGCGGTGCAGGGCGACCACTACTTCACGGTCGCGACCAAAGACGACCTGGCTCGCTGGGGCCAGTCGGTGGACAAGATCGACTCGCTCGCGCTCTCCAACCTGGAGGCGCAGACGAACCAGAACGAGAAGCTTCTCTGCGAGCCCTCGGGAGGCCAGAAGCTCTGCGGCTGGGCCTCCGGCGACGGCTACGACGCGTCACGCATGCTCGTCCCCGGCCTCAGGCGCCAGATCGTGAAGGAGCTCGGCGGGCCGGCGGTCTACGCGGTGCCGCTCGAGAGCGTGTTCGTCGCCCTCACCCGCAACTATGCGTCTGTGATCAAGGGCAAGGTCCTGCAGGAGTTCACCACGGGAGATAACCCCCTCAGCCCGGAGCTCTTCGAAGAGCGCAACGGGCAGCTCGTCGCTCTCCCGCAGTGAGCACCTGGGCCGTCCTGGTCGCAGCCGGCCGCGGAGAGCGGCTCGGCGGTGACCGGCCGAAGGCATTCATCGGCCTCGGGGAACGCGTGCTTCTCGCCGAGAGCCTCGAGCGCCTCGAGGCCTCCGACTGGATCGACGCGATCGTGGTCGTCGTGCCGGAGGAATGGGAGGAGCCGGCCATCCTGCTCGCTGAGGAGCTCAACGCCGGCAAGGTGAACTCTGCGGTCGCGGGCGGTGCGACCCGGGCCGACTCCGTGCGCGCGGGGGTTGCGGAGATTCCGGACGACGCCCTCATCGCGCTCGTTCACGACGCGGCCCGGCCGATCCTCCCGGAGGAGGTCATCGGCCGCGTCCTCGGTGGCCTCGGCGAGGACTGGGACGGCGTCGCCGCCGGGCTGCCGCTCGCCGACACCGTGAAGCGCGTCGACCAGCACGGGCGCGTTGCCGAGACCGTCGACCGAACGGGACTTTACGCGATCCAGACGCCGCAGGCGTTTCCCGTCGCCACGCTGCGGGACGCGCTGCTGCGCGGTGGTGATGCAAGCGACTGTGCCGGGCTCGTGGAGGCGGCCGGCGGCAGGGTGCGTATCGTCGAGGGGGATCCGCGCCTCGTGAAGATCACGAGCGCATCGGATCTCGCCTTCGTAGAGACTCTGCTCGCGAATGAGTGAGCTCCGCGTCGGGATCGGGATCGATGCACACGCGTTCTCGGACGAGGCGAAGCTCGTCCTCGGAGGCGTCGAGCTCTCCGGCCGCGGGCTGGCCGGACATTCCGACGGCGACGTCGTCTCGCACGCTCTGATCGACGCGATCCTGGGCGCGGCGGGCCTCGAGGACATCGGCGCCCTCTTTCCGTCGGGAGACGCGCAGTGGGAAGGCGCGTCGTCGCTCGATCTTCTCAGGCGGGCCTACGAGGACGCGCAGGAGACCGGCTGGGAGCTCGTCAACGCCGACTGCGTCCTCATCGGGGAGGAGCCGCGGATCGCGCCCGTACGCGACGAGTTGCGGGAGGCTCTGAGCGGGGTACTGGGTGTCGACATGGACAGGATCACCGTCCGGGCCACGACGACCGACCGGCTCGGCTTCACGGGCCGCGGCGAGGGGCTGGCCGCACAAGCGGTTGCCTTGCTCCGCAAGCGCGATACCATCGTCACGTGAGTCCCCGAAAGCCGATAGACGACCTGCTCGCCGACGCCGCTGTCCGGCTCGGCCGGCTCAGTCCGGTCGAGGCCTGGGCCGAGATGCGGGCCGGGGCGATCCTCGTCGACACGCGCTCTCCGGACCAGCGGCAGGCCCAGGGCTATGTGCCCGGCTCGGTGCACCATCCACTCTCAACCCTCCTCTGGCGCCTCGACCCCGACTGCCCGACGTCCAACGAGAAGATCCCGCTCGACGCGCGCGTGATCCTCATCTGCCGCGAGGGCTACTCGTCCGTGCTCGCCGCCGCACAGCTCCAGGAGCTGGGTTTCGAGGACGCGACCGACGTCATCGGCGGCGTCGAGGACTGGAAGAAGGCCGGGCTCCCCGTGCTACGGCAGGCGAACCAGGCCGTCGTCGAGACGGACGAGGCCGTCGCGCGCTAGCGCGGCGACCGCTTCGCCGTTCAGGTCCGCAGCAGGACGCGCCCGCTCGGCGACGAGTCGCAGCGTCTGCGCGCGGAGCTGCCTGAAGGAGCCCTCGAACCGCCCCTGCTTGCGCAGCGGCTCGTAGCGGCGGCCGCGCGACGGGCACTCCTCGGCGAGCGGACAGGCGCCGCACCGGGGAACGCGCGCCAGGCAGACCGTTGCCCCGAGATCCATGAGCGCGTGCGCCGAGGCGGGACCGAAGCGGCCGCCGGTTCGCTCGAGGACGCGGGCGACGTTGACGTCCACCGGTAGGACGTGCCGCTTCCAAGGCGAAGCGGGCGACCGCATCGGCGGTGTAGCGCCCGACTCCCGCGAGCTCGGTGAGGTCGTCGGGCCAACCGGCTTCCGCGATCCGCCCGGCGGCGCGGTGAAGGTTGACGGCGCGCCGGTTGTAGCCGAGGCCCTGCCATTCGCGGATGACCTCCGAGCGGGGCGCGGCCGCGAGGGACTCGGCGGTCGGCCAGCGCTCGAGCCAGCGCAGGTAGCGCGGGACGACGCGCTCCACCTGCGTCTGCTGGAGCATGACCTCGCTGACGAGGATCGCGTACGGGTCGCGCGTTCGCCGCCATGGCAGGTCGCGGCCCTCGAGCGCATACCAGTCGAGGAGTCTCTGCTCGAGGTCAGCCATCGAGCCTGGCTTCCTCGAGGTCGAGGTCGCGGATCACGCGGCGCATGACGACATCGTCGATTCGCCGCTCGCGGCGCAGGTCGAAGACCGCGTTCCGCTCGGCAGCGAGCAGCTCGCGAAGGAGCCGCTGATAGTCGAGCGAACGGCTTTCGAGCTCACCGTCCGACTCCGGGTCGAAGCGGCTGCGGAAGCGCTGGTTGCGGAAGTTGAACATCGCCCGTATGCGCCCGAGCGTGTCGTCGCGGACCCAGTCCTCGTCCGCGAGCTCCTCCAGCCGTGCGAGAGCGGCCTCGGTGGCGTAGATGCGCGCCTTGTTCTCCTCCTTCTCCGTGCGCCCCTCGTCTTCGAGCCCGACCAGCTTGAGCAGGGCCGGGAAGGACAGGCCCTGCACGACGAGCGAAGCGAGGATCACGCCGAACGTGAGGAAGATCACGAGGTCGCGGTTCGGGAAGGCGTCCCCCGCATCCGTGGACAGCGGCAGGGCGAGCGCAGCGGCGAGGGAAACTGCCCCGCGCATGCCCGCCCAGCCGAGGATGATCGAGGCACGGCCCGGGTTCTGGATCGGGCGCTTGACCCGACGCATCCACGCCGTCAGATACGTCCCCGGAATGACCCAGAGGAAGCGCGCGCCGATCGACGGCCAACGACACGACGGCCGCGTAGCCGACGAGCTGCGCCGCCGAGTATCCGGAGAGCGCATCGACGATCACGGGGAGCTGCAGCCCGATGAGCGCGAAGAGGAGCGCGTTCAGGATGAAGAAGGTGATCTCCCACACGGCGATGCCCTGAAGGCGCGTCTGCCACGTGGTCAGCTCGGGCGTGTACCAGCCCATGTAGACGCCGATGGTGACCGCCGCGAGCACTCCTGAGACGCCGATGGCGATCGCGGGCAGGTACGCGAAGTAGCCGCTCATCAGCGAGAGGGTGATCGCGAGCGCCGGGTCCTCGATCTTGCGCCGGACGTGCCGAACCACGAAGCCCACGCCGAGTCCGACGGCGATCCCGCCGACGACGTTGAGCGCGAAGCTCCCCGCCGCCTCGCTCATCGAGAACGAACCGCTCACCACTGCGATGACGGCGAACTTGTACGCGACGAGCGCTGTGCCGTCGTTGACGAGGCTCTCGCCTTCGATCAGCGCGACGAGCCGCCGCGGCAGGCCGAGGCGCTCCGCGATCGCCGTGGCCGCGGTGGGGTCCGTCGGCGAGACGACGGCGCCGAGCACGAAGGCGACTCCCCAGCTGAGGCCCGGAATGAGCTCGTGCGCGACCACGGCGACGATGAGCATCGTGCTGAGTACGAGGCCGATGGCGAGGAGCGTGATGGCGAACGCGTTCTCGCGGAGGTCGCGAAGCGAGGTGAAGAACGCGGCTCCGTAGAGGAGCGGAGGCAGGACCGCGACGAGGACGAGGTCCGGCGGCAGCTGGAACTCCGGGATGCCCGGGATGAAGCCGAGCCCGAGACCGCCGACGACGAGCAGGATCGGATAGGGGATGCTCGTCCGCTCGGCCGCGACCAAGAGGAGCGCGACGACAGCGAGGATGGCCAGGAGGGCGAGGCTGTCTTCGGGCGAGAAAGTCATTCCGCTGCCACCCGAACGTTAGATTGCCCCGATGGTTCGCGTCCGCTTCGCGCCGAGCCCGACGGGCTCGCTCCACGTGGGCAACGCCTTGAGCGCGGTCGTCAACCGGCGCGGCGGTGACTGGATGCTGCTCCGGATCGACGACACGGATCCCGCCCGGAACGTCGCGGGAGGCGAGGAGGCGATCCTCGGCGACCTGGGCTGGCTCGAGATCGACTGGGACGAGGGGCCGGTGCGTCAGAGCGAGCGGCAGGATCGCTATCGGGAAGCCGCCGAGCGCATCGGGACCGACCGCTTCGACGGCGTCACGCTCCTACGCGAGGACGGCACCGCCACGTATCACCTCGCCAGCGTTGTGGACGACGCCGACTTCGGCATCACCCGCGTCTACCGCGGAAACGACCACCGGCCGAACGAGGATCTCCACCGTCGTCTCCACGAGGCACTCGGGACGACGCCTCCCGAGTACGTCCACCACGGTCTGATCCTCGGGGAGGACGGCAAGAAGCTCTCCAAGCGCGCGGAGGGAGCGACGGTCGCGTCGCTGCGCGAGCTCGGCTTCCCGGCCGGGGCGGTGCGCGCGTACCTCGACGAGCTCGGGTTGCCGCGCCACGACGTCCATTACGACCTCGCACGCCTGCGGAGACTTGCGATCGACGCGATCGGAGCCATGCCCGACGACGAGCTCGCTGCTGCCGCCGACGCGTCGCCCGAGGTCGTGCCTGCCCTTCGCGGCGCCCGTGATCTCGTCGAGGCGCGCGAGATCGCGCACACGCTCCTCACCGCGCCTCCGCCCGAGCCGAGCGAGCACCCGGAGACCCTGGGGCGCTTCCACGAGCTGCGGGAGCGGACTCCCGAAACGCTGGATCAGCCGGCCGCGAAGGAGATCCTGCGCGAGCTGAAGGCCGTCGGCGGCAACCTCAAGGCGCTGCGCCGCGCGCTCACCGGCGCCGACCGCGGGCCGGAGCTCTGGACCGTGCTGGTCGCTCTGCCGCGCGACGAGGCTTTGCGGCGGGCGGACGCGGCCAGCTCGTGAGCTCCTCGCGGATCTCCTCGAAGGTTGCGAGGAACGCCTTTGGCTGACCCGCGGGCGGGCCCGCGTCACGCCGGGTGATGGCGACGATCTTGCGGCGCACGGGCGAGGCGTCCACCACCTCGACCTCGGCCAGGACGCCCGCCTCGAGCTCGTCCGCGACGGAGGTCTGAGGCAAGAGCGCGACGCCGAAGCCCTGCTCGACCATCTTCTTCGCGGCGTCGATGTTGTCGAGCTCCATGCGGCCGGCCGGCGACACCCCTGCGGTGACGAAGAGCGCGCTCGTGAGGTCGTGGTAGCTGGAGGTCCTGTCGAACTGGACGAGCTGCTCCTCCGCCAGGTCCTTCATGCGGATGCGGCCCTCGCCGGCGAACGGATGGCCGGGCTCGACGACGAGGATCAGACCGGTCTTCGTAGAGCGGCGTGCTCACGATGTCGGGGTGCTGCAGCGCGCGTACGAGGCCGAGAGTCACCTGCTCCCGGAGGACGAGGTCGAGGATCTCCTCCGAGTGGCCGGTGCGCACGCTGACCAGGACGCGAGGGAAGCCCTCCGAGAAGCGCTTCAGGAGGGCCGGGAGGACGTACGTCGACACCGCGGGCGCTGCTCCGATCGCGAGCCGGCCGGCGCCGCCGCGCTCGAGGGCGTTGACCTGCATGCGGCCGTCGGTGAGTGTCTCGAGCGAGCGAACCGCGTAGGGGAGGAAGGCGTGGCCTGCATCCGTGAGCCGCATGCCGCGCGGCCCGCGGACGAAGAGGTCCGCGCCCAGGTCGGCCTCGAGCCCCTTGAGCCTCGCCGTCAGCGCGGGCTGGGAGATGAAGAGCGCCTCTGCCGCCCGGCTGACGCTCTGCCGCCTCGCGGTCTCGACGAAAGCTGCGATCTGGTTGAAGAGCATCTATAGATTCTATTGATAGCGATGATCGAAAGAAATCATTGTGTGAATATCGGACACCGCGGTACCCTCAACGTATGGAAGCCGCTGTCACCTTCGACCTCGATGCGGTCGAGCGCGAGGCCCCAGACTCCCGTGAGCCTCCGCGCCGCCTCTCCTATCTGAGCACCTCCGAAATCGCGGATTGCACCTGTCCTGAATGGTGCGAGCGCGACCACGACCGAGACTAGAACGACGGTGGGGTCAGTGTCGGTGAGGGGGCTGGACCTTCGCGCGCCCGTGGAAGGGCGCCACGCAGAGGTTCTCACCGAGGGAGCGCTCGAGTTCGTGGCCGGCCTCCAGCGGCGCTTCGACCCCGAGCGGCAGCGCCTCCTAGCTGCGCGCGCCGAACGGCAGGAGCGAATCGCCGCCGGCGAGCTCCCCGACTTTCTGTCCGAGACTCGGGAGGCTCGCGAGGGCGACTGGCGGGTCGCGCCCGTCCCGTCCGACCTGCAGGACCGTCGCTGCGAGATCACCGGGCCGGTCGACCGGAAGATGGTCATCAACGCCCTGAACTCGGGCGCGCGCTGCTTCATGGCCGACTTCGAGGACGCGAACTCGCCGACGTGGGCGAACTGTCTCGACGGTCACGTGAACCTCCGCGACGCGATCGACCGGACGATCGAGCTGGCGACTCCGGACAAGACGTATCGCCTGAACGACGAGACCGCGGTGCTGATCGTCCGCCCGCGCGGCTGGCACCTACCGGAGCGACACGTGCTCGTGGACGGCGAGCCGATCTCGGGCAGCCTGTTCGACTTCGGGCTCCACTTCTTCCACAACGCGCAACGCCTGCTCGACTCGGGCAGCGGGCCCTACTTCTACCTCCCGAAGCTCGAGAGCCATCTCGAAGCGCGACTCTGGAACGGCGTCTTCGAGGCAGCCCAGGAAGAGCTCGGCATCCCGCGCGGCACGATCAAGGCGACCGTTCTCGTCGAGACGATCCTGGCCGCCTTCGAGATGGAGGAGATCCTCTACGAGCTCCGCGAGCACTCGGCCGGCCTGAACGCGGGCCGCTGGGACTACATCTTCAGCATCATCAAGAAGTTCCGCGATCGGCCGGAGTTCGTCCTCCCCGACCGCGCGCAGGTGACGATGACCGTCCCGTTCATGCGGGCGTACACGGAGCTGCTGGTCAAGACGTGCCACCGGCGCGGCGCGCATGCGATGGGTGGGATGGCCGCGTTCGTCCCCAGCCGCCGAGACCCAGAGGTGAACGAAACGGCGCTCGCCAAGGTGCGCGAGGACAAGGAGCGCGAGGCCGGCAGCGGCTTCGACGGGACCTGGGTCGCGCATCCCGATCTCGTGCCCGTCGCGACGGAAGTCTTCGACTCGGTGCTCGGCGACCGCCCGAACCAGGTCGACCGCCAGCGCGAGGACGTCTCGGTCGAGGCGCGCGACCTCCTCGACGTCACCGTGCCGGGCGGCGAGGTCACCGAGGCGGGGGTCGAAACAACGTCAGTGTCGGGCTCCAGTACCTGGAGTCCTGGCTGCGAGGAGTCGGCGCGGTCGCCATCTACAACCTGATGGAGGACGCCGCCACGGCAGAGATCTCGCGCTCCCAGATCTGGCAATGGGTGCGCCACGGCAAGATCGACGAGCGGGACGTCCGCGCCGTCGAGGAGGCGGAGCTCGAGCGGCTCCGCGACGGCGGGCGCTGGGACGATGCTCGCGAAGTCTTCGAGCAGGTCGCTCTCGGCGAGCAGTTCGCCGAGTTCCTGACGCTGCCCGCATACGACCACCTGGACTAGGAGGCCCCTGATGGACCGCTGGAACGGAATCGAAAGGCTGTACACCGAAGAGGACGTGGAGAAGCTTCGCGGGACCATCCACGTCGAGCACACGCTCGCTCGCCTCGGCGCAGAGCGCCTCTGGCAGCTCCTGCAGGACGAGGACTATGTCGCCGCTCTCGGCGCCATGACCGGGGGCCAGGCGGTGCAGATGGTCAAGGCCGGCCTGAAGGCGATCTACCTCTCGCGGTGGCAAGTCGCGGCGGACGCGAACCTCGCCGAGCAGGTCTATCCGGACCAGAGCCTTTACCCGACGACAGCGCGCCGGCGCTCGTGCGTCGCTTGAACAACGCGTTGCGGCGAGCCGACCAGATCGAGGCCGCCGAGGGCGAGAGCGGCCGTTACTGGTTCGCCCCGATCGTCGCGGACGCGGAGGCGGGATTCGGTGGGCCGCTGAACGCCTTCGAGCTGATGAAGTCCTTCATCGAGGCCGGCGCCGCCGGCGTCCACTTCGAGGACCAGCTCGCCTCGGAGAAGAAGTGCGGCCATCTCGGCGGCAAGGTGCTCGTCCCGACGAGCCAGTTCGTCCGCACGCTGACCGCCGCCCGCCTTGCGGCCGATGTCTGCGACGTCCCGACCCTCGTCGTCGCGCGTACCGACGCCCTCAGCGCCACGCTGATCACGAGCGACGTTGACGAGCGCGATCACGAGTTCCTCACCGGCGAGCGCACCCCTGAGGGGTATTTCTTCGTCCAACCGGGCCTCGAGTCTTCGATCGCACGCGGGCTTGCGTACGCGCCGTACGCGGACCTGATCTGGTTCGAGACCTCCACGCCCGACATGCAGGAAGCGGCCGACTTCGCGGAGGCGATCCACGAGCGCTTCCCCGGCAAGATCCTTGCCTACAACTGCTCGCCCTCCTTCAACTGGAAGCGTCATCTCGGCGACGACGAGATCGCCTCTTCCAGCAGGAGCTGGGCCGCATGGGCTACCGCTTCCAGTTCATCACGCTGGCGGGCTTCCACGCCCTGAACGCGTCGATGTTCGAGCTCGCCAAGGGCTACTCGGCGGAGGGTATGAGCGCCTACGTGCGGCTCCAGGAGCACGAGTTCGAGCTCGAGGAGGACGGCTACACGGCCACGCGCCACCAGCGCGAGGTCGGCGCCGGCTACTTCGACCTCGTCGCGCAAGCGGTGTCGGGCGGGGAGAGCTCGACACTCGCCCTCAAGGGCTCCACCGAGGAAGCGCAGTTCCAGAGCCGATGAACTAGACACCGAGCAGGGCCGCGAGCGCGAGCATCACGCCTGCGCCCACCGCGGCGCCTCCGCATGCGGCGGCGTAGCTCCTGCTGAGGAGTGCCTGGGGCACGAGCTCGACAACGACGAGCGCGAGCATCGCTCCGGCCGCGAAGCCGAAGGAAAACGGAAGGAGCCGCTGATCTCGTCGACCAGGAGGAAGGCGAGCACGGCGCCGAACGGTTGCGGCGCGCTCGTACCGACCGCGGCCCAGAACTGTTCGCGGGCACGGAAATTCTCGGCGGCCATGGGGATGGCGACGCTCGTCCCTTCCGGGATGTTCTGGAGCGCGATCGCAAGGAAGACGAAGAGGCCGAGGCCTTCGCGATTCGAGGCCCAGGCCGTGCCGATCGCGAATCCCTCGGGGAGGCTGTGCACGAAGAGAACGAGGAAGACGAGCAGCGCCCGGCGTCCGCCTGCGCTCCGGAGCCGGGTCGGACTGAGCTCATGCGTTCCCAGCCAGTGCCGGGCGAGCAGCAAGAAGCCCACTCCGACGGCGATCCCGGCAACCACCGCGGCGGGCTCGTCCTCGTCGAGTGCGGGCAAGACGAGGCCCACCACCGAGGCGACGCTCATGAGGCCGATGGTGAGCCCCCAGAGGAAGGGACGAACTCAGCACCCGCGCTCCCAGGAGGAAGACCGGAATCGCTCCGAGCCCGGTGGCGAGGGCCGTGAGGATGCCGACGAGCGCTACGGCGACGACTTCAGGCACGCGCCACCTACCCGGTATAACCCAACGCACGATGCTCCTGTACGACTCGTCCTCGCGGCAGAAGGTCGAGCTGCCCGCGCCGCCGGGCCCGATCCGCATGTACGTCTGCGGCCCGACGGTGTACCAGCGGATCCACATCGGGAACGCGCGGCCCGTTCGTCGTCTCGATGTGGATGCGGCAGTGGCTCGCCGAGCGCGGCTACGAGGTCAAGCTCGTCGAGAACATCACGGACATCAACGACAAGATCTACGAGGCGGCCGCGCGGCAGAAGATGGGGAGCGCCGAGCTGGCCGAGCAGGCGGCGCAGTGGTACATCGACGACACCGACGAGCTCGGGCTCGGCCGGCCCGACGTCGAGCCGCGCGCGACCGAGGCCATCCCGGAGATCCTCGCTCTCATCGGCGAGCTGATCGACCGCGGGCTCGCCTACGAGTCCCGCGGCGACGTCTACTTCCGTGTGTCCGGCCTATCCCGAGTACGGCTCGCTCTCGGGCGCGCAGCCGGACGACATGATCGCCCAGGAGCCGAACGACCTGAAGGAAGACCCCCGCGACTTCGCCCTCTGGAAGGCGACGAAGGCCCATGAGGACACCGAGTGGGACTCGCCCTGGGGCCCGGCAGGCCGGGCTGGCACATCGAGTGCTCCGCGATGGCGGAGAAGCACCTCGGCCCCGAGTTCGAGATCCACGGCGGCGGCCTCGACCTCCGGTTCCCGCACCACGAGAACGAGCTCGCCCAGTCGCGCGGAGCGGGGAGGCCGTTCGCGCGCTTCTGGGCGCACAACGGGATGCTGCAGCTCTCCGAGGAGAAGATGTCGAAGTCGGTCGGCAACATCGTCTCGCTGCGGGAGGTGCTCGACACTTACGGGCGTGAGGCGATCCTGGTCTTCTTCCTCAGCGGCCACTACCGGAGCCCGCTCGATTACTCGGACGAAGCGATGGAGGCCGCCCGGACCAGGTTGAGAGCTTTCGGAACGCTTTCCGCCTGGGCGAGTCAGGCGAGGACGCTCCCGGCTGGGAGTCCTTCATCGCAGCGCTCGACGATGACTTCAACACGGCCGAGGCGCTCGCGCTCATGCACACCTGGCGGGCCGCCGGGGGCTGGATCTGCTGCTCGCGCGCTCCCTTGTTCGGCCTGGGAGCTCGCCGAGCAGGAGGAAGCGCCTGCAGAGGTGGTAGATCTCGCCTCCGCCGCAAGGAGGCGCGCGAGCGCGGGGAGTTCGACGAGGCTGACAGGCTGCGGCAGAAGTCGAGGCAGCCGGGTGGCAGGTGCGTGACAAACCAGACGGCTTCTACCTCGTGCCGCTTTGAACCGCGAGCTCGTCTACGGGCGTCGCCCCGTCCGCGAGGTGATCAGGGCCGGGCGCAGGCAGATCCTCGAGCTCTCTGCGACCGAGCGCGCGCTCGCCTCCGAGCCGTGGCTCCGCGACGAGACGGGCCTTCGCGTCCACGTCGAGCGCGAAGGAAAGCTGAACGAGCTGGCCGGGAGCCGCGACCACCAGGGCGTCGTCGCCTTCTGCGAGCCGTACAGGTACGCGGACGCCTACGAGCTCGCCGTGGGCGAGCGGCCGCTGATCGCCTGCCTCGACCAGGTGACCGACCCCAAAACCTCGGTGCGGTCTCCCGCAGCGTGGACGGGGCGGGTGCGACCGGCGTCGTCGTCACCGAGCACAAGGCGGCCCGGTCACGCCGGCGGTCTGCCGAGCCTCGGCAGGTGCGGTCGAGCACGTCCAGATCGGCGTCGTCGTCAATCTCGCGCGCTACCTCACCGATGTGAAGCGGGGCGATCTCCGGGTCTGGGCGGCCTCCGGTGACGCCGAGACGCCGGTCTGGTCGGCCGACTTCGGCACCGGGGCCGCGCTCGTCTTCGGTGCCGAGGGCCGAGGCCTGCGTCCTCTCGTGCGAAAGTCCTGCGACGACGCGTTCGCAATCCCGTTGGCCGGAGCCGGGATTCGCTGAACGTGAGCGTGGCGGCCGGCGTGGCGCTCTTCGAAGCCGCGCGCCAGCGCCGCAGCTAGCCCGCCTCGAGCTCGGAGATCGCGCGGCGAGGATTTCGGCGTTCGTGCCGGGCTCCTCGGCCGCCCAGGCGCGCAGCCCCGGCTTCGGGAGCCAGGTCCCGTTCTGCGCGAAGCGAAGCTAGCGGGCGGCGTTGAGGACGGCGTCCTCCTCTCCGGCGCCTCGCGCTCGTACCAGCGAAGCACCTCGGCCAGCACCGGCCTGAGGTCGTCGGGCGCGATCGGAGCAAAGGCGTGGCGGCCGGAGGGCCGAAGAGCGCGATCCCGTGCTCGGACAGGACGCTCCGGTCGATGGCGAACCAGTGCCGCTCGCCGGGCTGGGGCTCGCGATCGGCCCGAAACGTGAGGCCCCTTCCCGTGTTCAGGTTGAGCTCGAAGGCTGGCGTGATCATCCGCTGCTCTCTCCGTGTAGACGACGAGCTCGAGACCACGCGCCGGGCACGGAAGGGCCTCGTTTCGGAGCTCCGCCACGATCCGGTCGGCGACGTCGTCGGTGAGCGGCTTGCGGACGACGACCGCCACGTCGAGGTCGCTCCGCCCTGGCTCGTAGCCGCCGAGACCACGAACCACCAGCATCGCCGACGGCTGCGGGGCCGAGAAGCTCCTGCAGGCGCCGGACGAGCTCGTCGAGATACGCGCGCTCTACCTCCACACGGGCATCCTTAGCGAGATGCTCTATCTCTTCGACGGCTACAACATCCTCCACGCGGGCTCGTTCCGGGAGCGCGGGAGCTGATCGACCGCCTGGCGAGCTTCGTCGCAATGCGCGGCGCACGCGGGGTGGTCGTACTCGACGGCGTCGGCGAGGACACGTCGTACGGGGACCTGGCCGTTCGTTTCTTCGCGGACTTGGCGGACGCCGCTCATCGAGCGCCTCGCCGCCGCGCACCGTGATAGGCAGAGGGGGTCGGTTAACGTCCTCCGATCGTGAGATCCGCGTGGAAGCTGACCGGACAGGAAACCCAATGGGTCCTCGTCGACGCCGTCGAAGTACGACCACCCCGCGTGCGCCGCGCATTGCGACGAAGCTCGCCAGGCGGTCGATCAGCTCCTCGCGCTCCCGCAAAGCCGCGTGGAGGATGTTGTAGCCGTCGAGGGGGTAGAGCATCTCGCTAAGGATGCCCGTGTGGAGGTAGAGCGCGCGTATCTCCGACGAGCTCGTCCGGCGCCTGCAGGAGCTTCTCGGGCCCGCAGCTCGTCCGCGTCTATGCCGGCGGTTCGTGGGCTCTCGGCGGCTTCAAGCCAGGGCGGAGCGACCTCGACGTGGCAGTCATGCATCCGCAAGCCGCTGGCCGACGACGTCGCCGACCGGATCGTGGCGGGAGGGCCGGGGCGAGGCCCTTCCGTGCCCGGCGCGTGGTCTCGAACTAGGCATCCCGACGAAGACGAACACCAACCGATCACGCCAGCCTTCGAGCTCAACCTGAACACGGGAAGGGGCCTCACGTTTCGGGCCGATCGCGAGCCCCAGCCCGGCGAGCGGCACTGGTTCGCCATCGACCGGAGCGTCCTGTCCGAGCACGGGATCGCGTCTTCGGCCCTCCGGCCGCCCACGCCTTTGCTCCGATCGCGCCCGACGGTTAGGCCTGGTGCTGGCCGAGGTGCTTCGGCTGGTACGAGCGCCAGGCGCCGGACATTTCCGTGCTCGACGCCGCCCGCTGGCTTCCGCTTCGCGCAGAACGGGACCTGGCTCCCGAAGCCGGTGCTGCGCGCCTGGCGACGCCCAAACCCTCGCCCGCGTGGGGTCCCAGCTCGAGGCGGGCTTGCTGCGGCGCTGGCGCGCGGCTTCGAAGAGCGCCACGCCGGCCGCCACGCTCCCGTTCAGCGATTCCACAGCTCCGGCCAACGGGATTGCGAACGCGTCATCGGCGGGTCTTTCGCCAAAGAGGACGCAGGCCTCGGCCCTCGGCACGAAGACGACCAGCGCGGCCCCGGTGCTAAAGTCGGCC
>CAVYAJ010000009.1:0-13056 GCA_963766155.1 uncultured Actinomycetes bacterium | reverse complement strand
GGCCGACGACGATGCGAGCGGCTTCTGGTTCCAGTCGCTCGCGGCCGACCTTTTCTATCCCGGTTCGTTCGTCTGGGGCGAGTACGCGGCGGTGGGGCGAATCGACGCCCAGCGAACGCAGGACTACTTCGCGGCCGACGTTTCGGACTCCAACCTCGGTTACCCGGCACGAAGTTCGCATGGGCCGGCGGGCGGCTGGCCGAAGCATGGCCGGTCGAGCCGGGCGAGGATGAATACGACCGTGTTCGCACGTCAAACGTCGAGACGCTCCTCATCGGCGGGCAGCTCGACTTCGCGACTCCCCCGCAGATCGCCACCAAGGAGTTGCTCCCGTACCTGCCCAACGGCCATCAGGTCGTGCTGCCGGGGTACGGGCACTCGACGAGCTTCTGGGAAGACCAGTCCGATGCCGGCACGAAGCTCGTCTCGACGTTCTTCGACACCGGCCGGGTCGACGACTCGGGCTACAAGCCCCAGCCGGTCGACTTCACGCCCGAGCTTGCGCAGCCGTCGCTCGCCAAGGGGATGGCGGGGACGATGGTGGGTCTCGCAATCCTGACTGTCCTCTCGCTCCTCTGGATGCCGCTTCGGCTTCGCAAGCGCCGCCGCTACGGCCTGAAGGCGAGCGCAATGCTCCGATCCCTCTATCCGATCGTGCTCGGGCTGGGTGGTTGGTTCCTCGGCGTTCTGCTCGTCATCACCGCGCTTCCGGGCACTCCGCTCGACAACACGCTCCTGGCTGTCCTTTCGATCGGAGTACCGGTCGGGCTCGGGATCTACTGGGCATGGCTCGATCGGGAACGCCCCGGCCACACCAACGGCGCCGGCTTCGGGGTTGCGATGGGCGGCGCGCTCGTCGGCGCCTGGCTGGGCGTCCACGCAGGAACAGACCTCTTGGCTCTCGTTACCGCGATCGTCGGAGCCTCCGCGGGCGCGAACCTCACGTTGATAGTTCTCGACATCGCCTTCGATCGGCAGGCGCACCAGAGTGTGCTCGAGTCCAAAGGAGTGAGCGTAATGGGGTCGGCTTCAGCCGAAACGGCCTGACTGAATCACGACAATGCTGACACGTGTCGCAGCCGTCTGCGGTCTCCTCGCACCGCTGACATATGGGGTCGCCCTCCTCTTCGGAGGACTCGTCCAGCGTGACGCGTTCAGCAACGCCAACGACTCGATCAGCGACCTCGGCGCAGACACGGCGGGCAGCCCGTGGCTTTACAACCGGCTCGGGACAAACCTCACGGGCATCCTGATCGTGGTGTTCGCGCTCGGGCTCTGGCGGGCGCTCTCGCCGGACGTCCTCGGACGACTCGGCGCCGGGATGCTCGTGCTCCAGGGCATCGCACTCTTCCTCGAGGGCTTCTTCGCGCTCGACTGTCAGGGCATCGACGCCGGCTGTGAGAATACGTCCTGGCAGTCGGAGGGTCACCGATGGGTGAGCCGCGTCACCGTGGTCGGCCTGCTTCTCGCCCCGATCGTGCTCGCGTTCGCTTTTCGACGGATTCCACAATGGCGGGATACCTGGCTCCTGACTCTCGTCTCGGTTCCCCTCGGCATTGCCGCGAGCGTCGTCTTCTCCGCGATCGGCGAGGGTGCAGCCACCCGCGCGGACGCCGTCGTCTGGTTCCTCTGGCTCGGCTTCGTGGCTCTTCGCCTCCTTCAAGAATCTCGGCAGGGTCACCTGGCCGCCCATCCAGCCTGACTCTCACGGCAAACGGCGGTCAGTCCTGGGACACCCCTCGGGCGCAGCTCTGACATGCTCTCCACCCGTGTTCTTCTCCTAAGCACCGGGAGCTCTGGCTCGATCGTGGGCCGACTGGTGTCTGAGCTTCCGGCCATCAGCCTGTTTAGCGGCCGGCGGACTAGACCTCGGCGTCGAGCGGGCAGGGAAGGTCTCCGTTCCTGAACGAGACCGAAGAAAAACCCCGCCTAAGCGGGGCTTTCGTAGGTGGGCGGTACTGGGCTCGAACCAGTGACCCCCAGCTTGTCGAGCTGGTGCTCTCCCAACTGAGCTAACCGCCCTTGCCGGGCCTACTGTAGCCGGTCAGTGGAGCGGCAGGGAGATCCAGACATCCGCCCCGCCGCCGGGTGCGTTCGCGGCCCGAGCCGAGCCGTGATGGGCGTGCGCGATCGTCGCGACGATGGCGAGACCGAGGCCGGTCCCCTCCCCCTCGCGGCCCTCTTCGCCGCGCGCGAAGCGCTCGAAGGCCTGCGGCAGGAAGGCCTCGCCGAACCCAGGGCCCTCGTCCACCACGTGCAGCTCGGCCGTCCCGTTCTCGGCGACGGCGGACACGGTGATCGTCCCGCCTCCGTGACGCAAAGCGTTGTCGACGAGATTGGTCAGGGCCTGCTCGAGTCGCAGTCGATCGGCCGGGACGACGAGCGGGTCGCCGGGCGCCACCGAGATCTCCCGGTCGCGTGCGGAAGCGGCCGGCGACGCCCTCGAGGAGGTCCATGACGTCCACTTGCTCGGTCTTGAGACGTAGCCCGCCCTGCTCGGCGCGCGCGAGCAAGAGGAGGTCGTCCGCGATCCGCGTGAGGCGGTCGGTTGCCTCTGCAGCCGATTCGATCGCGGCCCGCAGCTCTTCGTCTGAGCGACCCGGCTTCGAGGCGAGGGCGAGCTCGATCTTCAGAAGCGCGAGCGGCGTTCGCAGCTCGTGGCTCGCGTCAGCGACGAACCGGCGCTCCCGCTCGAGGCCGTCCTGGAGTCGCGCGAGCATCGCGTTCAGCGTCTCCCCGAGTCGCGCGACCTCGTCGTCGGCCGGCGGCACGGGAAGACGCTCGTCGAGCGAGGTCGCCGAAATGTCGGCCGCGCGTCGCCTCATCGACTCGATCGGCCGGAGGGCCGCGCCGGCGAGCAGATAACCGCCGAGGGCGGCGAGGAGGAGGGCGATCGGCCCGCCGATCAGGAAAGCCGCGCGGAGGCTGCTGAGCGTCTCGGCTCGGTTCTCCCTGGTCGCACCGACCACGAGCACGGCCTTCTGCCCGTCCCGGACGGCGGGCAAGGCCAGCATCCGCGCCGGCTCGTCGAGGCCGGGGACGGAAGACCGGTCGGTGAAGACCGGCTCGCTCTGCGCCGCGGCGAGCTCGGCGGGCGAGAGCAGGCTTCGCCCGATCGGCGGCGTCGCGTCGAGCACGTGGCCCTCGGAGTCCACGACCTCGGAAAAGGACTCCCCGTTCTCGATCAGCGCGCCTTGCGTCGAGGCCACGGAACCTCCGCTCGCCACGAGCGCCGACAGATCCTGCCCGCGGGCGCGGAGGTCCTGGTCGAGAGCACTGCCGAGGTCGGCGCTCACCCGCGCGTAGGCGAACCACCCCGCAGCGGCGAGCACGACTGCCATCGCCAGCGCGAAATAGAGCGCCAGGCGAACGCGAGTTCGGAGGCGGCTCACGACGCCTCCTCCCGCAGGCGGTAGCCGACGCCGCGCACGGTCTCGAACGAGCTCTTGTCGAACGGACGATCGAGCTTCTCACGGAGGTAGCGGACGTAGACGTCCACGACATTGGAGCGGTTCTCGTAGGCGAAATCCCAGGCGTGCTCGAGAAGCTGGAGGCGGGAGAGCACCTGACCCGGCCGGCGCATGAACGTCTCGAGCAGCGCGAACTCCTTCGGCGAGAGCGCGACCTCTGCGCCTCCCCGCCAGACGCGGCGCGAGGCCGGGTCGAGGCGCAGGTCGTCGACGACGAGCTCGACCGGGCGCTCCGAGGTTCCACGGCGGACCAGCGCGCGGAGGCGGGCGAGGAGCTCGGCGAAAGAGAAAGGCTTCGTCAGATAGTCGTCTGCGCCCGCGTCGAGCCCGGCGACGCGGTCGTCCACCCCGTCGCGCGCCGTCAGCATGAGCACCGGCGACCAGACGCCCGCGTTGCGGAGACGCTTGCAGGTCTCGAAGCCGGAAAGGCCCGGCAGCATGACGTCGAGGACGATCGCGTCGTACGGATGAGCCTGGGCCATCCAGACGGCGTCCTCCCCGCTCGAGGCCATGTCGGCCGCGTGCCCGTCCTCCTCGAGGCCGCGGCGGACGAGACCCGCCATCTTCACGTCGTCTTCGACCATCAAGAACACGCATGGCTCGATTCTCATTGTGAACGCATGAGAGAAAGATGAGAGGGCGCTCGCATGCTCTCATCGCCGTCTCACACGCGCGGGCTAGCGTGGGCTCACCCGCAACGAGGAGGAAATCGTGAAGCGCTGGCTCCTACTCCCAACTCTCGCGGCCGCGGCCGCCCTGGCTCTCGTCTTCTCGACGGGCGCGGTCGGCGGCGTGCGCGGCCTCATATTCGACGACGGCGCCTACTACCAGCCCGGCTCCCTCGACGACGGCAAGGATCTGCTGCCCGACACGACGGTGTCGCTGTCCGAAGCGGACGCCACCGCCCAGCGGGTCGTCCAGGGCGAGCTCGGCCAGGTCGACCTCGAGCACTTCGGCGACCGGACCGTCTACAGCGTGGACGTTGGCGCGCAGGAAGTCCGGGTCGACGCGAACACGGGCATCGTGGTCGATATCCGTCCGCGGGACTGAGCGGCTAGCGGTCGATCGAGGACATGTCCGGGTAGCGCTCTCCGGACGTGGCGCCCCTGGGAAACGCCTCCTCGATTCGAGCCAGATCCTCGTCGCTCAGCTCGACCTCGGCTGCCCGGGCGTTCTCCTCCAGATAGCTCGCGCGCTTCGTTCCGGGGATCGGGACGATGTCGCCGCCCTGCGCGGAGCACCCAGGCGAGTGCGAGCTGGGCCGGTGTAACGGCCTTCTCCTCGGCAATCTCGCGCACCCGCTCGACGAGCTCGAGATTCCTCTCGAAATTCTCGCCCTGGAAGCGCGGATTCCTGCGCCGGAAGTCGTCGGGGTCGAGGTCCTCCGGCGAGGTGATCCTGCCGGAGAGAAAGCCGCGTCCGAGTGGGCTGTACGCAACGAAGCCAATGCCGAGCTCGCGGACCGTCGGGAAGATCTCGTCCTCGGGATCCCGCGACCAGAGCGAATACTCGGTCTGGAGCGCCGTGACCGGGTGAACGGCGTGCGCGCGGCGAATGGTCTCGGGCGATGCCTCGGAAAGTCCGATGTGGCGCACCTTTCCGGCCTCGACGAGCTCGGCCATCGCCCCCACCGTCTCTTCGATCTCGGTGCTCTTGTCGACGCGGTGTTGGTAGTAGAGGTCGATGTGGTCGACGCCGAGGCGCTCGAGCGAGGCCTCGCATGCCTGGCGCACGTAGTCCGCATCGCCTCGAATCCCGAGCCATTCACCGTTCTCGCCGCGCGCGTTTCCGAACTTCGTGGCGAGCTGTACCTCGTCACGGCGGCCGGCGATCGCGCGGGCGATGAGCTTCTCGTTCGTGAACGGGCCGTACATGTCGGCCGTATCGAGGAAGGTGACGCCGAGGTCGAGCGCGCGATGGATGGTCTCGAGCGCTTCCTGCTCGTCGCGCGCGCCGTAGAACTCGGACATTCCCATGCAGCCGAGCCCGATTGCGGACACTTCGAGGCCCTGGCCGAGCGATCGCCTCTCCATGCGCCCCAGACTACCGATGCCCGGGTTCAGGCATAGTCGCTCCATCTTCGACCACGTCACCATCAGAGTCACCGACCACGAGGCGTCTGAGCGCTTCTACGACACCGTCCTCGCGGTCCTCGGGATCGAGAAGACCCACGGCGACGAGCTCCCCGAGTGGGACGACTGGTCACTCGCGGCCGCGCGCGAGGGGGAGCTGATCACGCGGCGCCTGCACGTGGGCTTCCCGGCAGGCTCACGCGACAAGGTCGACGAGTTCTGGCGCACCGGCGTCGAGGCGGGCTATCGGAGCGACGGCGAGCCGGGGCCGCGGCCCGAATACGGCGACGATTACTACGGCGGTTTTCTCCTCGACCCCGACGGCTTGAGCGCCGAGGCCGTCCACTACGAGGACAAGCTGCGCGACGACGGGACAGTCGATCACCTCTGGATCAGGGTGCGCGACGTGGCGGCCTCGAAGCACTTCTACGAGCTCGTCGCGCCGTTCGGCGGCTTCGAGCTGCGCTTCGACTCCCCCCAGCGGGCCATGTTCGCGGGCGGGACGGGGTCGTTCTCGGTCCTGTCCGGCGAGCCGACGGAGAACGTGCACCTCGCCTTCCCGGCCGACGACAACGCGACCGTGGACGCCTTCCACGCCGCTCTGACCGAGGCGGGGTACACCGACGACGGGCCTCCGGGCGAGCGGACGATCTACCACCCCGGCTACTACGGCGCCTATGTGCTCGATCCCGACGGCAACTCCGTCGAGATCGTGAACCACAACCGCTAGCGCAAGCGCACGCGGTTGCCCGAGGTACCGCTGCGGGTCGGTCAGCTTCCCGTTCACCCACACCTGGAAGTGCAGGTGGACTCCCGTACAGGAGCCGGTGCAGCCCGCCTTGCCGATGAGCTGGCCCTCGGCGACCCGGTCTCCCGGGCGGACGAGCGCCTTCGCCAGGTGCGCGTACATCGTCACGATGCCGTCGGTGTGGCGCACCTTGATCACGAGCCCGAAGCCGTCGTAGTTCCTGAGCCACCCGACCTTGGTCACCGTTCCCGCCATGGCCGCATGGACGTCGGTGTGAGCCCAGCCCTCGATGTCGATCCCCTCGTGCATGCGGCCCCAGCGATAGCCGAACGGCGAGCCGAGATTCCCGTTCAGGGGGACGAAGAAGAGTTGGCGGTCGGGCACGCGCTCCACCGGTTCGGGGAGTTGTGCGCCTGCCGGAGCCGCGAGCAGGCCGAAAAGGAAAAGGCCCGCAAGGGCCAACCGGGCGAACACCGCGGCGGATAGTAGCGAAGAGGCCGACCGCGGTGCGTCAGAAGATCTCCGGGCACCAGGGCGCCCGGTCGGTGCGGAAAGCAGCGTCGGCGCGGGCAATCGCGCCCTCCGTGATCTCCTCGACGCGCCCGGCACGCTCGAGCTGCGCGAAGGTGAAGCCGCCGAGGTAGACGGTCGCGAGGTCGGAGACGTCGAGGCGCAGGTCGGCGTCCTCCATCGTCTTCGACCCGTCGAGCGAGTAGCGCGCGTCGTTCCAGGGACAGAACGCGTCTCCCACCTCGAGCACCACATCGCCCTCGAGGGAGCGCGCCGCGAGCGCCGCGCCAACGTCCACGAGCCGGAGCCAGAGCGAGTCGGTGAGCCGGAAGCGAAGACGCCGCGGATGCTCGAGCAGCAGAAAGAGCGGGTGGTCGACCGGCAGAATGTCCGCCTGCACGCTGTCCATCCAGTCGATGTCGAGCAGGAAACGCCAGATCCCGGCGGTCGCCTCGGGCGAAACGCCCATCGCCTCGAGCACGCGCACCTCGCCGGTCGAGCTGCCGGCCTCGAAGCCCATCTTCAGCCGGTAGATGGCGTAGGCGATGCCTTCGCCGTCGCGCTCGAGGACGACGCGCACCATCTCGCCCGCACCGTCGCGCCTGGCCTCGGAGTCGTGCAGTACGCGGGCCTCCCACCACTCGCGCGGCCGCGCGAACATCCCCGGCGTCTCGGCGGCGACCCGGGCGTAGACGGGAGGGATCACCTCGAGCGCCTCCTCGTAGGAAAGAAGCCGGAAGGTGCCTCCGTGCTCGGGAGGTCGTCGGAAGCCGCCGTAGACGCGCAGGATCTCGATGTCGCCGCAGAGCGCAGCCATCCCGTACCCGTACCGCCCGTAGATGGTCTCCTCCGAGGCCCACAGGCACGCGACCGGCTCGCTGCGCTCGTGGATGTCGTCGAGCTGGGCGCGCATGAGCTGGGTGAGGATCCCCTGGCGGCGGTGGGTCGGCAGCACGCCGACGATCGTCACCCCCGCCGCGGGGACGATCGCGCCCGGCACCGTGAACTGGAACTCGAACGCGCTCGCGCCGCCGACGATCTTCCCGTCCTCTTCGGCCACGTGCATGCGCTCCGACCGAAGAACGCGCTCGAAACGGCGGACGTTCTCCTCGGCAGGGACGCTCCCGAAGTAGTGCGAGACCGGCGTGAGGCCGGCCAGGATCTCACCGCTCTGCCCGCCGGACCTCCATGCTAGTGCCCCGTCCAGTATGCTGCCCCGATTCTCGGTCGCGAACACCAAGCGATGCCAGGACGCAGGGAGCCCCGGTAATTGCCATTACCGGGGCGACTGAGGACGACGCAGCGCGCAGCGTGATCGCGGGCGAGAAGCAGGCGTGTATTGCTGGGTGGGGCACTAGACCTTCTCGAGCGGCGCATAGTCGAGCATGAGCCGCCGCTCGACGCCGTCGTCGGCGAAGCGGACGGTGACGATCCCGTCAGGCGCGATGGCGGTGACGACGCCCTCCCCGAGGGTGGAGTGGCGCACGGAGTCGCCCGGTGGAGAGGGACGGCACGTCGCGGCGGACCGTGACTGTCGGAGCGCCGTAGCCGGTCCACGAGGACGGTCGCAGCCGGTCGCGCTCGATCTCCTCCTGCGGAAGCTCGTCGAGGAAGCGGCTCGGCAGGTTGTAGCCGCGCGAGCCCCAGAGCGAGCGGGCGGCGGCGTGTGTGAGGACGAGCCGCTCCTGGGCACGGGTGAGGCCCACGTAGCAGAGCCGCCGCTCCTCCTCGAGCCCCTGCTCCTCGATGGAGCGCGAGTGCGGGAAGACGCCCTCCTCCATCCCGATGAGGAAGACTGCGCGGAACTCGAGGCCCTTCGCGTTGTGCAGCGTCATGAGCGTGACGAGACTGCGCTCCTCCTCGATCGCGTCCTGGTCCGAGAACAGGGAGATCTGCTGCAGGAACTCGGAGAGGCTCGGGTTGTCGGCGCTCTCCTGGTACTCGCGGGCGACGCCGACGAGCTCCATCAGGTTCTCGCTGCGTCCCTGCGCCTCGATCGTCCGCTCGGCCTCGAGCGACTCGAGGTAGCCGCTCTGGTCGAGGACACGCTCGAGGAGCTCGGGCACCGGCAGCTCGAGCGCGCCGGACATGGACGACTGCATCAGCGTTCGGAACTTGTCGATCGCCTTGAGCGGCGCGCCGCCGCAGCCCGCCTCCTCCGGATGCTCGAGCGCCTCCCAGAGCGAAATGCCGTGAGCGTCCGCGTAAGCCCGCACACGGGCGAGCGACGCGTCGCCGATCCCGCGGCGCGGCCGGTTGGCGATCCGAGTCAACGAGATCGCGTCGGACGGGTTGTCGATCACCTGCAGGTAGGCGATCGCGTCCTTGATCTCTGCGCGCTCGTAGAACTTCGGCCCGCCGATCACCTGGTACGGGATGTCCTGGCGGACGAGCACGTCCTCCAGCACCCTCGACTGCGCATTCGTCCGGTAGAAGATCGCGATCTCGGAGCCCGCGAAGCCCTCGTCGACGAGGCCGGCGATCTCGGCGGCGACGAAGCGCGCCTCGGCGTGCTCGTCCTCGACCTCGATCACGCGGATCGGATCGCCCTCGCCGAGCTCGCTCCAGAGGTTTTTCGGCTTGCGCTCGCGGTTCTCGGAGATGACCGCGTTCGCCGCGCGCAGGATCGCGTTCGTCGAGCGGTAGTTCTGCTCCAGGGCGATCTGCTTCGCCCCGCCGAAGTCGCGCTCGAACTCCATGATGTTGCGGATGTCCGCGCCGCGGAAGGCGTAGATGGACTGATCGGGGTCGCCGACGGCGAAGACGTTCTGGTGCTCGCCGGCGAGGAGCTGCAGCAGCCGGTACTGCGCATGGTTCGTGTCCTGGTACTCGTCCACGAGGACGTAGCGGAAGGCCTTCTGCCAGCGGTTGCGCGCCTCGGGAAAGCGCTCCAGCACCTGCACGGTGAGCATGAGGAGATCGTCGAAGTCCACTGCGTTCGAGGCGAAGAGCCGCCCCTGGTAGAGCTCGTAGACGTCGGCGACGGTCTGGTCGTAGAAGGACGAGACGCGCGCCTTGTAGTCGTCGGGGGTGATCAGCAGGTTCTTGGCGTTGGAGATCTGCGAGTGGATTCCGCGCGGGACGAAGCGCTTCGGGTCGCGCTCGAGCTCCTCCAGGCAGAGCTTCACGACGCGCACCTGGTCGGCCTGGTCGTAGATCGTGAAGTTCGAGCGGTAGCCGAGCTTGGGCGCTTCGGTCCTGAGGATGCGCCCGCAGGCCGAGTGGAACGTCATCACCCACATCGTCCGGGCGATCCCGCCCAGGACGCCTTCGAGCCGCTCCCGCATCTCCCCCGCCGCCTTGTTCGTGAAGGTGATCGCGAGGATCTCCTGCGGCTTGACGCCGACCGCCGACACGAGATGGGCGATCCGGTACGTGAGCACGCGGGTCTTCCCCGAGCCGGCGCCCGCGACTACGAGCACCGGCCCCTCGGTCGCGAGCACGGCCTCCCGCTGGGCGGGATTCAGGTCTGCGAGGTACTGATCGGGCGACGTGACGGCCACGACGTCAGCCTAGCGAGCCGCGTGATCGGCCAAGGCGGACTCGACCCACGCGGTCGCGGCGGCGAGGGCCTCCTCGTCGGCCGACTTGAGCACGACGGTCACCTCCGGCCCGTCGTCGAGGAAACGCGGGTAGCTCCCGACCGTGACCTCCGGATGGAGGCGCGTCGCCTCCTCGAGGACGCCGACGATCTGGCCCTCCCCCGTGCGGTAGCTGCGGCGCCAGGTCTCGATCGGCCGGCCGGCGAAGCCGGTCGGCGACGGTCTCGAACATCGCCTCCATCTCGCTCGGCAGGCCGGGCAGGACGACGACGTTCTCGACGACGAAGCCGGGCGCGCCCCCCAGCGGGTTCATGAGCGGCTCGGCCCCGCGAGGCAGGCAGGCCCACCGCGCGGCGTAGTCGCCGAGGCCCCGCGGCTCGAACCGGGCGCGGAGGACGTCCGCGACCTCCGGAATCTCCTCGCACTCCCGGCCGAACGCGGCCGCAACGCCTTCGCGCGTGATGTCGTCGGGAGTCCCTCCGAGGCCGCCCGTCACGAAGACGTGCTCGACCCCCGGCGCCTCGGCGCGGAGGAAGGCGGCGATCTCCTCGATCTCGTCGCGTACCGCCGCGATCAGCCGCACCTCGACGCCGAGACTGGCGAGGCGCCGTGCGAGCCAGGACGCGTTCGTGTTCTCGGTGTCGCCGGAGACGATCTCGTTTCCGACGGTGAGGATGGCTGCGCGGGCCATGCGCCCGATTTTAGGCCCAGGCGATTTCGACCCGCGTTCGCCGCTCGTAGCGCTCGAGCACGCGGCGGAGCTCCGGCCCGGCGGCGAGGACGAGAATCACGTTGCCGACGGCGTGCGCCATGTCGAACGGGAAGCCGCGGGCGATCTGCAGCGTGAGGGCAGCCCACGTATGCGGGAAGAACGCGTACCACTCCCAGACGTCCATGAAGAGACTGAAGCCGAGCCCGGCACGAAGCAGACGCCCGCGAGCGCCCAGCGGCCGCGGAGCGCCTTCGGCAGCAACCCGCCCACGACGCCGCAGAAGCCCCACGCGAGCATCTGCCACGGCGTCCAGACGCCCTGGCCGAGGAAGAAGTTCGACGCGAGCGCGGCAAGCGCGCCGACCGCGAAGCCGCGCCGCGGGCCGAGCGCGGTCCCCGCGACGACCGCGACCACTGTCACCGGCTGAACTCCCGGGACCGGAGCGAAGAGAACCCGGGAGGCCGCAGCGACGCCCGCGATCGTGGCGATCAGAGTCAGGTCCTTGGCGGACTCCGTCCCGCCCTCGAGCCACCCGGCGCCCGCGATCAACACGGCGATCCCCGCGAGCAGCACCGCGAGACCCCCGCGGTCCGGGTCGAGTGCGGCCCAGGCGCCCGCGCCGAGTGCGGCCACAGCTGCGAGGAGCGTGACCCTATGCGGCAAGGAGCGCCTCCTTCTGGAGCGACACGCGACGGTCGACGGGAAAAGTGCGGTCGTGGGTGGCCACGAGGACCCCTCGCCCCGCCGCCGCGTACTCGGAGAGCCACTCGGCGATCTCCGCCTTGCGGTCCGGGTCGATCCCGCGCGTCGGCTCGTCGAGGACGAGAAGATCGGGCTCGGTGACGGCCACCGCGGCGAGCCCCAGCCGCTCGCGCTCGCCGCTCGAGAGGTCGCGCGGATGGCGCTCTGCCGCCCAGTCCAGCCCGACGCGCTCCAGGGCCGCGAGCGCCCGCCCCCGGTCGCCGCCGACTCCCAGGGCGACCTCGTCGAGAACCCGATCGCGAACGAGGTAACGGCCCGGATCCTGGCTCAGATAGCCGGCCCGCCCGTCTGCCAGGCGGTGCCGGCATCGGGCTCGAGAAGTCCGGCTGCGATCTTCGCCAGCGTCGTCTTTCCGGATCCGTTCGGCCCTTCCAGCGCGACGACCTCGCCGCGGCGGACCTCCAGGGAAGCGCCGCCGAGAACATCTGCGCCGCCCCGGTACGCGAACCTGATGCCGTCGAGGCGGCAGACCGCGTCGCCCCCGGAGGCGGTGTTCGAAGGCTCGGCATCGGCGGCAGGTAGTGGGGGCGGTGCTCTGCGAGCCAGGCAAGCCCGTCATCGCGCACGGCGTCGGCGAGGATCCGGCCACCCTCCATGAAGAGCACTCGGTCGGCCAGGCCGAGCGCCCTCCCGGTGCGTTGCTCGGAGAGAACGGTGGTCGCGCCAAGCTCGTCGACGAGGGCGAGGAAACGTTCGGCCGCCTCGGGATCGAGCTGCGACGTCGGCTCGTCGAGGAGCAGGAGCCTCGGGCGAAGCGCAAGCGCTGAGGCGAGGCAGACGCGCTGGAGCTCGCCACCGGAGAGCTCGGACGTGCGCCGCTCGGCCAGGTGGAGAGCACCGACCGCTTCGATCGCCTCGTCCGTCCGCGGCCAGATCTCGGCCGACGGCACCCCGAGGTTCTCGAGCCCGAAGGCGACCTCGTTCCGCACGAGCGCCATCACGACCTGATCCTCGGGATCCTGGAAGACGCCGCGGTCGTCCCGGCGAGCGCGGCCGGCCGCGATTTGCGGGTGTCCATCCCGGCCACGAGCACGCTGCCTGCGAAGCGCCCACCGTGGAAATGAGGGACGAGCCCTGCGAGCGAGCGCAGAAGCGTCGACTTCCCCGAGCCGGACGGGCCGAGCAGCGCGACGACCTCGCCCGGCTCGAGCCGAAGCGAGACGTCCTCGAGCAGCCGGCTGCGCTCGCTCCGGGATAGGTGAACTCCAGCCCGCTGACCTCTACTAGAGCCACAGCACCG
>CAVYAJ010000008.1:0-29061 GCA_963766155.1 uncultured Actinomycetes bacterium | reverse complement strand
CCGCCGCCATTTGGCCGATGAGCAGGGACTTGCCCGGGATGACCGCGAGAGGCTTGCCGCCGAGATCGCGGACGACATCCTCGGCCTCGGGCCGCTGGAGCGGCTGCTCGCCGACGACAGCGTGACGGAGATCATGGTCAACGGCCCGTACGACGTCTGGATCGAGCGCAGGGCCGGCTCTACGAGCGACGGTCCGCTTCACGGACGAGTCGCACCTGCGCCGGATCATCAACAACATCGTGGCCCAGGTCGGCCGGCGGATCGACGAGTCCGTCGCCGATGGTGGACGCCCGCCTGCCGGACGGCAGGCGTGTCAACGCCATCATCCCGCCGCTGTCCCTCGAGGGGCCCGCTCCTCACGATCCGCAAGTTCTCGAAGAAGCGGCTCGATCTCGCAGGACCTCGTCCGGCTGGGGACGCTCATCGATGGCGTCGGCCGAGTTCCTCCAGCGCTGCGTGCGCGCCCAGCTGAACGTCCTCGTCTCGGGCGGTACGGGCTCCGGCAAGACGACGCTGCTGAACGCCCTCTCGAGCTTCATTCCCGACGACGAGCGCATCGTCACCATCGAGGATGCCGCCGAGCTCCAGCTGCAGCAGCATCACGTGTCCGGCTGGAGGCGAGGCCGACGAACATCGAGGGCGAGGGTGAGATCACCATCCGCGACCTGGTGCGCAACTCCCTGCGCATGCGGCCCGACCGGATCATCGTCGGCGAGGTCCGCGGCGCCGAGGCCCTGGACATGCTCCAGGCCATGAACACGGGACACGACGGCTCGCTCGCACCGTCCACGCGAATACGCCGCGGGATGCGCTCTCCCGCATGGAGACGATGGTGCTGATGGCGGGCTACGACCTGCCGATGCGGGCGATTCGGCAGCAGTTGCCTCCGCACTCGACCTCGTCGTACATCTCGAGCGCCTCGAGGACGGCGGCCGGCGGTCCGGCGATCACCGAGGTCCAGCGGATGGAGTCCGAGGTCATCACGCTGCAAGACATCTTCGAGTACAGTCCAGGAGATCACGAGCAAGCGCGTCGTGGTGGGGCAGCTCCGCCCGACGGGTCTACGGCCGACCTTCCTCTCCAAGTTCGAGAAGCGAGGCATCAGCCTCCCGGTCGGCCTCTTCATGGACGGCAGGCCGAATCGGGTTCCGGCGGAAACGGCCAGGATCGGGTGAGCTTGCGCCGCCTTTCCATCGTGTTCGTGGCCGCGGCTGCCCTGACCGCGCTTTCCGTTCAGGCAGCGGGCGCCCAGGAGGCAAGCGGCCTGCACCTCCGTCCGACGGGAGGGACGGCGTTCCCGGATCGCGCCTATGTCCTGAGTCTGCCGTCGGAGGCCTACCCTCCCGCCAGGGGCGGTGGTCGTCAGGGAGAACGGGAAGATCGTCAAGGGCGTCACCGTCGTTCCGGCCAGCACGGCCCAGTCGGGCCAGTTCGGCGTCGTGCTCGTCATCGACGCGAGCAACAGCATGCGCGGAGACGCGATCGCCGGTGCCACCGCGGCGGCACGGGCGTTCGCGGACAATCGACAGCCGGGACAGTCCTTCGCGATCGTGACCTTCAACAAGAAGACGAACGTTGCGCTTCCACTGACCACTGACTCGGAGGCCATCGACGCGGTTCTTGCCGCTTCCCCGACCCTCGCGCACGACACGCATCTGTATGACGCGGTCGGCCAAGCGGTGTCGATGCTCGAGGACGGGAACGTCACCGTGCGTTCGGTGGTCGTCCTCTCGGACGGAGCGGACACGGAAGCGGGCAGTCGCTGGAAGAGGTCAGCAGCGCCGCGCAGGCTGCAGGCGTGCGCGTCTTCACCGTCGGGCTGCGCTCGGCGCATTCGACCCGACTGCGCTTCAAGATCTCGCCCGCCAAGCTGGAGGACAGTACTCGGAAGCCCGGCGCCCGTCGGATCTCGAGCCCATTTTCGGGCAATTGGGATCGCGGCTCGCGAGCGAGTATCTGATCCGCTACAAGTCGACGGCACCGGCGAACAAGAAGGTCTTCGTTGCGGTGACGGTCGAGGGCTATCCGGGCGTCGTCACCGCGGGATACGCCTCCCCAAGCGTTTCCGCCGGCGAGCAACCGTTCGAGCGGTCGGAGCTGGAACGCTTCGTGCGCTCGGGCGTCGGGATGCTGACGACTGTCGTACTGGTGGCTCTCCTGATCGCCTTGGCCTTCCACGTCCTCTCCGGCCTCGCACCAAGGGCGTCAGGGGCCGCCTGGCCGAGTTCGTCTCACTCCCCCTGGGAAAACCGACCGCCTCGACGCGGCAGCAGCAGCGCGAACCGCTCTTCGATCGCGCCGAGCAGTCATTCCAGGGATGGAGTTGGTGGGAGCGGTTCAAGCAGGATCTCGAGATCGGCCGGATCGGGATCCCGCCCGCGAGGCTTCTGTTCTGGACGATTGGCGGGACGATCTTCGCGCTCTACCTTCTCTGGTGGATCGGCGGACCAATCGTCGCGCTCCTCGCGCTCGCCATCCCGTTCGTGGTTCGTGCGGTGGTCAGACAGAGAGCAGCCCGCCAGCGCCAGCTCTTTGCGGAGCAGCTTCCCGACAACCTCCAGGTGCTCGCCTCCGCCCTGCGGGCCGGCCACAGCCTCGTCGGGGCGCTTTCGGTCGTCGTCGAGGACTCACCTGAGCCCTCGAAGTCGGAATTCAGGCGCGTGATCGCAGACGAACAGCTCGGCGTTTCGCTCGAGGACGCGATCGAGGTCGTCGCTCAGAGGATGGAGAGTAAGGATCTCGAGCAGGTCGGGCTCGTCGCGGCGCTCCAGCAAGAGACCGGAGGGAACACGGCCGAGGTGCTCGACCGAGTCGCCGACACCGTTCGCGAGCGCTTCGAGCTGCGCCGGCTCGTGCGGACTCTCACCGCCCAGGGCCGCATGTCCCGCTGGATCCTCACCAGCCTGCCCATCTTTCTACTCGCAGTCATCACGGTCCTCAATCCCGACTACATCCAGCCCCTCTACCACCACTCGGCCGGCCGGATCCTCCTCGTCTTCGTGGCCATGATGGTCACGGCCGGATCTCTCGTCATTCGCAAGATCATCGACATCAAGGTCTAGGAGGCCCGGTGCTGCTCTCCCTCGTGATCGGCCTCGCTCTCGCAAGCTGGGCTTTCTACCTCGTTGCCCGTGCAGTGAACATGCCGCGGATGCGGACGGTCGAGAACATCGCAAAGATCGATTCCTACGGTTACTCGCGCTCGGCCGACTCGGCCCAAGCGGCGGAAGACAGCTCGCCGATGCGCGGGGCGCTCGATGACATCGCCGGAGCAGTGGGGTCGGTCGTTGCCGGCCGTTTCGCCGGCAATCGGGAACAGGAGGTGCGCAACCACTTGATGGCGGCAGGCCTCTACGGGATGACCCCAGAGACGCTTCATCGGCTATCAGACATTGGCGGCGATCACGTTCCCCGCCGCCTGGATCTGGTTCTCCGGAACGATGGGGTTCTCCAAGATCATCGTCGTCATTGGCTTCATCGTCTCGATCTACCTCGGCTGGAGAGCGCCGCTCATCCTCGTCAACCGTAGAGGTCGATATCGGCTCGAGGAGATCGACTACGAGCTCCCGGAGCTCGTCGACCTTCTCGTCGTCACGGTAGAGGCTGGCCTCGGCTTCGCCGGGTCGCTCCAGGTCGCGTCCCAGCGAATCGTGGGTCCCGCTCGGGCAGGAGCTCCGGCTGACGCTTCAGGAACAGAACATGGGCCTTACGACGGAGGAGGCGCTCCGCAACATGCTCGTTCGGGTGGACACACCCGCGATGCGCTCGTTCGTGAGGGCGGTCACGCAGGGCGAAGCGCTGGGAGTTTCGATCGGCGACATCCTCCGTTCGCTTGCCAACGAGATGCGTAAGCGCCGGCGTGCGGCGGCCGAGGAGCGCGCTCAGAAGGCGCCGGTGAAGATTCTCTTCCCGCTCGTCTTCCTGATCTTCCCGGCCATGTTCGTGATCTTGCTCGGCCCTGCGGTATTCGACTTCCTCGACGCGTTCAAGTGAGCCGGGTCCTCGTCAGCGCTCTCTTCGGCGCGGCCACCGCGGCGACGGCGATCAGCACCTTCGATCGCTTGCAGACGGCGCTCGATCTGGGAACGACACGTGCCTGGGCCGTCGTGGGCTACTGGGCTCTCAAGACGGCCGTAATCGCGGCGTTCACGTTCTTCATCGCCGTTCGCCCGGAGTCTCGCCGTCCGTCGCGGGACCCGGTTGCGTTCATCGCCTGTGCCGCAGCGCTGGGCCTGCTGCTCGCGCTCCGGCAGCCCTCCGGAAACAGCACAGGTCTCGTCCTGGCCGGCGACTTCGTCGCCCTTGCGAGCTACATCTGGCTCCTGGCGTCCGTGCTGGCGCTCGGGAGATGCTTCGGAATCCTTCCGGAGGCCCGCGGCCTCGTCACACGGGGCCCGTACCGGTTCGTCAGGCATCCCGTCTACCTCGGCGAGCTCGGCGCCGTCGCGGGCCTGTCGATCGGAGCCCCGAGTCTCTGGAACCTCCTCGTCCTCGTCGCGTTCTACGCGGCCCAGGCGGTCAGGATGCGGCTCGAGGAGCAGGCACTCGGGCGAGAATTTCCGGAGTACGCGGACTACGGGGCGGTCACGCCGCGTCTCGTGCCCCGGGTTTCGCTCGCGCTCTCGCGGATCCCGACCGCCTTGCGCTCCTCCTAGCCTCTTCTCGACTGTCGCGGTCTCCTTCCCCGAACGTGGGTTAAGGGGACCTCGACGTCCGGGTAGTATAGGTTTCCTCGTCGCCGTCCGATAAGAGGACGAGGTTCCAATGACGGTTACACAGTTTCTCGTCGCGTTGGCCCTTGGGGCAGGAGCAATCGCCCTCTGGATCAACAACCGCTTCCCCGGCATCGCGCCCGGCCGAATGGTGATTGCGTTCGTCCATGTCGGCATCGCGATGGTCATCGGGATGGCGCTCGTCCCGGCGATCGACGCCTTCGTCGAAGCAAGCGTCTCGCCGCTCACGCGGGCGATCGTGATCACGTTCGTCGTCGGGCTCCCGGCGCTCGTCTACGCGCTGCTCACCTCGATCTGGGTCATCCTCATCGCGCAGGGCGCGATGCGCCGGTATCGCTAGCGCAACTGCGGACCCGACCCAGCCAGCTTTACGAGTAGAAGTCCCGAGCTGGGGTCCTTAGCGATCGTGGTACCGGCCAGCGAGAGTTCCGGTCCGACGACGGCGTAGTCGGCCGTGATCGGCGTGCCTGCTTCACCCAGCAACCCCTTGGCGCCTCGAATCGCCTCACCGGTGAACGGATACATGAGGGAAACGAGGTCGAATCCGTCGTCGTACGCATAGATACGGACAACGCTCGTGTTGGTGAGCTGTGTCTCGAAGAGCGCGCTCCAGCGGTCCCAGACCTTGCGTGTCACTGGGCCATCCCCGGGCTCGGCCCAGATCCCGATCACGTTGGCGCCGGGCGCAACCGATTCGTCGACCCAATTGGGGTCGGGAGCGACCCAGCGGGCATTCGCTTTCTCGGCGACCACGGTGTTTGCAGCGAGGACGAAGAGCGTGATGAAGAGGAAGTTCAGGATGACGACGAGCCGCAGAAGGTATGCATGCTTCGGTTTGACGAGCAAAAAGAGGGCAACGGCCACCCCGGAGAAGGCCATGACGACAGCCAGTAGCTGACCGTGCGCGCCTAGCAAGGGCTTGAGCAAGCCCCAGGGAACGAGCGCGACCGTGCTCGAGGAGACACCCCAGGCGCGGCCGTTCAAGAAGTCGGCAAAGGGAATGGCGGCCGGTGCGACGAAGGCGACCGCGCCGGCGGCCAGCGCGAGCCTTCCAGGCCGCGGCGCTCCGAGGCTGATCCAGAGCAGGAAGACGAGCAGAACGAGCGGCACGACGTAGAAGACGTACCGGTCGTGTACAGCCGGGGTCGCCCGCGGCTGGGTCGAGTACGTGGCGATCAGGAGCACGAACCAGAAGAAGCATGAGCCCGCGATCGCGACCGCGGCGCGCGCGCGGTGATCCAGCAAGTCTCGTCGCCGAGCGAGCGCAAACATGAGCACAAATGCTGCGAACGGGACGATGCCGACGTACAGGTCGAGCTCGCCGATGTAGATGAGGAGCCAGCGCGGGAGGGACAGCAGGTCGAAGACGTGCAGCCAGTGCCCGTGGGCTCCGAGGACGTCCGACCCGCGCACGAACGACCAGGCGGCACCTGCGAGGGCGAGCGCGCCGAACGTGTAGAGCGTCAGGCGAAACGGCTCGAGCCGCGCGAGGATGGCCCTCCGGCCGCCACCCTCGAGAGCGCCGGCGAGGACGATTGCCGTGAGGAACGCCGGGACAAGCATGGCCATCTCCACGCGCATGAGGAGAGCAACTCCGATTGCGAGCAGCGCGAAGCCCTGCGTCCGCCGGGTCGGGCGCTCCAACGCGGCGGTGAGTGCGAGGACGGCGACGAGGAAGACGGGATACGCCAGGCTCTCGGTCATCGCCTTGCTCGAGTAGACCATCGACGGCACGAGGACGGTGAGCACTGCGAGGAAGAAAGAGAGCTGCTTGTCGAGAACGCGGCGCCCGAGGTAATAGGCAGGCACCGCGGCGGTCGACATCGCGATGCAGTTGATCAGCTGGATGGCGGCGTACGCCTGGGTCGCCGACGCGGTGAGGAGCCAGGCAGGCGCGATCAGCACCGGATAGAGCGGCCCGTAGCTCCAGGTGGCCATGCCGGCGCCGTTGACGGCGAAGTGCCCTGTGTGGGCGAAGCTGCGGCTCAGCTCGGCATAGATGTACTCGTCGGGCATGATCCACGGGGTCGGGCTGGAGCGCGCGAGCCAGAAGCGAAACATCGCCGAGAGGGCGACGATTCCGAGAAGCCAAACCGCAACCGGGATGCGCGCCAGAGCGCGTTCGGCATCCCTCAGCCGCGAGCCGCCCTCGTACGGAAGGGGCTGAAATGTCGCGTCGGCTCGGCCTGAAAGCAATGCGAAGGTGCGGTCGGATCCGGAAATCCCAGAGTAGGAGGCCGGGGCAGGCGACACCCTGGACCTCCGGCTAGGAATGCGTCAGTCGAGCGGCTGAGGCGGCGGCTTGGGCCGCCGCCCGAGCCTAGTCCGCCGGGCTCAGCGAAAGGGATCGCGGCCGGGCCGGCGAGGGGCGAACAGGTGTCGGCGCGGAGGATCGGAGCTCCGTGTCGCCGTGCCAATGGGCCACGCTTGCAGTCCAGGTCTGCCGGGAGTGGTATTCGCACACCTGGTAGTACTGCCCGTCTGCCGCCCGCACATCCCGGGTTGCCGTGCGGTCGCAGCGTCGGTTCTCGAGACGGTAATAGCCCTCACATCGCTCCATACGCGTCGCATCATCGTCCGATGCGACTCGCGCGCTATTCCCCGTCGGAGTGAAGTCGCTGCCGCCAAGCTTTGCCGGCGGCCCGCCCTTCCGGGCTCGCGAGGAAGTGCTCGAGCGGCACGTGCAGGAAGGCGCCGCGAGTCTCGGCGAGGATCTCCCCGTCCAGTCGGAGGTCGCCGTCGATGTGGATGCGCCGCCCGCGGCTCTCGGTCACCCACGCGGCGATCGCAAGCTCGCGGTTGATGAGCACGGGCCGGCGGTAGCGGACGAAGATCCGGGCGGTCACGGCCGGGAAGCGGTGCCACGTGGCGAGGAGGCCGCACGCCTCGTCCAGTGCGGCGCCGACAAGGCCTCCGTGGACGATTCCCGGCGCGGCCTGATGGCCCTCGCCGAAGGAAAACGTCGCCTCGTAGCGGTCGATGCCCTCTTCCGTGGGGAGAGGGAGGTGGATGCCGTCCGGGTTGTCGCCACAGCCCCAACACGAAGGGTCGTGGTGCGGCGGAATTCGGCTCAGCGGAGGCCGCCCCGCTCGAAGTGGGCCTTGTAGAAGTTCTCCGACCCGGCCGTGGCCATCGCCGCCGACGCGGAGATCTCGAGCGCCAGCGTCGCGGCGGCGACGATCTGCGCGAAGCGGTAGACCTTCCCCGTTCCGGCGCAGTCGAGCAGGTTGAGCCAGGCGTTGGCGGAGGGGAGGGTCGTGCCGCCTCCGATGGTCGCCACCTCGAGGCCCGGGAGCCGGATCGTCGCGTGCAGGCCGCCGTCCACCTTGTACGCCGTCCCATGGGCCATCGAGCTCGTGCCGACCATGCCGACGTCCTGTCCCGTGGCGATGAAGAGTGCCGCGATCGCGGTCGCCGGCGTGAACGCGACCGATTGCATCCCGGACGCGACGGCGCCGTGCGTCCCGACGAAGGCGAGGTCGGCGAGGTCGTCCAAGCGTGGTTTTCAGGACTCGGCGAACGGCCTCCTCCGTGAGCGTGCACTCGGCGATCACTGTCTTCCCGTGCCCGCCGCGCTCGAAGTAGCGGTGTGAGGGCTTCTTGTCGCCGCCCATGTTTCCCTCGAGGACTGTGCGCTTGGGCTTAACTGGCGCGTTCTCCAGCACGAAGCCCTGGTTCAGGGCGTAGGAGTTGCGCGTGATCATGTTCATCCCGACCGCGTCGCCGGTCGTGTACGCGTAGAGCACGTGGCAGACCGGCCCGACGACGTGCGTCTCGAGCTCCCGCAGCTTCGCGTGCTTCGAGAGCCCCCCGATCGGCTCGCCGGCGAGCCAGTCGCGCATCGGGACGACCTGGTCTTCGACCCAGAGGGAGAAGGCGACCGCGTCGGCGGTGGAGTCGAACACGAACGCGGATGCCCGCGTCACGCGGTCGTGGAGGACGTGGGTGCGGAAGCCGCCCGACTCGGCCGCAGCCTTCGCCCCGCGGAAGAGCGAGATCGAGAGCCCGCCCTCGGTGTTGGCGAGCGGCACGTAGCACGGAGTCCTGACGCCGTCCGCGCTCGACGAGCCGGCCCTCGGGCTCCTCCAGCTCGTAGTCGCCGAGCTCGAGCTCGACCGGGCCGACGACCGCGACCGGGACGACCGCGATTCCGGTGATCGCCTCGGTGGCCTTGGCGAGCGGCGACAGGTCGTGGTCGGTGACGGCGCCGTCGAGGCCGAGCAAGTCTTGTCGGGCGCGGATCGACTCGGAGTCGTTCTTGCGCGGCCAGCGGCTGCGGGACGACGGGCTCAGGACGGGATCTGGACGTCGGAGACGTCGAGGCCGAGCGACGTCGCGAGGCGCACGCCGGTCTCGAGGTCCTCGCGAAGCCGCCGAACGTCGGTGTCCCGCATCAGCGCTCCGACGAGCTCGCGCGCCTTCGGTCTCCACAGGGCGTGCTTGGCGAAGATCGGCAGCATCCTGTTCGAGGACTCCACGATCTTCTTCTTGGTCTTCTCGGGCGCCTGCTCGATCAGGACGCGCGCGTAGGCCATTCCTGACCCGTGGTGAATGCCGTCGTCCACGGTGAGCCGGTTGCAGAGGTCTTCGAGCACGGTGCCTCGCGACGAACGGGCGATGAGGCGGAAGCGCGGGATGATCAGACGCTCGTAGAAGACCTGCATGTTCACGACCTTCTCCTCGAGGGTGTCCGCATCGATCTGCATCTTCGCGAGCTCGTTCAGATAGGGGTCGGGCTCGCCGCGCCCGCCGGCGGCATCGACGAGCCGGAGCCACGCCTCGGTGTGGCGCGACTCGTCCTGCACCATCGTCGTGTAGTAGAGCTTCGCCTCGGGGTCGGGGGCCATGCGGAAGAGCTGCGTCGCCATCTCGACGGCGAGCTCGTCCGCCTGGAGCTGCTGCGTCACGACCGAACGCCACATGTCCTGGCGTCGCGCCACCTTCTGCGGGCTGCCCTTGTACTCGGGCACGGGCGGCATGCTCGTTCCACGGCAGGTCGCGAACCTGCCATTCGGCGCGCTTGGCCAGCTCGTAGTAGCGGAGGACCCCTTCGTAGGCCGAGCGGTCCTCTGACTGCTCGAGCGGAGGTAGCTGTTCTGACTCCATTTGCCCCGGCAGGCTAACGTTTCGCGCCGTGACTGTCCTCATGGACGGCAAAGCGCTCGCCGAGCGGGTACGCGCGGAGGTCGCGCAGGACGTCGCCGGGCTCCCGCATCCGGTCGGCCTCGCCACGGTCCTCGTCGGCGAGGACCCGGCGTCGGAGATCTACATCAAACGGAAGCAGGAAGCGTGCCGCGAGGTCGGGATCGAGCCGTTCGACCACAAGCTCTCGGCCGAGACGACCGAGGAGGAGCTTCTCCGGCTCGTCGCCGAGCTCAACGCGGACGAGCGCGTAACCGGGATCCTCTGCCAGCTGCCGCTCCCCGAGCAGATCGACGAGGACCGCATCATCCGCTCCATCACGCCGATCAAGGACGTCGACGGCTTCCATCCGTTCAGCGCCGGCCACCTGTTCCAGGGGACACCGACCTTCGTCGCGGCGACGCCGGCCGGGATCATGGAGATCCTCCGCGAGTACGAGGTCGAGCTCCTCGGCGCGCGGGCCGTGGTGGTGGGGCGGTCCCAACATCGTGGGCAAGCCGATGGCGCTATTGCTTCTGGCCGAGCACGCGACGGTGACGATCTGCCACAGCCGCACGCGGGACCTCGGAGCGGTGGTTCGGGAGGCAGACGTTGTGGTCGCCGCGGTCGGGCGCGCGGCCATGATCACCGGCGACATGGTGCGGGAGGGGGCGACCGTCGTGGACGTCGGAATCAACCGGGTCGAGGGCAAGGTCGTGGGCGACGTGGCCGAGGACGTACGGGACAAAGCAGGCCTCCTCACGCCGGTCCCGGGCGGCGTCGGGCCGATGACGATTGCGTCCCTTTTGCGCAACACCGTGAAGGCCGCCCGCTACCAGGCGGGTCAGCTTGCCTTCCCCCTGGACTGACGCTACATTGATGGCGCCGCAGCACGTTGCGGTGTTTAGTAGCTACGCGGCGGCTCGTTGCCGGGCCGTCGTTTGTTTGTGAAGGAGGCAACACGTTGGCAGAAGGCACCGTCAAGTGGTTCTCGAACGAGAAGGGCTACGGCTTCATCGAGCGCGCTGAGGGCGAGGACGTTTTCGTCCACTTCTCGGCCATCACGATGGACGGCTACAAGTCTCTCCAGGAGGGACAGCGCGTCGAGTTCGAGGTCGTTCAGGGCCAGAAGGGCCTGCAGGCGGCGAACGTTTCGGTCATCTAGCCCGAAGTTCGAGCAAGCCGCTGACGGGCCCCCTTCAACGGGGCCCGTCTCTTTGGAGGCAGTGTCGGAGGCTTCGGAGGTCGTATGGCGATCACGAAAGAAGACGTATTGCACGTAGCGCGCCTTGCGCGCCTCGAGATTCCCGAGGGCGAGGTCGACCGCGTGCGGGACGAGCTCGGCGCGATCCTCGAAGCGGTGGGGAAAGTCGCGGAGCTCGACCTCTCGGAAGTCGAGCCGACCTCCCATCCGCTGGCGGTCATCAATGTGTGGCAGGAGGACGAGTCGCGGCCGTCGCTCTCACCAGACGATGCTCTGGCCAATGCGCCGGACCCGGTGGGCGGGGCGTTCCGCGTCCCGGCGGTCGGGTCGTGACGTCTCATCGATCTCTTGACTTTCCGCGCGCCACCGAGTGCGTTTTTCCGCATTAGCGTGAAAGCGGGTGGTGGCGTGGGGTGGCCCCTAGGAACCGCCCCATGATCGACACCCTTCGCCTCACGGCGGAAGAAGCCGCCGGGCTCCTCGAGTCCGGCGAGGCCTCCGGCGACGAGCTCGCCGGTGCGTACGTCGAGGCGATCGGCGAGCGCGACTCCGAGCTCCACGCCTACCTGCACGTCGTCGGCGAGTCCGGAAACGGCGTCCCGATCGCGCTCAAGGACAACATCACCACGCGCGGCGTCCCGACCACAGCCGGCTCCCGCATCCTCGAGGGCTACGTCCCCGTCTTCGACTCCACCGTTGCGACGCGGGTCAAGGAGGCCGGGCTGCCGCTCCTCGGCAAGACCAACCTGGACGAGTTCGCCATGGGTTCGTCCACCGAGAACTCGGCGTACGGCCCGTCGAAGAATCCCTGGGATCCCGAGCGGGTGCCCGGCGGCTCGTCCGGCGGCACCGCCGCCGCGGTCGCAGGCGGGCTCGCCCCGTGGGGCCTCGGCTCCGACACGGGCGGGTCGATCAAGCAGCCCGCGTCGCTCTGCGGCCTCGTCGGTCTGCGCCCGACCTACGGCACGGTCTCGCGCTACGGCATCGTCGCCTTCGCGTCGAGCCTCGACCAGGTCGGGCCGATCACGAAGACCGTCCGCGACTGTGCGCGCCTCTACGGGACGATCGCCGGCCGCGACGCCTGCGACTCGACGACGGTCGAGCTCCCGGAGCCCGTGGCGATCCCCGAGACCGAAGATCTGAAGGGCATCCGCATCGGCATTCCCAAGGAGCTGAACGAGGCCGAGGGCATCGAGCCCGGCGTGAGCGAAGCCGTCGCCAAGGCGATCAAGCTCGCCGAGGACCTCGGAGCGGAGGTGGGGGAATGTCGCCTGCCACGCTCGGTCGACTACGGCCTCGCCTGCTACTACCTCGTCGCGCCTGCGGAAGCGAGCTCGAACCTCGCCCGCTACGACGGCGTTCGCTACGGCTTCCGCGCCGCCGGCGACGGCGACCTCACGGCCCTCTATTCGCGCACGCGCTGGGAGGGCTTCGGCCCCGAGCCGCGCCGGCGCATCCTCGTCGGCACGTACGCCCTCTCCGCCGGCTATTACGACGCCTTCTACGGACAGGCCCAGAAGGTGCGGACGGTGATCGCGCAGGAGCACGCCGCCGCGTTCGAGGACTTCGACCTGCTGCTCAGCCCGACGAGTCCCACCGTCGCCTTCAAGATCGGCGAGAAGGCGGAGAACCCACTCGCCATGTACCTCTCCGACCTGCTCACGATCCCCGCCAACATGGCCGGCCTGCCCGGCCTCTCGATTCCTTGCGGCCTCTCCGAAGGACTCCCGGTCGGCCTGCAGATCCTCGGCCCGCAGTTCTCGGAGAACCTCATGTTTCGCGCCGGCCATGCGCTCGAGCAGGCCCTCGCGTTCGACTTCGTCCCGGAGCGCCTCCGTGGCTGAGTGGGAACCGGTCATCGGCCTCGAGATCCACGTCCAGCTGAAGACGCGGACGAAGATGTTCTGCCGCTGCGAGAACGTCTGGGGCGAGCCCGAGAACACGCGCACGTGCCCTGTGTGCCTCGCGCACCCGGGGACGCTGCCGGTCCCGAACAAGCGCGCAATCGAGTGGACGGTGAAGCTCGGCGTCGCGCTGGGCTGCGAGATCGCCTCGCACGCGCTCTTCCACCGCAAGAACTACTTCTATCCGGACCTGCCGAAGGGCTACCAGATCTCCCAGTACGACATCCCGCTTTGCGCGGGCGGGAAGTTCGTCGTGCCGGGCCCCGACGGTGACCGCGTGATCGGGATCGTGCGCGCGCACCTCGAAGAGGACGCGGCCAAGACCATCCACGTGGGGGGCAGCGGTGGGCGAATCGCCGGCGCCGAGTACTCCCTCGTCGACTTCAACCGCGGCGGCACGCCGCTCGTCGAGATCGTCTCGGAGCCGGACGTGCGCTCCGCCGACGAGGCACGGCGCTTCCTCCAGCTCCTGCGCCAGACCGTCGTCGAGCTGGGCATCTCCGACGCGGAGATGGAGAAGGGCTCGCTTCGCTGCGATGCCAACGTCTCGGTTAGGCAGGCCGGCGAGACCGGCTTCCGCACGAAGACCGAGCTCAAGAACATGAACTCCTTCAAGTTCGTGGCGGACGGCATCGAGGCCGAGGTACGCCGTCAGATCGAGATCTACGAGGCCGGCGGAGAGGTCGAGCAGGAGACGCTCCACTTCGACCCGGCGAGCGGTTCGATCGCACCTCTCCGCTCGAAGGAGGAGGCGCACGACTACCGCTACTTCCCGGAGCCCGATCTCGTTCCCGTCGAGCCGCCCGTCGAGATGATCGCGTCGGCCATGGACGACATCGGCGAGCTGCCTTCGGCGCGCATCCGCCGGCTCGAGGCGGAGATCGGCTTCGACCTCGCGGAAGGGCTCGTGGCCAGCGGCCGCGACAGCCTCTACGAGCGGGTCTCCGGCGACCGGCGCACCGTGGCCAACGTCGTCATGAACCCGCTCGCGGCGACGGGCGTCGACCCCGAGTCCGTGAACGGCTTTGAGCTCGGCAAACTGATCGCCGAGCGCGAACGCATCCCGCGCGCGGCATTCACCGAGGCGCTCGAACGAAGCGGCGACCCCGGGTTTTCCGCAGACGACTACCTCGGGGAGACCACGATCTCGGACGCCTCCGAGCTCGATCCCGTGATCGACAAGGTGCTGGCCGAGAACGAGGCGCAAGTGGAGACCTTCAAAGCCGGCAAGGAAGGCGTGCTCGGGTTCCTGGTCGGCCAGGTGATGAAGGAAACGGGCGGCAAGGCCGATCCCAGGGTCGTGAACGAACGCCTGCGCGAGAAGCTCTCGTCGTGAGCACGCCCGAGGCAAGCCGGCCCCGTTTCCACGAGAGCTACGGGATCTGGGCTGCGGACGAGGGCGCCGGCCTGCTCCAGTGGGACTGGGCGGCCGAGCGGCTCGAGCGCGCCCACAACTACTGGGTGGCGACCGCGTCCGAGTCCGGGCGACCCCACGCGGCGCCCATCTGGGGCCTCTGGCACGACGGCGCCTTCTTCTTCTCGACTGCGCGAGGGTCTCGCAAGGGGCTGAATCTCGCTGCGAACCCGTTTGCGGTCGTCCACCTGGAGAGCGGGGACGAGGTGGTCATCTTCGAGGGCGAGGTCGAAGAAGTCACGGCGCGGAAGGATCTCGACGTCCTCGCCAAGGCTTACGGCGAGAAGTACACCCTCGAGATCAAGTTCGAGGATCCCGGGTCGGTCGTCTACGCGCTCGTGCCCAAGCGTGCCTTTGCCTGGCGCGAGAGCGACTATCCCGAGAGCGCCACCCGCTTCACGTTCTAGGCACCCCTTTTAGTCTCCGGACCGCGAGCCGGCCGGCCGATATCGGCTCCGTGGGCCGCTTCGCCTCCGCATTCGCATTTCTCGCCGTGCTCGTCGTCATCCTCGGCTCGGCGGGCTGCGGGCAGCGCTTCGACGAGCTCGGCGGCGGTTCGCCTCCGGGCCAGGCGTCCTTCGCCGCGGACGCGCTGACCGCGCTCGCGGAGGCCGGAAGCGCGCACGTGGTCGTCGACGCCCAGGCCGGGGCGATCATGGGCACCAACGCGCAGGTCGGAATCCACTTCGAGGGCGACGTCTCCACCTCTGCGCTCGCCGGAGACCTCCAGCTCAGCTTCCCGGGCGGGACGCTCGGGGCTCGGGTGCTCGCCGACGAGCACGACGTCTACGTCCGGTTCATGGGCGTCTGGTACCACGAGGACGCGGGCGTCGCCGATGCCCTCGACATGGCCGGCGAGGAAAACGGCGAGCTGCTCTTCGCAGCTGACCACCCCGGCGAGCCTCGGCAAGCTCTTCACCCAGCTCTTCGAGGGCGAGATCGCGCAGGGCCCGGACCTCGGCGGTGCCTCGACGTGGGAGTTCGACGGCCGCCTGCGCGCCGAGACGTTCGCGAACCTCGTCGAGGAGTACGGCGGCATCCGAGCTGACGGCGAACGACCGTGCTCTCTTCGACAAGGTCGCGGCGACGAGCCACCTCGTCGTGGACGTCGGGCAGGAGGATGCCCTGCCGCGAAAGCTCGAGCTCACGCTCGACCCGCCGAAGGATCTCCACTTCGACTCCGAGGAGCTCGAGTCGTCCGACGGCGCCTTCTCGGTCACCGTGGAGCTCTCCGATTTCGGCGAGGAAGTCTCGTTCAGCCCGCCGACGAGCCCGAAGCCGCTCGACGAGCTGTTCGGTCAGCTCTTCGGCGTGATGGGCTGAGCGAAACCCGCTCGCCGCTCGAGAAGAGAAAGCCCGCGTAGAGCAGGACCGCGGCCGCGGCGATGAAGACTGCCGTCGGCGCAGCCCCGAGCCCCGCGACGGCGCTGCCCGTGGCCGCGACTGCGACACCCGCCAGGATGAGGCCGTTGCCGACGGGCCGGCGGCGAATCGTCGAGAGGGCGATCACGACCACCGCCAGTGTCCCGAGCGAGTTCCCGAGGATGGCGACGAGACGGGCGGGCCAGAAGTCCAGGTGCTCCTGCGCCACCGGGATCGAGCTGCCCGTGACCGGCGCAGTCAGCGGGACCGCGAGCGCGATCCCGACCGCGAGCCCGGCGTAGAGGAAGCCGGCTGGTGCGGCCCAGCGCCGTCCGGAGAGGAGCAGCGAGCCGACGCCGAGGAGCGGCGCCGTGAGGAGGCCCCCGCAGAGGTAGTAGACGCGGAAGGAGCGGTCGTCCCAGCCGGCCGCGGCGCCCCAGGCGAGGGCAGCCGACGCGGCCGCGTAGGCGAGGAGCGAGGCCGACCACGCGGCGAGCTGCGGCGCTCTGCGCGTCCTCCAGCGGCCCAGCAGGTCGCCCGCGAGTCGGAGCGCGAGGAGCGCGGCCGCGAATGCAAGCAATGCCTCCATAGCGTCAGTTAGTCTCATCGAAGATGCCTGAGAAGCGCTACCTCGTCACTCCGGGCCCGACGCCGGTGCCGCCGGAGGTGCTCGCCGCGACGGCCGCGCCGATGATCCATCACCGCTCGCCGGACTTCCGCGGAACGCTCGAGCGCGTGACCGAGCGGCTGCAGCAGGTCTTCCGCACGGAGAACGAGATCGTCCACCTCACCTCGGCAGGCACGGGCGCGATGGAGTCGGTCTTCCAGAACCTCTGCTCGCCGGGCGACCCCGTGCTCGTCGTGTCGCACGGCTTCTTCGGCGAGCGCTTCGCGGCCCAGGCCGAGGTGTACGGCTGCAAGCTGACCCACCTTCGCTACGCGTGGGGCGAATCGCCGAATCCGGACGAGGTCGCCGCGCAGCTCGAGGAGATGGGCGGAGCCAAGATCGTCTTCCTGACCCATTCCGACACCTCGACCGGGGTCGTCTCCGACGTCCAGTCGATCGCAGAGCGGATCTCGGGCTCGGACGCGCTCGTCGTCGTCGATGCGATCTCGAGTCTCGCGGCTGTGCCGCTCGAGACCGACGCGTGGGGCCTCGACGTCGTCATCACGAGCTCGCACAAGGCGCTCATGAGCCCGCCCGGCCTTGCGTTCGTCTCCGTTTCCGAGGCCGCCTTCGAAGCCTCGCGCTCGGCGACCTCTCCGCGCTACTACTTCGACTGGGAGCGCGCCCGCGCCGCCCAGGAGAAAGGCGAGAACCCGTTCTCGCCGGCGATCTCGCTCTTCCTCGGCGTCGACGTCGCGCTCGGGATGATCCTGGAGGACGGGCTCGAAGCCGCGTTCGAGCGCCACGTGCGTCTCGGTCGCGCCGCGCGCGCGGGCGTGAAGGCGATGGGGCTCGAGCTCTTCTCGCCGGACGAGGACCGCTCGGCCGTCGTGACGGCGATCAAGATGCCCGCGGAAATCGACGGCGGGTCGATCGTCCTCTCGATGCGCGAGCGCTCCGGCGTGACGATCATCGGCGGGCAGGGCGAGCTACGCGGGAAGATCGTGCGCTTCGGGCACATCGGCTACATCGACGTCTTCGACGTGACGACGGCGCTCGCGGCCCTCGAGCTCGCGATGGCCGAAGCCGGGGCGGACATCGAGCGCTCCGCGGCCGTCACTGCGGCGCTCGAGGCGTTCGCAGAGCCTGTATCGGTTTGAAGGTCCTCGTCAGGGAGCCGATCGCCGAGGCGGGGATCGATCTCCTGCGGGAGCGGTTCGACGTCGACGTGGACGCGGACGGCGACCTCGCAGCGCGGATCGGCGACTACGACGCGATCATCATCCGCAGCGGCACTCACCTCGACGCCGGCCTGATCGAAAAAGCCACGAAGCTCAAGGTGATCGGCCGGGCGGGAGTCGGGATCGACAACGTCGATCTCGACGCGGCCTCGCGGCGCGGGATCGTCGTCGCGAACGCGCCGGAGTCCACCATCGTTTCGGCAGCGGAGCACACGCTCGGCCTCCTGCTCGGCCTCTCGCGCTCGATTCCCCAGGCCCACGCCGCGCTCAAGGAAGGCCGCTGGGACCGCTCGCGCTTCGCCGGCCACGAGCTCGCGGGGAAGACGCTCGGCCTCGTCGGCTTCGGCCGCATCGGGCGCCAGGTGGCGCGGCTCGCGCGCGGGCCTGGACATGCAGGTCCTCGCCTTCGACCCCTACGTGAGCGCCGAGCGCTTCGCCGAGCTCGGCGTCGACCGGGTCGAGACGCTTGCGGAGCTCCTCGCGGCCTCCGACTTCGCCTCGCTCCATCTCACGCTCACGGAGGACACGCACGGGCTCATCGGACGGGAGGAGCTCGCGGCGGCGAAGGACGGGATCAAGCTGGTCAACGCCGCCCGTGGCGAGCTCGTGGACGAGGAGGCGCTCGTCGAGGCGCTCGGCTCCGGCAAGGTCGCCGGCGCCGCGCTCGACGTCTTCTCCGAGGAGCCGTACTCCGGGCCGCTCCTCGAGCTCGACAACGTCGTCGTCACGCCGCACCTCGCCGCCTCCACCGAGGAGGCACAGGACCGTGCGGGAGTGATCGTGGCGGAGCAGGTCGCCGCCGCTCTGGAGGGCCGCGTGGTCACGAACGCCGTCAACGTCCCCGCGGTCGCCGCGGACGAGGTCGGCTTCCTCGGCCCGTTCCTGCCGCTCGCCGCGAAGCTGGGAGCGCTCGCGGTGCGAGCTCGCCGATTCGAGCCCGACGCGGCTCGACTTCGCCTATCTCGGCGAGCTCGCCGAGCACGACACGCGGCTCCTCACCGTTGCGGCGCTCAACGGCGCCTTCCAGGGCCGGGTCGAGCAGGCGGTCAACTACGTGAACGCGCCGCTCCTCGCGGCCGAGCGCGGCATCGAGGTGACCGAGGAGCGCCGGCGGGCTCCCGCGACTTCACGAGCCTCGTCCGCGTGACGGCGGTCGCGGGCGAGCAGGAGGTCGTCGTCGCGGGCACGCCGCTCGGCCGCAACGCCGAGCCGCGGCTCGTGCGCGCGCTCGGCTACGAGATCGAGATCGATCTCGCCCCGTTCATGCTCTTCGCCGTGAACGACGACCAGCCAGGGCGCATCGGCCGGCTGGGCACCCTGCTCGGCGAGGCGCATGTGAACATCGCCAACATGGCCGTCTCGCGGCGCTCGCAGAGCGCGAAGGGCGCCCTCATGGCGCTCACACTGGACAGCGTCCCGGAGCCCCAGGTGCTCGAGCGCGTCGAAGCCGAGCCGGGCTTCACCGATGTTCGCTTCATCGACTTGAGCAAAGCTTGAGCAGCTGGCCGGAGCCGGTCGAGCGGGTGGCCGAGTTCCTGCAAAAGGCGGCCGTGGAATCCCGTGTCGAGGAGTTTCCCGAGGGCACCCTGACCGCCGAGGACGCAGCGAAGGCGGTCGGCTGCGACCTGGCGCAGATCGTGAAGTCGCTGGTCTTCGTCTGCGACGGGAAGCCGGTGCTGGTCATGGTCGGAGGCGACCGGCGCGCCGACCGCGCCAAGGTCGAGGCGGCGGTCCCGTGCGAGAAAGCGAAGATCGCAGGGCCCGACGAGGTCCGCTCGGCGACCGGGTTCGAGCCTGGCGCTGTCGCTCCGTTCCCGCTGCCCGCGATCCAGACCATCCTCGTCGACAACGAGCTGCTCCTGCACGAGGTCGTCTGGACAGGGGCGGGCTCGCACCAGCACGTGCTCGCGATCGCCCCATTCGATCTCGTCCGGCTCACACGCGCGCGCTCCGTCGACGCCGTCGCGGACGACGCGTAACCTAGGATTAGAACCCGTGCAAGAGACCGAAAAGATCTGGATGAACGGCGAGCTCGTCGACTGGGCCGATGCGAAGGTCCACGTCGGCGCGCACGGGCTCCACTACGGCTCCGGGGTCTTCGAAGGCATCCGCTGCTACGAGACCGACGACGGCCCGGCCGTGTTCCGGCTGACCGACCACCTGAAGCGGCTGGAGAACTCCGCCCGGCTCCTGCACATGGAGCTGCCCTTCAGCGTGGACGACATGCGCGCGGCGACGCTCGAGCTCATCGGGGCGAACGGCCTCGCCGAGTGCTACATCCGTCCGATCGCGTTCTACGGCTACGGCGAGCTCGGCGTGCACCCGCGCTCGAACCCGGTCGACGTCGTGATCATGAGCTGGCCGTGGGGCGCGTACCTCGGCGAAGAGGCGCTCACGCAGGGGATCAGCGCGAAGGTCTCCTCCTGGAAGCGCGTCGGCCCGAACACGATCCCGCACGTCTCCAAGGCGACCGGCATCTACCTGAACTCGATGCTCGCCGTGATCGAGGCGACGAACGCCGGCTATGCGAAGGCGATCCTCCTGACCGACGAGGGCCTCGTGGCCGACGGCTCCGGCGAGAACATCTTCGTCGTCAAGGACGAGATGATCTCGACGCCGCACCTCTCGACCTCGATCCTCCCGGGGATCACCCGCGAGCGTGATGGAGATCGCCCAGGCGCACGGCTACGCGGTGCACGAGGGCCCGCTGATCCGCTCCGACCTCTACCTCGCGGACGAGGTCTTCATGACGGGGACGGCCGCCGAGGTCACTCCGGTGCGCGCGATCGACGACCACGAGATCGGCCCGCCGGCCCGGTGACGAAGGCGATCCAGTCGACCTTCTTCGACGTCGTGCGCGGCCGGGACGAGCGCTGGACTCGTTGGCTGGAGTACGCGGCCAAGGCCCCGGCGGGCTCCTGACCGCCGAGATCGGGCTCTCCGCTCCCTGGCTCGAGGAGCGGGAGGAGGAGCTCGTCCTGGAGACGCTTCGCTCCGGGCAGCTCTCGCTCGGGCCGATGATCGACCGTTTCGAGCAGGTGCTGGCCGACGGATCGGGGCGCCGTATGTCGCCGCGGTCTCGAGCGGCACGGCCGGCCTCCACCTCGCGGTGCGCCTGGCCGGGCTGGGGGAGGGGGACGAGGTCGTCACGACGCCGTTCTCCTTCGTCGCGTCTGCGAACTGCGTCCTCTACGAAGGCGCGACGCCCGTCTTCGCCGACATCGACCCGCGCACGTTGAACCTCGACCCGGCCGCGGTCGAGGCAGCGATCACACCGCGCACGAAGGCGATCCTTCCGGTCGACATCTTCGGCTACCCGGCTGAGTACGCCGAGCTCGAGGCGATCGCCGAGCGCCACGGGCTCGCCCTGATCGAGGACGCCTGCGAGGCGCTCGGAGCCGAGTACCAGGGCCGGCCGCTCGGCTCGCACGGCGCGCCTGCGGTCTTCGCCTTCTACCCGAACAAGCAGATGACGACGGGCGAGGGCGGCGCGTCGCGGTGCAGACCGAGGAGGAGTGGGCGCTCCTGAAGAGCCTCTCGAACCAGGGACGCAGCGACTCGGGCGAATGGCTCACGCACTCGCGCCTCGGCTACAACTACCGCCTCGACGACGTCTCGGCCGCGCTCGGGATCGCGCAGGTCGAGAAGCTCGACCGCATCCTCGAGCTCCGTGCCGAGGTCGCCGCCCGCTACGCGGAGCTCCTGGGCGAGATCGAAGGCGTCGAGATTCCGCTCGCGGACGACGCCGACCACAAGCGGTCGTGGTTCGTCTACGTCGTCCAGGTCGCGGAAGGCATCGACCGGAACGGCGTCATGGCGAAGCTGGGCGAGCAGGGCATCGCCTCGAAGCCGTACCTCCCGTCGATCCACCTGCAGCCCTACTGGCGCGAGCGGTTCGGGTACAAGGAGGGGATGTTCCCGGTTTCCGAGGAGAGAGCCGCCGCTCGCTCGCGCTCCCGTTCCACACCCGGCTCGAGCGCGCCGACCAGGAGCGAGTGGCCGAGGCGCTTGCCTCGTCCCTGCGATAATCAGGACATGGCCGACGGCGCCCCCAAGATGGTCTTTCTCGGATTCGGGAAGTTCGCGCGTGCGGACAAGATCTACGCCCTCGAGCCGCTGACGGGCGGCGACCGCGGCGACGGCCGCCGGACGCGCGTCTGGGTGGAAGGGATCTCCGAACCGATCGTCGCCTCGCGCACGGAGCGCTCCATCCTCGGCGAGATGGGCATCCGCGACGCGGGCCGAGTCCAGATCCTGGACGACGCCGTGAAGCTCGCGGAGCGCATCGTCGAAGACGCCGGCAAGGGGCGGGTCGACCTCGCCGACCTCGACCGGCGGGCGCGCAAGCTGCTCGAGGCGACCGCGAACCCGAGCGACGACGACCAGCTCTTCTAGCGCGTGACGCTCGGCCGCGAGTTCTTCGCGCGGAGCGTGCACGAGGTCGCGCCCGACCTGATCGGCTGCACGCTGCTCGTCGACGGGGTCGGCGGCCCGATCGTCGAAGTGGAGGCCTACGACCACGAGGATCCGGCGAGCCACGGCTTCCGCGGCGAGACGCCGCGCAACCGCTCGATGTTCGGGCCGCCGGGCCACGCCTACGTCTACCGCTCCTACGGCATCCACTGGTGCCTCAACCTGGTCTGCGAGGAGAAGGGTGTCGCGGCCGCGGTGCTCCTCCGTGCGCTCGAGCCGGCCGACGGTGTCGAGGAGATGCGCGCCCGCCGGGATCTCGACGAGCCCCGCCTTCTCTGCTCGGGCCCGGGCCGCCTCTGCCAGGCACTCGCCGTGACGGGGGAGCACGACGGACTGCCGCTCGACCGCCTCCCTTCGAGCTCCGTGAGCGCGAGGGAGAGCCTGAGTCGTCACCGGACCGCGGGTCGGGATCACGCAGGCGGCCGACCTTCCGTGGCGCTACGGCCTCGCCGGCTCGCGCGTATCTCTCGCGCGGTTTTCGGGCTAGCGCCCGACGACCAGCTTGATCGTCATGTTCTCGGTCGAGGCGAGCCCCGCCTTCGGGAACTGCTGCAGGACGCGGTCGGGCTTCCCTTCCGCATAGGTCTGCACGAGCCCCGCGAGGTGGTGGCGGGCGAGCTTCCTCCGTGCAGCCTCGAGGCTGAGTCCGGTCACGTCCGGGATGCGGCCGTTGACCGCTACCGGCACGACCACACGCACGGTGTCGAAGGACGACAACGTGCCCCTGGCCGGGAATTGCGCGACCACGCGTCCGAGCCGTTCGCCTCCTTCCGCGGGGCGGGTGACCACTTCGACGGTCAGCGGCATGCCCTCGAGCCGGATCTTGGCGTCCGCGAGCTTCGCGCCGACGACGGGCGGCACGTCCACCTCGTTCGGCTTGCACGGCGCCTGCTTCGTCGGCTCCGAGCCGGCGATGTAGGTGACGAGGTGCCCGTCGTGGCAGTTGCCGTTGTCGAGCAGCCACTGGTTGTTGCGATAGACGACGTCGCGCGCGACCGTCGACTCGTAGGCGGGCGAGGGGAAGCTCTCCGGCGGGTCGTTCTCGGCCTTCAGCGCTTTCTCGACGAAGCTCTTCCAGATGAGCGCGGGATACGTACCGCCCGCGACCGGCCCGCCCTCGAACTGGGTCAGCATCGGGACGAGCTTGTTCGGATACCCGACCCAGACCGCGACCGCGAGCTGCGGTGTGTAACCCACGAACCAGGCGTCGCCATAGTTCTCGGTCGTGCCCGTCTTGCCGGCGACGACCCTGTCGGTGAGGGCGGCGCGCTTCCCGGTCCCCGTCGTGACGACGTTCTGGAGGATGGAGTTGAGCGTCGCCGCGTCGTTCGGGTCGAGAACCTGCTTGTCGACCGGCTCGTTCTTCTCGACGCGGTTCCCCTCGACGACCTTCGTCACCGCTCGCGGAGTGTTCCCGAGGATCGAGCCGTCGACGCGGACGCCGTTGTGCGCGAACGTCGAGAACGCGCGCGCCATCTCGAGCGGGTTCACCGCCTCGGCGCCGAGGCCGATCGCGAAGTAGTCGTTCAGCGGGCTCTGGATCCCGAGCCGCTTCGCCATCGCAGCAACGTTCCCGGGCCCGACCTGCGCGGTCAGCTGTGCGTAGACCGAGTTGTCCGAGTAGGTCGTCGCGTCGACGAGGTCGATCGTCCCGAGATAGGAGTTCTCGTAGTTGTGCACCGACCAGAGCTTGTCCCCGAGGTTGATCACGGTCGGCTGCGAGGTGAACTGCGTCTGCGGCGAGATCCCTTCGCTGAGCGCGGTCGCGAGCACGAACGGCTTGAACGAGGAGCCGGGCTGGCGCTCGCCCTGCACCGCGAGGTTGAACTGGCTCTTCTTGTAGCTGCGTCCGCCGACCATCGCGAGCACACGGCCGTCGCGCGGGTCGATCGCGACGAGCGCCGCGGCCGGGTCGTCCCGTTCCGGAAGCCACTCGTCGATCGCTTCCGCGGCGAGCCGCTGCAGGTCGAGGTCGATGGTCGTATAGACCTTGAGCCCGCCGCCGAAGACCTTCCCGGAGCCGTAGTAGGGGACGAGCTGCTGCTTCACGTACTCCGCGAAGTAGCCCTGCCGGCCGGCCGTGACGGGCAGGTGGATGTCCTTGGGCTTCGGCAGCTTCTGCGCGTCGGCGGTCAGCTGTTCCTTCAGGCTGATCAGACCCTCGTCGCGCATCATCTGGAGGACGAGGCGCCGACGTGACTCGCGCGGCCTTCGGGTTCGTCGCGGGGTCGTAGGCGCCGGGGCTCGCCGGCAGGCCCGCGAGGAGGGCGGACTGCGCAAGGGTCAGGTCGCGCGCGTGCTCGTGGAAGTAGACCCGCGCAGCCATCTCGATCCCGTACGCGCCGTTCCCGAAGTAAATGGTGTTCAGGTAGGCGGTGAGGATCCGGTCCTTCGACCACTTGCGCTCGAGCTGCCAGGCGAGCGCCGCCTCCTTGAGCTTTCGGCTGATCGTCCGCTCCTGGTGCGTGTACGTGTTCTTGACGAACTGCTGCGTGATCGTCGAGCCGCCCTCGACGACCGCCTTGTGCTGGACGTCGGCCCAGACCGCGCGCAGGATGCCGCGGTAGTCGACGCCCTGGTGCTCCCAGAAGCGGCGGTCCTCGACCGCGACGATCGCCTGCTTCATGAGCGGAGAGATGTCGTCGCTCGCCACGACGATCCGGCTCTCGTCGCCGCGCAGCGTGGCAAGGACGGTCTTGCCGTCGGAGGCGTAGATGTAGCCGAGCTGCTGCGGGCGCTTGCTCGTCGAGGGCTCGAGCGCCGCGACGTCGCTCGCGATCGCGCTCACCAGGCCGAAGACGAAGGAGACGAGCGAGACGAATACGAGGACGCTGAGCAGCGCAAGAAATCTGAGCTTGCGGATCCTGCGGCGCTTGGGAGGGCGACTGCTTCGTCGGAACGGCACGAAGGGCGTGATTCTAGCCCGGCGTCGCGGACCGGAGGCGACTCTATGATCGGGCAGCCATGGCGCCACGAATCGCCGAGCTGACCCGGAACGCGGTCGACGTCCTTCCCGAGGGGGAGCTCGAGCGCAAGCTCGCGCTCGGCCGACCCCTGCGCGTGAAGCTCGGGATCGACCCGACCGCGCCCGACGTCCACGTCGGCCACGCCATTCCGCTCCAACGCATGGCGGCCTTCCAGCGCGCCGGGCACACGGGCGTCCTCATCGTCGGCGACTACACGGGGCGGATCGGCGACCCTTCCGGCCGCTCGGCGGAGCGGCCCGTGCTCTCCGACGAGGAGATCGACACGAACGCGAAGCGCTACTTCGAGCAGGCCGCGCAGATCATCGACCCGGAGAAGACCGAGGTGCGCTTCAACGGCGAGTGGCTCGCCAAGCTCGACTTCGCGGAGGTCGTACGGCTCACACGCACGATCACGGTCGCGCGGCTGCTCGAGCGCGACGACTTCGAGCAGCGCTTTTCGGCCAAGACCCCGATCTCGGTGTCGGAGCTTCTCTATCCCTTCATGCAGGCCTACGACTCGGTCGCCATCGAAGCGGACGTCGAGCTCGGCGGAACCGACCAGCTCTACAACCTGCTCGCCGGCCGCGACGTGATGCAGGCGTACGGGCTCGAGCCGCAGGTCGCGCTCACGACTCCGCTCCTCATGGGCACCGACGGGCGCAAGATGAGCGCCTCGCTCGGCAATTACATCGGGCTCGCGGAGCCTCCCGAAGAGCAGTTCGGTAAGACGATGCGGATCTCCGACGAGGCCCTGCCGGAGTACTACCGCCTCGTGATGGAGTCGGAGGTCGATCCGACCACGCTCGATCCGATGGAGGCCAAGCTCGCGCTTGCGCGCTTCGTCGTCGGCCGCTCGCACGGCGAAGAGTCGGCGGGCGAGGCGGAGGCGCACTTCACTCGCGTGGTGCGTGAGGGCCAGGCTCCCGACGAGGTGCCCGAGGCGGAGATCCCCGCCGGTGACCCCGTCCATCTCCCGGCACTCCTCGCCGAGCTCGGGCTCACACCGTCAACGAGCGAGGCCCGCCGGCGGATCTCCCAGGGCGGCGTGCGCCTGAATGGCGAGCCGGTGACCGCTCTGGACGTGCCGCGAGCCTCCCTGGAGGGGGCGCTTCTACAGGCCGGGAAGCGGCAATTCATCAGGCTTCGCGTTTCTTGACGCTCAGGCGATCGCTGCTATCATGCGTCGGCTGTCGGAAACGGCTGCGCACGTAAGAGTCCACCCGCGAGACAACTGGAGAAGCCCTTCGAGCGAAGCTGATACGGTGGTATCGACTTCTGGAGGGCCTCCGCGCGGGAGGCCTTTTTCGTGGGTAGCCCGAACCGGGCGCGGTCTTTGAAAACTCAACAGCGTGAAATACGTCGAGACCCTCGGCAGCGCTTCGGCGTGGCCGAGGTCTAAATGAACCCGTCTCCTCTCATCGAGGGGACTTTGAGCTCAAGCTCATCCTGAAAGTCAGCAACCGGTCTTCGGACCGAATGCGAACAACTTCACGGAGAGTTTGATCCTGGCTCAGGACGAACGCTGGCGGCGCGCTTAACACATGCAAGTCGAGCGAGAACCAGTCCTTCGGGGCTGGGGACAGCGGCGAACGGGTGAGTAACACGTGGGTAATCTGCCCTCGGCACCGGAATAGCCCGGGGAAACCCGGATTAATGCCGGATGGCCTCTCTGCCCTACGGGGCGGCGAGAAAAGGTAGCTTTGGCCTCCGGCCGAGGATGAGCCCGCGGCCGATTAGCTTGTTGGTGAGGTAACGGCTCACCAAGGCGACGATCGGTAGCTGGTCTGAGAGGACGATCAGCCACACTGGGACTGAGACACGGCCCAGACTCCTACGGGAGGCAGCAGTGGGGAATCTTGCGCAATGGGCGAAAGCCTGACGCAGCGACGCCGCGTGCGGGAAGAAGGCCTTCGGGTTGTAAACCGCTTTCAGGAGGGACGAAGCCACTCAGGTTAATAGCCGAGAGGGTGACGGTACCTCCAGAAGAAAGCCCCGGCTAACTACGTGCCAGCAGCCGCGGTAATACGTAGGGGGCTAGCGTTGTCCGGATTTATTGGGCGTAAAGAGCGTGTAGGCGGCCATGTAGGTCCGGTGTGAAAACTCGAGGCTTAACCTCGAGATGTCATCGGAAACCATTTGGCTAGAGTCCGGAAGAGGAGAGTGGAATTCCTGGTGTAGCGGTGAAATGCGCAGATATCAGGAAGAACACCAATGGCGAAAGCAGCTCTCTGGGACGGTACTGACGCTGAGACGCGAAAGCGTGGGGAGCGAACAGGATTAGATACCCTGGTAGTCCACGCCGTAAACGATGGGCGCTAGGTGTGGGCGGTGTCGACTCCGTCCGTGCCGAAGCTAACGCATTAAGCGCCCCGCCTGGGGAGTACGGCCGCAAGGCTAAAACTCAAAGGAATTGACGGGGGCCCGCACAAGCAGCGGAGCATGTGGTTTAATTCGACGCAACGCGAAGAACCTTACCAGGGCTTGACATGCACGGGAATTGCGTAGAAATACGTAAGCCCTTCGGGGCTCGTGCACAGGTGGTGCATGGCTGTCGTCAGCTCGTGTCGTGAGATGTTGGGTTAAGTCCCGCAACGAGCGCAACCCCTGTCCTATGTTGCCAGCGAGTAATGTCGGGGACTCATAGGAGACTGCCGGTGACAAACCGGAGGAGGGTGGGGATGACGTCAAGTCATCATGCCCCTTATGTTCTGGGCTACACACGTGCTACATTGGCCGGTACAAAGGGCTGCAAACCCGTGAGGGGGAGCGAATCCCAAAAAGCCGGTCCCGGTTCGGATTGAAGGCTGAAACTCGCCTTCATGAAGGCGGAGTTGCTAGTAATCGCGGATCAGCAATGCCGCGGTGAATACGTTCCCGGGCCTTGTACACACCGCCCGTCACACCACGAAAGCCGGTAACACCCGAAGCCGGTGTCCTAACCCGCAAGGGAGGGAGCCGTCGAAGGTGGGATTGGTGATTGGGGTGAAGTCGTAACAAGGTAGCCGTAGCGGAAGCTGCGGCTGGATCACCTCCTTTCTAGGGAATCCGGAGCAATTACTCCGGAGGCTCCCGAGCCTGTCGATGGCAGTGCTGCCTTTATGGCAGTGGCCGTCCGGATGACTCGGGTCGCCTAGAACTACGTCGACCTCGACCAAATTCACGCTGTTGAGTTTTGAGAGACCGGCCCTGCCGGCCTTTCAGCGAGGCGCCATCTGGCGCGTGCACCTTGAAAACTCCATAGCGGCAACAACGGTGTTCTTCGATGATCAAGAGACTAAGAGCACACGGTGGATGCCTTGGCGCTAGGAGCCGAAGAAGGACGTGGGCGGCTGCGAAAAGCCCGGGGAAGGAGCTGACCATCCGTTGATCCCGGGATGTCCGAATGGGGAAACCTACGCGTGGTAGTGCGCGCGTGTCCCTGCCGAATAAAATAGGGCAGTGGAAGGCAAGCCGGTGAACTGAAACATCTTAGTAACCGGAGGAAAGGAAAGAAACCTCGACTCCCTGAGTAGTGGCGAGCGAAAGGGGAAGAGCCCAAACCTGAGTGATGTGACAGGCGGCAGCCGTTGTCATTCAGGTGTTGTAGGGCCCGTCTTGATCCGTCTGCCGGCGGGTCGGGAAGTTACAAAACCAAGCGTTAGTCGAAGCGGGTGGAAACTCGCGCCACAGAAGGTAATAGCCCTGTAGGCGAAAACGACTTGGACTTCCTGGACGGGTACCTGAGTACGGCCGGGCACGAGAAACCCGGTCGGAATTCGCGGGGACCACCCCGTAAGGCTAAGTACTCCCTGGCGACCGATAGTCAACTAGTACCGTGAGGGAAAGGTGAAAAGCACCCCGGAAGGGGAGTGAAATAGTACCTGAAACCGTGTGCTTACAAGCGGTCGGAGCAGACTTGTTCTGTGACGGCGTGCCTTTTGCATAATGAGCCAGCGAGTTGCTGTTCGACGGCAAGGTTAAGGAAACGGAGCCGTAGCGAAAGCGAGTCCGAATAGGGCGTTTTAGTCGTCGGATGCAGACCCGAAACTGAGTGATC
>CAVYAJ010000007.1:0-8866 GCA_963766155.1 uncultured Actinomycetes bacterium | reverse complement strand
CATGCGCACCGTGACGAGCCGCTCGCCGAAGTTCGTTGCTGACCGGGCCCTCGTAGGCCGCCGACCACGGGCCCGAGGAGCAGACGGGGATGCTGATGGGCACGATCTCGCCCGGCTTCACGTCGATCTCCTTGACGCTCCCGTCCGGAAGCTTGAGGCGCATCTCGGTCTCGATGAGGTCGGGCGGCACGCTGAGGGCGAGGTCGAGGCGGCCGGCGAGCTTTTCGCCCTGGTCCGGCCAGAGCTTGATGGAGCCGGTCAGGCCGAGCCAGCCGTCGTAGAAGCGGTTGACGACGTAGAGCGAGAGGCGCGGGGTGCCCTGCCGGCTTCCAGAGCCGGTAGATGCGCGTTCGCGCGACCTGCTCTGCGCCCCGGAGCTCCGCTGTCGCGCGCGTAGGAATCCACGAGGAGCGGGCCCGTGTACGGCTTGCCGTCGATGAGGATGGTGCCGTCGTCGCCGACCGTGGTCTGCTCGAACGCGAACGCATCGGGCGACGACGCATCGGGGAGCACGAGCAGGCGGTCGATCGAGCGGTTCCAGAAGAGCTGCTCGGTGGTGAATCCGCGGTCGTTGGACGGGGCGGCGAGGAGCGCCACGTTCGCCGAGATCGGCGTGGTCGACGTAGGACGCGTCGGGCCAGAGGGTCGTGTCGTAGACGTTGCCGCAGCCTGGTGGCCGAAGGAGACGGCGCCGATCGAGGCGACGCAGCTCCCCGCGATGGCAAGCCCGACCAGGAGCGGCATTGCGATGCGCGGGAAGAAGCCGGTCGCCGCGGCGACGATGGAGAGCCCGGCCACGACGATCGCCACCGAGGAGGGAGGCGAGCCCGACGTCGCCGACCTTCTGCTCGAAGATGCCCACCGCGAGGAGGAGCGGCGAGTTGCTCTTCCCGTCCGCCGCGGAGAAGCCAGCGAGCGGGACCCGCGCGGAGAGCGCGAGCGCGGCGCCGGCGATCAGGGCGTGGGGACGCGATGCGGGAATCCGCGGCGCACGTAGAGCGCGAAGAGGAGCCCGATCAGCGGCAGGATCGCGAAGAAGTAGCGCTCCTGGATCCGGTCGGCGCCGTTGGCGGCGTAGAGCGCCGCTTCGAAGACGACGGCGAGGGCGACGAGCGAGCCGAAGACGGCGAACCCGAGCTCCCCGCGCGAGCGCGGCTTCCAGAGCGCGAGGGCAAGGCCCATCAGCGCGCCGGGGACGAGCACCCAGCCAGACGAGTAGAGGAGCAGCATCCCGTCCGCGCCCATCCAGCGCAGGATCGGGAGGGGCGAGAGGTCGAGGCTGACGACGCTGTCGTAGTAGCCGAGCACGCTTCGTCGGGCCGGCGACGAAAACGGGGACGAGGCCGAGGGCGAGGAGCCCGAGCACGAGCTTCTGCTCCCGAAGCGCCTGCTTGAACCGGCGCTCGCGGAGGCCGACGATCGCGAGCGCGACGACGAAGCAGACGGGCAGGACCACGAACTGGACGCGCGCGAACGTCGCGAGGCCGGCGAAGGCGACGAAGGCGAACTGCGCCCGCTTGGTCGGGCGGTCGAGGGCGGCGGTCGCCGCAGCGATTGCCGCAAGGACGAGCGGGAAGGCGAACGGGTCGGCGAGGATCCAGCTCGAATAGAGCATGTCCGGGATCGCGACCGTGAAGGCGCCCAACGCAACCGCGACCCACGGTGAAAGCCCGAGCCGGCGCGCGAGCCAGAAGACGGCGACGGCGCCGAGCGACATGACGACCGCGTTCGATCAGCTGAATCGTCCGGAACGACGTGGCGACGTCGTCGAAGAGCCAGGCCGGCGCGGTCAGCAGGGGCTGCAGGAGCGCGGGGAAATGGGCCGAGCCGCCGCGGACGAGCGGGCGGCCGTGCTCTGCGATGGAGCGCCCGACCTCCGAGTAGATGTACTCGTCGGGGAAGTAGATCGGCGCCGCGCGGAGCCAGCCGACGAACGTGCGGGCGATCGCGCTCGCGGCGACCACGGCGACGAGGACCTGGACGGGCGTGACGCGGACCCACGCGAGCGAGAGCGCCCGGGCAGGGGCGAGGTCGGTACGAGCGTCCGCAGCCACGATCCCTCTATCGGGTTACGGACGCGACGGCTTGAGACTAAGGGGCTTCCTGCTCCTCGCCGTCGGCGCCGGACCGCTCGTAGGCGACGAACAACCGGCAGTGCGGGCACTTGAACCCGACGTGCCGGTCGGAGCCGCCGGTCATGAGCTCCGCCTCGAAAGTCTTGTTGCAATGCGGACAGGCGATCTCGTAGGAGCCTTCCGTGGCGGGGGCGTCGGCCATGGCCAAAGGATAGCCACGAGGGGGGCTACGCTCCCCGCATGTCGCCCCAGCGTCGGACCGCTCTCGTCTCGGTGTTCGCGGCGCTCGTGCTCATCGCGCTCAAGCTCGTGGCGGGGATCCACTCGGGCAGCCTCGGCCTTCTCTCGGAGGCGGCCCACTCGGGAACGGACCTCGTCGCCGCCCTCCTGACCTTCTTCGCGATCGGGGTTGCCGGCCGGCCGCCCGACATCGGCCATCCGTACGGGCACGGCAAGGCGGAGAACCTCGGCGCGCTCACCGAGGCCGCGATCCTCGTCGTCGCCGCGCTCGTCATCGCGGCAAGCTCGGTCTTCCGCCTCATCCAGGGCGGGCACGAGGTGCATGTCGACGCCTTCGCGCTCGGCGTCATCGGGGTCGTCGTCGTCGTGGACGCGAGCCGCGCCTACGTCTCCTTCGGGGCGGCCCGCCGCTACCAGAGCCCGGCGTTCGCCATGAACGTCCTCCATTTCGGCGGCGACCTCGCGGGCTCGCTCGCCGTCCTCGTCGGGCTGCTCGCCGCGCGCGCCGGCTACCCCGAGGGGGATGCGATCGCGGCGCTCTTCGTCAGCGTGCTCGTCCTCACCGCGGCCGGCCGGCTGATCCAGGGGAACGTGGACGTGCTCATGGACCGCTCGCCGTCGTCGGCGCGCGAGGCGGCGCTCGCGGCGATCGAGGAGCTCGGGCCAGGCGTGCAGCTGCGCCGGCTCCGGATGCGCCGGGCGGCAGGGCGTCACTTCGCCGACGTCGTCATCGGGGTTCCCCACGGCGCCGCGGTCGAGCAGGGCCACGCGGCGGCGGACGCCGTCGAGCGGGCCGTTGAGCAGGCCGTGCCCGGAGCCGACGTCGTGGTCCATGTCGAGCCGCAGGAAGCGGAGGCGATCCGTGAGCGCGCCTATGCGGCCGCGCTGCGCGAGCCCGCGCGTGCGCGAGGTGCACAACATCGTCGTGCTCGAGGTCGGCGGGCGCACCGAGATCTCCCTCCATCTCAAGCTCCCGGGCGGCTACTCCCTCGAGGAGGCGCACGAGGTCGCCTCGGCGGTGGAGCACGAGATCCTCGAAGCGTTGCCCGATGTGGACGCCGTGCAGACCCACCTCGAGCCGCTGACCGAGCCCGCGGCGGCAAGCCCGGTTCTCGAGGGCGAGCGTGCAGCGGAGGCCGAGGCACTGCGGCGGATCGTCGTCGAGGCGACCGGGGCCGAGCCGCGCGAGCTTCGCCTCCTGAACACGGAGGTCGGGCTCGTGGCCTTCCTCACGCTTGCGATGGATCCGAGCCGCCCTCTCGCCGAGGCGCATGCGCTGGCGAGCGACGTCGAGGAGCGGATCCGGCGGACCCACCCCGGGTTCGCGGACGTCGTCGTCCACACCGAGCCGTAGCGCGTTTTACCGCGCGCAAGCCGGGTAGCCCACCGGCATGCCCAACAAGAGAGCAAACGTCAAGAACGAGAAGCAGTACGAGGCCCTCAAGGACAAGGGCATGTCCAAGGAGCGCGCGGCGAAGATCGCCAACTCACCGGGAGCGTCTTCGCGCGGCGGCAAGAAGTCCGGCTCGGGCGGGAGCTCGAAGCAGGGCGGCACGACCGCGCAGAAGAAGGCTGCCGGCCGCAAAGGCGGCCGCGCCACCGCCCGCAAGTCCTGAGCCTGTCCTCGCCCGACTGAAAGGCCCCGCCGCGTGCGGGGCCTTTCGCTTGCCCGTCCAGGCGAGTCATGGGGGAGAGAGGATTCGAACCTCTGAAGGCGGAGCCAACGGGTTTACAGCCCGTCCCCTTTGGCCACTCGGGAACTCCCCCGCAGCGGGCCGCATTGTAGCGACTGCCTGACGTCACCCTTCCTCGCTAAAGAGCGTCCGAGGGCCGGCCGATAGGGGCTGGGCGACCATGGACTTGGACGGCCTTCTTGCACGCCTGATCGAGGTCGGCGGCAGCGATATGCACCTGAAGATCGCTTCGCCGGCGATGGCCCGCGTCGACGGGGCTCTGACTCCTATGGAGGAACGCCTCCTGACCGAGTCGGACCTCGAGACCGTGCTGACGGTCGTCACTGAGCGGACGCCCGCCAAGCGAGAGCACTTCTACGTCGCGGGCGAGCTCGACACGGCGTATCTGGCCGAGGGTCTCGGCCGCTTCCGCGTCAACGGCTACCGGCAGCGCGGCGCGATCTCGTTCGCATTCCGCTTCATCCCGAAGGAGATTCCGAGCTTCTCGAAGCTCGGCCTCCCCGACGGCGTCGCGGGGCTGGCCGATGAGCACCGCGGGCTCGTCCTCGTCACCGGCGCGACCGGCTCGGGAAAGTCGACGACCCTCGCCGCGATCGTCAACTCGATCAACCGCAGCCGGCAGCAGCACATCGTCACGATCGAGGATCCGATCGAGTTCGTGCACGACGACTGGGGCTGCATCGTCAACCAGCGCGAGGTCGGGCTCGACACCGAGTCGTACCTGGAGGCCCTCCGGCGCGTGCTGCGCCAGGACCCCGACGTATCCTGATCGGCGAGCTTCGCGACGAGGAGTCCGCCAAGGCGGCGCTCCAGGCGGCCGAGTCGGGCCACTTCGTCCTCTCCACGATGCACACGATCGACGCCGCCGAGACGATCGGCCGCCTCGTCGAGTTCTTCCCGCCCGCCAAGCAGCAGATGACGCGCCAGATCACTCGCCGGCGTCCTGCGCGGCGTCGTCAGCCAGCGCCTCCTCCCGAAGAAGGGCGGCGGCCGCGTGGCGGCGGTCGAGGTGATGGCCAACACCGCCCGCATCGCCGACCTCATCCGCGACGGAGAGACGGACAAGATCACCGAGGCGATCGAGGACGGCGAGTTCCACAAGATGCAGAGCTTCTCGCAGCACCTCGTCGAGCTCGTCCTCGCCGATCTCGTCGAGGAGGACATCGCCTCCAACGCCGCGAGCAACCGCCACGACTTCGAGATCGCGGTGCAGCAGGCGCTCAAGCGCCGGCGCGCCGACGAGAAGGCCGCAGCGCAGGCCGAAGCAGCGAGGCCGAGGAAACCCGGTCGGAGGAGACGGAGCCTGTCTCCAACGGAAACGGCATCGGCCTGAGGGTGGCCTCGACCGAAAAATGAGAAAGGCGTTTGCGGCAGCGGCACTACTGGTCGTGCTTGCGTTTGCGGGCGGGGCCTCGGCGCGGAGCTTCACGATCGTGCCCACGGGACCCGCGGCGTTCCCGAGCTCGGAGACGCCGAACGCCCCTGGCTCCATCAACGTCCCCTTCCCGCTCTCGGTCCCGCCGGAGCAGCCGCCGTCCGCTCCTACGAGGAGCTCCTCTCGCTCTGGCACCGCGCCGGGGACACGTACGGCGTGCCGTGGCAGGTGCTGGCCGCGATCAACAAGATCGAGTCGGACTTCGGGCGCAACATGGGCCCGAGCTCGGCCGGCGCGGTGGGGTGGATGCAGTTCATGCCCGACACCTGGCTGCGCTGGGGGATGGACGCGAACGGCGACGGCCTTGCCGATCCGTGGAACCCCGACGATGCGGTCTTCGCCGCGGCCCGCTATCTCGCGGCCGCCGGGGCAGCACGACGACATCTCCCGCGCCGTCTTCGCCTACAACCACGCCCAGTGGTACGTGGACGAGGTGCTGGGCCTCGCGGCCGACTTCGGCTCCGGCGGCGCAATCGACTTCACCGGCTCGCAGGCGGTCTTCCGCCTCGACGAGCTGCAGCAGCAGATCGCCAAGGCCCGTCGCGACGTCGCGCGCGCTCGCGAGGCAGTCCCGCGGATCGAGCGGCGCATCGGCGAGTCCACCGACCGCCAGCTCCGCCTGGAGCTCAAGGCCGGCAACCCGAAGATCTCGACCTCGGCGTTCCGCGGGTTCGAGGCGCGCATCGCCCACCTCGAGCGCTCGCAGGCACGTGATCGCCGGCAGATCGAGGCGCGGCAGGCCGATCTCGCCGCGGCGCTCGCCCGGCTCCAGTCCCTGAAGAGCGACGTCGCATCCGCTTCGGTGGCAGCTCCCACCGCGGCCTCCTTCGGCGGCGCGATGTCGAGCGGCGACTACGTCTTCCCGGTCGGCGGCGGCCCTGACGCAGTGTCGGTCGCGCACACCCATCACGACTACCCGGCGGCCGACATCGCCGCCCCGGAGGGCTCGCCGCTCTTCGCCCTCGCCGATTCGGTGGTCGTCGACGCCTACACGGACGGCAACGGACGCTGTGGGATCGGCTTCAAGATCCAGCTCGACAGCGGCGCCGAGTACGTCTACTGCCACCTCAGCTATCTGGAGCCGAGCGTCGTCCCCGGCGCCGCGCTCGCCGCGGGCGCTCCGGTCGGCCTCGTCGGCTCCACCGGTCACGCCACGGGCCCGCACCTCCATCTCCAGTTCTCCCCTGCGGTCTCCTATCCGCAGGACGAGCCCTGGTTCCAGTCCTTCGCCGGCGTGGCGTTCAGCTGGCAGGACGCGCCGACCCCCACGCCCAAGCGCGTCGCGCCCAGAAACAGCCCGGCATTTCACGGTCGTCGGGATCACTCCCGCGTCCTCGGGAAGCCGCATTGTGGGCTTTACCCGTTAGGGGCTTGACTTTTCACAGCCCCCTGCCGATTGGGGAGGCATGGCGGCCCGTCTGACGGCACTTCTGCCGCGTTTCCTCGCGCTCACCGTGATCTGGCTTCTCGGTGCGGCGACGTACACCCTTGCAGCGGACACGGTGCCGATCGCTGAAGCACGAGAAGCAGGCCGAAGCGGCCGCAAAGCCGCATGTGCTCATGGTTCCGGACGTGCGCAAGAAGGCATACGTCTTCGCCAAGGGCATCCTCCAGGACGCCGGCTTCGCCTGGCGGGTCGAGGGCACCGTCAAGGGCTACTCCGCGAACACGGTGACCGTGCAGCGGCCGGCCCCGGGCACGAAGGTGATCGACAACGGCGCCCCCGTCGTCGTCCTCAGCCTGCTCGAGGAACACGACGTACGGCGAGAGCGGCTTGCCCGAGAACTCGGCTCCCTACAAGGCCACGCGCGTCGTGCTCGTGAGCGACTGGGCCCAGGACCAGATCGAGCCCACGACCTCGGGCGAGACGGAGACGACGAGCACGGAGACCGCCGCGACGACCACCGCGCCCGCCGCGACGACCGACCGCGCCCGCCGCGACGACCACCGAGCCCGTCGGCACGACGACCGAACCTGAGCAGCCCAGGAGAAGACCCGCAAGCCGGACTTCGAGGTTCCTGGCGCGCCCGTCGAGCCTGCCGACGAGATGCCGCTCCCCGATCGCGCCCGCGCACTCGAGCGCCGCCTCGCCGGGAACAGCAAGCCCCACCAGCAGCTCATCAACTTCTGGCTGTACCAGCACTCCTGGATCGTCACGGGCGCCCGCTTCGGCTGGCACGACGGCGCCCAGGCGCTTCGCATCCTGATCAAGGTCGACCAGAGCCTCGAGCGCCGCTTCGGATTCGGCGCGAGGAGCGAGGTCGTCGCCCGCCGCGCGCTCGCCTACGTCGAGGCGCAGGCGAAGTGATCTGGAAGCGGCTCCGGCGATCTCCGCGGCGAACGCGGCTACACCCTGGTCGAGCTCCTCGTCGTCCTCGCGATCTTCACGACAGTTGTGACGGCTCTGGTCTCGCTCTTCACCTCCGGCGCGAAAGCCGAGCTCGATATGAACCGCCGCTTCGAGGCGCAGCAGAACGCCAGGCTTGCGCTCGACCGGATGCGGCGTGAGCTGCACTGCGCCAGCGGCATCACGGCGACTCCGAACACCGCGGTCTCGTCCATCACCGTCACGCTGCCGTCGCAGTGTCCATCGTCCGGCGGGTCAACGCTCTCGGTCGTCTACGACACGAGCCTCGTGTCTGCCAACCGCTACCGGGTCCGGCGTACCGCCAATAGCACGACGGTTGTGATTGCCGACTACATCACCACTGCGAACGGCAACGCGTTTCACCTACGCGCCCAACAGTGCGACAACGCGGGCGCTCTTGCACGTCGACTTCCAGGTGAACATAAACCCGATCGAGGGATGGAAGACCTGGCGTCTTATTGACGACATCGTCCTGAGGAACACCCTGCGCGAGTAAACCCCCTCCCCGGGACGGTTTCGATGAACTTTTTGCGGCGACTTCTCCGAAGACAGGACGGAATCACGCTTGTGATGGCCGTGGGCATCCTCGGTGTCCTCACTGTTTCCGGAACGACGCTCATCTACTATCCGAGGAGAACGAGGCATATGGCGTTCAAGGAGATGACCCGTATGTTATTATCCTTCCTCCACTTCGCTTGGACAACGCCAACTAACTAACCTGCGCCAGATACATCAACTTGTTTTCCGAATTTTCAGCCAATAGCTCACTCACGACTCTAGTAGCAACTGCTATTTGGCTCTGGACAAAAAAAAAAAAAAAAAAACGAGAATGTCTTACGATTCTTCGTCTCCGCGGTCTCCTGGGCCTTGATTCTTCCGGAACGGAAATGTATGCGCTAGGACGACACAAAAGTTTGAACGCCCATATGTGTGCGAATCTGCGGTAGTTTATTTTATTTTATTTTATTTTTTTTTTATGTTTTTTTCCCCCATTTATTTATTTATTTTTTTTTGGGGGCAAAGTATTCTCGTATTCTGGAAGATTGATTGCTTT
>CAVYAJ010000006.1:0-10976 GCA_963766155.1 uncultured Actinomycetes bacterium | reverse complement strand
CGAACCCGCGGCCTGCCTCAGCCGATGACGTTCTCGGGCTCTTCGGGAGCGTCTGGTGAGGGCGCCGCAACGAGCCTGAGCCCGGCTACGGCCAGGTCCTCCGGCTAGTAGTCGCGGAAGCGCGGGTCGAGGTCTTCGGGCAGGGCGGCGCTCGGCTGCCACGGCCGCTCGGCGACCACGGCGAGGCCCGCCCGCTCGAACGCGGAGACGTAGTCCGGTCGGCGGAGGCGGTTCTGGTGCAGGAGCGCCCAGTTGACCAGCTTCCATCTGCGGTCGGAGTAGCGCAGGTAGTTGTAGGGCGAGAGCGAGTGGTCGAAGTGCGAGAAGTGGTCGCTCAGGTCGATGCGCGAGCGCACGGCTCCGTCGGGCCGGAGGAGCCGGCGGCACTCGGCGAGGAGCGGAACGAGGTCATCCTCGGGGATGTGCTCGAGCGTGCTCGTGCTCGTGACGAAGTCGACGGAGCCCGCCGGAAGCCCGGTCGCCCGCGCGTCCAGGGGTGCGAGGTAGCGAATCCCGAAACGGGGCTCGAGCTCCTCCACCGACGCGATCGGTCCGCCCGGGTCGCGCAGGCCGCGCTCGGAGGCGAGCCGCCCGAGCCGTTGATGCTCGTGTTGACGAGATCGGCTCGCACGTTCGGCCGAAGGTCAACGAGGACCTGCCGCTCGACGCCGAGCGCCCAGGAGGAGAGCGGCACGGCGAGATCCCAACCCGCGCCGAACTCGTAGAAGACCGCTTCGCCGAGGGGGCGATCGGACCCGTGCTCTGCGTACGCCTCGACGTGGCGGGTGGCCCGCTCGAACCGTCGGCGAAAGCCGGCCTCCGCCCCGGGCAGCGAACGCATCACGTGTCGTTGCAGCAGGTAGTTGGCGCGCTCGGCCTGCGGGAGCGCGCTGAGGATCTTCTGCAGGAGCGCCTTGGCGAGCCATCGCATCGTGAGCAGATTAGAGACCGATAGGCTTCCGACCGCGATGGCCGACGACTGGCGGGTCACGATCGATTTCGACGATGAGGGCGACGGAACGCAGCTCGCCGAGTGGCTGGCTGCGGTCGATCTCGAGGGCGAGGAGCGCTCTACGCTCGGCGACCGCGTGATCGTCAGCCGCGACGGGCCGCGTGTCTACCTCTATGCAGATTCCGAGGAGCCCGCACGCGAGGTGCTGCGAACGGTAAGCGCGCGCATCGAGCACGAGGGCCACTCTGCCGTCACCGCGCTCGAGCGCTGGCATCCGGTCGAGCAGGCCTGGAAGGACGGCTCCGTCCCGCTTCCGGACACCGCCGAGGAGATCGCCGAGGAGCACGAGCGGCTTCAGGAGCGCGAAGCCGCCGAATCGGCGAAGACCGGGGCCGCCCAGTGGGAGGTCCGCATCGAGCTGGACTCCCACGAGGACACCGAGGCCCTGGCCGAACGCCTCGAATCGGAGGGAATCCCGGTTCGTCCGCAGGCACACCTTCCTGCTCGCCGGGGCGGCGAACGAGGACGACGCCAGGGCTCTTGCCGAGCGGCTTCGCGGCGAGGCGCCCGACGGCGCGAAGGTCGAGGTCGAGCCGGGCGGCGGGATGGTCTGGGAGGTCGCTCCCAGGAACCCGTTCACCTTTTTCGGCGGCCTCGGCGGCTAGCCCGCGGGCTGGCCGCCCGCCAGCCGCTCGGGTAGGCTGGTCCTGTCGAGCTATGACCTGATCGGAGGCCGCAGCATGGAAATGGAACCGCACCCAACTTCCGGCGGCCTTCGCCTGCCCGGCTAGCTCCGCACTTCAGCGCGTCTCTCCGGGTCGGCCTGCCGCCGGCTCGTGCCGATCCCTGAGGAATGAGAGACGTGAACCCTGAAACCACAACCGGCCTGCGCCACGTGAAGATCCTGCGCCCCCTGGCGATCAGGGACTTTGCGCTGCTCTGGACCGGCGCGGCCGTGTCGCTCCTCGGCGACGGCGTCTACATCGTCGCCATCGCGTGGCAGGTCTACGAGATCTCCGACACGCCGACGGCGCTTTCGCTGATCGGCGTCGGCGTTGACCCTCCCGATGGCGGCGTTCCTGCTCGTCGGCGGCGTGGTCAGCGACCGCTTCGACCGGCGGCGGATCATGATCGCGACCGACCTCGTTCGCGCGCTTGCGGTGGCCGTCATCGCGGTGCTCTCGCTCACCGGAGTGCTCGAGCTCTGGCATCTCTTCCTGCTCGCGATCGTCTTCGGGACGGGGACGCCTTCTTCGGCCCTGCGTTCAACGCGACCGTGCCGCAGATCGTCCCGCAGCGAATGCTCGTGCAGGCGAACTCGCTCGACCAGTTCATCCGCCCGTTCATGATGGCCCTCGCCGGCCCCGCGATCGGCGGGCTGACCGTGGCCGCGCTCGGCGCAGGCGCAGCGTTTGCGCTCGACGCGGGCTCGTTCGTCTTGTCGGCGCTCGCGATCTCGCTGATGTCGGGAGTCCTCCGCGTCGACCGCGGCGGCGAGGAGCCGCGCTCGGCGATGGCCGACCTTCGTGAGGGATTCAGCTTCGTGCGACGACATGCCTGGCTCTGGGGCACACTGGTCGGCGCCGCCATCTCGCTGCTCGCCTTCTGGGGCCCGGTGGAGGTGCTGGTTCCATACCGGATCAAGAACGACCTCGGCGGAGGCGCGGACGACTTCGGCCTCGTCCTTGCCGCCGGAGGTGTGGGCGCGATCCTCGCGGCGGTCGTGATGGCGCAGCTCGGACTTCCCCGCAAGCACATGACGTTCATGTACGTGGCCTGGGCGGTCGGGTGTCTCGGCATTGCCGGGCTCGCCTTCGCATCGGTCCTGTGGCAGGCGATGGTGTCGTCCTTCGTCCAGCAGGCGCTCTTCGCCTCCGGCCTGGTCGTCTGGGGGACGCTGATCCAGACGCTCGTCCCCACGCGCCTGCTCGGCCGCGTCACGAGCCTCGACTGGCTCGTCTCCACCTCTCTCGTGCCGATCTCGTTTGCGCTGACCGGCCCTGTCGCCGCGGCCATCGGCGCGGAGGCGACTCTCGCCGGCGCGGGCGTGATCGCGTGCGCGGCAACGCTCCTCTGCCTCCTCATCCCGGGGCATGCGGGACACGGAGCGGGACGACCGGCTAGGGGTGCTCGCCGAAGAGGCTCGCTAGCAGGGGCCCGCGACGGGCGCGTTCTCGTTCGGGCCGTTCATGTGCTGGACGTTCGACCGCGCTGCCGGCCTGGAGGCAGTACGAGAACTTGTCCGCACGGACGAGCGTGACGCCGAACGAGGGCGGCAGCTGCGACTGGGCGCCGACGTACGTGCCGGTGGTGCTGAACCACGCCTCCATCGCCGGAGTCGCCTGCTGCAGGTTGATGGAGGCGCTCACCTGGTTCGCGGAGTCCTCCAGCTGCTGCTGATTGGCAGACGTCGGCCCGGTGTCCTGCGCCGCCTTGAACACGAGGTACCCGCCCACGGCGAGCGCCGCAAGCATGAAGACATAGCCGAAGAGTCTGCCCACGGGGCCTTTATCGGCCTTCGGAGGGGCCAGGTTGAATAAGAAGTCAATATGCTTGCCATTAGCCAAACGGTGGTATAGTCCCGCCGTGGCGGAAGCGCTCCAGTTCGACGTGGTCGTGATCGGAAGCGGGGCCTCGGGTCTCGCCTCGGCCGTGGCCGCCGAACGGGCGGGCGCGCGGGTCGCGGTCGCGACCAAGGCGGCCCTCCAGTCCTGCAACTCCGCCAAGGCGCAAGGGGGCATCCAGGCCGCGGTGGGCGGGGACGACTCGCCGGAGACCCACGCCGAAGACGTCTGGAAAAGCTCGCACGAAACGGCCGACATGCGCCTCGTCGAGATCCTCACCGCCGAAGCACCCGAGACCATCCACTGGCTCGAAGAGTCCGGCGTCGAGTTCACGCGGGAGAACGGTGGCTATCGCATCGCCCGCTGCGGCGGCGCGAGCCGCAAGCGGCTTCTCCAGGTCGGCGACCGCACCGGGCATGCGATCACGAAGGCACTGCGGAAGGTCATCGAGGGCTCGACTGCGGAGACGTTTCCCCACTCGCCGCTCACGGAGCTCGAGCCGACGAGCTCGGGCTGGCGAGCGCGCTGCGGCGAGCACGTCATCGAGGCCGGCGCGGTGATCCTCGCTGCCGGAGGCCGCTGTTTTCGCGAGGCCGAGGAGCGCGGCGAGCTCTCCACCAACCACCCCGGCGCGACCGGCGAGGTGACCCGGATCGCACTCGACCTCGGCGCCGGGGCACGCGACCTCGACGCGCTCCAGTACCACCCGAACGGAGGCGCCTGGCCCGAGAACATGCAGGGGTATTCCATCCCCGAGACCACGCGCGCCTACGGCGCCGTCCTCCTGAACGCCGACCGCGCGGAGTTCACCGATTCCCTCGGGCCCCGAGACGAGGTCTCGCAGGCGATCGTGGACGAAGTTGCTGCCGGCGGCGGGGTCGAGACTCCGGACGGACGGCCGGCGGTCTGGCTCGACACGACGCGCATCTCCGAGGCGGACGCGGAGGTGTCGCTCCCGTACATGCTGCGCCGCTACCGAGCGGGCGGGATCGACCCGCTGCGCGAGCCGCTCCTCACTTATCCCGTCCTCCACTACCAGAACGGCGGGCTCGTCATCGACGCCCGCGGCGAAACGACGGTGGAAGGCCTCTTCGCCTGCGGGGAGATCGCGGGCGGGACGCACGGGCGCAACCGGATGATGGGCAACTCGCTCCTCGAGTGCTGCGTCTTCGGCCGGCGCGCGGGCAAGGCCGCGGCCGAGAGGGCGGCCGCATGAGCACGGTTGCGACCGACATCCAGAAGGCCGTCGAGGATGCCGCCGCGTACCTCTACGTCTGGGCGCTCAAGGACATCCCCCAGGATCTCCGCGACGCCATTCGCGACGCCCGCGAGCGCGAGACCTCGACGCCCGGGCAGCGCGTGCTCGACACGATCATCCGCAACGTGTCGATCGCGGACGACCAGACGACGCTCGTCTGCCAGGACACCGGCATCGCCGTCTACTACTGCCGGGTCGGCGAGCACTTCCCGCTGCATCCGTCACGGATCTACGAGGCGCTCTACGACGGCACCGAGCGCGCGACCGTTGAGCATCCGCTGCGCTCGAACACCGTCCATACGCTGACCCGTGAGAACACCGGGCAGAACGTCGGCTACCGCGTGCCCATCGTCCACTGGGATTTCGTGGCCGACTGGGACGGCCTCGACGTCAAGTGCGTCCCGAAGGGATCGGGCTCCGAGAACATGAGCTTCCTGAAGATGTGCGTGCCGGCCGACGGCGTCGCCGGGATCAAGCGCTTCGTCCTCGACTCCATCGTGGGCGCGGGCGGCAAGCCCTGCCCACCGGGAATCGTCGGTGTCGGCATCGGCGGCTCGGCCGACTACGCCATGCACCTCGCCAAGGAGGCGATCGCGCGACCGATCGGCACGCGCAACCCCGACCCCGAGGTGGCAAAGCTCGAGGACGAGCTCTACGAGCTTCTGAACGAGACCGGGATCGGGCCGATGGGCCTTGGCGGCGACGTGACCGTCCTCCAGTGCCACATCGAGCACGCGGACACGCACATGACGCTGAACCCGGTCGCGGTGAACTACCAGTGCTGGGCCGCTCGCCGCGCGAGTGCGCACATCGCCGCGGACGGGACCATCGACTACGACAGGGAAGCGTGACGAAAGAGCACCGCATCCAGTTCCCCGCCGACGAGAAGACGATCCGCTCGCTCCACGCCGGCGACTCCGTGCTCGTCGACGGCCACATCATCGGCATCCGCGACCGCACGCAGATCCGCATCTTCGACCAGGGTGTCGAGCCGCCGATGGACCTCCGCGGCGCCTTCCTCCTCCATACTGCGCCGGGAGTCCGCAAGGTCGGCCCGGGAAAATATGAGCCGGTCTCCATCGGGACGACCACGAGCGCGCGGATGGTGCGCTTTACGGAGCCGCTCGGCCGCGACTACGGCGTGCGCGCCATCTGCGGCAAGGGCGGGCTTCCCGACGAGGCGATCGAGCCCATGAAGAAGCTCGGCATGGTCTACTTCGCGATCGTCGGCGGGGCGGCGGCGCTCGAGACCACGCAGATCGAGGAGATCGAAGAGGTGGCCTGGGAAGAGCTCATGCCCGAGTGCCTCTGGAAGTTCCGCGTCAAGGATTTCGGCCCGCTCACCGTCGGCATCGACGCCCACGGCACGTCGCTCTTCCACGACGTGCAGGAGGCAGCGAAGAAGCGATTGGAGGACTTGTATGCCCGGCTTTAACGGTTTTCTCGACTTGCCGGCCCGGCCCCCGAAGCCGCGCACCAAGGGCCTCACGCACGTGATCGACAAGGGCCTCAACCTGCGCGAGATCGAAGGTCTCTTCGACACGGCCGGGGACTACGTCGACATCGTCAAGCTCGGGTGGGGCACGTCGTACGTGACCCGCAACCTCGAGAAGAAGATCGCGCTCTACCGCTCGTTCGACACGCCGGTGGTCTGCGGCGGCACCCTCTTCGAGGCCGTCGTCGCGCGCGGGAAGCTCGACGAGTACCGGCGTTGGCTCGAGGAGAACCGCCTCTCGCACGTCGAGGTCTCAGACGGGACGATCGATATCCCCCGCGAGCGCAAGCTCGAGCTCATCGCCGAGCTCTCTCAGGACTTCACGGTCATGTCGGAGGTCGGCTCCAAGGACTCCGAGGTCGTCTTCGCGCCCTACCAGTGGGTGCAGTGGCTGAAGGAAGACCTGGAGGCCGGCGCGTGGAAGGTGATCACGGAGGCCCGCGAGGGCGGGACGGCCGGGATCTTCCGCTCCTCCGGCGACATGCGCACCGGCCTGATCGACGAGATCGTCCACGAGCTCGACCTCGCCGACATCGTCTTCGAGGCGCCGACGACGCGCTCGCAGGCGTGGTTCATCCAGAAGTACGGGCCCGACGTCAACCTCGGGAACATCCCGCCCCAGGAAGTCATCCCGCTCGAGACGCTTCGCCTCGGGCTCCGATCCGACACGCTGAAGGAGCTTCTGCTGAGTGAGCACGCAGCTCTCACGGACTGACGCCCAGATCGAAGAGCTCGCGGCCGAGGACGTCCTCGTCTGGGCGGCCGAAGAGTTCGGCGACCGTCTCTGCCTCAGCTGCTCCTGGCAGAAGCAGTCGTCCGTGCTCGTCCACATGGCATCCGAGCTCGGCGCTCGACCTGGACGTGGTCGAGCTCGACACGCACCTCTTCTTCAAGGAGACCTACGAGACGCGCGAGCGCATCGTCGAGCGCTACGGGCTCACGCTGATCCGGCCCGAGGTGCTCACGATCGCGGAGCAGCACAAGCGTGAGGGGCCGAACCTCTGGGAGTCGAACCCGGACCGCTGCTGCCATATCCGGAAGGTCGAGCCGCTGATCGAGACGCTGCGCCCGTACGATGCATGGGTCTCAGGCATCCGGCGCGACCAGTCGCCCTCGCGGGCGGCCGCCCGGAAGGTCGAGCGTTCCGAGCGGTACGGCGTCTGGAAGATCCAGCCGCTGGCCGACTGGAGCGAGGAAGACGTCTGGGCGTACATCATGGCGAACGACATTCCGTACAACCCCCTCCACGACGCGGGCTACCGCTCGATCGGGTGCATGCCCTGCACGCGGCCGACGCGGCCCGACGAGGAGGAACGGGCCGGCCGCTGGGCCGGGTCCGACAAGCTGGAATGTGGCATTCATCTCGGAGAAGAAAGGAACGCATGACGGAACACATCTACGGCCACGAGCACCCGGAGTCGGGCGAGACGCGCGGAGGCGGCTTCTGCCTCTGGTTCACGGGTCTCTCCGGCTCGGGCAAGACGACGGTCGCGCACCTCGTCGGCCCTGAGCTCGACCAGCGCGGCGCGATCGTGGAGTACCTGGACGGCGACACCGTGCGCACGCACCTCTCCAAGGGACTCGGGTTCTCCAAGGAGGACCGCGACACGAACATCGAGCGCATCGGCTGGGTCGCCTCGCGGCTCGTCCGCCACGGCGCCGCCGTCATCTGCGCCGCCATCTCTCCCTACGAGGAGACGAGGCGCACGGCGCGCGACATGGTGCAGGAGCAGGGCCCGTTCGTCGAGGTCTTCGTCCGCGCCTCGGTCGAGGAGTGCGCGCGCCGCGACGTGAAGGGCCTCTACGAGAAGGCCTTCGCCGGCGAGATCAAGGGCTTCACCGGTGTCGACGACCCCTACGAGGAGCCCGAGAACGCCGAGATCGTCATCGACACCGAGGGCCAGTCGCCCGAGGAGAGCGCGCAGGCAGTGATCGCGAAGCTCGAGGAGCTGGGTCTCGTGCCGGCCGGGGTGAACGCGTGAGCACCGTCACCACAGACCAGCTGATCAAGCCGCACGGCGGCGAGCTCGTCGATCGGATGGGCGAGCGGCCCGACGACGTCGAGTCGCTCGAGACCGTCCGCCTTTCGCCGCGCGAGCTGGCCGACCTGGACATGCTCGCCTCGGGCGCGCTCTCGCCGCTCACGGGCTTCATGTCGTCCGCCGACTACGAGCGCGTCGTCGAGGACATGCGCCTTGCCAGCGGGCTGCCGTGGGCGCTGCCCGTCTGCCTGGCCGTCGAGAACGAGCCGAGCGGAGACCGGATCGTGCTCGCGGACGAGAACGGGCGGCCGCTTGCCGTCCTCGAGGTCGAGGAGGTCTACGGCTACGACAAGGAGCGTGAGGCCGAGCGCTGCTTCCGTACGACCGACGACGCTCATCCCGGTGTGGCGCGCCTCTACGGCCAGCCGGATCGTTACGTCGCCGGGCCGGTGACGGTCTTCGAGCGGCAAGAGCCGTCGTTCCCCGAGCTGCACAAGGATCCGCGCGACACGCGGGCGCTCTTCGCCGAGCGCGGCTGGAAGCGGGTCGTCGGGTTCCAGACCCGCAACCCGATCCACCGGGCGCACGAGTACCTGACCAAATGCGCGCTCGAGACCGTGGACGGGCTTCTCATCCATCCGCTCGTCGGCGAGACGAAGTCGGACGACGTGCCCGCCGCGACGCGGGTGAAGGCATACGAGGTCCTTCTCGACGGCTACTACCCGCGCGACCGCGTCGTCGTCTCGGCCTTCCCGGCCGCGATGCGCTACGCCGGCCCGCGGGAGGCGATCTGGCACGCGATCTGCCGCAAGAACTACGGCTGCTCGCACTTCATCGTCGGCCGCGACCACGCGGGTGTCGGGGACTACTACGGCACCTACGACGCGCAGCTCATCTTCGACGAGTTCGAGCCGCACGAGCTCGACATCGAGCCGATGTTCTTCGAGCACTCGTTCTGGTGCAAGGTCTGCGGCCAGATGGCGACGCCGAAGACGTGCCCGCACTCGGGCGACGACCACGTGTTCCTCTCCGGGACGAAGGTGCGTGAGCTGCTTTCGCAGGGCGAGCTGCCGCCCGCGGAGTTCTCTCGCCCCGAGGTCGCGCAGATCCTCATCGAGGCCTACCGCAGCAGCTAGCCCGTAGCATCCGTCGGTGAGTGGGGCGGACTGCGCTGATCGTGCTTGCCGTGGCGCTCCTTGTCGGGAGCGCCGCGGCGTTCACGCGGACCGAGCGCCTCAAGCTCGCGGCCTCGCCCGTGGCGAAGCCGCTCTTCGAGCGCCACCTCTCGCCCACGTGCGGCTGTACGCATGCGACCTCGACGCTGTCGCTTCTGCTCCGACGCCCTGAGCGTCTGGACGTCTCGGTGGTCGACTCGGACGGAGCCCACGTCGCCACGCTCGCCGACGCGCAGGACCGCAAGGCGGGCCGGATCTCCTACGAGTGGAGCGGCCGCGACGACGCCGGCCAGGTCGTCCCCGACGGGCTCTACCGCCTCAAAGTGCGGCTCGAGCACGACCGCCGCACGATCCTGATTCCGAAGACGATTCTGGTGGACACGACGCCGCCCCACGTGCGAGTCCTCGAGGCGGCGTCGACCGACGATGGGGTCGGAGTCCGCTACAGGACGAACGAGGGGGTACGGCTGCACCTTCTGCTCGACGGCAAGAAGGTGGCGCACTCCGCCAAGCGCACCGACGGCATCGGGCGCATTACCTGGGCACCGCCGGGGATCGTCCCCACGAGCGGCCTGACGCTCGCCGCCGTGGACAGGTCGGGCAACCAGGCGGAGCCCGTGCCGGTCTCCGTGGCGACCCCTTAGGCCGGCCCGGCGGGTCTCTCCGGTAGGAAGGTCAGCGCCGCGGCCGCCACGCCTGCGATCCCCCAGACGAACGGATCCTCGAAGAAGCCGCCGTAGAAGAGGGATTGGACGACGAGCGCGGTGAGACAACCGGCGAGCGCGATGCCGAGCGCCCGGTAGCGGCGCCACGCCTCGAGGATCGCACGCCCGAGGGCCGCGAGGAAGACGACGTACGCGAAGAGCCCGATCGTTCCGAGCTCGGCCGCGACGGTGAGCGGGGTCGTGTGCGAGACGTTCTTGCTCTTCCGCTTGCGCGCGTCCTCCTCCTGGCGGCTGATGAGCGGCTGCGAGCCGATGCCCACGCCCACGACCGGATGAGCGGCGTACACCGGCCAGGTCACCTGCAGGATCGGGAGCCGGTCGCTCGTCACCTGCCGCGCCGAATCGCCCCGGCCCTCGGCGAGAACGACGACTCCCGCAGCGAGGAGAAGCCCCACGGAGACGCCCACGACCACGCGGCGGGTCAGCTTGTCACCGGCGAGAAGCGCCACGACGAGCACGCCGCAGAAGAGCGCGACGAAGCTCGTCTGCGAGTAGGAGAAGTAGAGGCCGAGCGTGAGCAGGCCGAGCACCGGAAGGCCGATGGCGGGTCGCACCCGCCCGAGCCAGAGCACGGTCAGGAGCACGACGATCCCCAGGACGAGGTGGCGGCCGTAGACGCTCGGGTCCTGGAAGACCGACGTCACGCGGAAGAACGCCGAGTAGGCGTTCTTCCGGGTGACGTCGGTCTTCCAGGACCCGAGCGTCTACGGCCGCCACCTCGTCCTCGGGATCGTCGTGCTCCTCACTGCTCTGGCTCGGACGGGTACGACCCGCGATTGGCCTTCCAGTGCTCGGCCTGCTCACGCTCGGCCTCTATTCTCCTAC
>CAVYAJ010000005.1:0-22965 GCA_963766155.1 uncultured Actinomycetes bacterium | reverse complement strand
TAACCCTCGGCACCGGTCTCTCTCTCTCGCTGCTCCAAATCTCACCGGCGTCCGCGAACGATGACCTCGATGTCGGTATACCCTTCGCCGGGTACCCGCTGAGGTCCACTGGTGCCGACGCGCACATGCGCCCGGCATCGCCTCGGATACGGCTCGCCTTCCAGCAACATCGATCGAGCCGAGGAGCTCGAGATGGACGGGGCCGACGTCGTGATCATCCCCACGTCCGGCCGCGCGATCCGCAGAGCTCGGCGATCTGCCCGAGGCCGCGCATGCCCATCTCGACGACCGCGACCTCGGTGTCCGGCTCGACTTGCAAAGCGTCAGCGGAAGGCCCACCTCGTTGTTTTGGCTTCCCTCGGCCGCCACCGTGCTGCATGCGACCGGCAAAGCGCGGCGAGGATGTCCTTGGTCGAGGTCTTCGCGGTCGAGCCCGTGACGGCGACGACCTTCGCACTGCTTCGCGAGCGGACCTCGCGCGCGATGCCCGGCGGGAGCGGCGAAGGCGTCCTCAGGAAGCAGCGCCGCCGCGGCGCCGGCCTCGAGGCGTCGTCCGCGAAGTCGACGCCGCGCCCGACCGCGACGAAGAGGTCGCCGGGCTCGACGCGCCTCGAGTCGATGGTGACCCCGGTGACGAAGTTCCGGCGCCGGGTCTCAGCTCGCCCGCGGCCCGCGACCGATCTCCTCGAGGGTGAGCGGGATCATGCCCGAGCCGCCAGTCCACGCAGGGTCTCCGCACGACCTCCCGGTCGTCGAACGGGACCTTGTGGTCGGCGAACTCCTGTCCCTGCTCGTGGCCCTTGCCGGCGATGACGACGGCGTCCCCGCTCCGGCCCGGTCGAGCGCGGATGCGGATCGCCGACCTCGCGGTCGGGCTCGACCATCACCTGGGTCGCCGGTCCTGGACATCCCGGCGAGCGATCTCGTCGATGATCGCCTGCGGGTCTTCGCTCCGCGGATTGTCGGACGTGACGATCGCCGAGTCGGCGAGCCGGGCGACGACGTCGCCCATGAGCGGCCGCTTGCCCCTGTCGCGGTCGCCGCCGCAGCCGAAGACGCAACGAGGCGGCCGGCCGTGATCTCGCGCGCCTCCGTGAGGACGTTTTCGAGCGCCTCCGGGCGTGTGCGCGTAGTCGACGACGACCTGAACGGCTGACCCTCGTCCACGGCCTCGAAGCGGCCGGGAACCCCGGTGACGTGCTCGACGCCGGTCGCGATCGCCTGGCGGCTCGATCCCGAGCACGCGGCGGCCTTCACCGCGCCGAGGACGTTCTCGACGTTGAAGCGGCCGCCGGAGCTCTCGTCTCGAGCGGAATGCCGTCGACGATGAAGCGGGCGCCGCCGGCGGTCAGCTCGAGGTCGCAGGGCGTCCGCGAGCTCGAAGGTCACCGGCTCCTCGCCGATGTCACGGAGCTCCTGGGCGAGCCGCCGGCCATGCGCGTCCCCGATGTTGACGACCGCCGGAGGCCTGCGTCCATCCAGGTCGGGCTCGGTGAAGAGCCGGCGCTTGGCGTCGTAGTACTCCTCGAGCGTCCCGTGGAAGTCGAGGTGGTCCTGGCTCAGGTTCGTGAAGACGAGGACGGCGAAGCGGATCCCGAGCAGGCGCTTCAGCTGCGGAGCCGTGGGAGGTGGCCTCCATGGCGGCGCTTCTGTCCCCGGCGTCGAGCATCTCGCGCAGGAGGCGCTGGACGTCGATCGCCTCGGAGGTCGTCCGCACTGCGGCGCGACGCTCACCGCCGACCCGGTTCTCGATGGTGCCGAGGAGACCCGGGCGCCGGCCGGCCGCGGCAAGGATGGCGAAGAGGAGAAACGCGGTCGTCGTCTTTCCGTTCGTCCCCGTGACGCCGGCGACCTCGAGCTCGCGCGTCGGGTGGCCGAAGAAGGCGTCGGCCGCAAGGGCCATCGCCTCGCGGGCGTCCGCGACGACGAGCTGCGGCACCGTCAGCTCGAGTCGCGCTCGACGATCAGCGCCGCGGCGCCGTCGGCGACTGCCTGCGGGGCGTAGTCGTGCCCGTCCGCCTTCATCCCGGGGACGCAGACGAAGAGAGCCCCCGGAGTCACGCGCCGTGCGTCGTAGGCCAGGTCGGTGACGTCGACGGGGGCCGGATTCGCGGTGCGCGTGGCGCGCACGGCGTTGGCCAGGAGCTCGAGGTCGATGGGGCCGGAGTCTAGCAACGGGTGCCTCTGTGTCTGGATGGGTCGAGCGTCTCAAAAACCGCTCTTTTGCACGGAATTCTGACGTTCCGCGCACCATACGCGCACTTCTCACCGTTAGGATCGAAGTGGAGGGAGGCCCGCGGCGGCCCCGGCTAGTCGGGCGGAATCTCGAGGTATTGCAAGGCGAACTTGGCGATCTCGGCGAATGCCGGCGCCGCCACGACCCCGCCCCAGATCGCCCCGCGCGGCTCGTCCACCGTCACGAGGACGACGAGGCGCGGGTGCTTGGCCGGTACGAAGCCGACGAACGAGGCAACGTAGGCCGACGTCGAGTAGCCGCCCGCGCCGTCGGGTTTCGCCGCGGTTCCCGTCTTCCCCGCGATCCGGTAGCCGGGGACCTGCGCCGCCGTGCCCGACCCCTCCTCGACGACCTCGCGCAGCATGTGACGCACCTCGTCAGCGGTCTTCGTAGAGACGACCCGCCGCCGAACCGGTTGCACCCGCTCACCGTTCCCGACCCGGTCGACGAGATGCGGCTCGATGAGGACGCCTCGGTTCGCAATCGCGCCGTAGGCCGCGATCATCTGCACCGGCGTCACCGCAATGCCCTGACCGATGGGGACGTTGCCGATCGTCGAGCCCGACCATTCCTCGGGCGCGAGCACGATGCCCTTGCTCTCGCCCGGAAAGTCGATCCCCGTCGGCCGGCCGTAGCCGAAACGGTGGATCCAGTCGTTGACCCGGGTCTGGCCCATTGCCTCCGCGATCGTGACGACGCCGACGTTGGACGAGCGCGAGAGGATCTGGTCGGTCGTCATCGTCTCCGTCCCGCGCGGCTCCGCGTCGTGGATCTTGCGGTCGGCGACCTGGATCTCGTAGGGCAGGGTGAACTTCGTCGCCGGCGTCACGAGGCCGGTCTCGAGCGCACCCGAGATCGTCACGATCTTGAATGTCGAGCCCGGCTCGTAGGTGTCCGTGACGGCGCGGTTTCGCTGCCGGTCCTGCGGGACGTCGGGAAACTTGTTCGCGTCGTAGCCGGGGTCGTTGGCGATGGCCAGGATCCCGCCGGTGCGCGGATCCATCACGATTGCGCTCGCGGACTTGGCAGCCCACCGCGTCCGCGTCTCTTCGAGCACGCGCTCGACCTGGCCCTGGATCGACTGGTCCAGCGTGAGGTAGACGTTCTTGCCGTCGCTCCCCGGCTTCGAGTCGACGACCTGAATGGTGCGCCCGAACGGGTCCTTGACGATGGTCTTCTCGCCGCGTGTGCCGGTGAGCGTCTTGTCGAGCTCGAGCTCGAGGCCGGCGAGGCCCTTGTTGTCGACGCCCGCGTAGCCGAGCACCGAGGCGCCGATCCGCTTCTGCGGATAGTCCCGCCGCTCCTCGTCGTAGAACCCGAACCCCTGGATGTGCTTGGCCTGGAGCGACTGCGCGAGGCCGGTATCGGCCTGGCGCTCGACGTAGACGAAGCCGCGCGAACGGTCCGCGAGCAGCGGATACACCTTGTCCGCATCGAGACCGAGGCTCTGCTCGACCGCGACCGCGGCGGCACGCGGGTCGCGGATCTGACGCGGGTTCGCATAGACGGTCGTCGCACGCGAGCCGACCGCCAGCTCGACGCCGAGGCGATCGTAGATCGTGCCGCGGTGCGGGGGCACCTCGATCGTCTCGCGGTGCTGGTTCGTCGCGAGGTTTCCGAGCGCCTGGGCGCGCACGGCCTGGAGCCACCCGGCGCGGAGAAGCGCGACCGCGAACACGGCCGCGAAGAGAGCGATGAGGAGGCGAATGCGCCGGTTCGCGACCCGCGCGGTCATTGTCTATGGCCCGCGGTGCCCGAGCTCGAGGTACGTGGTCGATGCCGGCGACCCAGGTGGAGCGTCTTCGTGGCGATGTCCTCGATCCGCCCGGCGGCGGCCGTCGACGACAGCTGCGACTGGATGTTCTCCCGCTTGGAGACGAGCTCGTCGTGCTGGTTGTCGAGCTGCTCGACCTGCATGTTCAGGCGGAGGACGGCGACGTTCAGGGCCACGATGCCGGCGAGGAGCGCGGCGACGATCACGATCCAGAGAACTCCGCCGGCAACGCGCGGCCGGGCCTGCGCACGAGTGGCGCGCCGGGGACGCGGCTGCGTCCGGGGCGGAGCGACGGCTTTCGGCGCGGCTCAGCGGGCGCATACGCTCGCGCGGTGGCGGGCGCGAAGCTCGCCATCAGTCCTGCCCCACCTTGACTGCCGCCCGCAACTTCGCCGATGCCGAGCGCGGGTTCTCGGCGGTCTCCTGCGGCGACGGGCGAACGGCCTTGCGCGTCAGGAGACGCATCGTCGGCTCGTTTCCGCAAACGCAGACGGGAAGGTCGGGCGGGCATGTGCACCCGCGTGCCTGGGCGGCGAAAAAGCGCTTGACCATACGGTCTTCGAGGGAGTGGAAGCTGATGACCGCGAGCCGGCCGCCCGGCCGCAGCATCGCGAGCGCGGCCGGGAGCGCGCGCTCGAGCGAGTCGAGCTCCTCGTTGACGGCGATCCGAGCGCCTGGAACACGCGCTTCGCGGGATGGCCGTCGCCGAAGCGGCGGGGTGCGGGGATGGACGACTTGACGACATCGACGAGCTCCCGGTGCGCTCGAACGGCTTCTCCTCGCGCCGGCGGACGATCGCCTGGGCGATCTGGCGTGCGAAGCGCTCCTCGCCGTAGCGGCGGAAGATAGTCGCCAACTCGCGCTCGTCCACTCGTTCACGATCTCCTTGGCGCTCAGCTCGCCGGAGGGGTCCATGCGCATGTCGAGAGGCGCATCGACGGCGTACGAGAAGCCGCGCTCGGGCCGGTCGATCTGCATGCTCGACACGCCGAGGTCGATCAGGATCGCGTCCGCCTCGACGCCGTTCGCGCCGAGCTGGGAGAGGACGATGGAGAGCTCGCCCCGGAGGAAGCGCGCCTGCACGCCCGCCTCGCGCTCGAAGCGCTCGAAGAACGGGCGCACGGTCGAGTCGCGGTCGATCGCGATGAAGCGGCCTTTCCCCTGCAAGTCGGTGGCGAGGACGCGGGCATGGCCGCCCGCGCCGAAGGTCGCGTCGACGACGGTCTCGCCCGGCGTGACAGCGAGGAGCCCACGCACCTCGTCCGCAAGGACGGGAACGTGGTCAGTCCTGCTTCGCTGCAAGGCGCTCGGCAACAAGCTCCACACTCCCTTCGACCTCTTCGATTTGCTTTTTCCAGGCGGCCCGGTCCCAGATCTCGACGTGGTCGCGGACGCCTGCGACGACGACCTCGCGGCCGAGGCCCGCGTGCCCGAGGAGCGCAGGCGGAACCATCATCCGTCCCTGCTTGTCGAGCTCGGTCTCGGCGGCTCCGGCGAACATGTAGCGGCTCATCTGTCGCGCCTCCTTGCTGAACGGGCTGAGGCCCTCCAGCTGGGCGGCCACGAAGGAATCCCAGTTGTCGCGGGTGAACACAAAGAGACAACCGTCGAGCCCGCGCGACACGACGACCTCGCCCGCGAAGGCCTGCCGGAACCTGGCCGGCAGGGTGAGTCGGTTTTTGTCGTCGAGAGTGTGCGCGTATTCGCCGAGTAGCATCCAACCACCTGAGGCTCGATCCCCACTTCGCCCCACTGTAGACCACAATTCCCCACTTGGCAACCCCCGATCTCCACAAGGAGGCACGATGGATGTAACGCGAGAAGAGCTGGCCGAGCTGCTGAAGGCGGCCGAGAGTGCCCACGGCGAGTACGAGCGCGACCTCGGCGAGCGTGACGAGGACTGGCCGACCTGGTACGCCGGCTACATCCTCGACCGGCTCAGCGAACGATCGGCCTAGGCGCCGTGGGCGCCGCGGCTCGACAACGCGGCCGCTCCTGAGCGCGCCGCGAGCGCGACGGCCTCGTCCATGGACAGCCCTTCCGCGAGCCCGTACGTGAGTCCGGCGGCAAAGCTGTCCCCCGCGCCGTAGGCGTCCTGAAGCGGGCCCGGCGCGGCCGCCGGTGGGAAGTGGCTCGGCGCTCCGCCCGCGAACGTGAACGTCCCTCCCTGGGAACCGGCCGTCGCAACGTCGGTCCGCGGTGGAGGCTCGAGGTCGCCGGGGCGATACGTCTCGCCCTCGTCGTTTCGGCTTCGGACGAGCGCATCCAGCTCGACGCGGCCCTCGGCCAGAGTCGCCATCGAGCGCGCGGTCGCGACCAGCACCTTCGCCTCGCGCGCGGCCTTGAGGGAAGCTGCGTCGCCGCTCACGAAGTAGACGCCGTCCGCCTCGGCGAGCTCGTCCCACGGGAGGTCGTCCGAGCGGCGCGGGCCGAGGCGCTCCCCGATGACGGTGATCGTCCTCTCCCCCGCCGAGTCGATGTACGTGAAGCCGCGGCGCTGGGGCCCCGGGCGGACGCCCGCGTGCACGGTGACTCCGTGGCGCTCGAGCTCCGGAACGACCTTCTCGCCGAGCTCGTCGTCGCCGATGGCGGTGAAGAGCGTGCTCGACCCGGCGAGGCGCGCCAGCTGCACCGCGGCGACGGCGCCTCCCCCGGCCGCCTCGCACCACGTCTCGCCGGCGTGGACGATCTCGCCCGTCTTCGGGACGTGGTCGACCCGGACGAACTCGATCCATTCGACGTGACCCACGACCGCGATGTTCACGACGGCAGTCTCACATCTCAGCGGGCCGCCGCGTTAGAGCAGATGATGAACGCCGTGGCGATACCGCCCTTCGAACGCTTCTACGAGGAGTACCGCGACGAGATCTACGCGTACCTCCGCAAGCTCGCGGGCCGCGACGGAGCCGACGACGCCTTCCAGGAAACATTCCTCCGGGCCCTGCGTGGGTACGAAGGCCTCCAGCACGGCCGGCACCTGCGCGCATGGGCCTACCGGATCGCGACCCGGGTCGCGATCGACGAGCGCCGGAAGAGAAAGCCGACGGTGGAGATCCCGGAGCTGCCGGCTGACGACAGCCGCCCCGCCTACGCCGAGCTCGACCACCTGACCGGGGACCTTCCGGCGACCGAGCGGGCGGCGGTCGTCCTTCGCTACGGCTACGACCTGGACTACGCAGACATCGCGACAGCGCTCGGCTCCAGTGAGGACGCGGCCCGTCAGGCCGCCTCGTCCGGAGTCCGGCGGCTGCGCAGGAGGATGACATGACCGTTCCCGCCAAGACCGACCTCGCCTTTCGCGACCGGGCGGCCGCCGAGGCCCTGCTCGACGTCGCCTACGACCTGACCGACTCCCCGATCGGCCCGCTTCTCGTCGCCACGACCGAGCGCGGCCTCTGCGAGATCGCCTTCGATCCTGATCCAGAGGAGGAGGTCGAGCGCCTTGCCCGCCAGCACGGAATCCGCGTGCTGCGCTCGGCGCGGCCTGTGGACGAAGCCCGCCGCGAGCTCGACGAGTACTTCGAGGGCCGGCGCCACGAGTTCGACCTCCCGATCGATCTGAGCGCCCTGCCCGCCTTCCAGCAGAGTGTCCTCGCCGAGCTCCGGCGCGTCCCCTACGGACGGGTGGACACGTACGGCGGCCTCGCCGCGCGCATCGGGAAGCCGAAGGCGGCGCGGGCGGTCGGCGGAGCCCTCAACCGAAACCCTGTTCCGATCGTCGTCCCGTGCCATCGGATCGTCGGCTCGACCGGCAGCCTGGTCGGGTACGCCGGCGGCCTCGAGCGCAAGCAGCTCCTCCTCAGCCTCGAGGAGGGACCCTCGTCTAGGGCGCTTGTCGCCGCCGTGGTCGTTCTCGCCGGCTGCGGCGGCGGGAGCGGCTCTGAGCCGGCCGCATCGCAGGCCGTCCTCTCCCACGGGGACGAGCAGACGACGATCTCGGTCGAGGTCGCCGACACGCCGGCGGAGCGGGAGCGGGGCCTCATGGGCCGAGCCACCCTTCCGGCCGACGCGGGGATGGCGTTCGTCTTCTCCGAGGGGCACAGCGGCCCCTTCTGGATGAAGGACACCCTCATCCCGCTCTCGATCGCCTTCTACGCCGGGGACGGGCGCATCCTGAAGATTCTCGACATGGAGCCGTGCGACGCCGACCCGTGCCCGCTCTACGACCCGGAGTCGCCTACCGCGGCGCGCTCGAGGTCAACCAGGGCGCGTTCGCGAGCTGGGGCATCTCGGCGGGCGACCGGCTGCGAATAACCTCTCCGTAACGGGGTCAGACGACAAGGGAGGATGTATGAGCGAGGCGGGCTACCAGGTGACCCACATCGACCAGATTCCGGAGCCGTCGGTCGAGAAGGAAGAAGGCGAGCGGGACTGGCACGCGGTCCGGATCCATTTCGGGATCCAGTCGTTCGGGGTCAACGCCTACACAACTACTCAGGAAGGCGAGCTCGTCGGCGAGCACGACGAGGCCGACACGAAGCACGAGGAGCTCTTCTACGTCTCCACGGGGAGCGCGACGTTCACGGTCGACGGCGAGACCGTGGAGGCTCCTGCAGGCACTTTCGTCTACGTGCCCGATCCGACGTCGACCCGCGCGGCCGTCGCGCACGAGCCGGGGACGACCGTCCTCTGCCTCGGAGGAGCTCCCGGCGAGACGTACGAAATCTCGGACTGGGAGCAGAAGTACGACCCGGCATCGGCTTCGTGACCTGGAGCGCGACCCTCGCGCTCGCAGGCGCCGGCGGCGAGCCGGTCGACCTCTGGCGGACGATCATGTCCCACGGTGTCGCCGACCTGCCGCCGAACCGGATCGACGAGGAGGCGCGCACGTTCGAGACGACCGTGGCGGTCCCCCGCGGGCGCCCGCAGACCGTGATCGTGCGCGAGGAACGAGGCGGGAAGGCTGCGCTCACCGGGACCGCCGGCAAGCGTTCCGACGCGGTCCTGGACGGCGTGCGCCACATTCTCCGAATCGACGAGGACCTGTCGGAGTTCTACGCGCTCGCAGCGGAGGACCCCGACCTGCACTGGGTGACCCAGGGCGCGGGCCGGCTGATGCGGAGCCAGACGGTCTACGAGGACGTGGTCAAGACCATCTGCACCACGAACACCGCATGGTCGGGAACCGTCCGCATGGTGAGCGCGATCGTCGAGCACCTCGGCGAGGCCGCGGCCGGAGCGCCGGCGGACAGCCCGTTCGGCCGCGCCTTCCCCTCCCCCGCCGTGATGGCGGCCGCGCCGGAGTCTTTCTACCGCGACGTCGCGAGGAGCGGCTACCGCGGCGCCTACCTGCGCTCCCTCGCCCAGTCGGTCGCTTCCGGCGAGATCGACCTGGAGGAGCTCGCGACCGCGGATCCCGCCGACCTCTCCGACGACGAGGTCGCGGCGCGCCTGCTCGCCCTCCCGGGAGTCGGCCCCTATGCCGCGGCGCACATCATGATGCTCATCGGCCGCTACTCGAGGCTCGTGCTCGACTCGTGGACCCGCCCGACATATGCGAGCCTGAACGGACGGAAGGCGAAGGACACCGCGATCGAGCGCCGCTTCGGCCGCTACGGCCGCTATTCGGGGCTCGCCTTCTGGCTCTTCCTCACGCGTGACTGGGTCGCCGAGCCCGTATAGGGCCGGCGCTGCGCCGGGCCGCGACGATCGCCCCGGCCGTCCTCGTCTTCGGCCTCTCGTTCGGTCTCCTCGCCCAGTCCGCCGGCATGGGCACGCTCGCGTCGGTCGTGATGTCGGCGACCACCTTCGCCGGCTCCGCGCAGTTCGCGGCTGCCTCCGTCCTGAGCGCGGCGGGAAGCGTCGGCGCCGCGGCGACCGCAGCGATCCTCCTGAACGCCCGCTACATCCCCATCGGAATCTCGGTCGCGTCGGTGCTGCGCGGCGGCCCACTGCGGAGGCTCCTCGAGGGCCAGCTGGTGGTGGACGAGTCGTGGGCGTTCTCGCGCCGTCGCGATGGAACCTTCGACCGCGGCGTGCTGATCGGCGCGGGCCTCGTCCTCTACACGTGCTGGGTCACGGGGACTGCCGCAGGCGCACTCGGCGGCGAAGCGCTCGGAGACCCGGACTCCCTCGGGCTCGACGCGGCGTTCGCCGCCCTCTTCCTCGCACTGCTCGTCCTGCAGATCAACTCCCGCCGCGCGGTCGTCGCGGCGCTCGTCGGCGGGACGATCGCGTTCGCCCTCGTCCCCTTCACCGCCCCCGGTGTCCCGATCATCGCGGCCACGGCGGGGTGTCTCGTCGGCTGGAGGAAGCGCTGAGCTCGACCTGGCTCGTTGTCACGATCGTGGGCGTGGGGACGATCGTCTGCAAGGCGATCGGGCCGGTGTTCCTCGGCGGGCGCACCCTCCCGCCCCAGCTGGCCGGGATCGTGGACATGCTCGCCCCGGCACTCCTCGCCGCGCTCGTCGTCACGCAGGCGGTCGGGGCCGACCGCAAGCTCGTCTTCGACGAGCGGCTCCTCGGGATCGCGGCCGCGATCGTGGCGATCCGCCTGCGCGCGCCGCTCCTCGTCATCGTCGTTGCGGCCGCCGGCGTGACCGCGCTCGCGCGCCTCCTCTGAGTGTGGCGACTGTGCTCTTCGGGTAGCCCTGGAAAAAAGAGCGGGAGGTTCATATGGACGCTTGGATCTGGATACTCATCGTGGTCGCAGTCGTCGTCGTGCTGGCGCTCATCTGGCTCAGCGCCCGGCGCTCGCGCCGTCTCGACGAGCAGCGCGACGAGGCTCGGGAGCTCCGCCAGCAGGCGGATACCCGTTCGCAGGAGGCCGACGAGCGTCGCGAAGCAGCCGAGCAGATGGCGCAGCGGGCGGAGGCCGACCGGCGCGAGGCTGAGCTCACCGCCCAGAAGGCAAACGAGCTCGACCCCGACGTCGACGTCGAGGAAGAGGAGCAGGCTCGGACCTGATCAGCTGAGGGCGGTGAGGCGGTAGCCCACGCCCCAGACATTCAGGACGTACCCCGCGTCTCCGTCGCGGTTGAGCTTGCGACGGAGGCGCGACGCGTGTGAGTCCAGGGTCCTCGTCCGGCCCAGCGAGCGGAAACCCCAGACGTCTCGCAGGAGGTCTTCCTTCTTGAAGACGCGCTCCGGGTCCTCGGCGAGGGCGACGAGCAGCTCGTATTCCTTCGCGGAGAGCTGCACGGGCTCGCCCGCGACGGTGACGAGGCGCGCGGCGAGGTCGATCTCGAGATCGCGGACCGTTAGGCGCGCGTGGCGCGGCCCGGACGATCGGCGCAGAACCGCGCGCATGCGGGCGACGAGCTCGTCGTAGACGAATGGGCGTACGACGTAGTCGTCGCAGCCGCGCGCGAAGCCGCGCACGCGGTCGACCGGATCGCCGCGGGTGCTGACCATGATCACGGGCACGTCGCGGTCCCAGGCCCGGCCCGGCTCGCCTTCGCGCAAACGGCTGCAGACCTCGAACCCCGACGCATCCGGCAGGACTGCGTCGAGGAGGACGAGGCTCGGCCGCGCCTGTTCGACGAGCTCGAGCGCCGCCGTGGCCCTGTCCGTCGAGAGGACTTCGAACCCGTCGTCTGCGAGCTGCTGCTCCAGATAGGCGCGAACGGGAGCTTCGTGCTCGACCACCAGAACCGTCCCCCCAACCATGGCCGCCGACGCTACTGGAGGCGATCCGGCGTCGGCTAGATGTCCTTTGCGGCAGAAGCGCAACAAGCAGTCCAGAGGCTGTGGGACCACACGGAAGGCGGGCACAGCTGGCCTTTCGCACGGGTGCAAGACCGCAAAAGAAGAGCCACGATTCTCCTGTGGACGCCGAGGGAGCACGCGCGCTCGCCGAGCGGATCGCAGCCGGGAAGGCCGGCCGAAGAAGCGTCGGCCGTTCCCGAGTCGTCGCGAAACCGGCTCGTCGTCGAGGGGCAGCCGAGCCCGGCCGTTCCAGCCAGCGCCGTTCAGATCGTCCGCCTGAAACCCGAGCGGGCGACTAAGCGCGAAGTGAGAATCTACGTCCGGGGGTCGAACGGCGAGCTCGAGCGTCGTTCGTAGCCGGCGACGCCGGGACGACCGCGCCGAGGCGATCGACCGCGTCTGACGAGCGCCCACGGCGGCGGCGCCACAGGACGAAGGCCGTTCCTGCCACGAGGAAAGCGCCGACTGCCGAAAGCACGAGCGAGCCGCCATCCGCTTCCCGACGACGATCTCGGCCGCGTCCGGGGCGACCGTCTTCGCCGCGACCGGCTCGAAGTCGCTCGTGTCGATCGCGGTCAGCTTCTCGGCTCCGTCGAGCACCGCGAGCCCGGAGTCTCCCGGGCCGAGCCCGAGGCGCAGGTCGTAGAGATCCTGCCGCCCGGCGAGCAGCTCGAGGTCGATGCAGTGCGCCTCCCCGTTCACCGTGTCGAGCGCGTGGACGAACGGCTCCTTGCCGGCGCCGTCGTAGAGCGTGTAGGCCCAGCGCCCGTCCGCGGTCGTCTGGCGGGTGATCGGCAAGCCGGCCATGCGCTCGTCGGGCTCGCTCTTGTCGACGATCGGCGTCGGCAGGAGCTTCCCGCTGGGGACGTCGAGCGCACGGACCTCGTACCGCGTCGGGTCCCTGCGCGACAGGTAGTGGATGAGGAACAGGCGTGTCCCATCCGGCGAGAGCGCGTCGAAGCTGAAGTCGCCCTGGAGGACGATATGGCTCCGCACGCGCAGGTTCTTCGCGTTCAGGACGACGAAGCTCGTCCGGGCGCGCGGGAAGCTCCGGCGAGGGTTGATGAGCACGAGTGTCGAGCCGTCGGTCGAAAGGCCGGACGCCGTGTGGTCGAGTGCGACGACTGGGAACGGTGTAGCGGCCATCGAGGAGCCGCGACGACGTAGACCGTTTCGCCGATCCGGGCGACGACGGTGCCGCGCTCGGTGGGCAGAGCGACCAGGCGGCCGCCCACGTCGTCGCCGCCAATGACGGCCGGCGAGCCGGCGTCGGCGATCGGCAGGCCGTCCGCGTGGGCGAGCGGCGCGAGGGCGAGGGCGAAGAGAGCTGCGATGAGAAATCGAGTGCGCATGCCGCTACTACGCCGGCCGAGCGTAAAAGGGTCCCTGGGAGAGCTAGAGGCGGCCGGAGCGGAGGACGCTCCAGACGAGCCAGATGCTGAGGAACGCCGACAAGGCAAGCCCGACGACCGAGAGGATCCCGAAGAACGATCCGACCCCGTTGGAGACCAGGGCGAGCAACGCGGAGGTGAGCGCGCCCCCGACCGCGACCATCGCGATCCCGACGCGGTTGAAGACGATGTCCATACGCTTGATCAGGTCCTCGAGGCCCTGATGGCGGAAGCCGACCTCGATCTGCCCGTCGCGCACCTGCTCGAGCGTGTCGTGCACCTGGTACGGAAGCTCGTGGAGCATCGAGGCCATGTTCCGCAGCTCGTGCCCGGTGCGCCGCGCGATCCGCTGCGGCGTGAAGCGCTCGATCATGAGCTCGCGCGCGTACGGCTTCGCGACGTCGAAGACGTTGAAGTCCGGGTAGAGCTCCATGCCGACCGACCCGAGCGTCGCGATCGCGCGGTCGAGGAGGACGAAACGCGTCGGCAGCTGCAGGTGCATCCGGTAGATGAGCGCGAAGGCCTCCCGGATGAGCTGGATCGGGTCGATCTCCGAGAGGCTCGAGCCGTAGTAGCGGTAGTAGACGTCGCGAAGCTCGGCGACGAACTCCTCCTCGAGATCCTTGGGGTAGCGCACGCCCAGCGCCGCCAGCCGCTTCGGCAAGGCTTCGATCCGCTCGCTGACGGCGTCGATGAAGAGACCGGTGAGGCGGGACATGTCCTCGTCGGTCAGCTTCCCGACCATGCCGAAGTCGATGAGGCCGATCTGCTCCGTCGCCTCGAGCACCATGATGTTCGACGGGTGCGGGTCGGCATGGAAGAAGCCATGGCGGAAGATCATGTGCATCCACGCCTCGGCGATCAGGTACGAAAGCCGCTGCCGCTCCTCGATGGAATACGTGTCCGTGTCGAGGTCGCGGAGCTGCACGCCCTCGAGCAGCTCGAGCGTGAGGACCCGCGAGCGCGAGTAGCTCCAGAAGACGCGCGGCACGCGCACGTGCGGGTGCCCGGCGAAGTTGCGGTGGAACTGCTCGGCGTTCCGCGCCTCCATCCGGTAGTCGAGCTCCTGGCGGATGGTGCGGGCGAACTCGTCGACGAGCGAGACGGTGTCGATGAACTCGAGCGCCTTGACGCGGTCGCGAACGAGACGCGCGGCCTGGTACATGAGCTCGAGGTCGGCTTCGATCTGGCGCGGCGCGTCCGGCCGCTGCACCTTGACGGCGACACGGCGTCCGTTCGGGAGCGTCGCCCTGTGCACCTGACCGATCGACGCGGCGGCGACGGGCTTCTCCTCGAAGTCGAGGAAGAGCTGCTCGATGGTGAGTTCGAGCTCCTCCTGGATCACGCGCTCGATCTCGGTGTAGGCGACCGGCGTGACGTCGTCCTGCAGCGCCTTCAGCTCGAAGACGATGTCCGGCGGAACGATGTCCGGGCGCGTGGAGAGGAGCTGGCCGAACTTGACGAAGGTCGGCCCGAGCTCGTCCAGCATCTGCCGGACGCGGAGGCCGCGGTTCGACGCCGTCGGCCGAGACGTCGACTTCCCGGGCGCGACGGGAACGAGGCCCGTGCGGCCGGTGCGTGTCGAAGAAGTAGCCGAAGCCGTGCTTGGCTGCGACCTGCGAGATCTCGGAGAGGCGGCCGAGCTGGCGGACAGCCGGCCGAGAGCTCGACTGGTCCTTCTTCTCGACGAGGCGCAATCGATGCTCGACCTGCGCCAGGCGGAGCTCGAGCTCCTCGTACTCGCGCCGGGTGATGAGGCCGATCTCGCGGAAGACCGTTGAGAGCGTCGAGCCGGCGCGCTCGCTCATTCGCACGGCGTCTCCACGCCACCGCCCCGTGACCTCGTCGACGAGCTCGCGGGCGTCGTCGCCGGTCATCTTCCCGCGTCCGGCCAGCTCCTGAACGAGCTCGTCGGCCCGGTCCTTCGTCAGCGCGACGGCTCCGACGCCCGCGAGCGAGAGCCTCCTCTGCGAGCGCGCGGAGCGACTTCGAATCGTGGTTTCCGCTACCGGGCTCGTCCATGGGGCCTCGTCCTCCTTCGCTTGCGGCGCGCCTCTCGCCTTGCGGCCGCGCTCGTGGTTGCGCCGTCGCCCGGTTCGGGCGGCCCGTCCACGGGAACCGCGGCGGCGACGGGCTCCTCTTCGACCGGGACGGCCTCCGGCTCGGCCTCGGCCTCCTCCGGAAGGTCGACGTCCTCGACCTTTTCGCGGAGCCCTGCGCTCTTGCGCTTGGCGAATTCGGGCTCGCGCTCCTTCAGGACGACGAGGAACGGCGTCGCGATGAAGATCGTCGAGTACGCGCCCGAGAGGATTCCGACCATGAGCGCGAACGCGAAGTCCTTGAGCGTGTCGCCGCCGAAGAGGAAGAGCGACGTGACCGGGAGGAGCGTGATGAACGTCGTCGCGAGCGAGCGGCGGATCGTCTCCCAGAGCGACTGGTTCGCGATCGCCGCGAAGCTCGACCGCCGCATGAGCGGGATGTTCTCGCGCACACGGTCGAAGATGATGATCGTGTCGTAGATCGAGTAGCCGAGGATCGTCAGGATCGCCGCGACGGTGGCGCTCGTCACCTCCCGCTGCGTCAGCGAGTAGATGCCGAGCGTGATGAAGATGTCGTGCACGAGGGCGATGAGCACGGGCACGGCGAACTTGAACTCGAACCGAAGCGTCACGTAGATGACGATCAGCGCCAGGGAGACGATGATCGCGAGGAACGCGCCCTTCAAGATCTGCCGGCTGAAGCTCGCCGACACGTTCTTCACGCCGACGGACGTGGCGTCGAGGTTCGAGGTCAGAGCCGCGCCGAGGTCCGTCTGCTCCTGCTGCCCGATGCGACGGCGTCCGCACCTGGAACGACTTGTAGGCCCCGTTCTCGGCCGTGCCGCGTCCCTGGATCACCGCGTCCCCGATCCCCAGCTTCGTCGTCTCGTCTCGGATGTCCTGGATCTGATGCGCCTGCGGCGTCTTGAACGAGAACTGGCTGCCGCCCTTGAAGTCGATGCCGAGGTTCAGCCCCTGGACCGCGAGCGACACGATCCCGATCAGGAGCACGGCGCCCGAGACGGCGAACCAGTACTTCGTCCGCCCGATGAAGTCGACGCGCTGCCAGGCGGGGATCTTCTGGGCGCTCGCGCCCATGAAGGCCGGGTTGTTGAACCAGCGGAAGCCGGCGAGGACGCCGAGAAGGGCACGCGTCACGGCAACGGCCGTCACCATCGAGATCAGCGTTCCGATGATGAGCATGAGGGCGAAGCCCTTCACGCCGCCGGTCGCGACCGCGAAGAGGACGAACGCGGTGATGATCGTGACGACGTTCGCGTCGACGATCGTGTTGAAGCCCTTGCGGTAACCGCTCGAGATGGCGGCGCGCACCGATTTGCCCGCTCGCACCTCTTCCTTGATGCGCTCGAAGATGACGACGTTCGCGTCTGCCGCGACACCGATCGTGAGGACGAGGCCGGCGAAGCCGGGCAGCGTGAGCGTCACCCCGAAGAGGAGCATCGCGCCGTAGAGGAGCACCCCGTAGACCCCGAGACCGATGATCGCGATGACGCCGAGGAACCGGTAGAAGAGGAGCAGGAAGAACGCGACCGCGAGGAGGCCGCCGACGCCGGCGATGAGGGCCTGGTGGAGCGAGTCCTCGCCGAGCGTCGCCGAGATGTCCTCCCTCTGCACCTGCACGAACTCGACGGGCAGGGCACCGGTCTGGAGGACGAGCGCGAGGTCCTTCGCCTCCTGAATGGAGTCGAGGCCCGTGATCTGGGCCCGGCCGCCCGCGATCCCGTCGCTCAGCGTGGAGTCGGCGATGTCGATCCGGGGGAACGAGCGGATCTCGCCGTCGAGGACGATCGCGAAGCTCTGCGAGAAGTCGGAGTTGCCGGGCTGACCCGCGAGGTTCGCCAGGTTCTGCCCACGCTGGTAGAGGTCGCGCGTGATCTCGTGGAACTTGTCGCCGCCGCTGTTCGTGAAGTCGAGCTCCACGGTGGGCTGGTTGCCTTGGCCGAACGTCCAGTCCGTCCCGTCCGCGTTGAGGTCGTTGCCCGTCAGCTCGGGCACCGGCTTCGTCGGGTTGTTCGGCTCGTACTTGTAGAGGTAGTAGTAGGTCGCGCCAGGAGCCGGCGGGCCCGAAAGTCCAGGACAGGAGACGGCGGTGTCGCTGCAGGTGAGGACGATCTTGCCCTCAGGGACCGCGTAGAACTTCGAGCCCTCCGGCTGCTCGCCACCGAATTGCCTGAGGATGTCCTCCTTCGTCTCGCTCGGACCGGCGAGGCGCGCCTTGTCCTTCGAATAGAGGTACCACTGCGTCGGGGTGCCCGTCTTCGCCGCCTCCTGCTGGCCCGACAGGAGCGGCAAGAGCTGAGTCGAGGGATTGATCACACCGCCCGCGCCCGCCGTCGGCGGCAACGCGTCGGCCTGGAGGTCGAAGAACTGGAGCTGCGCGGTCTGGCCGATGATCTCGGCCGCGCGGCCGGAATCGTGGACGCCCGCGAGCTGAACCGAGATCTGATCGGTTCCCTGCCGCGTGATGACGGGCTCGGAGACGCCGAGCTTGTCGATGCGCTGGCGCATGATCTCGATCGAGCGGTCGAGATCGTCCTGGGTGATCTCCCTACCCTGCGGCGCCTTCGCCTGGAGGATGACCTCGAGCCCACCCTGGAGGTCGAGGCCGAGGGTCGGCGAACGGAACAACGCCAAGACGACGACTCCGGCGACGGCGGCCAGAACCGCGGCGAGGATGAGGAGGTAACGGCGCACTCGTTAAGACTTGCCGGCTAGTTGCGGGCCGCGTCCCGCTCCTCGGCGGTCATCGGCTCATCGGCCGTGAGAGGCTCGGCCGAGTCGGCGTCGACGGACTTGCCCTCCGCGCCCGCCTCCTCGCTCGTCCTCGAGGCGCTCGAGCTCCTCGGGCGGGACGACCGACGCGATCGCGCGCCGGGCGACAGCGATGCGCACGTCCTCGTCGATCTCGAGCATCACGCGCTCTGCGTCGAGCTGAACGACCTCGCCATAGATCCCGCCTGTCGTGACGACCTCGTCGCCGGGCTTGAGCGATGACAGGAGCTCTGTGTGCTTTCTCTGCTGCTGGCGCTGTGGCCTGATCAGCAGGAAGTACATGAAGCCGAACATCGCAACAAGAAGAACTAAGAAACCACCACTCACCGAGAGACCTCCTCGCCTGGCGCGAAGGCCGCCGAGTCGAGGCGCTCGAGCGTGGCCGCCTTGTAGGAGCCGAACTCGCCGCGCTCGATGGAAGCCCGCGCCTCGGCGGTCAAATCGAGCAGAAATCTGACGTTGTGCTCGGACAAAAGTATCAAGCCGAGCAGCTCCTGTTGGTTGATGAGATGGCGGAGATAGGCGCGCGTGAAGCGCCGGCATGCCGAGCACGAGCAGCTTTCGTCGAGCGGGCGCTCGTCCCGGGCGAAGCGGGCGTTCTTGAGATTGAGCCGCCCCTCCCACGTAATTGCCGAGCCTGTGCGGCCGAGCCGGGTCGGTAGCACGCAGTCGAACATGTCGATCCCGCGCTCGACGACCTCCAGGATCCCTGCCGGATCTCCGATCCCCATGAAGTACCGCGGCCGCTCGGCCGGCAGGAGCGGAGCCGCCCAGCCCACCGTCTCGAGCATCGAGGTCCCGGTCTCCCCCACGCTAGCCCGCCGAGAGCGTGGCCGTCGAAGCCGAGGGCGGCGATCTCCTCCGTGGAGCGGCGACGAAGCTCGGGATCGGTGCCGCCCTGGCTGATTCCGAAGACGAGCTGTCCGGGCGCTCTCGGCGCCGCTGAGCTGCCGCGTCGCCCAGCGCGTCGTGAGCGCCGTCGCGGCCTCGAGCTCTTCACGCGGCACATCGGGCGGCGGGCAGACGTCCAGGCACATGGCGATGTCGGAGCCGAGGCGCCGCTGGATGTCGGCGGCGAGCTCGGGCGTGAAGCGGGCCTCGCGGCCGTCGTAGACCGACCGGAAGGTCACCCCCTCCTCGTCGACAGCCGTGATCGTGTCCCGCAGGGAGAAGACCTGGAAGCCGCCCGAGTCCGTGAGGATCGGGCCGTCCCAGGCCATGAAGCGGTGCAGGCCGCCCATCGCCTCGACGAGCTCCTCGCCCGGGCGAAAGTGGAGGTGGTAGGTGTTCCCGAGGAGGATCGTCGTGCCGAGCTCGCGCAGGCGCTCGGGGTCGAGCCCCTTGACGGTGCCCTTCGTCCCGACGGGCATGAAGGCCGGCGTCGGCACGTCGCCGTGCGCGGTGTGCAGGACGCCCGCGCGCGCCTCGCCCTCGGTCGCGACGAGGTCGAAGCTCATGCGGAGCACCTTTTTCGATCTTGTCCCGTTGCGCGCGCCACGCATGCATCTTGGCTGGCTACGCTCGAAGCGGGTGGAGGCACGGGGTGGCCCCTCACAAAATCAGCATCGCGTCGCCGAACGAGTAGAAGCGATACCGCTCCTCGATCGCGATCTCGTAGAGCTGCCGCGTCTCCTCCACGCCCGCGAACGCCATCACGAGCGCGAGGAGCGACGAGCGCGGCAGGTGGAAGTTCGTCACGAGCGAGTCCACCCGCCGGAACTCGAACCCGGGAGTGACGAAGAGGTCGGTGCGCCCCGCCAGCGGTGCCCCCCGGGCGACCGACTCCAGCACCCGAACGGTCGTCGTCCCCACCGCCGTCACGTGCGCCGCCGCCTCGATGCGCGCCCACGCCTCCTCGCCCACCTCGTACCGCTCGCTGTGAAGCTCGTGCTCCGCAAGCGTCTCGGCGGTGACGGGCCTGAACGTGTCGAGGCCGACGTGAAGCGTCACCCGCTCGACGTCGAGCGAAGCGAGCAGCTGGGGGGTGAAGTGGAGCCCGGCCGTGGGCGCGGCCGCCGAGCCGCTCTCTTCGGCGTAGACGGTCTGGTAGCGCTCCGCATCCGCGAGCGGCTCCGTGATGTAGGGCGGTAGCGGCGCTTCGCCTTCGGGCTCACCGGAGAGGCGAAGGCGCCAACGGCCCTCGCCGAGCGACTCCAGGAGCTCGACGGGGCCGAGCTTCATGCCCTCGCGAAGCCGCCTGCTCGGCCGGGCCAACGCCTCCCACACGTCGCCCTCGACCCGTTCGAGGAGCAGGACTTCGGTGCGACCGCCGGTCGGCCGCTCGAGCATGAGGCGGGCAGGAAGGACGCGCGTGTCGTTCACGACGACAAGCGTCGGCGGACGCGATGAGCGACCCGAGGTCGCGGAATCGCCGGTGCTCGACCGCCCCGTTCGCACGGTCGAAGACGAGCAGCCGCGACTCGTCTCGGCGTTCCAGAGGATGCTGCGCGATGAGCTGCGAGGGGAGCTCGTAGTCAAGGTCAGATGTCCTCATGCCGACATCCGGATTGAAGGTTAGAGTCATGTCCCGTGGACCGCGATGCCATCGAAAGAGCTCGGATGCGGCTCGCCCAGAGCGGCGAGGAGCGCCCCGACGATGCCGCCCTGCAGGCGCTCCTGGAGCGCGCGCGGGCAGGCCTCGAAGCGCTCGCACTGACCACCGCCGAGCTCGAGACGGGGATCCCCGAAAGGCTCGAGACCTCGCTTCAAAGAGGCCTCCGCGAAGAGGTGCTGCCCGTGGCGCGCCACCTCGCCGAGGTACGCGGCCTGTCGGGCCAGACCATCCGCCGGCTCGAGCGCCTCCAGACGGACATGGCGTCCGAGCGCCAGGCGCGCGTCGAGGACCTTGCGCTCCTCGTCGACCTGATCACGTCGGGCTGGCGTGGCGTCGAGAAGCGCCTCGACCGGATGGAGCGCGTGCTCGACCGCGTCGAGCGCGCATTGGACGAGCGCGCCGAGAGCGCCGCGTCCGTCTACCCCATCCAGCGCACGAACCCCGGCGCCTAGCTCCCCTCGCGGCTAGGCCGGTAGGCGCAGCTCGAAGCGGGACCCCTTCCCGAGCTGCGACTCGAGCATGAGCTCGCCTCCGAGCGCCTGCGCGAGCTCGCGCGCGATCGGCAGCCCAAGGCCCGTCCCCTCACCGGCCCGCGACCAGAACGGGCGGAAGATCCGCTCGCGCTCCTCCGGCCCGATGCCCGGCCCCGAGTCCGCCACCGAGATCGAGATCGTCCCGTTCGTCGCGCTCAGGCCGAGGTCGATGCGTCCGCCGTCGGGTGTCCACGCGAATGCGTTGTCGAGGAGATTGGACACGATCTGCAGCACCCGGTCCCCGTCCGTGTCGAGGACCGGGATCCGCCTCGAGCGAGCACTCGTACTCGATTCCGCGGCGCCGCGCCTCCTCGCCGAAGCTCTCGTACGCCTGCTCGAGCAGGCGCCGCAGCTCGACCTCCTCCTCCTCGAGGGTGAACTGATGCGCCTCCATCCGCGCAAGGTCGAGGACGTCGCCGACGAGGCGCGTGAGCCGGTCCGTCTCCGCGCCGATCACCCGGAGCGACGCCTCCTGCGTCTCCTCGTCCTGCGCGATCCCCTCGCGCAGCGCCTCGACGTGCCCCCGGATCGCGGTGAGCGGGGTCCGCAGCTCGTGGGAGACGACCATGAGGAAGTTGCGCTCGCGCCGCTGCGACTCGGCGAGCTTCTCGGTCATCTCGGCGAATCGCTCTGTGAGGTGGCCGATCTCGTCCTTCGAGCGTGCCTCCGGCAGGTCCCCGTCGTAGCGGCCTGCGGCGACCTCGTCGGCCGCGCGTGAGAGGGCGAGCACGGGCTTCGTCAGCCGCCGCGAGAGGTACCAGACGAGGCCGCCCGCCACAGCGAGGCCGACGAGCAGCGCGATCGCCAGGCGCCCGAGGAGGACGACCCAGCGCTCCTGCAGCTCCGCGCGCGGCTTCGCCACGACGAGCGCGCCGAAGGTGTCGCCGCCGAGCATGATCGGATAGGCCGCCGCGAAGTACGTTCGGTCCGTCCCCGGCGGCGTGAACTCGAGGGTCTGCACCTGGCCCGCATCGAGCCGCGACTGATCGAGGAGCGAGAGCGGAAGCCGGCGAAGACCCGACTTCTCGCCGGGGAAGATCTCGACGCCGGCGTAGTAGATGCGGGAACCCGTCGCCTGCTCGAGGATCGGCGCCGCGAATCCGGGAGCCGCGCGCGCCTCGTCCACGCTTCTGATCGCCTGCTCCTGGTAGAGCTCCGCGAGGCCCTGGGCCTGGCGCCGAAGCTCGCCGAGGGTGCGGTCCCGCGTGTAGTCCTGGAACAACCGCACCGCGAGCACTGCGGCTACGGCGGAGGCGACCAGCACTCCGACGAGAAAGAGGGCCGGAATGCGGTAGCGCAGCGAGCGCACCGGCGCCTACGAGGCTTGGGCGACCTTGGGCTCTACCGAGACCTTGTAGCCCACGCCCCACACGGTGACGATCGGCGAGGCGTCGCCGAGCTTGCGCCGCAGCTGCCTCACGTGCACGTCCACCGTCCGGGTGTCACCTGCGAACGTGTACCCCCAGACCCGCTCGAGCAGCTGGTCGCGCGTGAGGACCAGCCCGCGGTGATCGAGCAGCTCCCAGAGGAGGTCGAACTCCTTCGGCGCCAGCTGGATCTCCTCGGCCGCGACGGTCACCTCGCGCCGCCCCGCGTCGATCTTCAGTTCGCCGTGCTGGAGCGACGCGCTCTGGAGCTCGCGCCGTTCCGGGTTCGCGCGGCGCAGCACCGACTTCACGCGGGCGACGCAGCTCGCCCGGGTTGAAGGGCTTCGTGAGGTAGTCGTCGGCGCCGACCTCGAGCCCGATGATCTTGTCGATTCGTCGTCGCGCGCGGTGAGCATCAGGATCGGCACGTCGGAGCGCTGCCGGATCCGCCGGCAGACGTCGATCCCGTCCAGGTCGGGAAGCATGAGGTCGAGGATGACGAGCGACGGCGCCTCCGCATCGGCTTGCTCGATCGCCCCGGCGCCGGTGTCCGCCTTGCGCACGACGAAGCCCGCCTTCTCGAGATAGATGCTCACGAAGGACGCGATGCTCGGCTCATCCTCGACGACGA
>CAVYAJ010000004.1:0-19499 GCA_963766155.1 uncultured Actinomycetes bacterium | reverse complement strand
CTACAAAGTCGGGTTCACCCCTTGGGGAGGGCAGCGCCTAACAGGCCCGGACGCGCGACAGATTCGGCGAATGTTCGACCGCGAGGAAGACGGACGCGAACCGCCAATGGGCCCGCTCTCGACCTTGGTTGCGGGGCGGGCTCTGGTCAATTGAGTTGGCGCGGAGGGGCTGGCAGGTCACGGGCGTCGACATCGTTCCCAAGGCGCTCCGGAATCGCCCGGGAACGTGCACAGGGGGCCGCGCTTCTACGTTCGGGTCGGCGACATAGGGCCACTTAGCCGCAGCTCCGCGCTGCGGAAGTCGGCTCCGGGGTACCGTCTACTACTGGACTTCGGAGCCGTCCATGGCCTGAAAGAGGCCCAGCTGAACGGCTGGGCAGGTCGGGAAGTGACCGAAGTGGCTGCCTCAGATGCAACCTTGCTGATGCTGGCGTTCCCGCCAGGACGTCGTGGGCCTCTTCCGCGTGGCATGAGTCATGCGGAGATCGAGGCCGCCTACCCAGCGTGGGAGGTCGTCGAGGGCGAGGTGCTCGACGCCGAGTTGCCGAAGATTGCGACGAAAGGACGGCCAACCGCATTGGTACCGGCTCACGCGCGCGCGATTGAAAGCTCTCCGAGGGACGGCGTCCACAGCTCCCTCGGTAAATGCTGCTGCCGCAAGGCTGGAGCTCCTCCATCCCGTTCCCCAGCTTTTGAAGGGGGCGGTGCCGAGTCAACCATGCTGCTCTGCAGCGCTCCGCGCGCGCGGCCTGTTCCGCTTCGCTCGCCGTTCCCCGCGAAAGCTCCTACGCGCGGTCGTCGCTCGGCTGCTGGGCGGAAGGCATACAAGTTAGCATGGCCGACGTGAGCCGTAAGACCTACGCGATCGAAGACAGCGGCCCGTACAACGAGGATGAAGCACGCGAGAAGATCCGCGCCTATTGCGATGAACACGGCTTCTTTGCGGCGGCCACCCTCACCGTGGTCGAAATAAGCGAGGACGGCGGACATCGGGGACGTCGAGTACACGCTGGCCAGTTTCTCGACGGACACTAGCCCTCGACTGCTTGCCATGTCCTCAGCCGGCGACGATCGTTCGAGCGGATCGCGGAGGCTCTTGTCCGCTGGTCGCCGAGCGACGTAGCGCCTACACAGAATGGGCGAGAGCCGGGCTCGCCACCGCCTCTCCGTGGAAGCTCGGGTGCTCACCGCAGTCGCGTCGGGGCCGCCTCCGGCTCTCGCGTTCACGATCATTTCATTGGCGGGTGACCCAGAACACCCCGCGAACGGCTAGGCCTGCCTGCTCAGTGGCCTCACGCCAGCCGAACGCGATCCACCGCTGGGCCGAGATCAAGGTGATCACGCCGGCGAGTAGGTCGTGAACACGACGCCTAGGCGCGCTCGCCGATCTAAGAAGTGCGGGGCCGGATCGAACCCCGCGCAGTCCACCAAGCGCGACGTCGGCAGCGTGAATAGGGACAGACGGTGGTCGGCTCGCATTGACTTACAAAGCTGGGCGGAGGAGGTGGAAGAACGCCGGCTGATCAGGCGGCTCTCGTGGGACAGGCGAGAGCTCGACCTCCTCCGCCGCAGGCCAGCCACCGTAGCCGTCGCCGAACGGCGAGCCGCCGATCCCAACCGCCATCGACGCGCATCGCGCAAAAGCTCGTCCGCACCGTCGTCGCTCGGCTGCTCGGGCGAAAGCCGTAGGGACTGTCGGAGGGGTCGATCGGTGCACACGTGTTCCTCCCCACGGTTGACTCCTCGCAGCGCCCGATCAGAGTGCCGCCAGTCCCAAGCACAACTCATGCGCGCACCAATCCTCACAGCACTTAGCGTCGTTGCCTTTCTCAGCGTCACTGCGACGGTTCAAGCCGGGGTCGCCGTCGCCAAGGTCAGCGCTTCGGAAGCCTGCGCTGATATCGCTTCCTCGAATCGCATAAATCGGGACCCCGGACCCGACATTCTGATCGGCACGGCTGGCCGGGATCGGATCTTGGGGCGCGGAGGAGACGACATCATCCGCGGGTCGGTAGCAGTGACAACCTGTGCGGCGGGCCAGGTAACGACACCATTCTACGGGAGAGGCGGTATGAGAGGAACGGACGCACTCCTTTGGTGGCCCCTGTTGCGATCGCATCCATGGAGGCGCGGGGGAAGATGTCGTCGACGCTGGTCGAGGTGCAGACTCCGGTGTTCGCCGGAACGGGCAATGACCAAGTGGGGCGGGGTGGAGCCGCGGAGACGATCAGGTCTTCCTCGGTGATGGACTCGACGACGCCGAGGACTCCCGCGGCGACGACCTCTTCGTCGGGGGTGGCGGCGACGACATATTCGTCCTCGGTACGTTCAGCATGCTGGCCGTGACCTCTTTCGCGGCGGATCCGGGAGCGACACGCTCAGTTGGGGACTTGGCCAAGGATGGAGCTTCCCCGTTCATCATCAACCTCACCACCGGCGAGGCCTCAACCCCGAGCGGTAGGCACACGGCGCGCTCGATGGAGAACGCCTCTGGGTGGCCGCCGCGGCGACAAGTTGATCGGAACGCAGCTGCCAACTACCTCGATGGGTCGAAGGGCGATGATCACATCGAGGGCCAGGAGGAGACCACACCCTCGAGGGAGGAGTCTTCGGCAACGACGACGACGTTCTCGACGGTGGTGACGGGTTCGACACGTGTCTCGACGGCGAGACCATTCTCAACTGCGAGGCTTAATTACCTCAGAACGGTGAGGAACCTCGAGCCGCGAACGGTCCGTCGCTCGCCGCACAAGCTCCTGCGCGCCGTGTCGCTCGGCTGCTCGGGCGGAAGCCCTGGCAAAAGTAGCGTTGACTCGCAGACTGACCATTTGAAACAACTCTGTCACACAACTTTCGCGGCGGCGTTCGGCAAAGGAGGAGAGGTGCGCGTAGTCCTTTGTCTTGCTGCTTCGGTTTGTCTTGTGTTGGCTCCGACGGCGAATGCAGACCCCGTGCGACATTTCGGTACTTTCGTGATCGAATGCGGCGGCGAGCAGTTCGAGCTTGTGGAAGCTGGTTGAGCAACTTCGTCGACAGCACGAGCGTCTCGATCCTGATGGGCATCACCGTCACAGACATCGCTACCGGCGAAGTCCTCGATGAGTTCCACAAGCCTTACCACCGAAACCAGGACGTGACCATCTGCCAAGACATCACGGCCCTCGGAGACGGCCTTATGGTGAAGACCGCGAGTTTCTCAATACGCCGCCAACGTAGGAGTCGACTGGCGCAGATCCTGTTGGAGGCCGCCTTCGGGCGGCCTTCGATGCTCTTGCCCCCGAAACAGCCAGGCCGCTGTCCACGGCGCGGGCGTACCGCGGGCAAGCTTCTCCGCGCGGTCGTCGCCCGGCTGCTCGGGCGGAAGCCCTAGCGCCTTGCGTCTTGCCGCTTCTCGTCCTGGACGAGTGCGGGCCACGTGTTTCGGAGCTCTCGAAACTTGTCGTTGTTGGTGACCTCGACGAGGAGCGGACAGGCGATCCGCGTCCGCCCCGACGCCGAGAAGAACGAGCGCTATCGCTATCTGCAACTGCCTGACGGGCCTCTTCGCTGCGCTCCTGGCGACGCTGCCACCACGCGAAGACCGCGACCCCGATGCGCCGCTCTTCCCCAACGCCACCAGCGACCTGCATGGCCATTGCCGCGGCGCCTGTCGGCGAGCGGCACACCGCATTTCAGTCCGCACCGGCTCCGTCGCAGGCGCGGTTCGCTCCACTACAAGCGCACGAGCTCACTCGCCGAGGTTGCCCAACTCCTGGGCGACTCGGGACCGCGCGCCTCCACGATTACGTCTACGCGCTCGTCGACTATCGCGAGGTCGAGCCGGGCGGGTCACCCTGACGCGTCTTCCGCTAGGTCAGACGTGCCGCCGCGTGCGTGCACCGGTGCGTGCACGGCGGCGAGCGAACTCCTCATTTGCAGGGGTTTCTTACACCAGCTCGCCCATCAGAGCCCCACACGTAGAGGCGTTTGGCTGAGCGCATCGAGGCTCCTCCGACCGGGACGCGGGCATCGGACTGCACCGGTTCACGCCGGCCTCGGTGGTATGTCAAGCACGACGGCGGCCGAGCCTTCGTCGAGAAGTTCCTCGATGAGCTCCACGAACGCGTGTGGACTACCAAAGCGGGTATCCGATCGAGACCCGCGACAATGAGGAATTTTCTGTCGCCTGGACGCGCCCATCTATCCACCTCGCCCACACTTCCTGCCCTTGACGCCTGCCCCCGATCTCCACTCTGGCCACGCCAGCCTTCCTTCCGTTTCGGCGAATTGAGTTGGGCGTCGGGTCCTGACGCGCGCAGCCGCGGTGCTTCGGGCCCAGCGGCCCACTAAGACGCTCGAAACAAGCAAGAGGCTGGCCCCGCGGAGGAATCTGTTCGCCGAAAGCTCCTCGCCTCGCGCGCCACAGCGCGTCGGTGTTCTTATGCGGGCTTTGGGCCGGATTCCGAGAGCAGAGCCAGTGAGAGTCACTGTAGCTGTTTTCTTTCGACCCGACGACTGCGAGTAACAGCGTGCCCATGTTCTGGCCGATCGGAAGAGCCCTGCTACGACGCGGACACCGCGCCGTCGCGGTTCGCGAAGACGTTGTCGAGCGCGGCCGCTGCCGACCGCGAGCGCGCCCATGAGCACGGCCGCCTCGCCGAGGCTCGAGGTCTCGATCCGCGGCGGATAAGGAGCCAGTCGGCCAGGTGCTTGCGAACGGGCTCGAGCAGGAGGTCGCCGTTTGCCCCGATGCCGCCACCGAGGACGACGAGGCCGACGTCTGCCACCGCGGCGATCGGGGCGATGTGCAACGCGATCCGCCGAGCCTCCTCCTGTACCACTGCCCGCCCCAGCGGATCGCCTCCGCGGGCGGCCGCGAACAGGGCGCGAACGTCGAAAGGCGGGACAACGCCTGTCTGCCCATTTCCCTCGCGTGCGAGCTGGGCGGCAAGCTCCGAGATCGCGGGCGCCGAAGGATCCACCTCGTTCCCGAGGCCCAGCAGCGCGAAGTCGACCTCGCCGGCCGCCCATGGCGCCCGCGGTGCAACTCGCCCTCGAGCACGAGCCCGGCGCCCATGCCCGTCCCGACCGAGAGGAAGACGAAGTCCGCGACGCCACGCGCAACGCCGGCCAACGCTCGCCGAGCGCCGCGAGGTTGATGTCGTTCTCCAGCGTGACGGGGAGCCCGAGGCGCGCGCGCAGGTCGTCCGCGAGAGCCCTGCCCTCGAGCCCTTGGACGTTGGCGGCGAGGCTGAGCTTGCCGGTGCGAACCTCGACCACTCCCGGCACGCCGACGACCGCACTGTCGATCAGATCGCCGTCGAGCCCGCTCGTCTCGACGAGGGAGTCGCGGAGCGCGGCCGCCGCGGTCAGCGCTTCGTCCACGTCGGCGGCGCGGAGCTCGAGGTCCTGCCGCGCCCGGACCTCGCCGGCGAGGTCGCAGATGGCCCCGCGCAGGAAGCGCGCGCCGAGGTCGAGGCCGAGCACGAGCGCGGCCTCCGGCACGGATTCGAAGTAGACCGCGCCGTAGCTCGGGCCCCGCGGTCGCCGAGCGAGACTCGCGCACGAGCCCGGCATCCAGGAGCGATTGGAGCGCCAGCGAGACCGTCGGCTTCGAGATTCCGGCACGCCTCGAGATCTCCGCTCGCGAGATGGGCGCGCCGAGGCGTATCGTCTCGAGAACGGTGCGCTCGTTGAGCCGCCGGAGAAGCGGAGGAATGGCGCGGTCGACATCTCGTCAATGACTCTAACGCACGACCGCGTCGTTGCACGGTTGACAGCGCAAGGAGTGGCGTGCAAAGGTCACTTTTCGTAAAGTTCTCTGATCTCCATCTCTCGAGGAGGGCGTGGCGCATGAGACGCGTGGCGATCGCAGGACTGGTGCTCTTGGTGCTCTCGGCGAGCGTGATCGCCGGCTGCGGCGGGTCGAGCGAGTCTTCGTCGGGCTCTGCGGATCTGACCTTGTGGACCGGCTTCACCGACCGCGAGCTCGGCGTCATGAAGGACGTGATCGCAGACTTCGAGAAGACGCACCCGGGCATCCACGTGAAGGTCGTCGGCGGGATCTCCGACGACAAGATCGTCGCCGCGATCCGCGGCGGCAACGCGCCGGACGTGGCGCACTCCTTCGATGCGGGCGCCTACACGGGCGCTTACTGCTCGAACGGAGCCTGGATCGACCTCGCCGACTACATGAAGCAGGACGGTCTGAGCGACGACGTCTTCCCCGAGGTGCCGCGCCAGTACTCCCAGTTCGAGGGCACCCGCTGCGCGCTCCCCATGCTCGCGGACGTCTACGGCCTCTACTACAACAAGGACCTCCTCGCGAAGGCCGGCATCGACAGCCCGCCGCAAACCGTGTCGCGAGCTCATGGACGACGCGAAGAAGCTCACGGAGCGGAACCCCGACGGGTCGCTCAAGGTCGTCGGCCTCGATCCCTTCGACGGCTTCTACGAAAACGTCGCTGCACACTGGGCGCCGCAGTGGGGCGTTGACTGGGTCGACGAGTCAGGCAAGTCCAATCTGGCCGCCCAGCCCGGATGGGCGGACATGCTTCGCTGGCAGAAGGAGCTCATCGACTGGTACGGCTATGACAACCTCGTTCGCTGGCAAGCAAGCGCCGGCGACGAGTTCTCGGCCCAGAACGCCTTCGAGCGCGGCAAGCTCGCCATGAACCTCGACGGCGAATGGCGGGTCGCGTTCGTCCAAAGCGAGCACCCCGAGCTCAACTTCGGGACTGCGCCCCATCCCGGTCGACGACGCCCAGCCCGACCTCTACGGGTCGGGCTACACGAGCGGGAGCATCATCGGCATCCCGAAGACCTCCGGGCACAAGGACGAGGCCTGGCAGCTCCTCAAATACCTGGCCACCGACACGGGCGCGCTCGTCAAGATGACGAACGGGATCCGCAACGTGCCGACGACCACGGACGCGCTCGATCGCCCGACGTCAAGCCGGACGAGGCGTTCAACATCTTCCTCGACATCTTCGGGAACCCGAACACGAGGACGACGCCGATCACCCTCGTCGGCAGCGCGAACCAGGACCTCGTCGACGCCTTCGTGACGAAGTACCAGGCCGGGAAGGTCGACGACCTCGAGGGCGGGCTCGCCGACCTCGACCAGCAGATCGACGCCCAGCTCGAAGCAGCAGGCGGCGCGCAGGTGCCGTGAGGTGAGCCGGGCCGCGAGGCCAAGCCTCTCCGCCGCCCGGTCGCTCGACCGGCGCTCCGCGCGCCGGCGGGCGGCCTGGCGCCGCCGCGGCCAGGTGCTGGCCTTCATGAGCCCATGGCTGCTCGGCTTCACCATCTTCTTCGGCTACCCGCTGGTCATGACCGCGTACTACTCGTTCACGCACTACGACCTGCTCTCGCCGCCGAAGTGGGTCGGCCTCGCCAATTACAAGTACCTCTTCACTGGCGACCAGCGGATCTGGCCGGCGGTCTCGAACACGCTCTGGATCATCGCCGTGGCGGTGCCGCTGAACGCCATCTTCGCCTTCGGCGTCGCGCTGATGCTCTCGCGCGCGCGTCGCGGGATCGGGTTCTTCCGCACAGTTTTCTATCTGCCCGCGCTCGTGCCTCCGGTCGCAGCGACCCTCGGCTTCGTCTACCTGCTGAATCCGGGCACGGGCCCGGTCAACAACCTCCTCCGCCATCTCGGGCTCCCTGACCCGCTCTGGTTCGACTCGCCGACCTGGTCGAAGCCGTCGCTCGTCCTGCTAGGCCTCTGGGGCGTCGGCAACCTGATGATCATCTTCCTCGCCGCGGTCATCGACGTGCCGCGACATCTGTACGAGTCGGCTGAGCTCGACGGCGCGGGAGCCTGGCAAAGCATGCGTTGGGTCACCCTCCCGACGATCAGCCCCGTGATCCTCTTCGCAGTCGTCATCGGAGTCATCGAAGGGCTGCAGTACTTCACGCAGGCCTACGTCGCGAGCACCATTGCCGCTGGTTCGGCCGCGTCTGCGACGGAGGGCGCCAACTCCCTCGGCTATCCGCTCGACTCGACCCTCTTCTATCCCGTGCTGCTCTACCAGCAAGGCTTCCGCTACTTCAACATGGGCTACGCCTCGGCGATGGCGATGCTCTTGCTGGCGGTCGCATTCGCCGTCACCTTCATCATCGTCCGCAACTCGCGCCGCTGGGTGCACTACCAGGCGCCGGCCATCCGATGACGAGCGCGACCGCACCGGCGCAGTCACCCGCCCTCGTGCGGCGCAAGCCCCCTACGCACGTCCGCCGCCGGCGCTTACTCGTCGCGGTCGCCGACCACAGCCTCCTCATCGTCGCCGCGCTCGTCTTCCTCGCTCCGTTCGTCTTCATCGTCCTGACCGCGTTCATGACGAACGAGCAGGCGCTCTCGCCCGACCTCTGGCCACATCCGTTCCGATTCCAGAACTTCGCCGATGTCTTCAACGAGGCACCCCTGCTGGCGCTACGCGTTGAATTCCCTCATCTACGGCGGCCTTGCGACGCTCTTCCTCCTCGCGTCGAGCATCCCGGTCGCCTATGCGCTCGCGAAGCTGCGCTGGCGGGGTCGCGAGGCCGCATTCCTGGTCGTCCTCGTCGCCATGTTGCTCCCACCGCAGGTGACGGTGATTCCCGTCTACGTCATGTGGGCGAAGCTCCACCTCGTCGGGAGCCTCTGGCCGCTCATCCTGCCGAACCTGCTCGGCGACGCCTTCTCGATCTTCCTCCTGCGGCAGTTCTTTCTCACGATCCCGGACGAGTACCTCGACGCCGCGCGCGTGGACGGCTGCGGGGAGTTCCGCATCCTGACGACGGTTGTTCTGCGGCTCACCAAGCCGGCGATCGCGGCGGTCGCGCTCTTCTCGTTTCTCTTCTGCTTCAACGACTTCTTCGGGCCGCTCCTGTACACGGGCGAGAGCCCGGACAACTGGACGCTCTCGGTCGGCCTCGCCCAGTTCCGGACGATTCACCAGGTGCAGTGGAACCTGACGATGGCGGCCACGCTCATCGTCATCGCCCCGGTCGTCCTCCTCTTCTTCTTCGCGCAGCGGGCCTTCGTCGAGGGCGTGACGCTGACGGGGGTGAAGGGATGAAGATCGCAGTCGTCGGCGGCGGCTCCACCTACACCCCCGAGCTCGTCAGCGGGCTCGCCCGCGAGCGCGAACGGCTTCCCGTGCGCGAGCTCGTGCTGCAGGACATCGACGCTGATCGCCGGGAGGTCGTGGGCGGCCTCGCCGCGCGCATGCTCGAGCGGGACGGTTTCGAGGGAGAGCTCGTCGTCACGGACGACCTCGACCGCGCTGTCGAAGGCGCCGACTTCGTCCTCGTCCAGATCCGCGTCGGCGGCCAGGAGGCGCGGCTCTCGGACGAGACCGTGCCGCTGGCGTGCGGCTGCATCGGGCAGGAGACGACAGGCGCCGGCGGGTTCGCCAAGGCGATGCGGACGGTCCCCGTCGTCCTCGGGATCGCGGAACGCGTCAGCGAGCTCGCCGCGGACGACGCCTGGATCATCGACTTCACGAACCCGGTCGGAATCGTGACCCGCGCGCTCCTCGACGCGGGCCATCGCGCGGTAGGGCTCTGCAACGTGGCGATCGGCTTCCAGCGAAGGTTCGCCGGCCTTCTGGGCGTCGAGCCGGAGCGCGTGCTCGTCGACCAGGTCGGGCTAAACCACCTGACGTGGGTGCGCGCGGTCCGGGTCGACGGCGACGACGTCCTGCCCGATGTCCTCGCCGAGCACGGCGAAACGCTCGCCGCCGAGGCCGGCCTTGCCCCCGAGCTTGTCGCCGAGCTCGGCGTCGATGCCCTCCTACTACCTGCATTACTTCTACGAGCACGACGCCGTCCTTGCGGAGCAGCTCGAAGGAACGCCTCGCGCGGAGACGGTGATGGAGATCGAGCGCGGGCTGCTCGAGCTCTACCGGGATCCGACGCTCAACGAGAAGCCGGCTCTCCTCGAGCAGCGCGGCGGGGCCTATTACAGCGAGGCTGCGACCGGCCTCGCGGCCTCCCTCGCCGCCGGCTCCGGCGAGACGCATGTCGTCGACCTCCGTAATGGAGGAACGCTCGCCGGCCTCGCCGACGACGACGCTGTGGAAGTACCGGCGCGGGTGGAGCGCGAGGGTCCCGTCCCGCTCGCCCAGGCCCCGCTCGCGCCGGAGCTCCTCGGCCTCGCCCAGCACGTAGCCGCGTACGAGCGCCTGACCGCAGAGGCGGCGGTCACGCGCGACCTCGAGACCGCGCGCAAGGCCCTCCTCGCCCATCCGCTCATCGGCCAGTGGGGCCTGAGCGTTGGCTTGCTGGAGCGGCTGATCGCAGCGGGTCACCTCCCGACCCTCGTGGAGACCGCGGCGTGAAGAACGCGCTCGCAGTCGACGGTGGCAACTCGAAGACTGACGTCGCGGTCGTCTCGGCCGAGGGGGACGTGCTCGGCTTCGCGCGCGGCCCAGCGAGCTCGCCCCACCACATCGGCGTCGAAGGCACGGTGGAGATCGTCGCGGCGCTGATCGAAGAGGCGCTCGGCCGCCCGCCTGAGGGGCGGGTCGCGGACGTCGCCGCACTCCTCATGGCGGGCGTCGACTTCCCGGCCGAAGAGGACGAGGTCCGCGCCGCCGTCGCGGCACGCGGCTGGGCCGATGAGATCTTCGTCGGGAACGACACCTTCGCCGTCCTCCGCGCAGGGACGGAGCGCGGCTGGGGCGTCGCCGTCGTGTGCGGCGCGGGAATCAACTGCGTCGGAGTGGCGCCTGACGGCCGGCATGCCCGCTTCCCCGCGCTCGGCGCGACCACGGGCGACTGGGGAGGGGGCTTCGACGTCGGCCTCGCAGCCACCTCGGCCGCTGCGCGAAGCGAGGACGGGCGCGGTCCGGCCACGTCGCTCGAACGCCTTGTCCCAGCCCACTTCGGAGTCGGCACCCCACTCGAGCTGGCAGAGGAGATCCACCGCGGCGCCATCTCGATGAGCCGTCTCGAGGAGCTTCCCCCAGTCGTCTTCGCTGCCGCCGCCGACGATGCCGTCGCCGCGCAGATCGTCGATCGACTCGCCTCGGAGGTCGTGGCTCTCTCCCGCGTCGCGCTCGAACGCCTCGACCTCACCGAGCAGCCGGTCGAGCTCCTCCTCGGCGGCGGGCTCCTGCAGGCGGGGGACGGACGGCTCCTCGACCGCATCGAGGCCGGCATGCGCGAGGTCGGAAGCGAGATCGCCGTGCGCCGCTCGTCCTCTCCACCGATTGTGGGCGCCGTTCTTCTTGCCCTCGACGCCATCGGTGCCCCGCCGGAAGCCCAGGGGCGGGCCCGCGATCAGGTCGGGCAGGCGGCCGGCGGCGCGGAAAGGATGCACGTTGGCTGACGTCCGCTTCGAGCAGGCGACGAAGATCTACGCCGGCACCGATGTCCCTGCGGTCGACGCACTCGACCTCCACATCGAGAACGGAGAGTTCGTCGTCCTCGTCGGCCCGTCTGGGTCGGGGAAGACGACCGCCCTGCGCATGCTCGCGGGCCTCGAGGAGGTGGACGCGGGGGCGATCTACATCGGCGACCGCGACGTCACCGATCTGGCGCCGAAGAAGCGCGACGTAGCGATGGTCTTCCAGAACTACGCCCTCTACCCGTATTTGACCGTCGAGGCGAACATCGGCTTCCCCCTCCGCATCGCGCGCGTCAAGAAGGAGGAGCGTGCGGAACGGGTACTCGAGGTCGCCAGGCTCCTCGGCCTCGAGCCGTACCTCCAGCGCAAGCCCGGCCAGCTTTCCGGCGGCCAGCGGCAGCGGGTCGCGATGGGCCGAGCGATCGTCCGCCAGCCGTCGGTGTTCCTCATGGACGAGCCGCTGTCCAACCTCGACGCGAAGCTCCGCGTGCAGATGCGCGCCGACGTCGCCGCGCTCCAGTCCCGCCTCGGCGTGACGACGGTGTACGTCACGCACGACCAGGCCGAGGCGATGACGCTCGGGAACCGCGTCGTCGTCATGTCGGACGGCGCGTGCAGCAATGCGGGCCGCCCCGCGAGCTCTACGAGTCGCCGACCAACACCTTCGTGGCGAGCTTCATCGGCTCGCCGGCGATGAACCTCCTGACCGTCCCCGTCGAGGGCGGCACGCTCACGATTGGCGGCGAGCCCGTCCAAGTGCCCGCCGCCGCGCGGCGAACGGCCGCGCGAGCCTCGTGCTCGGATTCCGGCCGGAGGCGCTCGACCTCGCGTCCGAGGGGATCCCGGCCGAGGTCGAAGTCGTCGAGGAGATCGGGGCGGACGCCTACGTCTTCTGCGTCGCCGAGGTGGCCGGGGAGACGACGAAGCTCGTTGCGCGAACGGACTGGCGAAGCGCCCCAGAGCGCGGCGAGCCGGTCAAGCTCAAGCCTCACGCCGACGAGGCCCATGTCTTCGACCCCGAGACCGGCGAACGGATCGGCGAGCCATGAGCCGCCCGGGCGCACTCTTCCTCTCGGAGATCCGCGGCCAACCGCACGCGCTCGGCAGGCTGCTCGAGCACACGTCCGAGTACGACGCGGTCGCCGCGGAGATCACGAAGCGCGCTCCCGCTCCGATCCGGCTCGTGGGACACGGCTCTTCGGACGCGGCGGCGTCCTACGGCGTCTATGCGTTCGGGGTCCTCGCCGGCCTCACCGCGATGCGGGACTCGATCTCGCTGACGACCTACTACGACGCGAAGCTCGACGTCTCGAGCTCTGCCGTCATCGCCCTGTCGCAGTCGGGCCAGACGCAAGACGTCGTCGAGTACGTGGAACGGATGCGGGCCCGCGGCGCCTTCACCGTCGCTCTCACCAACGATCCCCGCTCCGCACTCGCCCAGGCCGCGGAAACGACTCTTCCGCTCCTCGCGGGGCCGGAACGATCCGTCGCGGCGTCAAAGACCTACATGAACCAGCTCGCCTCGCTCGCGCTCCTCGCGGGCGGAGCGGCCGGCAAGGTACAGAAGATCGCCGACGGCCTGCAGCGCGTCACGGAGCAGATGGCCGAGATGCTCGACCCGCTCAGCCTTCGCGCCGGCGAGATCGCTCCCGCCTTCACCTACGTCGAGCGGATGTTCGTCATCGGCCGCGGTTTCGAGCTCGCCACCGCACGGGAGGTCGCGCTCAAGCTGACCGAGACGTGTCGCGTCGCAGCGGAGCCGTTGACCGCTACGGATCTCGCGCACGGGCCGGTCGCAGCCATCGAAGCGCTTTTCCCGGTCTGGGCGATCGCTTCGCACGACGAGACGCTCCCGGCGGTAATCGAGGCGGCCGTCCGCGCTCGAGCTGCGGGCGCGACCCTCGTCGCGAGCGGGAGCGCGGCGGCCAAGATCCCACATGCGGCCTTCTCGCTTCCCGTGCCGCGCCCTTCCCGGCCCGCGTTCGCGCCGCTGCTCTCCGTCGTCGCCGGCCAGCTCTTCGCGGCGGCGCTGGCTCGGGCCGAAAGGGCTCGACGCGGACCATCCCGAGCAGCTGACCAAGGTCACGCTCGCGCAGTAGCCGCGGCCGTGCGCGTCGCCCTCACATTCGACACCGAGCACCCTGACCGCCCGTGCTCGGGAACGGCACTTGAGCTCATCCTGTCCTCGCTCGGGGATGCGGGTGCGCCCGCAACCTTCTTCATCCAGGGGCGCTGGACCCGGTCGAGCCCCGGCGAGGCGAGGACGATCTCGTCAGCGGGTCATCTGATCGGGAACCACTCGCACCATCACGCTCCCATGGACTCGCTCACCGAGGCGGGCTTCCGCGAGGACGTCCGCGAGGCCGAGGCGATGATCCGGGAAATCACAGGGGTCGACCCGCGGCCATGGTTTCGCTGCCCGTTCGGCGCGGGTATGGACGACCCGGAGGTGCTCCGCCGCCTCGAGGAGCTGGGTTACGTGCATGTCGGCTGGGACGTCGACCCCCGCGACTGGCACGAGGACTCGGACGCCGACGCCGTTGAGCGACGAGTGTTGGAGGGAATCCGCGCGCGCGACGACTCGATCGTCCTCATGCATTCGTGGCCGGACTCGACCGCAGAGGCTCTGCCGCGCATCCTTGACGGGCTCGCCGCGGACGGAGCCGGAGCTCGTCGACGTCGCGGCCCTGGTCGGTTAGCCGCGGTCGGCGAGGGTCCGCTCGAGGACTTCGCCGTCAGCAGACGACGGGCGGTCCTCTCGGGGGCGGACGAGGTACCACGTCTCGACCTCGCCCTTCCCCTTGACCGCGATCGTCCCGCGCGGCTCGCACTCGAACTCGTCGGCGAGCAGCTCGTAGGTCGCGCGCGTGATCTGGACCCGCCCCGGCGTGCCGTGGGACTCCATGCGGCTGGCCGTGTTCACGGCGTCGCCCCAGAGGTCGTAGAGGAAGCGCTTCCGGCCGATCACGCCGGCCACCACCGGGCCCGAGTTGATGCCGATCCGGAGCTCGAGGCCGAGGTGCCCGACTTCGCCGTCGGCGCGCATCGCCTCGAGCATGTCGAGCGCCATCAGCGCGAGCGCGCGAGCGTGGTCGGGGCGCGGCGTCGGGAACGCCCGCGGCGACCATGTAGCAGTCGCCGATGGTCTTGATCTTCTCGAGCCCGTACCGCTCCGCGAGCTCGTCGAAGTGGCTGAAGAGGTGATCGAGGAAGCCGACCACCTCGGCGGGCGTCGAGCCGCTCCGACCACGGCGTGAAGTCGACCACGTCGGCGAAGAGGATCGAGGCCGACCCGAATTGGTCGGCGATCGGCTGCGTCTCGGCCTTCAGCCTGTCGGCGATCGAGCGCGGCAGGATGTTGAGCAGGAGGTTCTCGGCCTTCTGCCTGCTCCTCGCGGAGCGCCGCCAGCGCATCGCGCCGCTGCTGCGCGAACACGCGCCAGCAGGATGAACACGATGGTGCCGCCGACGGCGATGTTCAGGGCCAGCATCGTGCTCGTGAACCAGTCGGGCAGCGGCGGCCAGACCGGGCCGATGAGCTCGCCCGCGATCCCCGATCCGAGGAAGACGACGACCCAGGCGACGTACCAGCGGGCCGCCGACCGGACGTTCGTGAAGACGAGCGCCCCGAGCGGCGCGAGGATCCCCCAGAGGCCGACGCCGCCGGCCGGCGAGGAACCCGCCGAGCGGGATCATGGAGAGCGTCGGCGCGAGCAGGATGTCGACCTGGCCGATCCGCAACAGCCGCGCGAAGTCGCGCGTGTCGCGAGAACACGACGATCGCGCCGAGCAGCACGGCGAAGTAGACGAGCGGCACGACGCCGACCGGCGACCCGAACGCGAGATACAGAGCCGCCCCAGAGCGCAGCGACCGGCAGGATCAGCACCGAGATCAGGACGAGGAGCGCCTTGCGGGCGCGCAGGTCCTCGTCGTCGCGCGGATCCGCGCCGACGAGCGCAAGGCGCGCGGTGACGTATCGACTCTAGCCGCTGAGGGCCCATCGCGGGAGGTTACCTCGTGCCACGGGACGCTACCGGCTCGGGCGCGCTTGCTGCCGGTGGCAGCTCCATCGAGGCGCGCAGGTTGACGAGCGGCGTGTCCGGAACCTGGATGAGGCCGCGCGTCGGCCGGTCGAGGTCGAACGTGACGAGCAATAGCACGGTGATCAGCCCTGCCGCGAGCATGACCGTCGCCACGCCTCGGCCGAGGATCGCGAGGTAGAAGGCCAGCAGAGCAAGCGCGACCGCCGCGCCGCCCACCTCGACGGCGAGAACGGGCCGGGCACCCGTTGTCCAGAGCGCAATACGGGTCGTTTCCGCGTCGAACATCTCGTTGAGTGACTCGACGTATAAGCGCGGCGCGCTTGCGACGGCGCCTCGTCGAGCTCCTGCCCCGCAAGGCCCCAGAGCTCCCGCTGCAGCCGGTCGCCCGTTGTCTCGGCCTCGCGCCCTTCCGCGCTGCCCGGAACGGCGTTCGAGATGACGATGGTCGTGTCCGTGTAGCGCATGAGGCGTTCGAGCGACTGCGTGCGGATCGGCTCGGGGAGAGTCTCGGCGCGGCAGGTACGTCGTGCCGATCGCGTTCGCCTCGTCTACGACTGCGGTGCGGCGGGTCTCGTACCGTCCCACTGCCAGGGCGAGGCCGAAGGCGAGGACGAGCCCGACCAGGCCGAGGAGCGCAGCTTGCAGAACGCCGAAGGGCTCTCGGAGATGCTCGGAACGGTGCCGGAGGTAGCGGCCGAGAACGAGGCCGATCGCGGTCGTGCCGAGGACGACCGCCAGCAGGATGAGCGCGACCTCCCAGCTCGAGAGGCGAAAGAACATGCGCCAACGCTAGTGAGCGGCAGGTGCGTCCGCAACGACCCGACCTTTACGGGCTCACGTCGTTGCGAGCCGGTTACCCTTCCAGGCCGTGCCAGTGAACACGATTCTCGTCGCCTACGACGACCCCGCGAGCCAGACGCTTGGGCGCGCCGCCGACTACGCCGAGCAGCTGGGCGCTTCACTGATCGTCACGAACGTCGTGCCACCGAAGGATGGGACGCCAGACGCGGAGCGCCTGGCCCAGGAGCGGCTCGAGCAGGCACGGTCCTGCCTCGAGGGACGCGGCCTCACCGCTGACCTCGTTCCCACGAAGGGCACGCCGGCGGATGCCATCGTCGGTCTTGCGCAGGAGCGCAACGTCGACCTGATCGTCGTCGGGAGCCGCCACAAGCGGTTCTTCGAGCGGCTCGTCGAAGGAAGCGTCAACCAGAACGTCCTGCGCAGAGCCGGCTGCGACGTGCTCGTCGTCTACTGAAGTCGCCCGTGCCAGACACTCACGATCCACGGCTTGCAATCGCGGGCCTCCTGATCGGAATTCTCGTCGGCATGACCGGGATGGGCGGCGGCTCGCTGATGACGCCGATGCTCATCCTCTTCTTCAAGTTCGATCCGGCGATCGCGGTGGGGACCGACATCCTGCACGGCGCGATCTTCAAGTCCTTCGGCGCGGCGCGGCACCGCCGGCTCGGAACGGTGCGCCTGCGCCTCGGGCTCTGGATGCTCGTCGGCAGCGCGCCCATGTCGCTCGTCGGCGTCTGGACGGTCGGATACCTGACCCACCGTTACGGCGAACGGCGTCGACTCGGTGCAGGGCAAGATCCTGGCGATCATGCTGATCGTCGGCGGCCTGGCCTTCCTGGCCAAGGCAATCATGCACCCGGTCGGGCCGCAGAAGGAGCTCGGCCACCTTTCGAACCGGGACCGGACGGTCGCAGTGTGCATCGGGGCGGTGGGCGGTTTCGTCGTCGGCCTCACCTCGGTCGGGAGCGGAACGCTCTTCGGCCTCGCGCTACTGATCTCGTTCCCCCTCAGCGCCAAGATCATCGTCGGGACGGACATCTTCCACGCCGCCGCCCTCCTCTGGGTCGCGGGCCTCGGCCATCTCGTCGCGGGCAATGTCGACGTGGGCGCGATCGGCTGGCTCCTGGTCGGCTCGATCCCGGGAGTCCTCATCGGCAGCCAGATCAGCGTAGGCATCCCGGACCGGATGCTCCGCTTCGCGCTCGCGGCGGCGCTGATTCTCAGCGGGATCAAGCTGCTCGCGGTTCCCTACGCCAATCAGATCGTCGTTGCGTCGATCATCGGTGGGCTGAGCGCACTCGCGGCGTGGGGGGTCGTCCGTTTTTTCCGCAAGCGTGGGCTCGCCGGCCCGTACGACCCCGGCCCGCCGGGAAGGCGAGACGTCCTACCTGAGCGCGAACAGCCGGACGCCTAGGCGGCGTTTCGCTGCGTCCGACCGAACGCCGTTCGCGTGGTCGCGCTCGCCCGCGCGTAGCTCCGCGTCGCGCGCTCGTCAACGGCGAAGGCGACCGGGCCGTGCACGATCAGGGAGTCGCCCGCGCGCTGCTTCAGGAGGTCGGTGAAGAACTCCTCGGCGAGCCATTCGCGCCCCGGGGCGACCGTCGCGTGCAGACGGATCCGCGTGAGGTTGTGTGCGAGGTCCTCGACATGCTCGATCCAGGGCCGGCGGATGAAGGTCGTCGGCCCCTCGGGGAGGATTCGCACGACATCCTCGACGAGCCGCTCGCCGGGCTCGCGCTTGGCGACGAAAACCTCGATGGCGAGCTCCTTCACGCCGCGTGGCAGGACGGAGACCGCCTGGATCTGTGAGTTGTGCACCTGAATGACCTCGCCGGAGAGGGCTCGGAGCCGCGTGCGCCGCAGCGTCACGTCCTCGACGACGCCCTGGAGCTCGGCGCCGACGAGCAGGGTGACCGTGTCGCCGACCGAGAACCATCGCTCGGTGAACATCGTCAGGCCCGCGATGATGTCCACGAGGAGCCGCTGCGTGGCGAAGCCGCCGAGGATCAGCGGGAAGGAGGCGCCTGCGATCGCGGTCAGCCGGTCGACACCGCCCGTGAGCTGGCCGATGATGATCACGGCCGCAACCGCGAAGGTCACGTACGTGATCCCGGTGCGGATGACGCTGACGAGCGTCTCCCGCCGCTTCAGGTCGGAGATCGTCCCGGTCGCCTCGAGGTCCGCGTTCGTATGTCGGCGGTCATGCCAGGCGAGGATGACCCTAATAAAACCGCTCCGGCTTCTTCATCGGCTAACAGAGTCCGAGTTCGTCCGACGGTGGCGCTCCCGCGCAGCGCCCGCTGCACGATCCGAAAGCAGACATCATCGCCGCTTTTCTTGAGAGGTCCGGCTTGTAGCCCAAGCTCCCTCATCGCAGATCCTCCTTTCGTTTTCCTCCAGTTCCTCTACGTAAGCCGCGATGACCGCCTCTTGCTTATTTGTGCAATTGCCCAGGTCTAATTTCTTCCCATTTTCGTCTCCTGTGATTGGAGCTTCTCCTTTTTTTCCAGGGCGTTCTCAGACCGGCTCCAGTTCTTCAGCAAGGCATCTCTCAAGCTGCCCGTTCTTAGCCAGTTCTGCCAAATCGCGCGCGATTCTGTTCGCGGCTTCCTGCTGCGGATAAGCGCAATTATCCTTCAGACTGTTCACGTGGGCGTAGTAGCTGACGATATCGCCTCCACTTTCCCCTGTCGCGAAATCGGACCAGCGTCCCGTTTTCACATTGATCTTGAACGAGCCGAGCTTGCCATCATCACGGCTCGGATTGAGCGCAACGAACTCGTCGCCCTCAAACTTGCCCGTCTAACCAATGAGGGAGCAGGCTTTTCGCATGAGCAAGTGCGTTCGCCGCGACCTGTTTTATATCAGCGTTGACACCGTCGTTGTTAAATTCTGAAGTGTCGCTATCAATTTCTGCAAACTCAAACTTACTTAAATAATTCATTTCTTTCTCTCTCTCTCTCTCTCTCTCCCCCCTCTCTCACTCACTCTCTCTGTCATTTTCCGACAGAGATCATGGACGTTGCATTACGAGCGCCTGACTGTATTTAGCCAGGCGAAATCCTCAGGACTAACCGCGATTCTGCTCCTCAAAATCCACCATGTGGCGGGCTCAAAGGAGTGAACCGGCAAGTAAGTTTTGCTGTTTTTTGGTAGCGACGTTTTTTTCTTTTGCGCAGGTCCGCTGCCGTTTTTACTGCAAGCTGATAAGAAGGGCGCAACATAAAATGCGCAAGCGTGATAAGTTTTCCCAGAGCTGCAGGGACCACCGACATAATAAATTAGATTTCTTGGAGGGATGAAGTTGTTATAGGAAAGTTGTCAACGGCGGGGCAAT
>CAVYAJ010000003.1:0-32679 GCA_963766155.1 uncultured Actinomycetes bacterium | reverse complement strand
GATTCCCTTGAGCGCGCGGCCCGGTGACCTCCTCCGCGGCTCCGCGCCGGTAGACGTTGGCCGTGTCGAAGAAGTTGACGCCCAGCTCGAAGGCCCGGTGGACGCAGGCGATCGCCCGCTCGTCCTCGACGGAGCCCCCGTAGGTGAGCCACGAGCCGAGGGAGATCTCCGAGACCTTGACGCCGAAGTCGCCGAGCTTGCGGTAGCGCATGTCCGGAGGTCTACCAGAAGCGCGGCGAGGCCAACCCTCCAGTCGGGACGGCCGGATTCGAACCGGCGGCCTCCTGCTCCCAAAGCAGGCGCGCTACCAGGCTGCGCTACGTCCCGCGCCTTCCAAGTGTAGAGCGCCTACCGCCCGGATAACCTCCGCCGCCGTGGTCGATGCCCCACTCAACGTCCCGGAGCGCTCCGAGGATCCCACCGCGCACCGCCGCCCCGCGCTGGGATACGCGCTCGTCCTCGCGGCGATCGCACTCTGGTCCGTGAACGCGACCGTCGCCAAGATCGTGGTCGACTCCGGCGGGCTCTCGGCGCTCCGGCTGGCCGAAGTCCGCGGGACCGGCGCCGCGATCCTCCTCTTCGCGGGCGTGGCGATCTTCGCGCCGCGCACGCTTTCGCGTCACGCGCCGGGAGCTCGGCTACCTCGCCATCTTCGGGATCTGCGGCCTCGCCTTCGTCCACTTCTTCTACTTCACGGCGATCACGCACCTCGACATCGGGATCGCGCTCGTCATCCAGTACCTCGCCCCCGTGCTGGTCGCGCTCTGGGCGCGCTTCTTCGTCCACGAGCCCGTACGACGGAGGCTCTGGTACGCGCTCGCGCTGGCCTTCGGCGGCCTCACGCTCGTCGCCGAGATCTGGAGCGGCGGCGGCACGCTCGACGGCGTGGGAGTCGCCGCGGCGCTCGCCGGCGCCTTCGCCTACGCCCTCTACATCCTCATGGCCGAGCACAGCGTGCGCGGCGGGCGCGACGTCTACTCGCTCCTCGCCTGGGGCTTCCTCTTCGCCGCGCTCTTCTGGGCGGTGGTGCAACCGTGGTGGAGCTTCCCCGACGGCGTCCTGACGAGGGACGCCTCGCTCCTCGGCCGGCTGGAGGACGACAGCCTCCCGGTCTGGCTCTTGATCGCCTACATCGTCGTGCTCGGGACGGTCGTGCCGTTCATCTTCATGATCACGGCGCTCCGCCACATCCCCGCCACGCGCGCAACCGTCGTCGCGATGGTGGAACCGGTGCTGGCGCGGTCTCGTCGCCTACGCCTGGCTCGGCGAGGAGATCTCGCCGGAGCAGTTGGTCGGCGGCCTCATGGTGCTCGCCGCCATCGTGCTCGCACAGACGGCCCGCAGGGCCCTAAGTCATGCCAAGCAGGTCACGCAAGCTGCGGAGAGCTTCTCGGCACGGAGCTCCTCGCGCTCGCCGCGCTTGACCGCGTCGACGACCTCTTCGACGTGCGCCGCGAGCTCCACCGGGTTGAACGGCTTCGTGATGTAGTCGAGCCCGCCGGTTCCGAGGCCGCGAGCCCGGTCGCGCACGTCCGCGCGGGCGGTCAGGAAGATGATCGGGATGCGGCGCGTCGCCTCGTCCTCGAGGAGCCGCTCGGCGACCGTCCAGCCGTCGAGGCCCGGCATCATCACGTCGAGGAGGATCGCGTCCGGCCGCTCCTCTTTCGCGAGCTCGAGCCCGACGCGCCCGTTCTCCGCCTCGAGCACCCTCGTTCCCTCGGCCTCGAGGTTGACCCGGCAGAGAAGCCTGATCGGATCCTCGTCGTCGATCACGAGCACGGTCAGCGCCATCAGGCCGTCACCTTCTCCGGAGCCGCCTCGACCACGCCGCTCGCCGCCGCGGGAAGCTCGAAGACGAACGTGGAGCCCTGGCCCTCCTTCGACTCGACCCAGATCCTCCCGCCCATCGCCACGAGCAGCCCGCGCGCCAGGAAGAGGCCGAGCCCCGTCCCGTGCACGCCGACCCCGGTGCTCTCGGCGCGGTAGAACTTCGAGAAGATGCGCTGCTGGTCCGCGCGGGGGATGCCGACGCCCTGATCGGAGACGCGCACCTCGGCGCTCTCCGGACGCCGCCGTGCCGAGATCGAGATCCGGCCTCCCTCCGGCGAGAACTTGACCGCGTTGTCGACGAGGTTGAGGAGGACCTGCGAGAGCTTCTCGCGGTCCGCCTCGACGACGACGCCCGCGCTCGGGACCTCGAGGTCGAACTCCCAGCGCTCGGCGTGCTCCTGCACCCGCGCGACGACCTCGCCCGCGACCGAGCCGATGTCGATCTCCTCGATGTTCAGCCGCAGCGTGCCGGTCTCGAGGCGGGCGACGCTCAGGAGGTCGTCCACGATGTTGATGAGCCGCCCCGACTCGGAGGCGATGTAGCCGAGGAAGGTCGCGCGCTCGGTGTCCGAGAACTCGACGTCGCCGCGCATGAGCGTCTCCGCGAAGCCGTAGATCGAGGTGAGCGGGGTGCGAAGCTCGTGCGAGACCGTGGCGACGAAGTCGGACTTCATCTGCTCGACCACGCGCTCGCTCGAGACATCGCGGAAGGCGAAGACGCGGCCGGCGACGGCCCCGCCGGCGTCGAGCATGACCGCCTCGCTGAGCGAGAGCCAGACCTCCTTGTCGCCGCGCTGGATCGAGAGCGTGCGCTCGCCGGGAGGCGCGCCGTCCTCCGCGGCGAGATCCCGCTGCAGGACCTTCGACACGCGGCGGCCGAGCGCTTCCTCGGCGGGCACGCCGCTGATCTGCTCGGCGGTCGCGTTCCACAGGACGATGTTCCCGTCGCGGTCGACGGCGACGATGCCGTCGGCGATGTTGGCGAGGATCGCCTCGCTCCGCTCCTTCTCCTCGGCGACGCGCTGGTAGAGCTCGGCGCTCGAGAAGACCGCCGACGCCGTCGCGGCGAGTGCCGCGAGCGCCTGCACCTCGTCGTCGCGCCAGGTCCGCACGGCGGAGTCGTAGACCGTGAGCACGCCGCTCAGGCCGCCGCCGTGGAGGAGCATCGGGACGGCGACGCAGGAGATCATCCCGTTCGCGAGCAGCGGGTCTTCGTGCGCGAACCGCGGCGTCTCCCGCGCATCCGAGACGGCGTGCGGGGCCCGTGACTGCGCCGCGATCCCGACCGCGCCGCCGGCCGAGCTCGAGCGCATGTTGCGGATCCCCTGTGTGCCCGGGCCCGAGGCTGCGCGGACGACGAGGTCGTCGTTCTCGAGCAGGCGCAGGACCGCTGCGTCGGCGTCGAGGAGAGCCGGCGCCTCGCGGACGACCTCCTCGAACGCGGCAACGGGGTCGAGCTTCGTGGCGAGAAGCCCGCCGATGTCGGCGAGGCGCTGGGAGAAGGTGTGCGCCCGCCGCTCGCCCTCGAAGAGCTCGGCGCGCTCGAGGGCGCCGCGCGCGGCTCCGGTGAGGTGCCGGGCGAGCGCGAGGTCGTCGTCGGAAAAGCTCCGTTCCTCCCGAAAGAGGACGACGACGGCGTGCTTCTGCCCCTGCGCGCCGATGACCGGTGCGGCGATCAGCGACCGATAGCCCTCGTCGGTCAGCAGCTTTCGCGCGCTCTCCTTGAAGCGGTCGTCCCCTTCGAGCGAGGACGCGGAGAGGATGCGCCCTTCCTCGGCGGCGGCGCGAAGCGGCGAGACGTCGCCGGCGATGCCGGCGGCGAGCCCTTGGCGCAGGTCCGGAGGAAGCTCGTGCGAGCCGGAGAGCACGAGCCGGTCGCCGGTCGGCTCGAGCACGAGAGCCGACGTGCCGCCGAGCGCGTCGCACGCGGCCTGGGCGAGCGCGTCGAGGGTCTCGCCGAGAGAGAGCGTCGAGCCGAGCACCTCTGCGATCCGGTAGAAGCCCCGCTGCACCTGGGCCTGGCGCTCGCGCTCGCCGAAGCTCTCGGCGTTGTGAAGCGCGAGGGACGCGAGGCGGGCGAAGGTGTCGAGGAGCTCGAGGTCCTTCTCGTCGAAGCGGCCGTCCTCGCGCGCGCAGACGCCCAGTACGCCGCGGACCTCGCCGAGCCACGTGATCGGCGCGTCCATGACCTCGGCGAAGACCTTGTAGTCCCCTGTCGGCGTCGGCGACTCGGAACGCGCGAAATCGCGCTTCAGGACCGGGCGCCCGGTGGAGAGCACCTGCTGGAACGTGCCCTGGGGGACGATCTCGCGGCCGACGTTCCGCTCCGGCACGCCGAGCACGGCCTCGCAGCGGAGCATCGTCCGGCGCTCGTCGAAGACCCAGCAGTCGGCGGCGTCGGCGCCGAGCAGCTGGACGACCTCGGTGACGAGCCGCTGGATGACCGAGGAGAAGCGGAGGTCCGAGGTGAGCACCTGGCCGGCCTTGAGCAGCGCGGCCTGCTCCTGCAGGCGGCGCTCGTTCTGCTGAAGGAGCTGAGCCGTGTGGACTGCGAGCCCGATCTCGCGTGCGACCGCCTCGGCGACCGAGACGTCGTGCGGGCTCCAGGCCGCCGGCTCGGCCCGGTGGAGCGCGAAGACGCCGATCATCCGGTCGAAGACGAGGATCGGCGTCGCGATCACGGCGCGCGTGCCGAGCTCGACCAGCGTCTCCCTCCCGCCGAGGCTCGAGTCGTCGAGCTCCGGCGCGCGTGAGAATGTCTGCGATCGCCACCGTCCGCCGCTCGCGCGTGGCGAGGTTGGAGACGGGCAGCCGGCCGGCGGCGTTTCCGATCGTCTCGACCCCGGGCGCGTCCCATTCGGCGCGGACGGGCGCCCCTTCGATCTGGTCGCCGAGCCGGATGAACGCGCGCGAGAGATCGAGCGCCATCCCGACCTCCTTGACGGCGACGCTGAGCACCGCGTCGAGGTCGAGCTCGGAGCGCACGCGCCTCGAGATCTCCCCGACAAGCCGCTCCCGCGCGAGAGCCTCCTGGAGCGCGTCGCGAGACGAGGCGTGACCGAGGGCGAGGGCGGTCTCGTTGGCGAGGTCCTGCATGAGCTCGGTCTCGGACGGCGTGAAGAGCGCGCGGCTTCTCGCTCGCGACCGCGAGAACGGCGGTCACGCGGCCGTCGGCGAGGAGAGGGACGAAGGCTGCGCTGTGCGCGCCAACGTTGCGTCGCGAGCTCCTGGTTCACCTGCGGGGAGGTCTTGACGTCGAAGACGACGAGTGAGCTGCGCTCGCGGGCGACCGCCACGACCGCGCTCCGAGCCGTCTCGAGGTCGAGGACGACGGTCTGCCACCAGGCCTCGTCGATCCCACGCGCGGCGTAGCCGGCCGCCACGCCCGCCTGTTCGTCCACGGTCGCGATCATCATCCTGGTCACCTCGAGGACGCTCTCGAGCTCGTCGAAGAGCCGGTTCGCGGCCTCGCGCCCGCTCCCCGCCTGCGCGAGCGCGGTCGACGAGCCGGGAGATGGACTCGGCCTCGCGGCGGCGCTCCGACGCCTCCATCTCCGCCTCCACGACGCGCGGAGCGGCCGAGATGAGGAGATGCCGCTCGTCCCAGCGCCAGACGAAGATCGCGGCCGGAAGGTAGGCGAGCAGCGTCAGGCCGAAGATTGCCCACTCGTTGACGGACGCGAGGAAGTCTTCGTTCGTCAGCTTCTCGCCGGCGATCACCGCGGCCGTCCCGCCGATGAGCACGAAGACGAGCCAGATGCCGAGGCCGAGCCAGGAGAACCGCCTGCCACGCCGCAGAAGCTCGGGCGCAAGCGCGAGCGCGACGCCGAGGTACAGCGCCGCGAGGACGAGAAGCGGAACGACCTCGAGCAGGATGACTCGACTGTGGTGACTCACTGGGCACCGTGATGATAGGTGCCGTTCGCGTGCCCGTCGAGAAGCCCGCGGGCAGGAAATCACGATTACAAAGATGGGCCGAAGGACCTATTGGCAGACCCGAAGAGCCGCTGTACCGTCCCCGCCACTGGGCGATGCGAACCGCGGCGTGTGTCCCTGGCCATGTAGGGCCGCGGTGAGCAACTGTGGGAAGGCCCGCCGCGCTTACCCCCCCGAGCGGCGGGCTTTTCCGCTTTCAGGTGCGCGAGAGGATGGTTCCTCCTCTGCCGCGCCGGGCCGTAACTACACTGGAAGCGGTGGTCAAGCGGCTGGTCCTCGCCTCTCCCAGAGGCTATTGCGCCGGCGTCGAGCGGGCAGTCGAGACCGTCGAGCGGGCCCTCGAGATGCACGGAGCGCCGGTCTACGTCCGCAAGCAGATCGTCCACAACGCGCACGTCGTCCGCGACCTCGAGCGGCGCGGAGCCGTGTTCGTCGACAACGTCGAGCAGGTGTCCCCGAGGGGAGCCGCGTCGTCCTCTCGGCGCACGGCGTGTCGCCGGCGGTCCGCCACAGCGCGCGCTCCCGCGGGACCTCGCGCGATCGACGCCACCTGCCCGCTCGTCTCGCAAGGTGCACGCCGAGGCACGGCACTTCGCGCGGCTCGGCTACACGATCTTCCTCATCGGCCACGCGGGCCACGAGGAGGTCGACGGGACGACCGGCGAGGCGCCGCGAGTCGATCCTCCTCGTCGAGACGCGCCGAGCAGGCGGCGCCGTGCGCCGCCCCAGACCGAGAAGGCTCGTCTACCTGACGCAGACGACGCTCTCCGTCGACGACACCGACGGAGATCGTCGCGGTCCTCCGCCGCCGCTTTCCCGGCCGTCGAGGCGCCCACGAAGGACGACATCTGCTACGCGACGACGAACCGCCAGCGCGCAGTCAAGCGGATCCTCGCACGCAGATCGACCTGCTGCTCGTGATCGGCTCCCGCAACAGCTCGAACTCGAACCGTCTCGTCGACGTCGGCCCGCGCCGGCGACGTGGACGCCTACCTGATCGACGACGAGAGCGAGATCGACGAGGCCTGGCTCGACGGCGTGGAGAGCGTCGGCCTCACCTCCGGCGCGTCGGCTCCCGAGTCGCTGGTCCGCCGAGTCGTCGGCTGGTTCCGGGAACGCGGCGTCTCCCAGGTCGAGTCGCTCGACGGCGCGTTCGAGGACGTCTTCTTCAAGCTCCCGCGCGAGGTCCGCGCGGACGGGGTCACCAGGACGTAGCCGACACGCTGCCCACCCGCTTGCCCGTGCGGGTGAAGAGGACGACGGAGTGGCCGTCGGAGAGCAGCGTGGCGACGAGCCGGCCTTCGTCGGCGAACCCGAGCCCGCCCCCGAAGCTTCCCGCAGGGACCTGGAATGCGGCCAGGAGCCGGCCCTCTCGCCACAGCTCGACCCCGGCCTCGACCGGCTCCTTCGCGGGGAACCGGTAGATGGCGAGCGCGAGCGTCCCGTCCGCCGCGGTGGCGAGGTGCGTGATGTCGAAGGGCTCGCCGCTCTCGAGGCTCGGGAAAGCGGCGTCGATCGCCTCCGAGCTCAGGTACTCGCGGCCGTGGTGAAGGACGCGCTTGCGGGTGAACGCCCCGACGGCGACGTACCCGGACGAGGATCGCTGCACGGCGGGCTGCGCGGCGGGCCGGCCGGGCGCCGCCGAGACCGTCCGCTCCTTGCCGTCCGGCCTGATCGCGTCGGCCGCCGCCACCGCGACGAGGACGACGACCGCGGCCAGGAGGAGGCGGGTCATCCCGCCTTGCGCACCGCCAGCTCGTCGCCGACCTGCACGTCCTCGGCAAGCGTCTCCCCGGCGATCCAGTCGCGGTGCCCGAGGAGGGCCTCGTCCTCGTTGGGGATCGTGAGCACGATGCGGTCCGTGACCTCGAGGCCCGCGTCGCGGCGCAGGCGCTGCACCGAGTGGATGAGGTCGTACACGCGCCCTTCCGTGACGAGCTCGTCGTCGAGCCGCGTGTCCACGCCCACGACGTACTCGTCCTCGTGTCTGACCTCCCACCCTTCCCGAGGCGCGAACTCGAGCATGAACTCGCCCTTGGACAGGATGTAGGCGCCCGCGCGCAGCGTCCCGTTCGTCACCTCGAAGCTGCCCTCCTCGAGGAGGCGCCTGAGCTCGGGAAGGTTGGGCCCGTAGCGCGGGCCGACGAGGTCGAGCCGCGGCTTCGCGCGCATCTCGGCGACCTCGCCGGGGCTCTCGAGGATCGCGACCTCCTTCACGCGGAGCTCGGCCGCGAGGTCCTCCACCTGCCTGGAGATGAGCATGCGGCGGCCGGCGTCCGAGGTCGCGACGACGAGCCGCCGGAGCGGCTGGCGCAGCTTGATCCCGGCTGCGTCTCGCGCCGCGCGGGCGAGCTCGGCGACCCGGCGCGCGTCCGCCACCTCTGCGAGCAGCCCGGGATCCTCGTAGCGCGACGCCGACTGTGGCCAGCCCGCGAGAAAGGCGCTCTCCGGCGCCTGGCGAACGGACGCCGCGAGATTCCGCCACATGTGCTCGGCGAGGAACGGCATCACGGGCGCGATCACGCGCGCCGCCTGGACGAGGGCGTACCAGAGCGTCCTGAACGCCGCCTCGTCGAGGCGTGTAGAAGCGTTTGCGCGAGCGGCGGATGTACCAGTTGGAGAGGTCGTCCGTGAAGCGCTCCCATGCGTCTGTGACATCCGGCGTCCAGAAGCGCTCGTAGGCGTCGGTCGCCTCCTGCACGAGCTGCTGCGTCCGCGCGAGGAGCCAGCGGTCGAGCGGGCGAAGCTCCTCGAGGTCGGGGCCGCCCGCGAGGTCACGGTACGTCGGCTTGAAGCCCTCGATGTTCGCGTAGAGGACGAAGAAGGAGGCGGAGTTCCAGAACGTGAGGAGCCGGCGCTTGACCTCGTTGGCGGGGCCGTAGCCGAAGTTCAGGTTCTGCTGCGGGACGTGGTCGCAGTACATGAAGCGCATCACGTCCGCGCCCATCTTGTCCATGGCCTCGTTCGCCTCGATCGCGTTCCCCCAGGACTTGTGCATCTCCTTGCCGGTCTCGTCGCGGAGCTTCTCGTAGGCGAGGATCTCCTTGTACGGCGCCTTGCCCACGAGCGCGACCGACATGAAGAGCTGCGAGTAGAACCAGAGGCGAATCTGCTCGCGCATCTCCGACACCCAGTCCGCGGGAACCAGTCTCCCAGTAGGCGTGGTCCGGTAGGTCGGCGCCCGAGAGGCCCTGCGAGGAGCCGTTGCGTACCCGTTCTCTCACTCGGGTTCTCCAGCCGAGCGTCGAGAAGGGGACGATGCCTGCGTCGAGCCAGGCGTCGCCGACCTCGGGAATGCGCCGCACCTCCTCCCCGCACTCGTCGCAGCGGATCGGCACCTCGTCGATCCACGGGCGGTGCAGCTCCTGCAGCTGGTCGAGCCCGCCGGTCGCACGCTCCTCGAGCTCGGCGCGCGAGCCGATCACGTTGAGGCGGCCGCACTCGCACGGATAGAGGGGAAGCGGCAGGCCGAAGTACCGCTTGCGCGAGATGTTCCAGTCGCCCATGTTGCGAAGCCAGTCGTCCATGCGCTTCGAGTAGAAGTCGGGCGTCCACTTCACCGTCGCGTTCGCGTCCAGCATCGGCTGGCGAATCTCGTCGCAGGCGATGAACCACTCGTCGACGATGCGGAAGATGAGCGGTCGTGTGGCAGCGCCAGCAGACGGGGTAGCGGTGGACGATCTCGCCCGCCTCGAGCAGGCGCCCGCGCTCGCCGAGGTCGCCGATGATCTGGTCCTTCGCCTCGGCCGTCGAGGTGCCGTGCAGCCAGCCGTAGGAGTCGTAGAAGCGGCCGGCCTCGTCGACGGGCATGAGCACGGGGAGGTCGTGCTCGCGCGCGAGCTCGAAGTCCTCGGCGCCGCAGCCCGGCGCGATGTGGACGATGCCGGTGCCCTCCTCCATCGTGACGTCGTCCCACGGGATGACGCGGTGCTCGACCTCTTCGGCGGCGGCAAGGTGGTCGTACGGGCCCTCGTAGCGCTTGCCGACGAGGTCGCGCCCTTTCGCCTTCGCGACGACCTCGCCGCCCGAACGGCAGCTCGGGAGCCGCGCCTCCGCCGACCCAGAGCAGGCCGTCGGCCGTCGAGAGCTTCACGTACTCGGCCTCGGGGTCGACGGCGGCGGCGACGTTCGCCGGCAGCGTCCAGGGCGTCGTCGTCCAGACGACGAGGGCTCCCCGTCCTCGTCGAGGAGCGGCAGGCGCACGTAGAGCGACGGGTCGCTCCGGTCCTCGTCGGAACCGATCAGCTCGTGCTGGGAGATGGAGTGCCGCAGCGCGGGCACCAGAGCTCGAGCGATGCCCATGTAGAGCCACCCGCGCTCGTGCACCGTCTTCAGGAAGCGCCAGATGTACTCGATGTTGGTGTCCGAGATCGTGTAGTAGTCGTTGTCCCAGTCCATCCACTTGCCCAGGCGCTTGGACTGGTCGGTGATCACCTCGGAGAACTCGGCCACCGACTGCTTGCACTTCTCGGCGAACGCCGTCGAGCCCGTAGTCCTCGATCTCGCGCTTCGAGTTGAGCCGAGCTGCCTCTCGACGTTCACCTCGACCCAGAGTCCCTGGCAGTCGAAGCCGTTCTGGTAGCGCTGGTCGAAGCCCTGGAGCGCCTTGTAGCGCTGGAAGACGTCCTTGAGGTCCGGCCCCAGCAGTGGTGGACGCCCATCGGGTTGTTCGCGGTGATCGGGCCGTCGACGAAGCTCCACGTCGGCCCGTCGCGGTTCAGCTCCCGCAGCCGGTCGAAGACCTGCTTTTCCTCCCACCAGTCGAGCACCTCACGTTCGAGACCGGGGTGATCGGGTACCGAGGGAAGCGGCTGGAACATTTGCGGGTCAGTCTACGTTTCAAGGGTCATGGCAGACACGATCACGACAGACACATTCGACACCGAGGTGCTCGGGAGCGAAAGCCCCGTGCTCGTCGACTTCTGGGCGAACTGGTGCGGCCCTTGCCACGCGGTGGCACCGGTGCTCGACCAGATCGCCGAAGAGCATTCGGATCTGCGGCTGGTCAAGGTCAACATCGACGAGGAGCCCGAGCTCGCGCGCCGCTACGGCGTCATGAGCATTCCGACGATGATCCTGTTCGACGCCGGCGAGCCAAAGGCCGCCGCGATGGGCGCGCAGCCGAAGTCCATGCTCGAGAAGTCCCTCGGGCTGGTCGAAGCCTAAGAAGCGCGCGAGCTAGTCTCTGTCTTCCAGGAAGGACTGGAAGTCGGCGTGCTTGCGGAGGTAGGACTCGACGTCGGCGAGGCCCTCGGCCACGAAGGCGTCGAGCCACTCCTCAGAGAGGTCGTCGTCGATCCGGTGCATGCCGTGCTCAGCCAACGTGGCTGGATTATCGGCAGGAGGCCGTTGGTTCTACATGGGCCGTTCGGCCCATTTTTCGACCCCTACAGACCCGCTTTCCAAGCCTTGAGAACAACGGCCGTGTTCTCGAAGGCGAACTCACCCCAGGGCGGGATCTCGTCGGGCGCGAACCACTTGACCTCGGCCACGTCGTCGGCCGCCTCGGGCTCGCCCGAGGTGATGCGGGCGGTCCAGTACAGGTTGAGCGTCCAGACGCCGCCGTCCCCGTAGCGGTCCGGCCAGGCGCCGTAGAACTCGAGCGGCTCGATCTCGACGCCGGCCTCCTCACGGAGCTCGCGGGCGAGGGTCTCGAGCGGCGACTCGCCCTCGTCCGCGAAGCCGCCGAGGATGTCCCAGAGACCGCGGCCAGGGTCCGCCGCGCGGCGGGCGAGCAGGATGCGCCCGTCGTCGTCGAGGACGAGCCCGCTCACCGTCGGCCCCGGGTTCGCGTAGACGACCAGTCCGCACTCCGGGCAGGTCGCCCTCGCGTCGACGATGTGGAGGTCGGCCGTGCAGCGCGGGCAGCTCTTCCAGCCGTCGAAGAACGGACTACGAGACATACGATCGAGCCTAACGTGAGACATCAAAGCGCGACGGCGAATGAGCTCGCGAGGATAGCCGAGCTCGCGGGGGTCCCCGGAGAGACGCTCATGCGCCTCGCCGAGCGAATGGAGCGCCGCGAGCTCGCTCCGGGCGAGGCGCTCGACGGAGAAGGACGCTTCGGAGTCGTCCTCGCAGGGATGCTGCAAGGCGAAGGCGGGCTTCTCCGACCCGGGAACAGCTTCTCGGCGCGGGTGACGGCGATGACGCCGGCCACGGTGGCGAGCTGCGAGCGTGCCGTCTACGACGAGATTCGCGAGCGCGCGTAGCTCCGCAGCGTCAGGCCGCGCTTGCGGATCCTCGTGAGCGACGATCGCCGGCCCCAGGTGGAGAGGGCGTCAGCGGCCGAGTTGAAGCCGCCGAGGAAGCGAAGGCACAGCGCCGCGAACGTGTAGCAGACGACGATGATCAGGAGGTTCCACACGGCTCCGGGTCATCGTAGCTCCGCGAGAACGGCGTCGGAGAGCGGCGGCCACGCCTCCTTCGCCCACTGGCCGAACTGCCGGTCTGCGAGCGCGGCGCAGGCAGCGCCGGCCTCCCGGTCGACCCAGATGAAGCTGCCCGAGCTGCCGAAGTGCCCGAACGTCCGGGGCGAGTTGCGTGTGCCGGTCCAATGCGGCTCCTTCGCATCGCGGATCTCGAAGCCGAGCCCCCAGTCGAGCGGCTCGTAGCGCCCGAAGTCGGGCAGCACCCCGTCGAGTCCCGGGAAGACCACCGTGGTGGCCTCCTCGAGTGTCTCCGGCGCGACGAGGGTCGGGTCCAACAGCTCGCGACCGAAGGCGAGAAGGTCTGCGAGCGTGCCGGCAAGCCCGGCCGCCGGTGAGCCTTCGAGGGCGGTTCCGCTCATCCCGAGCGGCTCGAGCACCGCCTCCGAGAGGTAGGCGGCGAAAGGCATCTCCGCCTTCTCCGCGAGAAAGGCTCCGAGCACCTCGATCCCGGTGTTGGAGTAGATCCGGCGCTTGCCGGGCTTGGAGATCGGCCGCGGCCCGTTGAACGGCAGGCCCGAGGCGTGCCCCAGCAGGTGCCGTACCGTCGAGCCGGGCGGGCCCGCGGGCTCGTCCAGGTCGAGCACGCCCTCCTCCGCAGCGACGAGCGCTGCCATCGCGGTGAAGAGCTTGGTCACCGAAGCCCATGCGAACTTCCGGTCGGCCTCGCCGTGAGACCACGTCTCCGCGCCGCGGACGACGCCGGCAGCGGCGTGCTCGACAGGCCAGTCGTCGATCTGGGCGAGGGCATCCATGGGCCGCGATACTAGCCACGTGGAGCGCACGCTCATCTCCTCGGGCTCCCCGTACGAGCCCGTCGTCGGCTTCTCCCGCGCCGTCCGCGTAGGCGAGCACGTGTACGTGGCCGGCACCGCGCCCGTCATGCCCGACGGCGCCGATCCCCCCGAGGACTCCTATGGCCAGGCCCGGCGCTGCTTCGAGATCATCGGCGCCGCCCTCGAGCAGGCGGGCGCCTCGTTCGCGGACGTCGTCCGCACCCGCGTCTACCTGGTGTCGGCCGAGGACTTCGAGGGCGTCGGCCGCGCCCACGGAGAGATCTTCGGAGATATCCGCCCCGCGAACACAACGCTCCTCGCAGGCGGGCTGCTCGACTCCCGCTGGCTGGTCGAGATCGAAGCCGAGGCAGTCGTAAGCGGGCTCTGAGGCCCGCTTACGACTTGCCTGCCGTCCCCGGCGTGCTTCTAGGCGGTCTGGGCGCGACCCGCGTGGCGCGTCGCCACGGCGGCGCCCCAGCCCAGCAGCACGAGCCCGAGTGCCAGGCCTGCGCCGATGGCCCCGTCGCTCCAGTCGAAGCCGGCGGCGACGACCTGCGGCCCGCCGATCGACCGAGGCTGCGTGCGGACGAACTCGATCTTGTCGCTCGAGGTGCCCTGCGGGAGTGCCCGCACGACCTCGATCTGGTCCCCGCTCGCCAGCGCGTAGTCGGCCGGCAGCGCGCGAGGCATGCCGTAGTCGGACGCCACGAAGCTGTCGCCCGTCGAGCGCGGCTGCGAGCGCACGAGCTCGATCTGGTCTCCGCGGTTCACCGCGTAATCCACGGGCATCGCGCGGGGCATGCCGTAGTCGGACGCATTGACCTGCGCCGACGGGAAGTCCGTGACGAACGACTGGTAGCCGTTGGCCTGGACGGACGAGCCCTCGTCGACCTTCGCCTGCGCGACGGGGGCTGCGATAGCGGCGATCGCCAACCCGAGGGCGAACCGCTTGATGAACCAATTCCTTCTCCGATTGCTGCGCATCTTCCGTGCTCCCTTCTCTGCGACCCCTGCTACTTGTGCACCAGACGGGAGCGGCCGCGCTTTTCTTCCACCGGCAGCCGGTTAGAGTCTTACGGGCCGTGAAACAGATCTATCCGGCCACGATCACCGGGAAGAGCTTCGCGCCGGGCGTCAGCGTGCTCGACCACAACTTCGGGGCGGGCGACCAGTACACCCTCGGAGTCGAGGAGGAGTACATGCTCCTCGACAACGAGAGCTTCGATCTCGTCCAGCACGTGGACACGGTCCTCTCCGCCGCGCAGAACGGCGAGCTGACCGACCGCATCGGCCCGGAGCTCATGCAGTCGGTGGTCGAGATCTCGACGCCGGTCTGCAAGGGCGTCGCCGAGGTGGACGCGGAGCTCCGAAAGCTCCGCGGCCTCGTGAGCGGGATCGCGGGCGAGCGCGGCATGCGCGTCGGCTCCGCCGGCACGCATCCCTTCAGTCTCTTCGAGCGCCAGCGGATCACCGCCCGCGACCGCTACCGGAATCTCGTCGACCAGCTCCAGTACGTCGCGCGCCGCGAGCTCATCTTCGGCCTCCACATCCACGTTGCCGTAGACGACCCCGAGAAGGCGATCAAGGTGACGAGCGCGCTCCTCCTCCATCTCCCGGACTTCCTTGCCCTCTCCGCCAACTCGCCGTTCTGGCGCGGCGAGGCGACCGGGCTCGCGTCGAGCCGGCAGATGGTCTTCGCCGCCTTCCCGCGCTCCGGGCCGCCGCCGCGGTTCCGCGACTACGCCGACTACGCCGAGGTGGTCGGTCAGCTCGAGAAGACCGGCTGCATCGCGGACTACACGCACATCTGGTGGGACATCCGCCTCCACCCCCGCTTCGGGACGATCGAGGTCCGCGTCATGGACGCGGTCACCCGCGTGGAGGAAACGGTCGCCCTCACCGCCTACGTGCAGGCCCTCGTGAAGCACTACGCCGAGCGCTTCGACTCGGGCGCGGAGCTGCCCTCGTTCCACCGCATCCTCATCTCCGAGAACAAGTGGCTCGGTGCACGCTACGGGCTCGAGGCGCCGGTCATGGACCTCGCCACGGGCCGGAGGAACCGCGTGCCTGTCGCCCAGCTCATCCGGCGGACGCTCAGAGACATCGAGCCGCATGCGCGCGAGCTCGGCGCCGAGCGCGAGCTCGAGGGCATCAAGGACATCCTCGCGAAGGGCAACGGCGCCGACCGCCAGCTCCGCGTCTTCAACGCGAACCGCGACATCGTCGAGGTGGCCAGCGAGATCGCAGACGCGACCGAAGCGGCCGCCGACGGATGATCGCCGTCGGCGAACCGGTCCCGGCCGCGTGCGTCTGGCTAACGCCGCGCGACGAGGTCGAGCTGCACGAGCTGGCCGAGGGCACGCCCTACGTCCTCCTCTTCTATCTCTTCGACTGGTCGAGCACCTGAACGGACGAGTTCACGCTCCTGCGTGACAGGGGCCGGGAGTTCGAGGAGGCGGGCGTGAAGGTCTTCGGGATCTCACGCGACAGCCCCTGGTCGCACGTGGCCTGGGCCCAGGCGCTCGACCTCTCGACGCCGCTTCTTTCGGACTGGAACGGGGATGCCATCGGTGCGTTCGGGGTCGGCCACGAATACCGCGGGATGGAGGGCGTCGCCGGCCGGAGCGCCTTTCTCGTCGACGGAGAGGGCATCATCCGCGGGTCATGGACGTACGAGACGGCAGAGGTGCCCGACTTCGACGAGCTCTTGGCCGCCGCCCGCTCGCTCTCGTAACGGTTCTCTACGCGGCCGCGGCGGTCGCCGCGACGTGGCCTGGGATCGGCTCCTTCGGAAGCGCGTTCATGGCGAGCGGCGGCGAGGGCTACGGGGAGCCTCCGGCCGGGGACCACCTCCAGAGCGTCTACCGTCTCTGGCTCGTCGGCCACCAGCTCGCGAACGGCGCGGCGCCCTGGGAAGACCCCTACAGCTTCCAGCCGCTCGCCGAGCCGCAGACCGTGCTCGCCGGCTGGCCGTTCGGGCTCGTCTACTGGCCGCTCGGCGCGCTCTTCGGCCCCGTGGTCGCGTGGAACCTGCTCCTTCTCGGGACGATCGTCGCCGCGGGCCTCCTCACGTACCTCTGGCTGCGCGCGCTCGACCTCGGCCCCTGGGCGGCGGCGATCGGGGGTCTCGCCTTCGCCGTGGCGCCATACCGGCTCGACCAGAGCGCATCAGGCCACCTCCTCGGCTGGGCGGCGGTCTTCCTCCCCCTCGCGCTCCTCGGGATCGAGCGGGCGCGGGTGGCCTCGACGTCTCACCGCGCCCACGGCTGGGGTGCGCTCACGGCGGCGGCCCTCGCCTCGATCGCGCTCTCGGGCCAGCTCCACCTCGCGCTCGGCGCCGTCCCGTTCGTGCTCGCCTACGCGCTCGTGCGCCGCCGGCGGATTCCCCTCCTCTGGACCGTGGCAGGCTCGCTCGTCGCAGCGGCTGTCGGCCTCGTCGTTCGCTACACGCTCATCGCCGGGTCGGCGGAGGACCAGGGGCGCTCGCTCGCCGACGTGCGCAGGTTCCAGGCCGAATGGGCCGACCTCTTCAACCGCTGGCACCGGCCGGGAAGCGAGGAGTTCGTCTACTTCGGGTGGCTCACACCCGTGCTGGCCGTCGTCGGACTGGTCGTCCTCTGGCGTGGACGCCGTTGGCTGGCCGTGCTGCTCGGGCTGGGTGCGATCGTCCCGATCCTCCTCGCGCTCGGGACGAACCTCCCGACGTACTCGGTGCTCTGGCACGCGCTCCCACCGCTTCGATTCCCGCGGGTGCCCGAGCGCTTCATGCCCATCGCCGACCTCGCGCTGGCGGCCCTGCTCGCGTTCGCAGTCGCAGAGCTCGTCCGGCGGGCCGGGCGAAGGGGAATGGCGGTGGCGGCCGGCCTGCTCGTCCTGGTCGCCCTCGACCTCGGGACGCAGCCCGTTTCGGCTACCGCGGCAGACCCCGACAACCAGGCCTACGCCGCGCTCGCGCCCGGCCGGATCCTCGAGCTCCCGCTCTTCGACCCGGGAATCCACTACGGCTCGGTCTACGACTACTACGAGCTGCAAGCGCCACGCGAGCGGCCGCAGGGCTACAACACGCTCGCCCCGCGGAGCGCCTATTCCTTCGCGTTCACCTACAACCGGATCGGCTGCGGGGTCTGGGAGCCCGGCGACGAAGCGACGCTCGAGCGGCTCGGCGTGACGAACGTTCTCCTCCACGCGGGCGTCTACGAGCAGGCGGGCGACCGTTCGGCCTGGTTCGCCTGGCGCGGGCTCGAAGAGGCCGGTTGGGCGCCAACCGCGCAGGGCGGCGCGATCACGCTCTTCGAGCGCGGCTCGTCGTCTGCGGGCCATTCCGCTCCCCGAGCCCGCGATGACGGAGCCCGTCTTCTGCCAGGGCTGGCGCGACGGGAAGACGAACGAGCTCCAGGCGCCGTTCTGGCTCTTCGGTGCTGGGCATCACGTACTCCACGTCACCGCCGACAGCCCTACGCTTGTCGAGCTTTCGACGTGAAGGGTCATCTTTCCGACCGGCAGCTGGTGAGCGGGAGCGCGCAGCCGAATCTCCAACTTGAAGGGAACACGCCTCACTGGGCAAGCGGTCGTCGTCGAGGCCTCGCGCCCCGGCCTCGAACTCGACTACATCGGCTGACTACTAAGGTCGACGAGCGCCGGCGGCCGAAGGAGCTCGGATGGGCCATCCGGCACCTGGCCAGTCGGCCGTGACGCGACACCCTCGATGGAGCGCACTCCCGGGATGAAGAGCGCGCCGAGCGTTACGACTGCGCCGATAACCGCGGCCCCGACCAGCGTCGCCCGGGCTCCGAGGGCCTCCGCCGCTGGGGCCGTGAGCGCGAACGAGAGCGGCAAGAGACCGATCGATATCAGCCAGTCGAGGCTGGAGACCCGGCCGAGCATGGACGCCGGGACGTGGCGCTGCTTGATCGTCGCCCAGATGATCGTGCCAGCTGTCTCGAGCGCATTGAAGACGAGGCACGCGACCATCAGCTGCCACGAAGAGGTCGCGAGGCCGTAGCCGGCAACGGCAAGGGTCGCAACCGTCCAGGTCGCATACATGATCGTGACGTCGCGGCGCGGATGACCCCACTGCCCCATGAAAAGCGCGCCGCCGATGGCGCCGATGCCGCCCGCCGCGAAGACGAGCCCAAGATCACGGGCCGAGGCGCCGAGGTCGTTCTTGACGAGATAGGGAAGCAGGACCTCCGCGGGGCCGAGGAAGCAGAGGTAGGCAATCGCAGCCGAGAGCAGCGTTCCCCAGAGCCAAGCACGGCCGGCAACGAAGCGAAGTCCGGCCTTCATCGCGGCCACCGGCGACTCCGACTCCGCGCTGGCATTCGGACAGGCGGCCTGATCATCCAGACCGCGACCGTTGACGCGGCGAACGATGCGGATCGACCGCGAACGCCGTGCCGGAGCCGAGCGTGGCGACCAAGGCGCCGCCGACTGCGGGCCCGACGAGGCGAAGCGCGATCGGGCGCACGAACTGGTCGAGGGAGTTCGCCGCAGGAAGGTCTGCCGAGGGAACGATGTCTGGCACGACCGCCTCGAAGGCCGGAATGAAGAACGCGGTTCCGACGCCGTACACCGCGACGACGACGACCAGCTGCCAGAACGTCAGAGCACCGGTCAACGAGAGAACAGCGAGTACCCCGATGACGACCGCCCGGCCGAAGTCCGCCCAGAGCATGACGAGGCGACGGTCGACGCGGTCGCTGAGCATCCCTGCCGGCAGCAGGAACGCAATCGTGGGGAGCGTCATGCCGATGCCGAGAATCGAGAGCGCCGCTGGTGCGTTCCAAAGCGCGTACGCCTCCCATGCCATCGCGACCAGAAAGATGCCGTCGCCCAGAAGCGATACCGTCATCCCCGCCCAGAGGATGCGGAAGTCGCGGTGTCTCAGCGGTGCGAGCAGATTGATGCGCGAGAAGCCGCCGGGGCGGTCGAGCGCCTCGTGGCTATGCTGCACTGCCTGTGACCTCGTCGAGACCGGTAGTCCAGGTACTCGACCAGATCGTCGCGGCTCATCGGCTTCGCGAAGAAGAAACCCTGGCCGAGCTCGCATCCGAGATCCCGAAGGGAGCCGATCTGCTCGGGGAACTCGATTCCCTCGGCGACGACTTCGAGGTTGAGGCTGTTGCCCATTGCGATGATGGCACCCGCGAGACCGGATGCCTCGTGCTCTTTCGTCAGGAACGCTCGGTCCATCTTGAGGATGTCGACCGGGAATCGGCTCAGGTACGAGAGGGACGAGTAGCCAGTCCCGAAGTCGTCCATGGCGAGGAGGATCCCGAGTTCCTTCAGCTCGTGTAGCCGGGCGACGGCCAGATCCGTGTCGGCCATCATCACGCTCTCCGTGATCTCGAGGACGAGCGAGGACGGCGGAAGGCCGCTCGAGGCAAGCGCATTGCGCACGTCGTCGACGATCGTCTCCGCCTGCAGCTGCTTGACCGAGAGGTTGACGCTCACCGTCAGGAGTCGCTCATTGTTCGACCGCCGGTGCAGATCGGCGGCTTCGCGGCAGGCTTGCTCGAGGACCCAGCGGCCGATCGGGATGATGAGGCCCGTCTCTTCGGCGAGTGGGATGAAGCTGAGCGGCGGAATCATCCCTCGCTCCGGGTGCATCCACCGCAGCAACGCCTCGACGCCGTAATCGGTGCGCGTCGAGAGGTTGACCACCGGCTGGTAGTAAATCTCGAGCTGCTCGAACTCCAGAGCCCGCTGGAGCTGGGCCTGCAACTCGAGCCGCTCGACGACCTGCTCGTGCATCGTCGGCTCGAATACCCGGTAGCTCCCTTTGCTGTCCCGCTTCGCCATGTACATCGCAACGTCAGCGTTGCGGAGGAGCTCCTCTGCGTCCGGAGCCCGAAGTCGTCCCCGGCGAGGCAAATGCCGACGCTTGCTCTTGGATACACCTGGTTGGCGTCGACGTCGTACGGCGCCTCCAGCGCCGGCGAGGACGCGTGCGGCGACGTCGGCGGCGTCCGCCGAATCGGTCGATGCCGTCGAGCAGGATTGCGACTCGTCGCCGCCGAAGCGGGCGACCGTGTCTGCCGGGCGCACGGCGATCTCGAGCCGCTGCCCGACCTCCTGAAGCACGGTGTCGCCGGCGGCGTGGCCGAGGCTGTCGTTCACCGTCTTGAAATCGTCGAGGTCGATGAACATGACCCCGATGGAGGGACCGCCTCGGAGGGAACGGATCATCGAGTGCTGCGACGCGGTCGGCGAAAAGAGCTCGGTTGGCGAGGTTCGTCACGGGATCGTGGAAGGCCTGGTGCGCGAGCTGCTCCTCGAACGCCTTACGCTCGCTGACGTCACGGCTGTTCAGAACGATGCCCCGGACGTGCTCGTCCTGGAGCAGATCCGTGTGCTGCACCTCGAACTGGAGCCAGGTGCCCGTCGCGGTGACGAAGGCTGCATTCGATCACGTGGGTCTCGGCCCCCCCGCCGGCATACGAGTCGCCGACGCCCGAGAGGATCTGCGTCAGCCGGGGGCGGTCGGAGGGCGAGCAGCTGGGCGAACTCTGTCCTTCCATCTCGTCGGGCCGATAGCCGAGCACGCGCTCGACCGACGGGCTCTGGTAGGTCACCGTCGCCGTGCGCGTCGAGCACGGTGATCAGGTCGCTCGAATGCGCGACGAGCGAGCGGAACCGCGCCTCGCTCTGCCGCCGGTGGAGGTCCTCGGCCAGGCTCGCTCCCTCGACGGCGAGCGACACTTGAGAGCTGAGCGACTCGAGGGAGTCGACAGCTCGCGCGGCAAGCGGAGCCCGGCGGCAGAAGAAGGAGCCCGCGCGTCTCCTCTCGAACAGAGAGCGGCAGGAAGCAGCTGACCGCGCCTCCGGTGCCCGCAGCCCGGTCGCGCACCTGGCCCGGCACGCTCGATGCCCAGCGCTGCGTTGGTCACCGACGTCGACTCACGTAGCCAGCGGTTCGCGTCTTTCGACAAGCGTCCAGTCCGTCATCGATCTCGGATGCGGCCACGACGACCGCGCCGCTCTCGACTGGAACAGGACGAGGCGAGCGCGCACGTCCCCTTCGACAAGAGTATGGACCGCCGAGACCGCAGCCCGGTTCACCTGCTCGCCGCCGGCCGCCGCGACGAGATCGACGCCCGCAGCCCGCAGCGCGAGCTCGCGTGCCGCCGCGCGCGCCTCCTGACGGACGAGCCCGGCCATGCGCAGGACGACGAGGAGGAAAAGGATCGCGGACGCGAGGATCAGCACGAGCTTGTCGGTATCGCCCCAGGCCTGCCAGGCGCGAATTCCGGGCGCGATCAGACAGGCGCCCGCGAGAAGCGCCGAGCGGAGCGGGGTGAGGCGCGGTGCGATCCTCGAGCGCGGGCTCCTCGAGCGTGCGCATCGAGGGGTGCAGCGCCGCGGCGCCCCAGAGCAGGTAGTAGACGATCCAGCCGACGTCGTAGCTCAGCTGGTGGTTGTAGGCATCCGTGAGCAGCGCGTACGTGTAGGCGGAGTCGACGGCGAGCAGCGAGACGATGCTGCCGATCAGGAGATAGAACGCCGGCGCGCGCTTTCCCTGTGTCGACCGCGAGACGGATCGCCGCGGCGAGCAGCAGGATGTCGCCGAGCGGATAGGCGGCCGACACGGCCTTCTCGAGCAGCGTGAGGCCTGAGAGGTGGATGTTCGGAGCGACGAGGAAGACCCAAGAGATCAGCGCGATACCGACAGTGAGGATGAGCGAGTCGATCACGCCGCACGGTCGCCCCGCGGGTTTCGCCGCCTGACGAGGATGAGCAGCCCGGCAACGAGAGCCGGATAGACCGTCAGGTAGATGGCGTCGCCGAGCGACGGGAACTCCACCTCGGCACCGAAGAGCTTCGGATAGCTGTAGGTGTAGAGGTCGCCGGCGAAGAAGAGGAACTGGCCGACGATGAAGAGCAACCAGGCGGCCCGCGCCCGCGGCCGGTGAAGGTAGATTCCGACGCGCGATTGCGATCGACGAGGAGAGGCCGAGGAGGTTGATGAGCGGACCGTTCCCCTTCAGCGGGGGGAACCACAGATACGCGCCGGTCAGGACGGCCGCCGACGGCGAGGTAGACGATCCACACGTGCCTGCGCCAGTCGATCCCGTGCGAGAATCTCATGCCGCGTACTCGCTTGGCCGCGCCGGGCCGGAGATCGAACGCGTCGGCGAGCTTGCCGATGACGTCGACGAGCTGCTCGATCTCGGCCTGCGAGTTGGCCGCGGTGACCTGGATCCGGAATCCGACCTCGCTCTTCGGCACGAGCGGATAGGCGGCCAGGGTGACGTAGATGCCGTTCTCGAAGAGGAACCGGCCCGCTGCGTCGATGTCCTCGTGGCGCGCGAGCGGAACCTCGATGATCGGGAAGCCGGAGCGGTTCGGCGTGTGGATGCCGAGCCGGTCGAGGCACTCGAGCACCTGGCGGTCTTTCGCCAGAGGTCGGCGCGGATCTGCGTCGCCGCGAGCCTCGTTGACGTCGAAGCCGGCGAGCACGGTCGCGAGCGAGGCGGTCGGCGACGGGCCCGAGTAGAGGTACGGCGGCGCGGCCGTCTTGAGCAGCTTCTTGAGCTCGGTCGGGCACGCGATGAACGCGGCGAGCGAGGAGTACGACTTCGAGAAGCCGCCGACGAGCACGATTCCGTCGTACGACTCGCCGCAGTGGCGAACGACGCTGTTGCCGCGAATGCCGTACGGGCTGGAGCTCGTCGTCGGAGCGCTCGCCGATGACGCCGAATCCGTGGGCATCGTCGACGTACAGGATCGCGTCGTATCGCCGCGCGAGCCGGGCGAACTCCCGCAGGTCTGGCGCGTTCCCGGTCATGCTGTTGACCCCGTCCATGCAGATCAAGCGCGTCGTCGATCTATCGGCGCGAGCAGCTGCTCGAGATCGTCGGGATCCTCGAACCGGAACCGCTTGACGGTCGCCCCGCGGGCGGACGCGAACTGGCAGCCGTCGTAGATCGTCTTGTGCGCCCGGTTGTCGACGAAGATCGTGCCGTCGCCCGGCGAGAACGGGAATGACGGAAAGGTGGATCAGCGTGATCGTCGGGAGGACCAGCGCGTCCTCGCAGCCGAGCAGCTCGACGAGTCGCTCCTCGATCTGCTCGTAGAGAACAGGGCTCCCGAGCATCCGCGACCAGCTCGGATGCGTTCCCCACCTGCTCGATATACTCGGGAATGGCTTCGATGATCTCGCGATCGAGGTCGAAGCCCGAGATAGTTGCAGGAGGCGAAGTCGGCGAGCCACTTGTCGCCGATCCGGATCATGCGTCCGTCGATTTCGTCGATCACCGCGTCGGTCATCGGATTGGAGCGCTCGAGCTCGGCCAGCTCGCTACATGCCGCGAGCCAACGGTCGATCCAGCGTGTTGAGGCATGTGGGGACCGGTGCCCGACGGGCCTGTAGGCGCTCATGCGCACAAACATCGGGCCTTTGGAGCCCTTTTCTTTAGCGATTTTTAGGCCCCCTGGGAGGTCCGCGGGCTCGCGCGCTACATTCCCATCGCGTGGTAGCCGGAGTCGACGTAGAGCGTCGTGCCGGTGATGTTGTCCGCCTCGTCGGAGAGGAGGAAGGCCGCCGCTGCGCCCACGTCGTCCGAGTCGATCGGCCGGTGCAGCGGAGCGCGCTCCTCGACGATCGCCTCCATCGTCGGGAAGCCCGCGATCGAGCGGGCGGCCAGCGTCCGCACCGGCCCGGCCGAGACCGCGTTCACGCGGATGTTCTTCTCGCCGAGGTCCCACGCGAGATAGCGGACGGACGCGTCGAGAGCCGCCTTCGCCACTCCCATGACGTTGTAGTGCGGCACCGCTCGCTCTCCGCCGAGATAGGTCATGGTGAGGATCGAGCCGCCGCCCGCCGCCTCCATGAGGGGCTCGGCGTGGCGCGAGGCGGCGACGAGGGAGTACGCGGAGACGTCGAGCGCGAGCCAGAAGCGGTCGCGCGGCGTGTCGGTGAACCGGCCTTCGAGATCGCGTGTGTCGGCGAAAGCGACGGAGTGGACGAGGATGTCCAGCTGCCCGTCGAAGGCCTCTCCGACCTCCGCGAAGACCCGCTCGAGCCCTTCGTCTGAGCGCACGTCGCACTCCGTGATGAGCGGGCTGGAGACCGAATCCGCCGAGCTCGCGCACGCTCTTCTCGATGCGCTCGCCCTGGTAGGTGAAGGCGAGGCTGGCCCCTCCCTCGGCGAGCTTCTGGGCGATCGCCCACGCGATCGAGCGGCGGTTGGCCACTCCGAGGACGAGCCCGCGCTTGCCGGTGAAATCAGCCAAGGCGCCGGGAGTTTATTGTCGAAGGCGTGCGGGTCGCCGTCGTCACGGGAGGGTCGAGCGGAATCGGGGCCGCGACCGCCCGCCTCCTCACCGCGCGGGGCTGGCACTGCGTCCTCATCGCCCGCGGAGCGGAGAAGCTCGCGGAGGTGGCGGCCGAGATCGGGGCGGAGGCCGAGGCGTGCGACGTCTCCGACCGCGCGCAGGTGGACGAGGTCGCCGCCAAGATCGCAGAGCGCCATCCAGCCGTCGGGCTCCTCGTCAACAACGCGGGCTTCACCGGCAGGCGCGGTTTCCTCGAGCTCGATCCCGAGGAGACCGAGCAGATCGTCGACACCGTCTACCTCGGGAGTGTCTGGTGCGTGCGGGCCTTCCTGCCGCTGCTCGAGGCCGCGCAGCCCTCGGACGTGGTCAACGTCGTATCGGTCGCGGGCACGTTCGCCCACGGAGCCTCGGGGCCTTACACGGCGGCCAAGCACGCGCAGCTCGCATTCTCCCGCAGCATCCGCGCCGAGCTCGCCGGCCGCGGCGTCCGCGTGCACACGGTGAACCCCGGGCCCGTGGAGACGCCCGGCTTCCCGCAGCGCCACCTCCTCTCCCGGCGCGTGGGCAGCCGCCTCGTCCTCCAGCCCGAACGGATCGCCGAGACGATCGTGCGCGCCGTCGAGCGCAACCGCGCCGAGGTGGTCGTGCCGCGCTACCTCCGCGTCGCCGGAGCCATCCAGGCGCTCGCGCCCGGCACGATCGCGCGGCTCGCTACTCGAGCGCGCGGGCGAGCCTGAGCCCGGCGAGGCCCAGCGCGGCGCCCGCGACCGCGTCGAGCACGTAGTGGTTCGCGGTCGCGAAGATGACGAACGCGACCGCGGGCGGATAGGCCGGAGCGAGGGCGCGGGCGAGCGGCGAGCGGCTCGTCTCCGCGATTCCGGCCGCCGTCACGACGGCGTACGTGATGTGGATGCTGGGCATCGCGGCGATCGGGTCGTAGAGCCGGGCGATGAGCCCCTTGTCGAGGTCGACGCCGGAAACGTCGGCGATCGTGTCGACGAAGTGGTCGAGCGTCCGGGGCGGCGCGGTCGGAAAGAGCAGGAAGACGGGCTGGGCCCCGAGCGTCGCCAGCGCAGCCGCGCGGCGCAGCCGGTGGAACTCCGGGTCGCGCCGGCCGTAGAGGCGCATCAGCCAGCCGACGGTGAGCCCCACGTTGAGGGTCACGTACGCCACGTTGAGGACCGCGACGACGCGGCGTCGGGGAAGAAGCAGCGCCTGGAGCTCGGGCTCGACGTGGATCCCGAGCCGCCGCTCGAGAGCCACGATCCGCTCCGCGTTGCGCGTGGCCTTGCGCCTGCCCTCGTCGTTGACGACGAGGTGCCGAACGGCGAGATAGACGGCGTAGACGCCGAGGCCGATGGCGGCCTCGCGCCGTCCTGAGAACCTTCGCCTCACCCTCCGCTTCCCATCGCAGCCGACATACTTATCGACGCATGGGGACCTCGTGGCGACGCACATTGGTTCGGCTTCTGATCGGCACCGCGGCCACCGTTGCCTTCCTCATCCTCTTCCTGCGCGAGGTCGACCTCTCCCAGGCGTGGAAGACGATGTCGTCGCTCCCCGCCTGGACGCTGCTCGCCTCCCTCGGGCTGATCGGGATCAACGTCTTCTTCATGACGCTGCGCTGGAAGTACCTGCTGGCCGGCGCGGGCTACAGGGTGGACAACCGCAAGCTCTTCGCAACGATCGCGGTCGGCCGCGGCGCGAACAACCTCCTCCCGGCGCGCGGAGGCGACCTGCTCAGGATCGAGTCGCTGCGCGAGCGCAACGTGCCGGTGTTCGTCAGCGCCGGGACGCTCTTCGCGGAGCGCCTCCTCGACGGCGTCGTCCTGTCGGTCTGGATCGTCCTCGGCGCTCTCCTGATCGGCGAAGGCGGCCCCGTTCTCCTGACGGGGATCGCGCTTTGCGCCGGCACCGCCCTCGGTGTCGTCCTCGTCCGCTTCGCGACGCACGACCCCGAGCGGGCGGAGCGCTTCGTCTGGCGGATGACGAAGTTCCTGCCGACCCGCTGGCACACGAGGGTCGCCCGGGCAGCCGCGTACTTCGTGGACGGGCTCGGCGCGTTCACGAACCGGCGCCGCGTCTTCCTCATCTTTGCGACCTCCGCGGCGATGTGGCTCGCCGACGTGGCCATGTACTACATCGTCGGGCGCGCGTACGACATCGAGATCGGCATCGGCGGCTACTTCCTCCTCGAAGGGATCGGGAACCTCGCCCTCGCCGTGCCGGCGACCGCGGCCGGGATCGGCACATACGACTACCTGACGCTGGTCGCCGCGAAGGGCATCGACGTGCCCGCCGACAAGGCGACCGCCTACGTGCTCACGATGCACGCGCTGACCGTCATCCCGATCACGCTGCTCGGCGTCGCGCTCGTCCGCCCGGCCTTCCCACGCCTCTTCCGGCGGCACGAGACGCTCGAAGAGCCCATCTAAGGCGCGGAGCTCTAGCTCCGCGCGGTTTGGAACTCTGTGGCGAGGAAGGGGAGCTCGTCGGGCTTCTCCTCGGCGACGGCCCGGGCCTCGGCGAGCTTCGCCGCGCGCCGCGCGGGGTCGGCGAGCGCGGGATCGACCGGCCGGCTGAGCGCGCGGGAGGACTCGAGCTCGGCGGCGAATGCGGCCGGATGCGGCTCGCGCCCTTCGGAGAGCTCGTGCGCCACGAACTGGCCGGTGGTCAGCGCCGTGCTCCTCTTCAGCCGCTCGAGAACGACGTTCTCCAACCCCTCGTGCGGCGGCGGCATCGTCTCGGCGAAGACGAGAACGACATCGGTGCGCCGGTGGACGAGCGGATCGTAGGCGAGCGTCACGGGCAGGATCCGCTCCGGCTTCCCGCGGCGGACGAGGGCGTCGAGGCCCCGTCGCAGCGGGCCGATCTCTCCGTCCGGCGAGGGCCTGCCCTCGGGGAAGACGACGAGCGACTTCCCCGCTCGCATGAGGCCCACGAGCTCCCGGAAATCCCCGGTCGCCCTCGCGGCGCGGGCGCTCCAGAACGCCTCGGGCCCCTCGCCCCGTGAGACGGGCTCCCAGAGAAGGTCGGCGTATTCACCCCGCACCGCGTCCTCCGAGCGCGCAGAGTCGGCGAGGCCCCGTTCGCGGAGCGGCGCGAGACAGTCGCTCCGGAACCACGTCTGCGACCGGCGTTTCCGGCGAGGCGTCGAGCAGCTCGAACAGCCGTGCGGTGCTCGCGCTCGAGATCGGGTGCACCTCGACCCGCGGGAGGAAGCGGCCGACGGAGAGTGGAAAGAGCAGCCGCCGGGCGCGCGGCGACATCTCCGGCGGGAAACCGGCGAAGAAGCCGCGAAGGAACATGTCGTCTCGCGCCGCGAAGTGCATCCGCTCGCTCCTGTGCTTCCAGAGAGACGCGCGGAAGTAGATCTCCGGCGCGATCAACGGCACGTCGGTCTCCTTGCGATGCGTGGCGGCGATGAGCGTCCCGGGCCTGAGCCGGAACGACTCCGGGCCGACGTAGCGCACCCGAAAGGCGCTGCGGGAGTAGGCCCGCATGCCAAGGCCGACGGCGTCGTAGAGCGGGCCCACGCCGATAGCATTGCTGCATGGCCCGCCTGGCGCTCGGCGATCCCGCACCGGCCTTCGATCTCCCGGGCGTCGACGGGAGCTCGCGCTCGGCGGATGACTACGCCGGCAAGCCGCTCGCCGTCGTCTTCTCCTGCGTCCACTGCCCCTACGTCGTCGCGTGGGAAGACCGGCTGAACGACGTCGCCCGCGACTACGAGGGGCGCGCAGGTCTCGTCGCCGTCAACTCGAACGCGGGCTACCTCGGCGACTCCGTGGAAGACATGGAGGCGCGCTCACGCGAGAAGAGCTTCGCCTTCCCCTTCCTCTACGACGAGACGCAGGAGGTCGCCGAGGCCTACGGCGCCGCAAGGACGCCCGAGGTCTTCCTCTTCGACGGCGAGCACCGGCTCGTCTACCACGGGACTCCCGACTCGGACCATCAGGATCCAGGCGGCGCCGAGCCCTACCTCCGGGATGCGCTCGACGCGTTGCTCGAGGGCGGGACGCCGGCCGTGCAGGACGTGCCGGCCGTGGGCTGCACCATCAAGTGGCGCCGCTAGACCGTTCGCGCTCCACGAGCTGAAGCGCTTCCTCGCGACTGGAGATCGTGCCGGCGGCGCGCTCCTCGGCGACGAGGTCGAGCAGGCGCCCGATCTCCGGCCCCGGCGGGACCCCGAGCTCGTCCCCGCGCAGAAGCGGCTCCTTCGGCTCCGCCACTCTGGCCGCCTGCACGGCCCCGTAGAGGTCGTCGGCGCCGAGGAAGGCGAGCGCGGTCAGCGCCCACGGCTCCGTCGCCCGCCGGAACCGGTGGATTGTCCGCGGCGAGTCGTCCTCGGGCCGCTCCGCCCGAAGTAGCGTGCGCGCAAGCCGCTTGAGCTCGTTCGAGACCGGATAGCGCTCGACGTTCTCGCCGAAGACGACGACGAGCAGGTAGCCGGGCGTGTCGGCGACGTCCACCGCGCCGAACCGCTCCAGGCTCCCGCCGAGCGGCGCAAGAAGGCCGAGCGCGTCCGCCCGCTCGAACCCGGCAGGAGAAAGGCGCTCGAGCTCGCCGACGATTCGCTCGCCCGCCGGGTCGCCGACGAGGCTCGCGTGCCGGCGCACGAGCTCCTCCGTGGCCTCGTCCAGCGCGAAGCCGAGCTCGTCCTCGAGGCGCACTGCCCGAAGAAGCCGCAAGGGGTCGTCCTCGAAGACCGACTCCGAGACGGCGCGCAGAGTCCGCGACTCGAGGTCTCCCCGCCCTCCGAGAGGGTCGACGTAGTCGCCTCCGGCCACCGGCTGGGCGATCGCGTTGATCGTGAAGTCACGGGTCCCGAGGTCGTCCTCGATCGTTCCGCCGAGCGGCGTGAAATCGACCGTCGTGCCGTCCTTGCAGGCGACACGCCAGACGCCGTGCTTCTCGGAGAGCGGGAAGACCGCGCCCTTCGAAAGACCCGCGTAGATGCGTGCAGCGACCTCGGGATCGGGCGTGGCGACATCGACGTCCACGACCTGCCTGCCGAGGAGATCGTCGCGCACCGCGCCTCCGACGAGGTAGGCCTCGACCCCTGCGACCGCCGTGCGGATGCGGCTATCCATCCACGACCCGCCTTTCCGCCCGGCGCGGGTCGGAGACCATGCCGGTCGTGATCTCGTAGTTGATCGTGCCTGCTTGCCGCGCGTGCTCCTCGACGAGAACGCCGTCGCCCACGAGCGTCACGGGCGCGCCCTCCGGCTCGTCGCCGAGCTCGACCGCGAACGAGTCCATCGAGACGGTCCCGAGAACGCGGCGGCGCGTGCCGGCCACGATGACTTCGGTTCCGGTCAGCCCGCGGCGGAAGCCGTCCCCGTAGCCGACCGGGACGAGGCCGATGCGGGTCTCCCCCTCGGCGACGAAGCGGCGCCCGTAGCCGGTGCTGTCGCCGCTTCGCAGGGCCTTGGCCTGGGCGACGTAGCTCCGCCAGGACAGGACCGGCTCGAGCCCGTGCTCCTTCGGATCGCGTCCGAACGGGGAGAGCCCGTAGAGCGCGACGCCGCAGCGGACGGCGTCGAGGCGCGCCTCGGGGATGGAGAGCGTCGCGGCGCTGTTCGCGATGTGACGGGTCGCGCCGGGGAAGCGCTCGGCGACGGCGGCGAACGCGTCGAGCTGAGCGCGGGCGAACGTCGCATCGTCCTCGTCGGCGGTGGCGAGGTGGCTCATGACCCCGGCCACGCGGCCAGGGTCGATCGTCGCGGCCTCCTCGGGAGACATGCCGAACCGGCCCATGCCGGTGTCCACCTTGACGTGGACGGGGAGGCCCTCGGGAAGCCGGGGCGTCGAGACGGCGACCTCGAGGCCGGCCTCCCGTGCCACGTGCTCCTCCGGCTCGGCGAGCGGGCTCAGGACGAGGATGCGCGCATCCGCGAGCTCGGCGCGGAGCGCTGCTCCCTCCTTCGCCGTCGCGACGCAGAGGGCCCGCGCCCCGGCTTCGAGCGCGGCGCGGGCGCAGTCCAGGGCGCCGTGGCCGTAGGCATCCGCCTTGACCACCGCCCAGAGCTCGGCGCCGCCGGCGGCGCCCACGAGCACAGCCGCGTTCCGGCGCAGCGCGCCGAGGTCGATCGTGATCTCGGACCGGCTCATCGGAGGGCGAGGTTAGCGGGAGAGGGTCGGCGAAAGAGCCTCGACGACGTCGCTCGCGATCATCCCGGCGGTCCCGTGGGTCTCGCCCGCGAGCCGAGCGGCCTCCCCGCCCGCCGCCGCTGCCGCGGCGGCGCCGACCTTCGCGCCCATCCCTTTCGACAGACACGCGGCCACGATCCCGGTGAGAACGTCTCCAGTGCCTGCCGTCGCGAGCCCAGGGTTGCCGAGGTCGCAGACGAGGACTCCTCTACCCGGAGACGCGACCAGTGTGTCCGCGCCCTTGAGGAGGACGACCGCTCCCACGTCGTCGGCACCGGTCTGCACCGCGTTGAGCCGGCGGGCTGATACGGCGCTCGAGTCCCGCCCGAGCAGACGGGCGAGCTCCCCGGCGTGCGGAGTGAGAACCGTGGGCGCATCGCGCGAGAAGATCCAGTCCAGGTGGCCTGCGACGGCCCACAAGCCGTCGGCATCGAGAACGATCGGCTTGTCGAGCCGGTCGAGGAGGTAGCCGGTCAGGGCGCGGACGGCGTCCGTCCGTCCGATCCCGGGCCCGATCGCGACGGCGGTGGCATTCTCGGCGGCCTCCAGGATGGCGTCTGCCGCGTCCATGGTCATGACGCCGTCCTCGTCCGCGCACGGCCTGCTCATCACCTCGAGCAGCCGCTGCTCGAAGACGAGATTCAGAGACGCAGGCACGCAGACGGTCACGATCCCCGCCCCCGCCCGGAGCGCGGCCTCGGCGGTCAGGCACGGCGCGCCGGTCTTCCCCGTCGAGCCACCCACGACGAGCACGGAGCCGGCCGTGTACTTGTTGTCCTCGGGCCCGCGGCGCGGAACCTCTCCGAGGACCTCCTGGGTGACGTGCTCGTGCCGCGTCCGGCCAGCTTGGAGTCCGATGTCGACCACCTCGACCTCGCCTGCATGGAACCGGCCTGGGGCGATGACGAGACCGACCTTGCGACCGTGAAATGTGACCGTGGCGTCGGCCTTCACCGCCGCGCCCGCGACCTGGCCCGTGGACGCGTCGACTCCGCTCGGCACGTCAACGGAGAGGATCGGGACGCCGAGGCCGTTGAGGTCATCGATCCTGCGCGCCGCGTCATCGCGCGGCTTGCCGGAGAAACCGGTGCCGAAGAGCGCGTCCACCGCGACGTCGCCGCCACCCGGCTCGACGAACGGAATCTTCAGCTTTCGTGCGCGTTCGAGGTTCTCAGCTGCGTCGCCGGCGACCTTCTCCTCGGGCCCGTGAGCACGATTTCGACGGTCTTGCCCGCCTCGTGGAGCTTGCGCGCGACCACGAAGCCGTCCCCGCCGTTGGAACCCGTCCCGCACCAGACCGCCACGCTCCGCGCATCCGGGTAGCGGCGGAGGACGGCCTCTGCCGCGGCGCTCCCGGCCCGCTCCATGAGCTCGATCATCGGGCCGTCGTAAGCCTCCTCGGCGGCCCGCATCTCCTCCCCGGTGTAGAGCGGCTCAGTCCACATCGACATCGCGGACGACGCACACCGCGGCGGCCAGCTCGCGCGAGTGAGTCATCGAGAGGTCGAGCTCGCCCGCTTCGTTTCGCCGCGCCCAGTCGGCCACCCGTCCGGAGAGCCTCACGCCCGGCTTCGGCCGGCCGGAGATCTCGACGTCCTGCCAGGCGAACGCCCGCGCCACTCCGAAGCCGAGCGCCTTGCCGACGGCTTCCTTGCCGGCGAAGCGGGCGGCGTAGTGCTGAGGCGGGTTCGGCCGCGAATCGCAGTACTCGCGCTCCGCCTCGGTGAAGACGCGGTCGCGGAAGGAGGGGTAGCGCTCCAGCGTGCGCCTGATGCGCCCGATCTCGATGAGGTCGAGGCCGACCTTCACGCGCCGTTGAGGTAGGCCGGCAGGTCGGCGATCGAGTCGACGACGGCGTCGGGCTGGGGCTCCGCCTCCTTGAGCGCGGCGGGCCTGAACTTGCCGGTGCGGACGAGGACGCCGCGCATGCCGATCGCCTTCGCGCCGCCGATGTCAGCCTCGACGTCGTCCCCGCACCATGACCGCCTCGGCGGGGGTCGCCTCCACCTCGGCCAGCGCCGCCTGGAAGTAGGCCGCGGTCGGCTTGCCCACGACGTCGGCCTCGACGCCGGCCGCGTACTCGAGCCCGGCGACGAACGCGCCCGAGTCGAGGAGCGGCCCTCGGCTCGTCTGCCACCACTTGTTCTTGTGCAGGCACACGAGGCGCGCGCCTTCGCGAAGCTCGGCATAGGCCTGGTTGAGCCGGTCGTAGGAGAAGACCTCCGCCGTCTCCTCGCTCTCGTCCGCGCCGCCGAGGAGCACCGCGTCGGCACCGTCCT
>CAVYAJ010000002.1:0-37043 GCA_963766155.1 uncultured Actinomycetes bacterium | reverse complement strand
CAGGAGCTCGCCAACTACTGGGAGAACGAGCACGACTGGCTGCAATGCGAGGCGGAATGAACGCGCTGCCGCAGTTCAAGACGAACGTCGGCGGGTTGGACATCCACTTCATCCACGTGAAGTCGCCCCACGCCAACGCCCTGCCCTTGCTCATCACCCATGGTTGGCCGGGCTCGGTCATCGAGATGCTCGGCGTGATCGGGCCGCTGACCGACCCGCCCGCGTACGGCGGGAGCGCCGACGACGCGTTCGACCTGGTGATCCGTCCTGCCGGGCTTCGGCTACTCCGACCAACCGGCCGAGGTCGGGTGGGATCCGGCCCGGGTGGCGCAGGCCTGGGCCGAGCTGATGACCCGCCTCGGCTACACCGCTACGTCGCCCAGGGCGGTGACATCGGGGCGACGTCACCGACGCGCTGGGGCGGCTGGCCCCGGACGGGCTGATCGGCATCCACCCGAACTACCTGGCGTCGCTCCCGTTCGACGTCTCGGCGGCCATCTTCGGCAGCAGCTCCCGGCCGGAAAGCGGCTCGGAATCGCCTTACTGACGACCCGGGCCGAGAAGAAGCAGCCGGAAGCGACCGACGCCCTCATCAGCTCTGGAAGCGGGGCTACATCACGGAAATGCCGGAGCACCCGCAGACCATCGGCTACGCCCTGACCGACACCCGGTCGGGCTGGCGGCCTGGATGCTCGACCACGACACGGACAGCTACCAGAAGATCTCCCACGCCTTCCTCGACGAGCAGCCCTCGGGAATCTCACCCGCGACCGCTCCTCGACGACGTCACGCTGTACTGGCTGACCAACACCGCCACCTCGTCGGCGCGCCTGTACTGGGAGACGGGCGCACCGCGGTGGCGGCGGCCACGTCCGGGGCGCAGCCACCCCGCCGTGCTTCCGGTGGGTTTCACGGTGTTCCCGGGCGAGATCTTCCAGGCGCCCCGCGCACTGGGCCGAGAAGGCCTATCCGAGCCTGACCTACTTCAACGAGGTCGACCGGGGCGGCCATTTCGCGGCCTGGGAAGAGCCGGAGCTCTTCTCGAGGAACTCCGCGCGGCCTTCCGGTCGGTTCGCTGAGGAAGAACGACATAGCGCCCACATCATCTCTTGCTCAGCCGAGCGAGACCGAGCCGTCGTCGGCCGATCGTCCAGTGCGGGTTGTGGGCGACCTCCCACGGGTGGCCGTCGGGATCGACGAAGACGCCCGAGTAGCCGCCCCAGAACGTCTCGGCACCCGCGCGGGGATCGTCGCGCCCGGCGGCGCGTGCCTCGTCGATCACGGCGTCCACTTCCTCCGGCGAGCGGCAGTTGTAGGCCAGCGTGACGCCGCCCCAACCGCCGGGTCCTCGACGCCGCTGTCCTCCGCGAGCTCGTCGCGGCCCCAGAGCGCGACGATCATGCCGCCCGCCTGGAAGAAGACGACGTCGTCGGCGGGCGCGGCGCCCGACTTCCAGCCGAGCGCCTCGTAGAACGCGCGCGAGCGGGCGAGGTCGGCGACGCCGAGCGTGACGAGGCTGAGGCGCTGCTCCATCAGGCCGGGCCCTGCTGGCGAGCGAGGTATTCGAGGAGGTCGGCGCGCGTGAGGACTCCCACCGGCCGGCCCCCGCTTGCGACGACGACGGCCGGGTTCCCGGCGGAGAGGTCGGCGAAGACGGTGTCTACCGAGGCGCCGATCTCGACCGCGGGGAGCGGCGGCTCCATTGCGGCCGCGACGTCCTCGGAGAGCGCGTTCTGGTCGCGGAAGACCCGGTCGAGGAGCCCGCTCTCGCGGATCGAGCCGACGACGTCGGCGAGCGACGTGGGCTCGTCGCCGTTCCGAACGACCGGGATCTGCGAGATCCCGTAGCGCTGCATGAGGTCGATCGCCTCGCCGACCTTCTGGTGCGTCCCGACGGTGACGAGCTCGGGCACCTCGGGCTCCTCGTCCTGCTTGGAGGTGAGGACGGCCTGGATCGTCGCGGCCGGCGCGCGCTCGAGGAAGCCGTGCTCGAGGAGCCAGTTGTCGTCGTAGACCTTGGAGAGGTAGCCGCGGCCGGAGTCCGGGACGATGGTGACGACGGTCGCGTCGGGCCCGAAGCGCTTGGCGACCTGCAGCATCGCCCAGACGGCCGTACCGCCCGAGCCGCCGACGAGGATGCCCTCTTCGCGCGCGAGACGGCGCGCGGTCCGGAAGGAGTCGCGGTCGGAGACGGTGATGAACTCGTCCACGAGCGACGGGTCGAAGGTCGTGGCCAGAAGTCCTCGCCGATGCCTTCGACGAGATAGGGATGGACGTTCTCGGGCTGCGAGAAGATCGAGCCCTCGGGGTCGGCGCCGACGACGAGGAGGTCGGGCTTCTGCTCCTTGAGGTAGCGCGCGGTGCCGGTGACCGTGCCGCCCGTGCCGATGGAGAGGACGAGCGCGTCGATCTTCCCGCCGGTCTGCTCCCAGAGCTCGGGCCCCGTTGTCTCGTAATGCGCCTGCGGGTTGGCCTGGTTCGAGTACTGGTCGGGCTTGAAGGCGCCGGGGATCTCCTCGGCGAGGCGGTTCGGAGACCGAGTAGTAGCTCTCGGGCGACTCCGGCGGAACCGCGGTCGGGCAGATGACGACTTCGGCGCCGTAGGCGCGCAGAAGCGCACGTCTTCTCCTCGGCGATCTTGTCGGGCATGACGAAGACGCAGCGGTAGCCCTTGAGCGCGGCCGCGATGGCGAGGCCGACGCCGGTGTTCCCGCTCGTCGGCTCGACGATCGTCCCGCCCGGCGCGAGCTTTCCTTCCCGCTCGGCCTGCTCGATCATCTTGAGGCCGATCCGGTCCTTCACGCTCCCGCCCGGGTTCAGGAACTCGAGCTTGGCGAGGAGCGTCGGCTCGACATCCGCGAGAGCCGCTGCAGCCGGACGAGCGGCGTGTTCCCGACGAGGTCGAGGACGGTTGGGTAGTCGCCGGCCATCGCCGTAACGATACGGCCTGTGGTTAGTGCCTGAAGTGGCGCCTGGGCGCGAAGACGATCGTGCCGCCGGCCTTGGCGACCGCGGCCACCACCTCGTCGTCCCGCTTCGAGCCGCCGGGCTGGACGATCGCCTTGACGCCTGCCTCGAGGGCGAGCTGCGGCCCGTCCGGGAAGGGGAAGAAGGCGTCGGAGGCGAGCACCGCTCCCTCGAAGGAGTGTCCCTGTTCGCGGGCCTTGTCGAGCGCGATCTTCACGGACTCGACGCGGCTCATCTGGCCGGCTCCGACGCCGAGCGTCTGCAGGTCCTTGGCGATGACGATCGCATTCGAGTTGACGTGCTTGCAGATGCGCCAGGCGAAGAGGAGGTCGCCCCAGAGCTGCTCGTCGGGTTGCTCGCCGGCGCGAACCTCCATCCCCTCGCGGTCGTCCACCTCGGCGTCGGCGTCCTGCACGAGGAAGCCGCCGATCACGCGGCGGAAGTCGCGCTCGCCGAGCGTCGCGCGCCTGCGTTCGCGGTCCTCGAGGATCCTCGTATTCGGCTTCTGCTTGAGGATCTCGACGGCGTCGGCGGTGTACTCGGGCGCGATCAGCACCTCGACGAACTCCTCGACGAGGCGCTTCGCAAGCGGCGGGTCGACGCGGCGGTTCACCGCCACGACGCCGCCGTAGGCGGACACGGGATCGGCCGCGTAGGCCTTCGCAGCCGCGTCCTCCAGGGCCGAGGCGACCCCGACGCCGCACGGGTTCCCGTGCTTCACGACGACGCAGGTGGGGAGCTCGAACTCGCCCAGAACCCCGCGGGCCGCGTCCAGGTCGGCCAGGTTGTTGAAGGAGAGCTCCTTGCCGGAGAGCTGCTCGACGCGCGAGAGGAGGTCGCGGCGGGCGCCGGCCTCGACGTAGTACGCGGCTCGCTGGTGCGGGTTCTCGCCGTACGAAAGCTCGCCCTGGCGCTCGAGCGCGACGATCAGCTTGGGCGGGAAGGTCTCGCGGTCGCCGAACCAGGTGGCGATCGAGGCCTCGTACGCAGCCGTGTGCGCGAAGGCCTCGGCGGCGAGCTCCCGTCGCGTCTCGGCGTCGATCTCGCCGGTCGCCTGGATCTCGAGGAGGAGCGCGTCGTAGCGGTCGATCGAGCAGACCGGCGCGACGTGCTCGAAGTTCTTCGCCGCGGCGCGGAGCATCGCCGGCCCGCCGATGTCGATCATCTCGACGGCCTCCTCCTCGCGCACGTCCTTCCGTCCGGCGACCTGCGCGAAGGGGTAGAGGTTGACGCACACGAGGTCGAAGGGCTCGATCCCGTGCTCCTCGAGCGCCTCCACGTCGGCCTTCACGTCGCGCCGCGCGAGGATCGCGCCGTGGATCCTCGGATGCAGCGTCTTGACGCGGCCGCCGAGCATCTCGGGCACGTCCGTGAGTGCATCGACCGGCGTGACCGAGAGCCCAGCTCGGAGATGTACGCGGCGGTTCCCCCGCTCGCGACGAGCTCGACGCCAAGCTCTGCGAGGCCGGTGGCGAACCGGTCGAGGCCCGTCTTGTCGAAGACGGAGATGAGCGCTCGCCGGACGGCCATCGGACTAGAGACATTATTGCGCCTGCCAGATAGAGCCTGACCGCGTCGGGCAGCAGGCGGTGCTCGATCTCCCGGATGCGCGCGTGGAGCGCGTCCGCGGTGTCGCCCGGCTCGATCGCGACCCGCTCCTGCGCGATGACCGGGCCGGTGTCCACGCCGTCGTCCAGGAAGTGGACTGTGACGCCGGTTTCCTCAGCGCCGGCCGCGAGCGCCTGGCCGACTGCGTCGAGGCCGGGGAAGGCCGGCAGGAGCGAGGGGTGGACGTTGATGCACGGGAAGCGTGAGAGGAAGCCGGGCGTGAGGAGCTGCATGTAGCCGGCGCAGACCACGAGCTCGACGCCGTGCGCGACGAGCCAGTCGGCCATCGCGTCGTCGCGCGCTTCGCGGCCGGCGAAGTCCTCCAGCGGGAACGCGGCGACCGGCACGAACGCCTGCTCGGCGCGCTCGAGCGCCTGCACTCCCGCCGTGTTCGAGGCGACCGCGGAGACGGGGAGCCCGGCGTCGAGCAGCGCCTGCAGGTTCGTGCCCGCGCCCGAGACGAGGACGCCGATCACGCGAGCCGGCCGATGACGAGCCCTGCGCCCGCGTCGGCCTCCGGGACGACGGCGCACATCCCGATGCCGAGGTTGAAGACCCGGCGCTGCTCCTCCTCGGGGATGCCCTGCTCGTCGAGCCAGGCGTAGACCGGCGGGCGCTCCCAGGAGCTCCAGTCGATCTCGGCGCGGATGCCCGGCGGGAGCACGCGGGGGAGGTTGCCCATGATCCCGCCGCCGGTGATGTGGGCGAGGGCGCGGACGTCGGCCTCGGCGCGCAGGCGGCGCACGTCCTCCAGGTAGAGCCGCGTCGGCGGCAGCAGCAGGTCGGCGTCGAAGTCCCCGTCCCCGACCAGGGTGCGGACGAGGGTGAAGCCGTTCGCGTGCAGGCCCGAGGACGGAAGCCCGAGGACGACGTCACCGGCTTCGCAGCGCGAGCCGTCGACGAGGTCGGCGCGCTTCACGAGCCCGACGCAGGCGCCGGCGAAGTCGAGCTCGTCGTCGCGGTAGATCCCGGGCAGCTCCGCGCTCTCGCCGCCGAGGATCGCGCACCCCGCCTCGCGGCAGACGGACGCCGCACCCTCGACGAGCTCTGCGACCTCCTCGAGGTCGAGGGAGCCGGAGGCGACGTAGTCCAGGAAGAAGAGCGGGTCGGCGCCGGTCGTGATGACGTCGTTCACGCAGTGGGCGGCGAGGTCTACGCCTGCGTCGAAGAGCCGGCCGGCCCGGCGGGAGAGGATCAGCTTCGTCCCGACGCCGTCCATCGTGGCGGCCAGGAGGCGCTCGTCGTCCAATGGATGGAGACCCGCGAAGCCGCCGAGGGATCCGCCGGTCGAGGCAACCGCGGCGCGCAGGCGCTCGACCACCGCCTCCGCCTTCCCCAAGGAGACTCCCGCCGCCTCGTAGCGAGCTCATGCCAGCACCTCGGCCACGAGCTCGGGGCGGCCTTCGGGCCCCGCGGGGAGGAAGCGCGACGATGCTCTCGCCGAGGTGCACGCTCGTGCCCTCGCGCTCGAGGAGGAGGATCTCGGACAGCGCGACCGCTTTCTCCTCGGGGTCGTGGGCGCGCAGGTGGAGCTCGCCGATCTGGAGCTCGTCCGCCTGCGCGAGCGCATCGTCGACCCAGTCGCGTGGCGGATGCACCTCGAGCCGATAGCCGGCCTCCGTGGTGATGAAGGTGCGCTTGCCCGGGTGATCCTGGATCTTCAACCCGAGATCGCGGCGCGATCGAGAACGGTCTCGTAGTCGTCCTCGGCGAGCGCGATGCCGAGGTGGTCCACGCGCGGCACGTCCCAGTGACCGGGTTGGAGGACGACGTTGACCGCCCCGCGCCCGACCTCCACGAGCCGCAGGCGGAAGCCGATCTTGTCGAGGTCCTCCCAGGACGTTCCGGCCTCGAACCAGTGCGAGCTCTCGCCTCGCCAGCCGTAGCGGCCGATGAGCTCGAAGCCGAGCTTGCCGAGATACCGGGCCTCGAGCAGCCGGACCTTGCTCGTCACGAGGTGGTAGTGGAACAGGTGCACCGGCCGCCCCATCGTACTCGGCGCGGAGGAATCAGCCCCCTCGCGGGGAACGGGGCGACCATGACGCAAAGCACTCCACCACCTCCGCCTCCGACCCAGGGTTACGGGCAGCCGTATTACGGGATGCCGTCGGTGCCGGCCCCGAACGGCGAGCTCGTCGTCTTCCTGCTCGTCTGGGCCGTGGTCTTCATCGTCACCGTGGCGGCCGACGCGGTCGACTGGCCGCAGTTCACGATCGCGACGGTCTTGCTGGCCGCCGCCTACATGATCTCCCGCGGCATCGCCAAGGCCGGCAAGGTCTACGAAGGCCGCTACACCTCCTAGGCTTCCTCGGGCCGGCCGACGCGGCCGGCCCCTCTCCCTCTGGCCCGCGCGTCCAAGAGATGCGCGTTCCTGGTTGCTCCGATGCGCCGAACGGCGTACGGTCTTGGCCCGTGCGTCGAAGAGCCTCGCGTGCTGACGGTTCAGGAGATCGCGGAGCTCCCCGAGCTCGGCCTGGCCGTCGCCGCGGGCGCGGACGGGCTTCGGAACGAGGTCAGCTGGCTGCACGTCTCCGAGCTCGCCGACCCGACCCAGTTCCTCGAAGGCGGCGAGTTTCTCCTCACGACCGGGCTCGGGGTGGGCGAGATGGCGACGACGCAGCGCGCCTACGTCAAGCGGCTCGCCAAGCACGGGCTCGCCGGGCTCGGCTTCGGCGTGGGCTTCGGCTTCCCCGACGTGCCGGCGCCGATCGTCGAGGAGGCGAACAAGCTCTCGTTCCCAGTCCTCGCGGTGCCGTACGAGATCCCGTTCGTCGCCATCACGAAGGCGGCGGTGACGCACCTCGCGAGCGAGCAGCTCGAGCAGATGACGCGCGCGCTCGAGGTGCACGAGCGGCTGGCCGCAGCGGTCCTCGAGGGCCGCGGACTGCAGGCCCTCCTCGCCGTCGTCTGCAACCACCTCGGCTGCAGCCTCGCGCTCGTCGACGAGAACGGGCGCGTCGTCGCCGAGCGCCACGCGCGGAACCGGCTCGGCTTCGAGAACGCCCTCGAGCTGCCGGTCGTCTCGCCCGGCGAGATGGTGACGCTCAAGGCCGCCCGCGAGGGCGGCGACTTCGGCGAGTACGACCGCCTTGTCCTCCATCACGGGCAATCGGCGCTCGCCTTCGAGCTTTCGCGCAGGCGCGCGGTCAGCGCGGCCGAGCTTCGCCTCGCCGGCGATCTCCTCGAGGACCTCGAGGACGACCGGCTCGACGACCGCGAGGCGGCGCGCAGGATGGCGGCCTTCGGGCTCGAGTCCGACCGCGAGTACGCGGCGCTCCTCGCCGTCCCGCGCAACGGTCTCTCCAGCGAGCGCCTGCGCGACGAGGTCGCCGAGGAGCTCGAGCGCGGCAGCGTGCCGTATCTCTCCACCGCGCGCCGCGACCGCGCGGCCTTCCTCGTGGGCGCCGACAGCGAGCAGGACGTCATGACCCTCGCCCGCCGCGTCGTCGAGGCGGAGCCGATGGCGAGGGTCGGCGTGGGCCGCCCATCCCAGGGGCGTGGCCTCGGCCGGAGCCTCCTCGAGGCGCGCGCGGCGCTCGACGCCGGGACCGGCGAGGTCGCCTCCTACCAGGACCTCGGCTCCCTCGAGCTTCTGCTCAGCCTTCCCGACGCGGCGCTCGAGGCCTTCGTCGACCGCGTGCTCGGCCCGGCCGCGTCGAACACCTGGCTCGTCGATTCCCTCACCGCCCTGCTCGACGCCGGCTGCCGCTGGAGCGACGCCGCCGACGAGCTCGGCGTCCACCGCCACACCCTTCGCTACCGGATGGACCGCCTGCGCGAGCAGACCGGCCGCCATCCCGACGACCCTCGAGCAGCGCATGGAGCTCTGGCTGGCCGTGAAGGCCCAGCAGGCCCTCGCCGCCCGCAACGGAAGGAGCACGAATTGACGACAGCGTCGACGGACCACCTCTGGCGACATTTCACCGCGGCAGGCGCACCGCAGCTCGTGATCGAGCGCGGCGAGGGGTGCTACATCTGGGACAACGAGGGCAACCGCTACCTCGACGCCCTCTCGGCGCTCTACTGCGTCAACATCGGCTACGGGCCCTGGCCGGGGATCACGGAGGCCGCGCAGAAGCAGCTCGACACAGCTTCCGTTCTTCACGAACTGGGTCGGGTTCGCGACGCCGCCCGCGCTCGAGCTCGCCGAGAAGATCACCGAGCTCGTGCCGATCGACGTCGGCCGCATCTTCTTCGTCGGCGGCGGCTCGGAGGCGATCGAGACGGCGCTCAAGGTCGCGCGCCAGTACCACCGGCTGCGCGGCGAGCCGACCCGCTACAAGTTCGTCACGCGCCGCAGCGCCTACCACGGGACGACCATGGGCGCGCTCTCCATCAACGGGAGCCCGGCGCTCCGCTCACAGTTCGAGCCCCTCGCTTCCCGGCTGCCTGCGCGCGCCGATGCCGTACCGCTACCGCTGCCCGTACTGCTCGGAGGAGTCCAGCTGCAACCTGCGGTGCGCCGACGAGATCGACGGCATCGTGCAGAACGAGGGGCCGGAGACCGTCGCGGCGGTCATTCTCGAGCCCGTCCAGAACTCGGCCGGCTCGATCACCCCGCCCGAGGGCTACTTCGAGCGCGTGCGCGAGATCTGTGACGAGCACGGGCTCCTGCTCGTGGCCGACGAGGTCATCTGCGGCTTCGGCCGCGTCGGCGACTGGTTCGGGTCGACCCGCTACGGGATCGAGCCCGACATGATGACCGTGGCCAAGGGGATCACCTCCGCGTACGCGCCGCTCGGCGCCCTCATCGCCAACGAGCGCACGATCGAGCCTTTCTTCGCGGAGAAGAAGACCGCGTTCACGCACGGGATCACCTTCGGCGGCCATCCGCTCTCCTGCGCGATCGCACTGGCGAACCTCGAGGTCTTCGAGCAGGAGGACCTGATCGGCCGCTCGCAGACTCTCGGGCCGGAGCTCCGCGAGCGCTGCGAGGTGCTCCTCGAGGAGCACCCGATGGTCGGCGACGTGCGCGGCGACGGGTACTTCTACTCCACTCGAGCTCGTGAAGGACAAGGAGACGAAGGAGACGTTCACGCCGGCCGAGCGCGACGACCTGATCAAGACGTTCCTGCTTCCGCGCACGCGCGAGCTCGGCGTCTACATGCGCTTCGACGACCGCGGCGAGACGTGTGCGCAGTTCGCGCCGCCGCTCGTGGCCGGGCCGGAGGAGTTCGACGAGATGGTGGGCGTCCTGCGCCAGGTGCTGGACGAGGCGTGGGACCGGGTCAACACGAAGGCAGGAGTGTGAGATGGCTACCGCTGTGAAGACGCTGCAGAACTTCGTCGCCGGCGACTGGGTCGAGGCGACCGGCGAGGAGGCGCGGGAGATCGTCTCCCCCGTGACGGGCGAGAAGCTCGCCGACGCGCCGAACGCGAGCGAGGAGGACGTCAAGCGGGCCGCGAAGGCGGCGCGCGATGCCCAGCCGAAGTGGGCGGCGCTCTCGGCCTGGGACCGCGCGAAGGTCTGCCACGCCATCGCCGACCTGATCGAGGAGCGCAAGGAGGAGTTCGCGCGCGAGCTCTCGCTCGAGCAGGGCAAGCCCTACACGGCCGAGGCGATCCCGGACATCGAGGAGACCGCGGAGAACTTCCGCATCGCCGCCGAGGACGTGAAGCGGATGGAGACCGCCGTCATCCCTTCGCAGGACGTGAACAAGCGCATCCTCACGTTCCGCAAGCCGAACGGCGTCTACGCGGGGATCACGCCGTGGAACTTCCCGACGCTCATCCCCGTCGAGCTGATCGCGCCCGGGATCGCCGCGGGGAACGCGATCGTCATGAAGCCGTCCGAGTGGACGCCGATCGCCATGGCGAACTTCATGCAGATCATGGCCGACGCCGGGCTGCCCGACGGCGTCGTGAACGTCGTCTACGGCGACGGCAAGGTCGGCGAGCGGCTCATCCAGGACGAGAACGTCGACTGCGTCGGCTTCGTCGGCTCGCACACGACCGCGGAGAAGATCGTCCGCGCTGCCGGCCTCAAGCGCTCGCTGATCGAGGCGAGCGGCAACGGGCCCGTGGTCGTCTGCGTCGACGCCGACCTCGCAGGCCGCCGCGAAGGGCGCCGTCTTCGGCGGCTTCTTCTGCGCCGGCCAGGTCTGCTGCGCGACGGAGCGCGTCCTCGTCGACAAGCGCGTCCACGAGGACTTCCTCGCCGCGGTCGTGAAGGAGGCCGAAGGCTGGAAGCTCGGCGACCCCTTCGACGACGAGACCCTCGTCGGGCCCATGAACAACGAGCCGACCGCGCAGAAGATGGACGCCCATCTCGAGGACGCAGTCGCCAAGGGCGCCGAGGTGGTCGTCGGCGGCTCGCGGGACGATGGCCGGCCGACGAGCCTCTACTACCAGCCGACCGTGATCGACCGCGTCGGCACCGACACGCTCATCAACCGCGACGAGACGTTCGGGCCGATCGTCCCGCTCATCAGTGTCGCGCGACGATGACGAAGCGCTCGCCGTTGCGAACGACTCGCACCTCGGCCTCCAGGCGGCCGTCTACACGTCGAGCCTCCAGCGCGCGTTCCGCTACCTCGACAACCTGCGCGTCGGCAACGTCGTCGTCAACGACTCGACGGACTACTGGGAGGCGCACGAGCCGTTCGGCGGCGCCGCCGGCACGCGCACGGGCTGGGGGCGCATCGGCGGCCGCTACACGATGCTCGACATGACCGACCTGAAGACGGCCGTGCTCGACGTCGGCTCCCTCGAGTAAGTGCTCCACTAGTTGCCCTTCGCCGTCCTCTTCGCGCTCGCGGCGCTCGACTCCGCGGGCTACAGCATCATTGCGCCCGTCGTCCCCGAGATCGGGGATGCGACCGGCGCCGGGCCGGGGCTCATGGGCGCCCTGGTCGCCTCGTTCGCCGTCGGCCAGATGGTCGGCTACCCGCTCGCCGCCCGGGTGCTGCAGCGGCGGCATGCCCTCGCAGTCCTGTTCGTCTCGCTCGCCCTCGTCATCGTCGGCGACCTCGGCTTCATCTTCGGCGAGAGCCTCGGCGTCTACTTCCCGGCCAGGCTGATCCAGGGAATCGGCGCGGGCGGGCTCTGGATCGGGACGGCGTTCGCGATCATCGAGCGGTTTCCCGGTGAGGAGTACAAGCGGCTGACGGGCATCCTCGCCGCCTACGGGCTCGGAGCGATCGCGGGCCCGGCGATCGGCGGAATCGGAGGGATCAGCACGCCGTTCGCCATCCACCTCGTGCTCGTGACGGTGCTGACCCTGGCGCTCGTGGGGATCGGCGCTCCCAAGAACGCGGCCAAGTTCGGCTCGGACCGGGCCGCGCTCAGGACTCCGGGCTTCTGGCTTGCCTCGGCCGGGATCCTCATGGTGGCACTGACTCTCGGGACGTTCGACGGCCCGATGCCGCTCCACTTCGCCGAGCACCTGAGCCAGGCTGAGATCGCCGCGCTCTATGTCCTCGCCGCGCTCATCTCGTCCGGAGCGGCTGCGCTGGCGGGCCGCCAGGCGCCGAGGCCCGTGCTCGCCGTCGCGACGGTGCTGATGACGCTCTCGATCGCCCTCGGCGGCGCGACCGAGATGATCGGCTTCTGGGTGGTCGTCGCGGTCCTGTTCGGCCTCGGCGTCGGGGCGGGCGAGGCGGGCTCCCTCGGCGTGCTCCTGGAATCGATCGGAGTCGACCGCATCGTGCTGGCGATGGTCGTCTGGTCGCAGATCTGGGCGATCGGCTACCTCGTGGGGCCGGCGATCGGCGGGGGTGTCGCCGAGGCGCTGGGCTACGGAGCCTTGGGGCTCGTGCCGCTGGTGGCCAGCATGTTCGTCTTCGTCGGGTTCGCCAGGCTCCGTTCGGAGCCGGCAGCCTCGGTCTGACCCTCGAAGCGAAGCTTCGCCAGCTTGAGGTCCTCGGGGATCTCCGTCGGGTAGTCCCTCGTCAGGCAGGCGCGGCAGAACGTGCCCTCGGGCCGGCGCGTCGAGTCCTGCAGGCCTTCGAGCGAGAGGTAGGCGAGGCTGGTCGCGCCGAGCTGCTCCCGCACCGCCTCGACCGAGCGGCCGCCGGCGATGAGCTCGTCCTCGTCGGCCATGTCGATCCCGTAGAAGCACGGCGACACGATCGGCGGGGAGGAGATGCGCAGGTGGACCTCGAGCGCGCCCTCCTCGAAGAGCATCGCCACGATCTTTCGGGTCGTCGTGCCGCGGACGATCGAGTCGTCCACGACCACGACGCGCTTCCCCGACACCTCTGCGAGCGGGTTGAACTTCGTCTTGATCCCGTGCTCGCGGAGCGCCTGGTCGGGCTGGATGAACGTGCGCCCGACGTAGCGGTTCTTGATCAGGCCCTCGGCGAAGGGGATCCCGCTCGCGCGCGCGAAGCCGATCGCAGCCGGAGTGCCCGAGTCAGGCACGGCCATGACGAGGTCGGCCTCGACGGGCGCCTCGCGCGGCCAGCTGCTCGCCCATCCGCACGCGGGCTCCGTGGAGCTCGACGCCGCGGAGCTTCGAGTCGGGCCGGGCGAAGTAGATGAACTCGAAGATGCAGAGGGAGCCCGCGCCCGTCGGGCGCGACGGCCTGGTGCGCCTCGTACCCGTTCTCGTCCACGACCACCATCTCGCCCGGGGCGAGCTCCCGCTCGACCTCGGCGCCGAGGAGGTCGAGCGCGCAGGTCTCGGAGGCGAGGAGCCAGTCGTCCTCGAGCCTTCCGAGGACGAGCGGTCGGATCCCCAGCGGGTCGCGGAAGCCCACGAGCTTCCCCTCGGCGAGGAGGACCGCGGAGAACGCGCCCTGGATCTTGCCCATCGCGCCTGCGACCGCCTCCTCGAGCGGGCGCTCGTCGCGCGCGATCAGCGCCGCGATCACCTCGGTGTCCGAGGTCGAGCGGAGGCGCGCTCCCTCGGCGAGGAGCTCGGCGCGGAGCTCGCTCGTGTTCGTCGAGGTTGCCGTTGTGGCCGAGCGCGACGGTTCTCGCGCGGCCCTGCTGGATGATCGGCTGCGCGTTCGCCCAGTGCGTGGAGCCGGTGGTGGAGTAGCGCGCGTGGCCGACCGCCGACCTGGCCGGTCAGGCCGCGCAGCTTCTGCTCGCTGAAGACCTGGGTGACGAGGCCCATGTCGCGAGCGCGGTGACGCGGCCCTCGTCGGAGACCGCGATCCCGGCCGACTCCTGGCCGCGGTGCTGGAGCGCGAAGAGCCCGAAATACGTGAGTCGCGCGACGTCGCGGTCGGGAGCGTGGATGCCGAAGATCGCCGCACATCAGGCGTAGTCTCCTGCGCGGGCGAGGTCTTCGAGCTCGACGCCGAAGATCTTCGAGCCGCCCGCCTCGCCGACGCGCCGGTAGGGCATGCCCTCGAGCGCTGACTCGTCCTCCGGGCGGCAGGCGACGACCGCCTGGCCGCCTCCCTCGCCGAACCAGGCGACGGCGTCCTCCTCGAGCTCGACCCGCGCGCCCAGTCCCGACCAGAGCGCGAGCTCGGCGAGCGCGACCGCCAGGCCGCCCTCCGAGACGTCGTGGGAGGCGGTGAGCGTCGGAGCCGCGCGCCAGAGGAAGCGGACGAGCGCGGCCTCGGCGCCGAGGTGCGGACGCGGGGGCCTTCCGGCCGGGCCGCCGAGGAAGCGCGCCTGGTACTCCGAGCCGTCGAGCGCGAGCTCGGGCGCGCCGACGACGTAGATCGCATCGCCCTCCTGCCAGCCTGCCGGGACGAGCCGGACGTCGGGGACGAGCCCGACGCAGCCGACGACCGGAGTGGGGTGGATCGCCGGCCGTCGGTCTCGTTGTAGAGCGAGACGTTGCCGGAGACGACGGGGATCCCGAGCGCCTCGCAGGCGAGCGACATGCCCTCGATCGCCTCGGTCAGCTCCCAGGCGATCTCCGGCTTCTCCGGGTTGCCGAAGTTGAGGCAGTCGGTGAGCGCGAGCGGCTTGCCGCCGGCACACGCGACGTTGCGCGCCGCCTCGAGCACGGCGAGCATGCCGCCGGTCTGCGGGTCGAGCGACGCGATCCTCCCGGAGCCGTCCAGGGAGACCGCGAGCCCGCGATGCGAGCGGGCGCAGCCGCAGCACGGCCGCGTCGAGCCCGGGCGGCGGACCGTGCGCGAGCCGACGAGGTGGTCGTAGCGGCGGTAGACCGAGACGCGGCTCTTCAGGCCCGGCGTGCGGAGGAGGTCGAGGAGCTCGGCGGTCTCGGGCTTGATCGGCCGGTGGGAGATCGGCGCCTGCAGCTTGCGCGGCCTCGTCGCGACCCGGTAGCGCGGCGTCTCCTCCGTGAGGAGCTCGCCGGGATCTCGCCGACGACCTCGTCGTCCCAGAACATGCGCAGCGTCGCCGGAGGCGGTGACCACGCCGATGTCGGCGACCTCGAGCTCCCAGCGGGCGCACACGGCGGCGACCGCATCCGGCTGGTCCGTGACGCAGACCATCCGCTCCTGGCTCTCCGAGATCACGATCTCGACGGCTCCATGTCGGCCTCGCGGAGCGGCACGCGGTCGAGGTGGACGTCGAGGCCGACGCCGCCTCTCGCCATCTCGGAGAGGGAGGACGCGAGGCCCGCCGCGCCGAGATCCTGCAGCGACTGGACGAGCCCGCCCTCGACGAGCGCGAGGCTCGCCTCGATGAGCTTCTTGCCGGTGAACGGGTCGCCGACCTGGACGGACGGGCGCTTATCCTCGTCGTCGTCGGAGAGCTCCTGGCTCGCGAGCACGCTCGCGCCGCCGATCCCGTCGCGCCCCGTGGTCGCGCCGAAGAGGACGACGATGGTTCCCGGCTCCTCCGGCCTCGGCACGCGTCACGCGGTCGGTCGGGAGGAGCCCGACGCACATCGCGTTGACGAGCGGGTTCGACGCGTAGGCGTCGTCGAAGACCGTGTCGCCGCCGACGGTCGGGACGCCGACGCAGTTCCCGTAGTGGCCGATGCCGCCGACCGCGCGGCCGAACTCGAAGCCTGGCTTGCCGAAGCGCAGGCCGTCGAGGAGAGCGATCGGGCGGGCGCCCATGGCGACGATGTCGCGGAGGATGCCGCCGACCCCCGTCGCCGCGCCCTGGAAGGGCTCGACCGCTGACGGATGGTTGTGGCTCTCGACCTTGAACGCGACGGCCTCGCCCTCGCCGAGGTCGACGACGCCCGCGTTCTCGCCCGGCCCCTGCAGGACTCCCGCGCCTTCCGTGGGGAAGCGCTTGAGGAGGAGCGCCGAGTGCTTGTAGCCGCAGTGCTCCGACCAGAGGAGCGAGAAGACCGCCAGCTCGAAGTCGTTCGGCCGGCGCCCCAGCAGTGTCTCGATACGGTCGAACTCCCCGTCCGTGAGGCCGAGCGCGCGGTGCAACGGGCGGTGAGCAACGGAGCTCAAGAGGCCTCGCCAACCATATCGAGTCGAGCGGAAGGCGAGGAGGGGTCTTGATCGTTAGGTTCTAAGCATGCGCGGCTATGTCCTCATGCTCGGGATCCTGGCCGCCTCGTGGGGCGCGTCCTACCTCTTCATCAAGGTCGCCGTCGAGGACCTCGAGCCCGCGCCGATGATGTGCCTGCGGCTGATCCTCGCGTTCGCCGCGCTCTTCCCCGTGCTCGCCTACGCCTCGGGCTTTCGCGGTGCGGTCTCTGCGATCCGCGGCACGGGCCGCGGCGGCGCCCTGCTCGGCCTCATCAACATGGCCATCCCGTTCACGCTCATCGCCTGGGGCGAGAAGCACGTGGACTCGGGCGTGGCCGCGATCGCCAACTCGACGGTTCCGATCTTCGTCGCGCTCCTCGCCATCCGCTTCCGTCCGAGCGAGCGCGTGACCGGGATGCGCCTCTTCGGCGTCCTTCTCGGGCTCCTCGGCGTCGGCGTCCTCACCGGGCTCAACCCCGAGGGCGGCTGGTGGGCGATCGCCGGGACGCTCGCGGTCGTCGTCGCCTCGTTCTCCTACGCGTGCGCCAACCTCTACGCGCCGGCGCGCTTCGGGAAGACGGAGCCGATCGTCGTGGCCACGACGACGACGTTCTGGGGAATGATCCTGCTGATCCCGCTCTCGCTCTTCCAGCTCCCCGATCAGATGCCCGGTTGGAAGGCGCTCGCGTCGGTCGCCGCCCTCGGTCTCATCGGCACCGCGTTCGCGACACTCATCCTCTACCGGATGCTGAACACATACGGGTCGTCGCGCACGTCGCTCGTCACGTACCTCCTGCCGCCGATGGCGCTCTTCTACGGCGTCACGATCCTCGACGAGCAGATCCACCTGAACGCGGCGCTCGGCCTCCTGCTCATCCTCGCGGGCGTGGCGCTCGGCTCCGGCGTCCTCAAGGTCGTGCGGGGCCGCCGGGACGAGCCTGCCCCGGCGACCCCACGCGCATAGAACGGTCTCAGCCGCTCAGCGGCCGGTGACCGCGAACCAGTTGCCGGTGCCCGACGTCACGAAGACGATCGGGGCAAAGCACGGCGACGGCAGCGCAACCTTGGCGTCGATCTCGGCGTTGCCGGTCATCGTCGCCGGCACCGGATCCGTCGAGACGTTCACCGTCGTCGGCGCGCCTGCTGCATCCGAGGAGAGGCAGCTTACGACTCCACGGAAGGTCGGCGAGGGGTTCGCGCCGGTCGAGACGAGGACGAGCCCCTGCACCTCGATTTCGAGGCGTCCGTCGGCACGAAGTCTCCCCTGCGCAGACGCGAGCTTCCACGGCACCCCGCCGCCGTTCACGCCTCGGATGGGGTTCGTCGTCCCTGTGTAGGGCGGTACGACCGGCGCCATCGTGTCGAACTTGAGAACCGCGCGCCCGTCCCCGCTCGAGACCGCCGCCGTGACTCCGATCGCGGCCAAGGCGACAACCGCGGCCAGGACTGCCAAGAGCTTCTTCATCCCGTCTCCCTTCCCTCGAGGGTTTGCGTACGCATACGGAGGGCGGCCGCGGACGGTTCATCTCCGGCGGCCGGGCGAGCAGGCTGCGTGCGTTAGTCTCGCGCCATGGAACTGATCCACACCTGCTACCGAATCACCGATCCGGACCGGTCGGTCGCGTTCTACGAGGCGCTCGGGTTCGAGAAGCGCCGCGAGCTGCCGATTCGCGACGAGGCGATCAACATCTTCATGGGCGTGCCTGGGGACGACGACCGCCTGGAGCTGACCTACAACTTCGGCGTCGACTCCTACGAGCTCGGCACCGGCTACGGTCACATCGCGCTCACCGTGGACGACCTCGACGGGACGCTCGAGCAGCTCGCCGGCCAGGGCATCGAGCCCGAGCGCCCGCCGTACACCGTGCGCGAGGGCGGTTCCCGACTCTGCTTCGTCAGCGACCCAGACGGCTACAGGGTCGAGCTCATCGAGGGCGGCTGAGTCTGGGCAGGCGGCTTCCGCCGAAGCCGACAAACGTCAAGACAGTCGCACCCGGGCTCGAGGCCGCGGCTTTCCGTGGGCCTTCGCTTCCGCGGCCCGCTCGGCGGTCTCAGCGCCCGCCCCGAAACGCAACAGGCGCCCGCCGAAGGCGACTGCGCACGCGGAGAACCAAGCCCAGCCGAGCGCGAGGCCGGCGATCACGTCTGTGAGCCAATGCACATCGAGCAACACGCGGCTCGCCGCGACCGCGACGGCAAGACCGACGGCGAGGCCGGTGAGCGCGGCGCGCGCCGGTCGTCTGCATTGGCGGCCGATCAGGAGCGCCAGGCAGGCGTAGAACGCAGCGGCCGTCGCGGAATGGCCACTCGGAAAGGACGGACCCAACGACGCCGCAGCGGGATTGAATGTCGGCCGTACGCGATCCGCGAGATCCTTCACGGTGAGGGTGAGGATCTCTTCACCGCCCATGACGGCGATGACGAACGGAATAACCCAGGCGCTCCGGTCGATGATCGTTAGGCCGACGGCGAGAACGACGGCCAGGGCGATCACCACGTAGGTCCCGCCGAGCTGTGTGACGACGTTCAGTCCATCCGTCGAGAACGCCGATGCGTGTGCGCTTCCCCATTTCGCCACGCCGTTGTCGACTCCGTGCAGGTGTGCGTTCGAGCGAACGAGATACGCGAGCAGCGCGAACAGGACGCCGCCCCCGATCACGACCAGAAGGGCGAGCGTCAGCGCGAGCCCCGTCGCGGCGGCAGGGTCCAGTCGCGCCTTGAGTGCACGGTGCAGCGCCCCGTGGCGACCGATCGTCTCGCCGACCTTTTGCGCGCCTTCGACGGCCGGCGACGCTGCCACCGATCGCGGCAACCGCCAGACCAGGAGGCCGGTCGCAAGGCCGACGGTCAGAGCCAGGATAAGAAGCAGCAGCAGCGGCATGTGATTCAAAAGGTGGTGGAGGGGAATCTCCCCTCATCGCCTCTGTCAAAACGCATCCTGCCGCCCGCGTCCAACCCTCGACCCTCCGAAAGCGGGAACGGTCGCATGAGTTCGTGCTCACGCCGCCCGCGGGAGGGCTCTCGGAGCGGCTCGGCGCGCTGTTCGGCGGCGGCCGCCCGGTCCCCGTTTTCTTCGCCGTGATGTTCGGAGGCCTCGCTCTGATTGCCGCCCTCTCGATAGGGCTCGGCCTCCTTGTCACGCATGTGATCGAAACCGGCGCGGTCGGCGCAGCCGACGAGCGCGTCAACGTCTGGCTCGCTGCCCATCGCACGCCGACGAGGACGGACGCCTCGCTGATCGGGTCGATCATTGCGGGCGGCGTCGTGCTACCGATCGTCGCGGGCGTACTCGCGCTCGCGTCCGCGCTCTTCCGCAAGTGGCGGCTCGCCGCGTTTTTCGTATTCGCGCTCGCCGTCGAGTCGGCGACGTATCGCACGACGACGCTTGTCGTGCACTCGCACCGGCCGCGCGTGAACCGCCTCGAGAGCTTGCCCGTCGACGCGAGCTATCCATCGGGGCACACCGCTGCTGCGATCGCCGTGTACTGCGGCCTTGCGCTGCTGATCACCTCGCGGTTCAGGAACGACTGGGTCCGCGTCGCCGCCTGGCTGCTGGCGGTGGGAACGGTCGCGTTCGTGGCGACGGCGCGCATGTACCGCGGCATGCACCACCCCCTCGATGTCGCCGGGGGAATCGTTGTCGGCATCGCCGCGCTGTGCGTTCTCGTCCTCGCCTGCCGTTCAGCGGGAGCGGCCGCAGAATGAACGTCGCGGTTGTCGCGCATGCAGGGAAATCGCTTGGCGGCGGCCTGCCGGAGCTACGTCGCGTCCTGGAGGCGGAAGGAATCGCTGATCCCTTCTGGGTCGAGGTTCCGAAGAGCAAGAAGGCCCCGGCGCAGGTGCAGCGCGCGCTCGACGATGGTGCGGAGGTCGTCTTCGCGTGGGGCGGCGACGGGATGGTGCAGCGCTGCGTCGGCGTCCTCGCTGGGTCAGGTGCAAGGCTGGCGATTATCCCGGCCGGCACCGCCAACCTCTTCGCGTCGAATCTGGGCATTCCGCAGGACATCGAAGAAGCGGTGGCGATCGGGCTTCGTGGCGACCGCCACGAGCTCGACGTCGGCAGGTTCAATGGCGAGCGCTTCGCTGTCATGGCCGGCGCCGGATTCGACGCGGCGATGATCCGCGATTCTGGAGACGGCGGCCTCAAGGAGCGCATCGGCCGCGCCGCCTATGTGTGGAGCGGCTCCGAGAACCTCCGCTCGAAGCCGTTCCGCGCGACGATCGAAGTCGACGGTGCGGAGTGGTACAAGGGCGAGGCGACCTGCATCCTGCTCGGCAACGTCGGCAAGCTCGTAGGCGGCGTCGAGGTGTTCGAGGACGCGCGTCCGGACGACGGAAAACTCGAGGTCGGCGTCGTGACCGCCGATGGCGTGCTCGACTGGTCGCGAATGATGGGGCGCGCAGTCGCTGGTTCGCTCGGCGACTCGCCATTCACACAGACGACGAAGGCGCGCGACGTCAAGGTCAAGCTCTCGCGGAAGGTTCTCTACGAGCTCGACGGGGGAGACCGGACGAAGGTGAAGTCGTTCAAGGTCAAGGTCGAGCCGCGGGCGATCACCGTCTGCGTCCCGCCACAGAAAGGAAGCGTATGAGTGACATCCGTCCTGCACGTGAGTTGCGCTACGCAAAGAGCGCCGGCGAGGGGTTCGTCAACACAAGAGCGTTCGAATGGCTCTCGCGTGCCGGGTTTGTGGCGCGCGCAGCGATCTACGCGATCATCGGTGTGCTCGCGCTCGAGCTCGCGATCGGTGAAGGCGGCAATCTGACCGATCAACAGGGTGCACTCAAGACCGTTGCCGGCCAGCCGTTCGGCTCGATCCTCCTCACATTACTCGCGATCGGGCTCGGCGGCTATTCGCTGTGGCGACTGTTCCGCGCCGCTCTCGGGCGCGGGCCCGAAGGCTCCGATTCCGGTTTCCAGCGGCTCGCTGCGCTTGCGAGCGGTCTCGCCTACGGGGCGCTCTGTGTCTTCGCAGTCGAGATCTTGATCGGCTCCGGCTCGAGTAGCAGCTCCGATCCGAAGAGCTCGGCCGCCGGAATCCTCGGTTGGCCCGGCGGGCCATGGATCGTCGGAGCGATCGGCCTCGTGATGATTGGGGTCGCGCTCTACCAGGGTTACCGCGGCATCACCCAGAAGTTCCTCGATGACTCGAAGACCGAGGAGATGAGCCCGCGTGTGCGGACGTGGATCGGCCGCTTGGGGACCGTCGGCCATCTCGCCCGGATGGTCGTGTTCGGCCTCATCGGTGTCTTCCTCATCAAGGCGGCGGTCGAATATGACCCGGACAAGGCGGTCGGTCTCGATGGGGCGCTGGCGAAGCTCGCTCAGCAGGCATATGGCTCGGTGCTGCTCGGCATCGTCGCCGCCGGCCTGATCGCGTTCGCCCTCTACTCGCTCAGCGACGCCCGCTACCGCAGGATTTGAGCACGCGCGTCGCTCCGCTACGCCCGGTCGGTCGGGCGCTCTTCCCGGTCGAAGCCTGGTTCGGCGAGCAGGTCACGCAGCAGATCTGCCGCCACCACCGGCGGCGCCTCACGAGGATCGGTCAGCGCGAAGCACTGGAACCGCCGGCAGGTGGGTGGGCAGTAACCGATGTGCCGCCGCGTCCTGGCAATGCGATCGAGATCCTCATCGACGGAGCGCAGGCGCTGCCGGCGATCGCGGACGCGCTCGCGGCTCGCGACCTCGCACATTCACCTCACGGGCTGGCACTTCTCGCCCGACTTCGCGCTCGCACGCGACGGCGAGCCCCTCGTGCTGCGCAATTTGCTCGGTGAGTTGGCGGATCGCGTCGACGTCCGCGTCCTCGTGTGGGCAGGCGCCCCCTTGCCACTATTCCGTCCGTCGCGAGGAGAGATGCGGAAAATGCGCGATCGTCTTGTGGCCGGCACGAAGATCCAATGTGCACTCGACGCGAAGGAACGGCCGATGCACTGCCACCACGAGAAGACGATCGTCGTGGACGACCGCGTGGCGTTCGTTGGCGGCATCGACCTCACCTACGAGTCTGGCGACCGCTACGACTGGAACCACCACCCGCCGCGTGCGGATGTCGGCTGGCACGACGCCTGCGCCCGCTTCGAGGGCCCCGCGGTCGCCGACGTCGCGGAGCATTTCCGCATGCGCTGGCACGAGGTGACTGGCGAGACGCTCGCTGAAGTGACTCAGCCGGAAGCGGCCGGCGCCGTCGAACTCCAGATCGTGCGCACGATTCCTGAGCGAATCTACGACGCGAAGCCGAAGGGCGACTTCGGCATCCTCGAGTCCTACCTCCGCGCGCTCAAGGCGGCCCAACGGTTCGTCTACATCGAGAACCAGTTCCTCTGGTCGCCCGAGATCGAGGAGGTGCTGCAGGACAAGCTCGAGAACCCGCCCCACCCGGACTTCCGGGTCGTGCTCGTCCTGCCCGCGAAGCCCAACACCGGCTCCGACGACACGCGCGGCATGCTGGCTGGCCTGATCGAGGCGGACGACGACAATGGACGCGTGCTCGCCTGCACGCTCTACGCGCGGTCCGGGAAGCTTGCCGACCCCGTCTACATCCACGCGAAAATCGCGATCATCGACGATCAGTGGTTCACGCTCGGCTCTGCGAACCTCAACGAGCACTCGCTCTTCAACGACACCGAGATGAACGTTGTCACCCACGACCCGGATCTCGCGCGAGAAACGCGGCTCCGCTTATGGGCGGAGCATCTCGAGCTGCCGGCCGAGGAGATCCCGGACGACCCTGTGCGCGCGGTGGACGAGCTCTGGAAACCGATCAGCAAGGAGCAGCTCGACCGGCGCGCCGCCGGCCTGCCGCTCACTCACCGGCTCGTGAGGCTCGAGCACCTCTCTCGCCGGTCAGGCCGCGTTCTCGGCCCCCTGTCCGGCATCCTCGTCGACGGCTGAGCTCGGCCGCGGTAGCCCGCGGTCGAAGCCCGTGCTCGGGCGCCACTTGCAAGAGCAGCTCGACAAAGTGTCCTTGCCGGACGGTTACCGGGTCGAGCTCATCGAGAGCTGACGGCGGCCGGGACAGTCTGAGAGGATGGGACCGATGTCCGACCCAACGGTCACCGACCCGGACAAGTACAGCGTCGTCTTCGAGAACGACCGCGTCCGCGTCCTCGAGTACCGCGACGAACCGGGTGGGCGGACGAGTCCTCACGACCATCCGGACAGCGTCATGATCACGCTCAGCGGATTCGATCGCCGTCTCGTCGGCGGCGACGGCGAGTCTCGTGACGTCACGCTCGAACCGGCGCAGGTGCGGTGGCTAGATGCCCAGGCGCACAGCGGCGAGAACATCGGCGAGACGCCGACCCATGTCGTCTTCATCGAGCTGAAAGAAGGAGCACCCGCACGCGGCGAAGGGTCGCTCGGCCCGGCCGACGGGTAGCCGGACGCGGCCTTCCGCCGGCGGCCCTTGCTCGGTCCGGGCCGCCCGCTCGGTGATTGACCGAAGCGGAGCTGCTTCCTATGATCGGAGCCCTGCGAAGGAAGGTGGGAGTGTGAAGCTGGGGTTGCGGTTCCTGACGGTCGCGGCTGTTCTCTGTCTCGCCGGGGCGACGGCGACCGGCGGTTCTCCCGCGCTCGCATCGAACCCGTCCGCGACAGACAACGGCAGCCTCGACTTCTTCACCGCGCTCGACGTATCGCCGACGCAGGAGGGGGACAAGTCGTTCAACGACTTCGCGTCCCTCTCGAAGACGCTCAAGCCGGCGCACCTGTTGTCGGGGCCTGAAGGCTCCGCTACGGCGCAGGCCTCCATCTCGGCTTCCACGACCGGCTTTCCCGCGAGCTTCACGCACGCCTCGGTCTCAGGCCGCGTGTCGGGCTCCGCTCACCGCGCGGGCGGGACTCATGCTCCGGGCATCCCCGTCGCGTCCTCCGACTCCGACTTCTCGCTCTCGATCGACACAACTGGCCCGACGCCGGTGAGCATCTCCGTCTCGTTCAGCGCCTCGAACAACGATGGCGACGACTGCACCGAAGGCAACGCGAGTCTCACGACGGACGGCCCCACCTTCGACGCGACGAAGCTCGCCGGCGGCGGATGCGGGACGACCGGGAATCCCTCGAAAATCGGCTTCGTCGGCGTCGTCGACGGGGCCGACATCGACGTCGAGCTGGACGGAAGTGTCTCGGCCGAGGACAAGGGCTCCACGAAGAGCTACTCGGGCAGCTTCACCGTGACCGTTGGGGTGCCGTTCGGAAGCTGCGATCTCGTGGGCACCTCGGCAGGGGAGACGCTCGACGGAACCGCAGACGCCGAGGTTATCTGCGGCATGGGCGGCGCGGACACGATCAACGGCCTGGGTGGGAATGACAAGATCTACGGCGGCGACGACGTCGACACGATCGATGGGGGCGCAGGGTCGGACTCGATCTTCGGCCTCGGCGGCTGCGACACGCTCAACGGCGGCACCGAGGCGGACACGATCCGGGGCGGATCCGGAGGCACCGCACCCGGGCCGACCGACGTGTGCGACGCGATCAGCGGAGGCGAGGGCGATGACGTGGTCCTCGGCGAAGGGGATATCGACAGCCTGGAGGGCGGCCACGGCAACGATCACCTCTTGGGCGGCCCGGGGAGCGACTTCATCGAGGACACGGTCGGACCGAACGCAAGCCTCTCGGGTGGTCCGGGCGTGGACAACATCTGCGGCTCGCAGCAAGCGGATCACATCGACGGCGGACCCCGACGAGGATCACATCCAGGGCTCGCTCGGCGGCGACACGATCGTCGGAGGCACCGGAAACGACCAGATCTTCGGCTTTGCCGGCGCCGCCCTCCGCCCCGACGGAACGGCATGCCTCGTGGCGCTCGGGACCGACGGTGGCGACACGATTTCCGGCGGTGTCGGCGACGATCAGCTCAACGGCGACGATGGTGCCGACACGCTGAAGGGCGAGGCCGGGAGCGACAAGCTGCACGGCAACGACGGCGCCGACACGCTGATCGGTGGCCAGCGGAAGGACGTCCTCGCCGGCGATGCGGCGAGCGACACGCTGAACGCCTGCGACGGGGTCCGTGACGATGTGCGCGGGGGCTCTCAACACGACACCGCGCGGGTCGACCGGGGCATCGACCACGTCTTCGGCGACGTCGAGACGAAGATCGACTGCTGAAGCCCCGGTGGACGGTCCAGCCCTAAGGCCGGTACTCGCCGACGAGCACGCCGTGTCCGACGAGCGCCACGCCCGCGACGTTCACGCCGGGGAGCTCGGCCCATAGCCGCCCGTACTCGAGGGCCGAGTCCGAGAGCGCGTCGTCGAGGTAGAAGCGGAAGCCGGCGGGGAGCAGGGGCAGCACGGTGGGAAGCACGGCCCAGCGCGAGAAGCGGCCGCCGCCCTTCCGGGACCGTCGATGAAGACGAGGTCTGCAGGCTCCGCTTCGAGCTCGGCGAGCGCTTCGGCGGGCAGGTCGTACGCGTTGACGCTCCGCCCGGCGACGTCCTTCCCCACGAGCGGCGCGTGGTGGATGGAGGCGGCCTCGCCGAGCCCGAGGCCGGCGAGGAGCGTGCGCGCCTGGGCGCAGAAGTCGGCGTTCTCCTCGACCGACACGACCGCCGGCCGTGGCGAGCCGGGCGCGTTCTCCGTCATGTAGCGCGCGAGGCATGCCGTGCTGAGGCCGCTTCCGAACTCGAGCACGCGGCGGGCCGGCCGCGCCCGGATCTCCTCCTCGAGCAGATTCATCGCCTGGGCAGAGATCGCCCAGTCCCCAAAACTGCGGTCGGCGAGGCGCCCGGAGAGGTAGGGATTCGCGAGCGCCGTGCCCTGTTGGGCCACGCCCGCTGCACGGAACGTGAGCATGTTGGTCCGGCCCCCGAAGCGCCGGAGCCGAAGCAGGGTCCCCAGCGGCACGGGCTTCCCCCGCGAGCTGCGGCGGAGCACGTTTTTCGCCCCGCGCACGGCGGCACGCTTCGGGAGAGAGAGGGCTCTCGACGCGCGACTCAGCGGCAGCTCTCCGAGCGTAAGGAGCACTGATGCTCGTGGCAAGAAATCAAAGTGGTGATGATGCTCACGATCGGGAAAGCTCAGCCTATGGCCGGCTTTGTCCTGCGTCGCCTGCTGTGGACGATTCCCATTCTGTGGGTGGTTCTCACGATCGTGTTCTTCATGATGCGGTCGATCGGTGGCGACCCGTTCGGCACGGGCCGCTGCTCGGTCTCTCGAATGCGGGCTGGGTGAAGTACGGGGACCCCCAGCCGCCGGCGATCCGCCGGAACCAGCGCGAGAAGTACGGCCTCGACCTGCCCTGGTACCAGCAGTACGGCAATTACCTGAAGGGCGTCGTGACACTCGACTTCGGCCCTCGCTGTCGTTTCGGTACATGCGGGTGACCGACATCATCAAGCAGATGGCGCCGCGCTCGGTCCAGCTGGTGCTGCCTGGCGTTCGCGTGGGCGATCCTCATCGGATCCCGTCGGCATCCTGGCCGCGTCGCGACCGGGGTCGGTTTTCGACTACGCCGTCCGCGTCCTCACCGGCCTCGGCATCTCGCTGCCCAGCTTCCTCGTCGCGACGCTGCTCATCTACTACGTGTCGGTGAAGCTCGCCCTGCTCCCGACGTCGGGCTGGGACGACGCTGGCAGACAAGTGCTGCCGACCCTCACCCTGAGTTCCTCGCTCCGATGGCGTACTTCGCACGGCTCCTGCGCGGCACGTTGCTCGAGCCCGGAAAGCGACTACGTACGGATGGCCCGGCAAAGGGTCTGTCGCGGAGGCGCATCGTCGGCGTCCACGCGCTCAAGAACTCGTCGCCGCCCCTGATCATCGTCGCCGGCCCGATGTTCTTCGGTCGCGATGGTCACCGGCTCGTTCACTCCTCGTCGAGAACATCTTCTCCATCCCCGGCATCTCGGAATACTTCGTCGCCTCGGTGGGGTCGCCCGCGACTACACGGTGGTCATGGGTGTGACCATCGTGCTTGCCGTCCTGATCATCTTGCCTGAACCTGCTCGTGGACATCGCCACCAGGCGTGCTCGACCCGCGGTTGCGCGGAAGCCTGATCCTCGTGGGCGCCTTCCGGCGCGGGGATGTTCCGAAGCGGCACATCCCGCGCCCTCACGCGCGCTCTTTCGTTCTAGCCTCGGTTACGGCGGAAGGCGACCGACACCCTGGGGGCAGGCAGAGGTCCTGGAGGAGTTCACCGTGCAGCGCGCGGGCGACCGCCGCTTTGCGACGATCGTCCAACTCCTGGTGGACGAGAAGGGAAACGGCTCGTTCGGTTCGCCTACTCGACCGACGGCACGGCTCGGAGAGGCCCCGTCACCCTCCGCGGCCGCGACCTCGAGCGCTTCCGCGCAGCGTCTCGCCGAACTCCAGCGATCCAAGGAGCGCTCGGGATGGCTGCCTAGGCCCTGCATAGAGCCGCTCTCGAGCGGGCATCCACGAGCGACGCGAGGACTAGCGCGCCGTCCCCCACCGAGAGGGCACATCCGCGCCGCTCGGGGTGCGGCATCAGCCCGAGGACGACTCGGCGTTGACGACGCTGTGACGTCGAGCTCCGAGCCGTTCGGGTTCGAGCCCTGCGCGTAGCGGAAGAGACGATCTGTTCGTCGTCCAGGTTGTGCGTGGAGGGACCCTCCCCTGTGTTCATGGGGATGACCAACTCTGCCCGGGCTCACACCTGGAGGTGCGTATCGGTGCGCTCGACCCGGACGTCTGCGCAGACGAACTCGAGCGGCGCGTTGGGGCGCAGCACCCGGAGGCCGGCCTCGCACAGGATCTGAAAGCCGTCTGGCAGGTCCCCAGGAGACACCGCGGTCCGCGGCGAAAACATTTACCGCTCGCACGGGAGGCGAGAAGCGGCGATCGCGCCGCAGTGCAGGTAATCGCCGTACGAGAACCGCCGGGAGGGACGACGGCGTCCACCTCGGGGAATCCTCCTCTTCCGCATGCCAGACGAGCCCGCCATCGGCGCCGAGCGCCTGTGAGCGCCCAGGGCTGCGTCACTGGTCGTCGTTCGACCGCAAGAGGAGGACCGCGACGCGCGGCGTGACTTCGCTCACTTCGGCGACGTCGATCTCGTAGCTCTCGATCAGAGGGTTCGCGAGCAGCCGCTCGCACACTGCGCTCATCTCGGAGCGCGCCGTCGGCGGTGGCGGCGTCGACACCGTCGAGGTCGATCACGCGCCCGACGCGCGCCTCGCCGACCGGAAAACCCAGCTGGCCGAGCGCTCTCGACCGCCTCTCCCTGGGGTCGAGAATCCCTGCCTTCGGCCGAGCGAGGACGGTCGCCTTCATCGAAGGGACGACCTCGGGGTCGGCGAGGTAGTCCTCGAGCGAGAGCCCGGGGCCGGAGGCGCTCCCAAGGCCTCGACGTAGCTGCACGCGTCTCCTCGCCGACGACCTCCTCGGGAAGCTCGGGGCCGGGCGCGGTCTTGTCCCAGCCGAGGCGCTCGCAGTAGCTCGCGCACGCACGGCTCGTCGGACGATGGGGCTGCGGGCCGCCCGGGGGCGTGTACACGTCCCGCGGGCCAGAAGCGGAGGAGTCCGGCGTCAGAGCCTCGTCTCCGAGAACCAGCTCGCCGTTTTCGTCGAAGCTGGTTCCAACTTCGTGTCCGCGACGCACCCCGTTCGGCGGCGTACTCGGACGCGTGCCGGTAGAGTCGAGGACGATCCGCTCGACCTCGGCCAGACTGACTCCTCGCCGACGGCTTCCTCGGTGGCGCGGGCGTGGTCGATGTTCTCGTCGACGTCCGGTCTGCGCCTTCGTCGCCGGCGTGAAGATCAAGCGGCAGCCGGTCCGACTCCCGCAGCCTGGCTCAAGCTCGTGGCCCGAGGTTGCGCCGGTCGCGCAGTAGTCCTTCCACCCCGAGCCGGCGAGGTACCCGCGTACGACACACTCGATCGGGAGCATCTGCAGGCGCTTCGCCTCGGTCGAGCGGCCGTCGGGCCGCAGCGCGAGCAGGTGGTTCGGGACCATCTTGCGCGTCCGCGCGAACCAGAGCCTGGAGAGCCCGGGCGCACGCGGCCTCGGTCCGGATCTCGGTCTGGGCAGCACGACGTCGAAGGTCGAGATGCGGTCGCTGGCGACGAGCAGCAGTCGCTCCGAGTCGAGCTTCGAAGATCTCGCGACCTTGCCGCTCGCGACGTGGACGGCAGTCTCAGGCATGGACGGGTTCCTCCTTGCGGGTCATGAGGGTGGACAGTCGGTCGAAGACGACGTCGACGTGCTTGAGGGCGTCGTCCAGGTCGAAGGCGGCATCGAGCGCCTCCGGGGGCCTCGTCTTCAGCCAGCGCGTCCTGCTCTCGCTCGTCGAGTCGGGCCTCTCCCGGGACGACGCCTACCGGCTCGTCCAGCGGAACGCGCTGCGCGCGTGGGACGAGGGCCTCGACCTGCGCGGCCTGCTGGAGCAGGACCCCGAGCTGACGCTGCCCCCGGAGGCGCTCGATGCCGCCTTCGACCTGGACGACGCCCTCAAGCACGTCGACGTCGTCTTCGACCGACTGTCCACCCTCATGACCCGCAAGGAGGAACCCTGTCCGACGCCAAGACTGCCGTCCACGTCGCGAGAGCGGCAAGGTTCGCGAGATCTTCGAAGCCTCGACTCGGAGCGACTGCTGCTCGTCGCCAGCGACCGCATCCCGACCTTCGACGTCTGTGCTCCGACCCAGAATCCCGGACAAGGGCCGCCCCCTCACCGGGCTCTCCGGCTTCTGGTTCGCGCGGACGCGCGAGATCGTCCCGAACGACCTGCTCGCAGCTGCGGCCCCGACGGCCGCTCGACCGAGGCGAAGCTGCCTGCAGATGCTCCCGGTCGAGTGTGTCGTACGCGGCTACCTCGCCGGCTCGGGATGGAAGGACTACCGCGGGACCGGGGCGATCTCGGGCATCGAGCTGCCGGCCGGTCTGCGCGAGTCGGACCGGCTGCCCGCGCCGATCTTCACGCCGGCGACGAAGGCGAGACCGGGCACGACGAGAACATCTACGCGCGACGGGCGGCCGAGCTCGTCGGCGCCGGCGTCTCGGCCGAGGTGGAGCGGATCGCCTCGCTCTACCGGCGCGCGGCCGAGTACGCCGCGCGAGCGCGGCATCATCATCGCCGACACGAAGTTCGAGTTCGGCCGACGCGTACGGCGAGCTCGTCCTCGGTCGACGAGGTGCTGACCCGGACTCGTCCCGCTTCTGGCCCGCGGACGTGTAAAGCCGGGCGGGCGCAGCCGGGTTCGACAAGCAGTACGTCCGCGACTGGCTCGAGTCGCCGGCTGGGACAAGAACGCGCCGGCGCCCGCAGCTTCCCGAGGACGTCGTCGCGAAACGCGGGCGAGTACGTCGAGGCCTACGAGCGCCTCACCGGGCTCTCGTTCGACGACTACCTCGCCGACCCCGAGGTCGTCCTTCGATGAAGGCGACCGTCCTCGTTCCGGCCGAAGGCAGGGATTCTCGACCCCCAGGGAGAGGCGGTCGAGAGCCTCGCCGCGCCAGCTCGGGTTTCCGGTCGGCGAGGCGCGCGCTCGGGCGCGTGATCGACCTCGACGTCGACGCCGCCCACCGCCGACGAGGCGCGCTCCGAGATCGAGCGCATGTGCGAGCGGCTGCTCGCGAACCCTCTGATCGAGAGCTACGAGATCGAACGTCGCCGATATGAGCGAAGTCACGCCCGCGCATCGCGGTCGCCGTTTTCCCGGGGTCGAACGACGACCGTGACGCGGCCCTGGGCGCTCACGGCGCTCGGCGCCGATGCGCGGCTCGTCTGGCATGCGGAAGAGGAGTCTCCCCGAGGTGGACGCCGTCGTCCTCCCCGGCGGGTTCTCGTACGGCGATTACCTGCGCTGCGGCGCGATCGCCCGCTTCTCGCCTGCGATGCAAGCGGTGAATGTTTTCGCCGCGGACGGCGGTCTCGCTCCTCGGGATCTGCAACGGCTTTCAGATCCTGTGCGAGGCCGGCCTCCTTCCCGGGGTGCTGCGCCCCAACGCGTCGCTCGAGTTCGTCTGCCGCGGACGTGCCCGTCCGGGTCGAGCGCACCGATACGCCCGTCTCACCTCCAGGTGTGAGCCCGGGCAGGAGGCGGTGATCCCCGTGAAGCACGGGGAGGAGCCTGCTAACCCCACGCTACCCCGGCCCCACCTGGACGAACGAACAGATCGTCTTCCGCTACGCGCAGGGCTCGAACCCGAACGGCTCGGAAACTCGACGTCGCAGGCGTCGTCAACGCCCCGATGGGGAACGTCCTCGGGCTGATGCCGCACCCCGAGGATGTGCGTATTTCCTGCTCGGTCTGGGGACGGCGCGCTCGCTCGGCGTCGCTCGTGCATGCTGCTCGAGGAGCCGGCTCGATGACGTGCCCCGGCCAGCCATCCCGAGGCCGTCTTCGGCATTGCTGGATGTTCGGCGAGCGCTGCGCGGAAGCGCTCGAGGTCGCGGCCGCGGAGGGTGACGGGGCCTCTCCGAGCCGTGCCGTCGGTCGAGTAGGCGAACCGAACGAGCTCGTTTCCCTTCTCGTCCACCAGGAGTTGGACGATCGTCGCGAAGCGGCGGTCGCCCGCGCGCTGCTGCACGGTGAACTCCTCCAGGACCTCTGCCTGCCCCCAGGGTGTCGTCGCCTTCGCCATGACCCGAGGCTAGAACGAAAGAGCGCGCGTGAGGCGCGCGGGATGTGCCGGCTTCGGAACATCCCCGCGCCGGAAGGCGCCCACGAGGATCAGGCTTCCCGCGCAACCGCGGGTCGAGCATGTGGTGGGCGATGTCCACGAGCAGGTTCAGGCAGATGATCAGGACGGCAAGCACGATCGTCACACCCATGACCACCGTGTAGTCGCGGGCGACCACCGAGGCGACGAAGTACTTCGAGATGCCGGGGATGGAGAAGATGTTCTCGACGATGAACGAGCCGGTGACCATCGCACCGAACATCGGGCCGGCGACGATGATCAGGGGCAGCAACGAGTTCTTGAGCGCGTGGACGCCGACGATGCGCCTCCGCGACAGACCCTTTGCGCGGGCCATCCGTACGTAGTCGCTTTCCAGGGTCTCGAGCAACGTGCCGCGCAGGAGCCGTGCGAAGTACGCCATCGGAACGAGGCTCAGGGTGAGAGTCGGCAGCACCTTGTTCTGCCAGTCGTTGTCCCAGCCCGACGTCGGGAGCAGGGCGAGCTTCACCGACACGTAGTAGATGAGCAGCGTCGCGACGAGGAAGCTGGGCAGCGAGATGCCGAGGCCGGTGAGGACGCGGACGGCGTAGTCGAAAAACCGACCCCGGTCGCAACGCGGCCAGGATGCCGACGGGAATCCCGATGAGGATCGCCCAGGCGAACGCCAGCAGCACGAGCTGGACCGAGCGCGGCGCCATCTGCTTGATGATGTCGGTCACCCTCATGTACCGAAACGACAGCGAGGGCCCGAAGTCGAGTGTCACGACGCCCTTCAGGTAATTGCCGTACTGCTGGTACCAGGGCAGGTCGAGGCCGTACTTCTCGCGCTGGTTCTGGTGGATCGCCGGCGGCTGGTGTTCCCCTACTTCACCCAGCCCGCATTCGAGAGACCGAGCAGCGGCCCGTGCCTGAACGGGCTCGCCACCGATCGACCGCATCATGAAGAACACGATCGTGAGAACCACCCACAGAATGGGGAATCGTCCACAGCAGGCGATGCAGGACAAAGCCGGCCAGAGGGCTGAGCTTTCCCGATCGTGAGCATCATCACCACTTTGATTTCTTGCCACGAGCATCAGCGGCCCTGACGCTCGGAGGGCGGCCGCTCAGCCGCGCGTCGAGAGCCCGCTCCTCCTCCCGAAGCGTGCCGCCGTGCGCGCGGCGAAACCGAACTTCGCCGCAGCTCGCGGGGAAGCCCGTGCCGCTGGGTGCCCGGCTCGGCTCCGGCGCTTCGTGCTCTGGACCAACATGCTCACGTTCCGTGCAGCGGGCGTGGTCCGACAGGGCACGGCGCTCGCGAATCCCTACCTCTCCGGGCGCCTCGCCGACCGCAGTTTTGGGACTGGGCGATCTCTGCCCAGGCGATGAATCTGCTCGAGGAGGAGATCCGGGCGCGGCCGGCCCGCCGCGCTGCCAGTTCGGAAGCGGCCTCAGCACGGCATGCCTCGCGCGCTACATGACGGAGAACGCCCGCCCGGCTCGCCAGCATCCGGCCGGCGGTCGTGTCGGTCGAGGTGCGCACTCTGCGCCAGGCCGCGCGCTCCTCGCCGCCTCCGCCGCGCGCCGCTGATCGAAGGGCGTCGCCGGGCGGAGCGTCAACGCGTACGACCTGCCCGCCGAAGCCCTCGCCGAGCTCGAAGCCGAGCCTGCAGACCTCGTCTTCATCGACGGTCCCAAGGGCGGCGGCCGCTTCTCGCGCTGGGCCGTGCTTCCCACCGTGCTGCCCCTGCTCCCCGCCGGCTTCCGCTTCTACCTCGACGACGCGCTCTCGGACTCGGCCCTCGAGTACGGGCGGCTATGGGCCGAGCTCCCCGGCGTGAACGTCGCGGGCGTGGCGCTCGTCGGACACGGCGTGCTCGTCGGCGAGTACCTGCCGTAGGGCTGGACCGCCCACCGGGGCTTCAGCAGTCGATCTTCGTCTCGACGTCGCCGAAGACGTGGTCGATGCCCCGGTCGACCCGCGCGGTGTCGTGTTGAGAGCCCCCGCGCACATCGTCACGGACCCCGTCGCAGGCGTTCAGCGTGTCGCTCGCCGCATCGCCGGCGAGGACGTCCTTCCGCTGGCCACCGATCAGCGTGTCGGCGCCGTCGTTGCCGTGCAGCTTGTCGCTCCCGGCCTCGCCCTTCAGCGTGTCGGCACCATCGTCGCCGTTGAGCTGATCGTCGCCGACACCGCCGGAAATCGTGTCGCCACCGTTGGTCCCGAGCGCCACGACGGTCATGCCGTCTCGTCGGGGCGGAGGGCGGCGCCGGCGAAGCCGAAGATCTGGTCGTTTCCGGTGCCTCCGACGATCGTGTCGCCGCCGAGCGAGCCCTGGATGTGATCCTCGTCGGGTCCGCCGTCGATGTGATCCGCTTGCTGCGAGCCGCAGATGTTGTCCACGCCCTGGACCACCCGAGAGGCTTGCGTTCGGTCCGACCGTGTCCTCGATGAAGTCGCTCCCCGGGCCGCCCAAGAGGTGATCGTTGCCGTTGTCGCCCTCGCAGGCTGTCGATATCCCCTTCGCCCAGGACCACGGTCATCGCCCTCGCCTCCGCTGATCGCGTCGCACACGTCGGTCGGCCCGGGTGCTGTGCCTCCGGATCCGCCCCGGATCGTGTCCGCCTCGGTGCCGCCGTTGAGCGTGTCGCAGCCGCCGAGGCCGAAGATCGAGTCCGACCCTGCGCCCCCATCGATCGTGTCGACGTCGTCGCCGCCGTAGATCTTGTCATTCCCACCCAGGCCGTTGATCGTGTCGCGCGCCGCCCATGCCGCAGATAACCTCGGCGTCTGCGGTTCCGTCGAGCGTCTCCCCTGCCGAGGTGCCCACGAGATCGCAGCTTCCGAACGGCACCCCGACGGTCACGGTGAAGCTGCCCGAGTAGCTCTTCGTGGAGCCCTTGTCCTCGGCCGAGACACTTCCGTCCAGCTCGACGTCGATGTCGGCCCCGTCGACGACGCCGACGAAGCCGATTTTCGAGGGATTCCCGGTCGTCCCGCATCCCGCCGCCGGCGAGCTTCGTCGCGTCGAAGGTGGGGCCGTCCGTCGTGAGACTCGCGTTGCCTTCGGTGCAGTCGTCGCCATCGTTGTTCGAGGCGCTGAACGAGACGGAGATGCTCACCGGCGTCGGGCCAGTTGTGTCGATCGAGAGCGAGAAGTCGGAGTCGGAGGACGCGACGGGGATGCCCGGAGCATGAGTCCCGCCCGCGCGGTGAGCGGAGCCCGACACGCGGCCTGAGACCGAGGCGTGCGTGAAGCTCGCGGGAAAGCCGGTCGTGGAAGCCGAGATGGAGGCCTGCGCCGTGGCGGAGCCTTCAGGGCCCCGACAACAGGTGCGCCGGCTTGAGCGTCTTCGAGAGGGACGCGAAGTCGTTGAACGACTTGTCCCCCTCCTGCGTCGGCGATACGTCGAGCGCGGTGAAGAAGTCGAGGCTGCCGTTGTCTGTCGCGGACGGGTTCGATGCGAGCGCGGGAGAACCGCCGGTCGCCGTCGCCCCGGCGAGACAGAGAACAGCCGCGACCGTCAGGAACCGCAACCCCAGCTTCACACTCCCACCTTCCTTCGCAGGGCTCCGATCATAGGAAGCAGCTCCGCTTCGGTCAATCACCGAGCGGGCGGCCCGGACCGAGCAAGGGCCGCCGGCGGAAGGCCGCGTCCGGCTACCCGTCGGCCGGGCCGAGCGACCCTTCGCCGCGTGCGGGTGCTCCTTCTTTCAGCTCGATGAAGACGACATGGGTCGGCGTCTCGCCGATGTTCTCGCCGCTGTGCGCCTGGGCATCGAGCCACCGCACCTGCGCCGGTTCGAGCGTGACGTCACGAGACTCGCCGTCGCCGCCGACGGAGACGGCGATCGAATCCGCTGAGCGTGATCATGACGCTGTCCGGATGGTCGTGAGGACTCGTCCGCCCACCCGGTTCGTCGCGGTACTCGAGGACGCGGACGCGGTCGTTCTCGAAGACGACGCTGTACTTGTCCGGGTCGGTGACCGTTGGGTCGGACATCGGTCCCATCCTCTCAGACTGTCCCGGCCGCCGTCAGCTCTCGATGAGCTCGACCCGGTAACCGTCCGGCAAGGACACTTTGTCGAGCTGCTCTTGCAAGTGGCGCCCGAGCACGGGCTTCGACCGCGGGCTACCGCGGCCGAGCTCAGCCGTCGACGAGGAGGCCGCTGAGCGGCCCGAGTGCACGCCACGACCGCTCGAGAGATTCGGCAGCCGGACGAGGCGGTGCGTGAGCGGCAGGCCGGCGTCCCGCCGCTCGAGCTGTTCCAGGCTGATCGGCTTCCAGAGCTCGTCGATCGCCTGAATCGGGTCGGCCGGGATTCCGTCGATTGCCAGCTCGAGATGCTCCGCCCAGAGCCGCAGCCGCGTCTTTCCGCGAGCCCGGGGTCGTGGGTGACGATGTTCATCTCGGTGTCGTTGAAGAGCGAGTGCTCGTTCAGGTTCGCCGAGCCGAGCGTGAGCCAGCTGTCGTCGACGATCGCGACCTTCGCGTGGACGTAGACGGGATCGAAGAGCTGTCCCCGATCGCCCGTACAGCGTGCAGGCGAGCAGCTGGCCGTCCTCGCCGCCGCTTCGATCAACTCGCCGAGCACGCCGCGGGTGTCGTCGGCACCGGTGTTCGGCTTGGCCGGCAGGACGCACACGAGCCGGAAATCCGGCTGAGGAGGGCTCACGATCTTGTCGTGGAGCACGGCTTCGATCTCCGGAGACCAGAGGAACTGGTTCTCGATGTAGATGAACCGTTGCGCTCGGCTCGAAGCGCTCGCACGTAGGTCTCGAGAATGCTGAAGTCTCCTCTCGGGACGGCGCTGTAGATCTTTTCGGGCACCGTCCGGACGACCTGCAGGTCCACGTCTCCAGCCGGCCCCCCGCTGAAGCGCGTACGGGGTCGAGCCGTCTCGCCGGTCACCTCCCGCCAGCGCATGGTGAAGTGCTCGGCGACATCGGCGACGGCAGGCCCTTCGATACGGGCGCACGCGTCGTGCCAACCGATGCCCCCTCGTGGCTGGTGCTCGTTCGTGTCATACCGGTCGCCGGCCTTCGCGGTCAGATCGATCCCGCCGACGAAGGCCACGCGATCGTCGATCGACGATCGTCTTCTCGTGATGGCAATGCATCGGGCGCTCCGTGGGGTGGAGCACGCACTGGATCTCGGGTGCCGGCATGAGCTCCCGCGCATCTTCGCCTCGTCTTCGCGCGATGGCCGGAAGACCGGCACGGGGGCGCCGGCCCACACGAGCACGCGCACCTCGACGCGTTCCGCGAGCTCCGCGAGCAGCTGCGTCGCAAGATGACGGGGCTCGGAGTCGCGCGTGAGCTCGAAGTCGGAGAGAAATGCCAGCCCGTCAGATGAACGTGCGAGCGCCGCTCGGCTGCAGCTCGGCGGCGATCGCGGGGAGCGCCTCCGAGCCGTCGATCAGGACGTCGACGGCGTTGCCGGGCCGCACGGCGGCTCCCCAGCCCCCGCCCAGCCGCCCGCCGGAGGGTCGAGCGCCCAGCGCAGCCAGTCGATCCGCTTCAGCCGGCGCTAGTGATGCCTGCAGATCTGCTGCGTGACCTGCTCGCCGAACCAGGCTTCGACCG
>CAVYAJ010000001.1:0-16719 GCA_963766155.1 uncultured Actinomycetes bacterium | reverse complement strand
TCCGCGCCGTCGAAGACTCATTGTCGTCTTGGGTCACCCTACTTTGGGTCGCCCTCAGGGACAGGTCGTGGTCAGCAATCCCCCGTCTGGAACGGGCGGCTTCACTATACAACACAGTCACCGGCCCGCTCCAGTTCGCCCTGACATCGGCCTACTTCGGGCCGGTTCCGTCTAGTCCGTGGGAGGTGTTCCCCGCGCTCGTGACGCTTGGCAAGGAGCCATCTCCCGAGGGACAAGTGTTCCGCCTTGAGGCACATTGCCAGGCGACCACGGAAGCCGGATAACCAAGAAGCAGGGGTTTTCGCTTATGCGGATGAGAGGACTTGAACCTCCACGAGCTTTCGCTCACACGGATCTGAACCGTGCGCGTCTACCAATTCCGCCACATCCGCGCGGTGAGGCGATTGTACCGGCGGCGCTCAGCGGCTACTGGCGATGCGAGCGGTCGTCGTCGGTCTCTTCGAGCACGGGCAGGTTCGCCAGGTCGCGCTCGACGCTCGCCTGAAAATCGTCTTCCCGTCGGCGTCGCCCTCGATCACCGTCAGGGCCTCCTTCCGCCGGGCGCGCTTTCTGCCGGCGCGCGCGTCGCTCCCGACCTTGGCCGAGACGCGCGGCCATTCCACCCCCGCAATCAACACGAGGGCGCACCCGAGAAGCACGAAGGCAACCACGCCCATCGCCTCATTGTAGTCCGGGGGCTAAAGGGCCGAGTGATTTCTTCCGATTCGAGAAGCATGTTTCCCCGGGACGTCCCGCTCGCCCTTCTCCTCATCAGCATGGCCTGGATGACGGTCGCCGCGCCGTGCTCGTCTTCGCCCAGAAGCTCCCGCCCACGTGCCGGACTGCGGCCTGAAGCTCGAGCGCCGCTACCTCGGCGAGTCAGTCTGCAGCTGCCACCACTAGGCCCTAGGCGCCGCCGTAAGAGCTACGCGCCGACGGTGTACAGGTGCGCTCGGCGCGTTCGGTGCGAACGAGCTTCCGCGCATAGAGGCGCTCGTCGGCCGCTCGGTAGAGCGAGAGCGCGTTCTCGCCGTCCGCCGGATAGACCGCCCAGCCGAAGGTGATCCGGCTTTCCTGGCGCGCCACAGCGCCCTCGAGCTTCGCGGCGAGCGCCGCGGCTTCATCGGTCCTCCCAGAACCGTGAGGACGGCGAACTCATCGCCGCCGACCCGCGCGACCTCGTCCTCCGGCCGCAGCGAGCTCCCGAGCATGAGGCGAGGCGCCGCAGCGCGTCGTTGCCCTCGGCGTGTCCCTGCGAGTCGTTGATCGTCTTGAGCCCGTCCATGTCCCCGAGCAGAAGCGCGAACGGCAGGCCGGCCTCGAACCGACGGGCGATCGCGGCCTCGAAGGCGCGGGTGTTCGGCAGGCCCGTGAGGAAGTCGCGCTCCGCGAGGACGCGCAGTCGCTCGACGAGCTCGCGGTCACGCGCCGAGAACCAACCGAGCAGGCCGCCCATCGTCGCGTAGGTGAGGAAGCGGAGCGGCGTCGAGAGCGTGAGGAGCTCCGACGGTGAGATGTTCGGGTTGATGACGACGCCGAGCGTGAAGAGGGCGACAGCGATCGCACCGGCGAGGATCCCGCGCTTCACACCGCCGGTCAGCGCCAGCGCGGCGACCGGGAGATAGAAAAGGTGCGCGATTCCGAGCCCCGGGACCTCGAAGACGACGAAGGTCGTGAACACGAGCGCATAGCTCGCGATCGCGAGGCTCAGAACGAGCGATCGGTGTTGGTAGGCCGCGTTCACCCTCTCCTGATGAGCGTAGGAGCGCAGCCACTCCCTTTACGTCACTCCTTCGAGTGATTCTCAGGCGACGAGCTCGCGCACCGCACCGGCGAGCACCCGCGCGCCGAGCTCGCATTGCTCGGGCGGCGTGTACTCGTCGGGCGAGTGGCTGATGCCTCCGCGGCTCGGCACGAAGAGATCGCGGAGGGAACGTGGTGCGCGAGGACCATCGCGTCGTGCCCCGCTCCGCTCGGCATCTGCCGGAACGACGCTCCCTCCGCCTGCGCGGCCTCGACGAGCGCGGTCTGGAGCCCCTGGTCGAGCGCGACCGGAGGTTTTCGGTGCGTGGCGGAGATCTCCATGCCGAGGCCCTCCTCGGCCGCGACCCGCTTGACGGTCTTGCACACGAATGCCTCGGCGCGCTCGAAGCCCTCGGCGGTCGGCGAGCGGACGTCGATCGTGAATTCGGCGAGCCCGGGGATCACGTTGAAACCGCCCGGCTCGACCGAGACGATTCCGACGTTGGCAGTCATGTCCTCGCGGTCGCGCGCCTCCTGCCGCAGCTCGAGGACGATGCGCGAGGCGCCGGCGAGGGCGTCGCGGCGCCCGTCCATCGGCGTCGTCCCCGCGTGGTTAGCCGCACCCAGGAGCTTCACGCGAAAGCCGAGGAGCCCGGTGATCGCCGTGACGATGCCGAGATCCTCCCCGCTCTGCTCGAGAACGGGGCCCTGCTCGATGTGGAGCTCGAGGTAGGCGCCGACCCGGTCGACTCCGCGCGCCTCGGTCAGGCGATCGAAGTCGAATCCGGCGTGCGCCATCGCGTCGGCGACGCCGCGGCGGCGCCAGTCCTCGAGGTCGAGCTCGCCGCAGAATGCGCGACTGCCGAGCATCCCGGTCTGGAAGCGGCTGCCCTCCTCGTCGTTGAAGGACACGACCCAGAGGGGCCGCCTCGGCTCGACGCCTTCGCCGAGCAAAACGCGAACGGTTGCGAGGGCAGCCAGCACCCCGAGGGCGCCGTCGTAGCGGCCGCCGCGCGGCACCGTGTCGAGGTGAGAGCCGACGAGCACCGCCTGCCCCTCCCCCGCGTCCCAGCGGCCGAAGACGTTGCCCGCCGGGTCGAGCTCGGTCTCCAGCCCGAGGTCCTCGAGCCGGCGCATGAGCCAGGCGTTCGCCTGCGCGAGCTCCGGGACCAGGCGAAGCGGGAGACGCCGCCGCCGTCGGCGCCGATCTGCGCTGCAGCCTCGAGCTCAGCCGCGAGCGAGGTCACCGCGCCTCTTCAGCCAGCGATAGAGCTCGACCCCGCCCGTGATCGCGAGGCGATCCCGAACGCGAGCAGGAACCCCTTCCACGGCTGCTCCTCGAAGGCCCGGCCGCCGAAGTAACCGAGCATGGCGGCATAGCCGGCCCAGAGGAAGCCGGCGACCACGTCGAAGCGGATGAACCGGTGCCACGTCATCTCGAGCATGCCGCAGGTCAGCGTCACCACCGTGCGGCCGCCGGGGATGAAGCGGCCTATGAGGATCAGGTAGCCGCCACGCTCCTGGATCTGCTCCTCTGCCCAGTCGATCCGCTTGCGGCGCTCCCCTGGAACCAGCGCGCGACGATCCGGTGCCCGGCCTTCCTCCCAATCCAGTACGCCGTGTTGTCGCCGAGGATGGCGCCGCCCGCCGCGCAGAGGATCACGAGCCAGACATGAGGTCGCCGGTCGAAGCGAGCACGCCGGCGAGGATGACGGATGTCTCGCTGGGGACGACGGGATGATCACGTCGAGCGCGGCGACGGCAAACAGGAACGCATACGTCCACGGCGAGCCGGAGACGTACTGCGTGAGGGCGTCGAACATCGTGCCCGGCTAGTGCGCGTGCTCTTCTGGGAGCCCGAAGCGGCGGACGGCGCCCTTCTCTCGCTCGAACCCCACGACCAGCGGCCTCGCTGCCACTCACCTACTCAGGCGTCGTGCCGGGCTCGATGGTCACGACCTGCGGCGCCACGTACTCGAACGTGCAGCCGTCGGCGTACTCGCCGGCGATGCGGCCGCGGGCGATGAAGCCGATGTGTGCGTGCATGCACAGCTCGGTCTCGACGTTCGGGCGCATGTGGGGACCCGAAGCCCGTCGGTAGACGACGCGCTTCACCCTCCCGTTGCCCGCGCGCGCGATGTCGCTCTCGGCGCCGCCGACCTCGCGGTGGTCGGTTCCCTCGATTGGTGCGGTGAGCGGGTCGATGGGCACTAGCTTAGTTGGCCGCGAAGCGCCCGGGATCGAAGAGATCGGCGTCTCCGGCGGCCAGGCGCCGACAGGCGGCGGGCGCGGTCACCATCCCGATGGAGGAGAACCCGCCCGCCACGACGAGGCCCTCGACCCCGGGCACGGGCCCGACCACGGGCAATCCGTCCGGGTGTGGGCACGGCGCCCGGACCAGGCGGCGATCACGGGAACGTCCTCGAGTGCGGGCGATAGCGGGCGGCGCGCTCGGCCAGCCGGCGAAGGGTTCCGGCCCTTCGGGGTCGTCCAGAGCGACCGCCGGAGCGACGTGCCGATGAGGCAGCGACCACCCGGCCGCGCGCCGAGGAGCAGCGAGACGACGCCGGGCTCTTCGGCCGCGCCGTCCGCGATCCCGCGCACCGTCGGTGCGCCGACGACGCTCGCCATCTCGTCCTGCATCGGCCAGAGCGCCTGCTCGATCGCATAGCGCGGGGCGGGTCGACGCGGCCGGTCTCGAGGAGCCAGCCGCGCGACGCGGTGATGGGCAGCTCGACGCCCACGGACGTAGGAGGAGTCGCAGCCAGGCCCGGCGCGAGAACGACGCGCTCGCACTGGAGCCGCCTCGTCCGTGGCCAGCCCGGTGACGCGTCCGCCCTCGACGAGGATCCGCTTCGCCTCGCAGCCGAGCCGGATATCCGCGCCTCGCGCCGGGCGGCCTCGGCATAGCCGCCGTCGCGCCCATCGCGTCGAGCGTCCAACCGCCGTCGACCATGAAGCCTCCCGCCAGGTCGTCCGCGACCACGGATCGGCGCGAAGGTCGACTCCTCGCCTCCGACGGCCTCCGCGTAGCCACGCGCCGCCTGCGAGCTCGTCCTCCTCGACGGCCAGCACGAGCATCGGCCACGGCGGAGGTCGAATGGAACCGGCCCGGCCGAGACCTCCTCGTAGATCTCGAGCGACTCGGCGAGGAGGTCGTTGACCCATCCGAGCGGCTGGCGGAAGAGGAAGCCGCCGTTTCGGCCGATGCGCCCGCGCCGATTCCGCCGGAGTCGAGGACGGCGACCTGCGACCCTTCGCGCGCGAGGAAGGCCGCCGCTGCGCAGCCGGCGACTCCCCCACCGACGACGACGGTGTCGGGGCTCAGCTGTCGGCGGGCGTGTCGCCCGAGTGGCGCTTGCGCCAGAACATGAGCCCAGCTGTAACGGCCCCCGCGGCTGCGATCGAGGCTGCGATTGCGCCGCCCTTCTTGGTGCTGGCCTTGCGCGCGGCCGCCCGGGCCTTCTGCTTCGCGACCGGCTTGGCAAGCGTGATGACGAGCCAGCCGATGAAAGCGTTTCGTCTGTTGAACACGCTCATCGCTTCCCTCCTCTCAGGCCTTCGCGGCGGTGCGCCGGCGAGTCGCGACGTGAATCGGACGGCCGAGCGCTACGAGACCCGCCTCCTTGATCGCCTCGGAAAGCGTCGGGTGCGCGGTCATGCCGTCCGCAACGGTTTCGATCGTCGCCTCGGCGTCGAGCGCGACGGGCCGCCTCGACCAGGTCGGTCACGTGCGGACCGACCATGACGAGTCCCAGGAACTCCCCGTAGCGCGACTCATGGATGGTCTTTACCCAGCCGGTCGTCTCGTTCTGCATGATTGCCCGCCCGTTGGCGACCCACGGGAACGAGCCGGTGACCACATCGTCGCCGTACTGCTCGCGCGCAGCCTGTTCGGTCAGGCCGACGCTCGCGATCTCCGGGTCGGTGTAGATCGGGCGCGGGACGCCGCGGTTGTCGACGACGGCGTCGTGGCCCATCGCGTTCTCCGCCGCGACCTCGGCCTCGCGGAACGCGGTGTGCGCGAGCTGCCAGTAGCCGGCGCAATCGCCGGTCGCATAGATGTGCGGAACCGTGGTGCGCCGGTGCTCGTCCGCCGCGATGCCCTTCTTGCGATCGAACTCGACGCCGATCTCCTCGAGCCCGAGCCCTTCGACGTTGGGCCCGCGCCCGGTCGCGACGAGCATCAGGTCGCATTCCTTGGTCTGACCGCCGAAATGGACGCGGAGGCCGTCGCCCGTGTCTTCGACCTTGTCGCACTGCGTCTCGAGGTTGAGCTCGATGCCACGCTTCTTGAACTGCTTGGCGAGCTCCTTCGAGGCGTCGTCGTCCTCGAGGGGGATGAGCTTCGGGAGCATCTCGACGATCGCCACCTCGCTGCCGAACCTCGCGAGCGCGGAGGCGAACTCGCAACCGATGATGCCGCCGCCGAGAATGACGATCCGGCGCGGAACCTCCGTCTGGGCGAGGAGCCCGTTCGAGTCGACACAGCGCTCCGAGTCGATGCCCTCGATGGGCGGCCGGAGCGGCGACGATCCCGTCGCGACGATCGCGCTCTTGAACGTGATGTCCTCGGCGCCCTCGACCAAGGCCTGGGTGCAGACCGCCCTTGCGCTCAAGGAGGCGAACGAGACCTTCGAGAAGCTCGGCGTTAAGGTCGGCCCCCCGGAACTCGACTTCGGCGCTGCACAGCAGTGGAAGGAAGGCGTCGTCAAGCAGCTGACCGGCGGCGTCGCGACACTCTTCAAGGCGAACGGGATCGAGTGGGTGAAGGGCGTTGGCCGCTTCAAGGACGCGAACACCCTCTCGTCGAGGGCGCCGAGGACATCACGTTCAAGAGCGCGATCGTCGCGACGGGATCGTCGCCGCTCCGGCCGCCCATCGAGGGCATCGACTCGGAGCGCTGCGTCGACTCGACCGGCCTCCTCGCCCAGACGGAGGTTCCGCGCCGGATCGTCATCCTCGGCGGCGGCATCATTGGATGCGAGTTCGCCTCCGCGCTCGCGAGGTTCGGTAGCGAGGTGGCGATCGTCGAGATGCTCCCGAAGCTCATCCCGCTCGAGGACGATGACGCGTCGAAGGAGCTCGCCAAGCAGTTCAAGAAGCGCGGCATCGAGCTCAACCTCGAAACGCAGTGCGACAAGGTCGAGGACACGGGCGACGGCCTCCGCGTCCACTTCGGCGGTCAGAGCAAGGAGTGCGACCTGATGCTCGTCGCGACCGGGCGCGGGCCCAACGTTGAAGGGCTCGGGCTCGAGGAGATCGGCGTCGAGTTCGACCGCAAGAAGGGCATCGCGGCGGACGAGCACCGGCGCACCACGGTTCCGCACATCTACGCGACCGGCGATTGCGCCGGCTACTGGCAGCTCGCGCACACCGCGTTCCGCGAGGCCGAGGTCGCGGCGGAGAACGCCATGGGCCACGACGCCGTCGTCGACAACCGCGGCGTCCCGCGCCCGATCTACACCGACCCGGAGATCGCGAGCGTCGGCCTGACCGAACAGGCTGCGCGCGAGCAGTACGGCGACGATGTGGTCACCGGCTCGTTTCCGTGGGTCGCCAACGGGCGGGCGATCATGCAGAACGAGACGACCGGCTGGGTAAAGACGATCCATGAGTCGCGCTACGGGGAGTTCCTGGGGCTCGTCATGGTCGGTCCGCACGTGACCGACCTGGTCGAGGCCGGGGTCGTCGCGCTCGACGCCGAGGCGACGATCGAAACCGTTGCGGACGGCATGACCGCGCACCCGACGCTCTCCGAGGCGATCAAGGAGGCGGGTCTCGTGGCGCTCGGCCGTCCGATTCACGTCGCGACTCGCCGGCGCACCGCCGCGAACGCCTGAGAGGAGGGAAGCGATGAGCGTGTTCAACAGACGAAACGCTTTCATCGGCTGGCTCGTGATCACGCTTGCCAAGCCGGTCGCGAAGCAGAAGGCCCGGGCGGCCGCGCGCAAGGCCGGCACCAAGAAGGGCGGCGCAATCGCAGCTTCGATCGCGGCCGCCGGGGCCGTGACAGCTGGGCTCATGTTCTGGCGCAAGCGCCACTCGGGCGACACGCCCGCCGACAGCTGAGCCCCGACACCGTCGTCGTCGGTGCGGGAGTCGCCGGCTGCGCAGCGGCGACCTTCCTCGCGCGCGAAGGGTCGCGGGTCGCCGTCCTCGACTCCGGCGGAATCGGCGCGGGCGCATCCGGCCGAAACGGCGGTTTCCTCTTCCGCCAGCCGCTCGGGTGGGTCAACGACCTCCTCACCGAGTCGCTCGAGATCTACGAGGAGGTCTCGGCCGGGCCGGTTCCCTTCGACCTCACGCCGAGGCCGATGCTCGTGCTGGCCGTCGAGGAGGACGAGCTCGCAGGCGGCACGGGGCTACGCGGAGGCCGTCGGAGGCGAGGAGGTCGACCTCCGCGTGGATTCGTGGTTCGCGGATGACCTCGCCGGAGGCTTTGTGGTCGACGGCGGTTGGACGCTCGATGCGATGGGCGCGACGGCGGCTCTCGCCGAGGCCGCCCGGCGCGAGGGCGTGGATTTCAGGCTCGGCTGCGAGGCGAAGCGGATCCTCGTCGAGGGCGGACGCGTCACCGGGCTGGCCACGGACGAGGGCGTGCTCCCGTGCGAGCGCGTCGTTCTCGCGACCGGTCCGTGGCTGCGACTCCTCCTACGTCCGCTGGGATCGAGCTCCCCATCACCGCGTCGCGCGGCTGGCTCCTCGAGACCGGCCGCGTCGACCCGCCCCCGCGCTATGCGATCGAGCAGGCGCTCTGGCCGATGCAGGACGAGATGGCGAGCGTCGTCGGCGCACCGACGGTGCGAGAGGTTGCGGACGGCGCGGCCGAAGAGCCCGGCGTCGTCTCGCTGCTCCTCGGCGCGCGCCCGGGCGGACGCTGCCTCATCGGCACGTCGCTCCGGCGGTCGCTTCTGGACGACCCCGAAGGGCCGGAGACCGTTCGCCGGCTGGCCGAGCGCGCCGCCCGCGTGTCGCCCGCGCTCGAGGACGTTCCCGTGATCGCCGCCTGGTCCGGGCGCCGAGCCCACACGCCCGACGGATTGCCCCTCGTCGGGCCGGCGCCCGGGGTTGAGGGCCTCGTCGTGGCGGGCGGTTTCTCCTCCATCGGGATGGTGACCGCGCCCGCCGCCTGTCGTCGACTGGCGATCGGGGACACCGATCTTTTCGATCCGGGCCGCTTCGCGGCCAACTAAGCTAATTGCCCATGGACCCGCTCACCGCGCCGATCGAGGGAGCCGACCACCGCGAGGTCGGCGGCGCCGAGATCGACATCGCGCGCGCGGGCAACGGGAGGGTGAAGCGCGTCGTCTACCCGCCGGGCTTCCGCTGGTCGACCCATATGCGCCCGAACGTCGAGACCGAGCTCTGCATGCACGCACACGTCGGCTTCATCGCCCGCGGCCGCATCGCCGGCGAGTACGCCGACGGCTGCACGTTCGAGTACGTGGCGCCGCAGGTCGTGACCATCGAGCCCGGGCACGACGCCTGGGTCGTCGGTGACGAGGCCGCTGTGCTCATCCAGTTCGACTCGGAGGAGGGCACCGCCCGCCGCTTCGGGCTCCCAGAAGAGCACGCGCACTAGCGGGCACGATGTTCGACGCCCTCACGCAGTACGTCTCCGGCTCGCCGTGGACGTATGCGTTCCTGTTTGCCGTCGCCGCCCTCGACGTGATCATCCCGTTCGTCCCCAGCGAGACATCCGTCATCCTTGCCGGCGTGCTCGCGTCGACCGGCGACCTCATGCTCTGGCTCGTGATCCTCTGCGCGGCGGGCGGCGCCATCCTCGGCGACAACATCGCCTACTGGATTGGGAGGAAAGCCGGACACCGGATCGTCGCGCGCTGGTTCAAGGGGGAGCGCCGCAAGCGGATCGACTGGGCCGAGGAGCAGATCCAGGACCGTGGCGGCTACCTGATCCTCATAGGGCGCTTCATCCCCGCCGGGCGCACAGTGGTGACCCTGACCTGCGGCATGCTCGAGATGACATGGCACCGGTTCATCCGCTTCGACGTGGCGGCCGGCTTCCTCTGGGCCGGCTATGCCGCCATGCTCGGCTACTTCGGCGGCCGGGCCTTCGAGGAACAGCCGTGGAAGGGGTTCCTGCTCGCGTTCGGGATCGCGCTCGCGATCACGGGCGGAGTCGAGCTCTATCGCTGGCTGAAGAGGCGCGGTGTCCTCGCTCGCGGCTGAGCTCGAGGCTGCAGCGCAGATCGGCGCTGACGGCGGCGGCGTCTCCCGTTTCGCCTGGTCACCGGAGCTCGCGCAGGCGAACGCCTGGCTCATGCGCCGGCTCGAGGACCTCGGGCTGGAGACCGACCTCGACCCGGCCGGCAACGTCTTCGGCCGCTGGGAGGCGGGGGAGGGGCAGGCGGTGCTCGTCGGTTCCCACCTCGACACGGTGCCGCGCGGCGGGCGGTACGACGGCGCCCTCGGAGTGCTGGCTGCCCTTGCAACGATTCGTGTTTTGCGCGGCGAAGGTGTCGAGCCGAGGCGGCCCGTCTGGGTCGTGTCCTTCAACGACGAGGAGGGCAGCCGCTTCCAGACCGGAATGCTCGGAAGCCGTGCCTTCTGCGGCGAGCTCGACCTCGAGGACTGGCGCCGCCGCGGCGTCGCCGACGCGATGGCGCGCGCCGGCTTCGACTTCGATCGCCTGACCGAGGCGCGCGGCGTCGATCGGGTGGGCGCCTACCTCGAGCTCCACATCGAGCAGGGCCCCGTTCTCGAGCAGAGCGGGGAGGACCTCGGCATCGTCACGGCGATCACCGGGCTCCTCGGCTTCCGCGTGAAGCTCCTGGGCGCGGCCAACCACGCGGGCACGACGCCGATGGACGGGCGGCGCGACGCCCTCGCCGGCGCCTCGCGCATCGTCCTCGAGCTGCGGCAGGAGGCGCGCGCCCGCGAGGACATGACCGCCAACGTCGGAATCGTCTCGGTCGAGCCTGGCGGCTTCAACGTGATCCCCGGGCTCGCCGAGTTCACGATCGACGTCCGCTCGCCGACCGCCGAGGGCTTCGAGCGCGCCGAAGCGTTCGTGCGCGACACCGTCAAGCGGGTCGCGGCCGAGGAGGGCCTCGGCATGGAGGTCTCCGCCACGCACCGAAAGCCTCCGGTCGCGCTCGACCAGGGGCTCCAGGACGCGCTCGTCGAGGCCGCCCAGGCGGAGGGAGCCTCGTACAGGCAGATGCCGAGCGGAGCGGGTCACGACGCCATGGTTCTCGCGCACCACGTTCCCTCCGCGATGCTGTTCGTTCCGAGCCGCGGAGGCATCAGCCACTCGCCCGACGAGTACACGCCGCCCGAGCAATGCGAGCTCGGGGCGCGCGTGCTCGCCCGTGCGGTGCGCGAGCTCGTAGCCTGAGAATCCCTCGAAGGAGTGACGTAAAGGGAGTGGCTGCGCTCCTACTCTCCTCAGGAGAGGGTGAACGCGGCCTACCAACATCGATCGCTCGTCCTGAGCCTCGCGATCGCGAGCTTTGCGCTCGTGTTCATGACGTTCGTCGTCTTCGAGGTCCCGGGGCTTGGAATCGCCCACCTTTTCTACCTCCCGGTCGCCGCCCTGGCGCTGACCGGCGGTGTGAAGCGCGGGATCCTGGCCGGCGCGATCGCCGTCGCCCTCTTCACCCTCGGCGTCGTCATCAATCCCAACATCTCGCCGTCGGAGCTCCTCACGCTGTCGACGCCGCTCCGCTTCCTCACGTACGCGACGATGGGCGGCCTGCTCGGCTGGTTCTCTTCGCGTGACCGCGAGCTCGTCGAGCGCCTGCGCGTGCTCGCAGAGCGCGACTTCCTCACGGGCCTGCCGAACACGCGCGCCTTCGAGGCCGCCATCGCCCGGCGGTTCGAGGCGGGCCTGCCGTTCGCGCTCCTGCTCGGCGACATGGACGGGCTCAAGTCGATCAACGATTCGCAGGGCCACGCCGAAGGCAACGATGCGCTGCGGCGCCTCGCGCTGATGCTCGGGAGCTCGCTGCGTCCGGAGGACGAGGTCGCCCGGGTCGGCGGCGACGAGTTCGCCGTCCTCACGGTTCTGGGACGGACCGATGAAGCCGCGGCACTCGCCGCGAAGCTCGAGGGCGCGATGGCGCGCCAGGAGAGCCGGATCACCTTCGGCTGGGCCGTCTACCCCGCGGACGGGGAGAACGCGCTTTCGCTCTACCGGGCCGCCGACGAGCGCCTCTACGCGCGGAAGCTCGTGCGTGGCCAGCGAGCTGGCCGCAGCCTCTATACCGTCGGCGCCTAGCCGCCTAGTGGTGGCAGCTGCAGACTGATTCGCCGAGGTAGCGGCGCTCGAGCTTCAGGCCGCAGTCCCGGCAAGTGGGCGGGAGCTTCTGCGCGAAGACGAGCACGGCGCGGGCGACCGTCATCCAGGCCATGCTGATGAGGAGAAGGGCGAGCGGGACGTCCCGGGGAAACATGTTTCTCGAATCGGAAGAAACCACTCGGGCCTTTAGCCCCCGGACTACAATGAGGCGATGGGCGTGGTTGCCTTCGTGCTTCTCGCGTGCGCCCTCGTGTTGATCGCGGGGGTGGAATGGCCGCGCGTCTCGGCCAAGGTCGGGAGCGACGCGCGCGCCGGCAGAAAGCGGGCCCGGCGGAAGGAAGCCCTGACGGTGATCGAGGGAGACGCCGGGCGGGAAGACGATTTTCAGGCGAGCGTCGAGCGCGACCTGGCGAACCTGCCGGTGCTCGAAGAGACCGACGACGACCGCTCGCACCGTCAGTAGCCGCTGAGCGCCGTCGGTACAATCGCGACACCGCGCGGATGTGGCGGAATTGGTAGACGCGCACGGTTCAGATCCGTGTGAGCGAAAGCTCGTGGAGGTTCAAGTCCTCTCATCCGCATAAGAGAAAACCCCTGCTTCTTGGTTATCCGGCTTCCGTGGTCGCCTGGCAATGTGCCTCAAGGCGGAACACTTGTCCCTCGGGAGATGGCTCCTTGCCAAGCGTCACGAGCGCGGGGAACACCTCCCACGACTGACACGGAACCGGCCCGAAGTGGGCCGATGTCAGGGCGAACTGGAGCGGGCCGTGGTCTGTGCTGTAGTGAAGCCGCCCGTTCCAGACGAGCAACTGCTGACCACGACTGTCCCTGAGGGCGACCCGAAAGTAGGGGTAACCCAGACGACAATCGTCGACGGCGCGGACCAGAAGCAAACCGAAGAAGCCATCGCCCTCCGTGTCGTGAAGAGGGGGGATGCTGACCTGGAGCTGGTCTTGGCTGCAGACGGGCAGTGGGTCACCCCCTTCGTCCACGACGTCGTCGGGTGCCTGGTTCCGTACGAAGTCGTTGCCCTCTGCCTCGTCGTCGATAACCGTGACAACCGTGGTCGTCGGGGAGAATCGCGCCGTTGTCACCCCAGCAGTCGCTGATGTAGCCGCCCCGTCATCGGGGGAGCGAAGTGCATCGACACTGGCCACGACGATCAAAGCCACCACCGCGCCGCCGATCACCCAGGTGATTCGGGAGCCGGGCATCGTCAGACCATCTTCTTTGCGCCGCCCCTCCGCAACCCTCGGGAGGCGGGTGTACTGCCGAGGAACCGAAGGGCGACCCCGGGCGCGAGGGGCTAGAACGGAAGGATGAGCGGGCACGACGAGGAGCGTGCGGCGCCGGCAGGACTGGCGGCGCGCGCAACAAACCTCAGCAGTGTGACGAGGACTGCGACGCCGTCTGAACCGGTCCTCTACCCTGGTCGAGCGGCCTTCCCCTTGGCGCCCAGTCGACTGGGTCGCACCCCTATCTCCTCCATTACCTCGATTCGGTCACCCATTCGTACCCTTTTGCGGGTTGAGACCGCTGGGTAACGCGACGATGGTGAAGAACATGCGAGCGTTCATCGATCTGTGCCGGTCCCGCAAGGGCAAAATCGCGCTCAACGTTTCTTCGGCGGTGCTCGGCATCGGCGTCGCGGTCCTGGCAGCCCAGCACTTCGCCCAGACGGGCTGGCCTCTTGCGAACGCGGACTTCCAGCTTGTCGCCGCTGCGGGTGGCTTCTTCCTACTCTCGCATGCCTTCAAGGCCTTTGGCTGGCATCGCCTCTTCGCGCCCACGCAGCGGCCGCACAAGATGGCCCTCGCAGCCGCGGGTGGCGCTGCTGCTGTCGGCGGCGCCGCGCTCCCGGGCCGCTTCGACGACGTCGTCCGGGTCGCAGTCGTCCGTCGCTTCGGCGCGAGCGACTCCTGCGTCGGCACCGTCTGTCTCTCCCTCTTCATGCTCGGGCTGATCGACACCGCCGCGCTGATGCCCCTCGCATCCTCGGCCGCGGCGACGTCCGACAGTTCCGTCGGCGTGCGCATCGGGATGGGCGTCGTGGCCGCCGCCGGCCTCGCATCGGCGATCGTCATCTCGGTGTTGCCGCGCCTCATGGCGAGCGGCCGCCTCATCCGTTTCCGCATCGCCCGCTGGCTTGCAGACCGCACGACGGCCACACGTGAGGCCTGGAAGGCGATGGTCTTCGTCCTCGCCTGCTGGGTCGCCCGGGCCGTCGGCCTCTTCTTCCTTCTGGCCGCGCTCGGCGTCAGCGTCTCGTTCCCGCTCGCCCTCGCGTTCCTCGTCGCGGCCGCAGCCTCCTCGGCGCTTCCGATCGCTCCTGCCGGCGCCGCCACTCAGGCAGGCGCAGGCGCCGCGATCCTGGTCGCGAGCGGAATCGGCACCTCGCAGGCGATCGCGTTCGCCGTCGCCGCCCAGGCGATTCTCATCGCCGTCGCGGCTGTCGTGCTCGTCGTCGCGGCCGTCTGGGGAACCGCTCAGCGCTTCCGCCCGGCCCGCGTAGCGGCTTAGCCGGGCAGAGCCTCGAGAACCTGGTCGGCGTGGCCTTCGGGCTTCACGCCGTACATCGCCCGGGCGATGTTGCCATCCGTGTCGATCACGAAGGTCGAGCGCTTGATGCCCATGCGCTTCTTCCCGTACATGTTCTTCTCGACCCAGACGCCGTAGTCCTCGGCGGTCTTGTGGTCGGGATCGGCCAGGAGCGTGAACGGGAGGGAGTACTTCTCCTTGAAGCGGACGTGTGACGCCTCGTCGTCGGGGCTCACGCCGAGCACAACCGCACCGCGCTGCCGAAAGCGGGAGTACTCGTCGCGGAACTCGCACGCCTCGGTGGTACACCCGGGGGTGTCGTCCTTTGGGTAGAAGTAGAGGACGACAGGCGAGCCGCGCAGGCCGGACAGCTGGACGCGCTCGCCCGCGTCGCTGACGAGCTCGAAGTCGGGAGCCGGGCTGCCTTCCTCGATCACCCCACGAGTGTACGCAACGTTAGGGTGGCGACCGTGCTTGGCCTCCATGAGCTGAACGCGGTGCTCGTCATCACGGTCAACCTCCTTGCGTTCGGATGGGGCGGGATCTACCTGTGGCGGAAGAGCTATCCCGGCCGCCTGTACGCGCACGCGTTGGCGCTCGGGCAGTCGCTCCTCATCGCGCAAGTCGCGCTCGGGCTGCTGCTCCTCTCCGACGGCCGGCGTGCTCCCGACAAGCTCCACTACGCGTACGGGACATTCGCGCTCCTCGCGGCGCTCTCGCCCTGGCTCTACGCGCCGCCCGTGCCGGCCCGGCGCCTGGCCGTGGTTCGTGGGAGCTACCCTCCTGGCGACGGCGCTTTCGATCCGCGCGTTCACCACGGCATGAGCCGGATCAACCCCACAGTCCGCGGCTTCGCGATCATCCTCCTGATCGCCGTCGGGATCTGGCTGCTCCAGCTGCAGACGGCGCTCTTCAGCCTGCTCCTGCTCGCACGGATCGCGTTCTTCCTCGCGATCGCCTTCTTCCTCTTCCTGCTCTGGCGCGAGCGGCGGGGCGAGATCGCCATGTGGTCGGCGAGCTCGCGCGCGGTGTTCTACGGCGCCGTGGGACTCGCGGTGGTGAACGTGGGCGCCGCGATCCTGGCTCCCTATCCGAGCGGAAGCCTCGAGGTGCTCGTCTTCATCTTCGTGCTCGCCGCGTGCGGATACTCGCTCTGGCGCGTCTGGCGCCGCGAACATACCTACGGCTACTAGCCGCCTGGTCGGCGGCGACTATCAGTCGGGCAAAGCCCGGCTTCGCCCACCGCCTGACGACGCCCAGAACGGCTAGCCCGGGGTCGAGACTACGAAGTTGCGATGCGGGCGGCGGCGCCGTCGAGCGAGTCGAGAATCTCGGGCAACTCCTGCGCCGTGCCGACGAAGATCGGCGTGTCGCGCTCGGTGTAACGCGACGCCTCGGTCTCGCGCAGCGTCATCATCAGCTGGAGGAAGTCGGCGGGGCTCTCGCACTCGAACGCCGTCATGAACTCCTGGTCGTCGATCCCGAACGAGTAGGTCGTGTGGTTCGTGATCGTGACGAAGCGGCTTCCGATTGCTGCGTGCTCCTGCATGGCGCGGCGGCGGTCGTCCATCGGCAGCGCGTACCACTCCCGCTTCTTCACGAACGGGTAGACGACGAGATACGGCGCGCCGCGCGGCACGACCCGTCGCGGCCGCTTGCTCTTGTCCTCGAAGTACTGCGACGGCTTGGTGGTCGCGAGGTAGGAGTACGGCGTCGTCAGATACGGGGCGAGCGGCGTCCCGTTCAGATCGGTGGTCAGCTCGCGAAGGTCGTCGTAGCGTTCCGTGAGCTTCCAGAGCATGAAGTCGACCTCGGGCCTGACGCCGACGAGGCTGTACGAGCGGAGCTCCATCCGGTCCTGCCAGGCCGACAGGACCTCGGCGAAGGCTTCCTTGCCGGCACTGCGCTCCTCGATCGGAAGCCGCAGCCAGGCGGGATCCGCCTTGTACAGCGTGTACGCGACGTATTGCGTCGAGGTCTCCCCGGTCACGGCGCAATCGTAGCCGCTTGCGTTACGCCTTTCGCCCTACCTTCGAAGAGCGAGCCCGTTCTTCAAGCGGGCTGGGTGGGCCCGCGCCTAGTCGGCGACGGCGAGCGTGACGCCCGCCTCGGGCATCTGGCGCACGTCGGCGTGAGAGGCGAAGAGGCCTTCCTTCGACATGAGGAAGAGCTCC